>NZ_JCALCP010000002.1:0-605384 GCF_059812405.1 Mycobacterium sp. NGS57 | reverse complement strand
CGCGGCGAAGCCGGGCGCTGCGGGCCGTCACCATCCGACCTGGTGACGGGCTTGGGGCCGTTGGCCGAGGGACCGCATTTCAGCTGGATTGTGAGACGCGTATGACAGCATGACGTGATGTCGACGGACGCGGCCAGCGCGGCGACGCGCTGGTCGATGGTGGGTGTCGCGGTGCTGGTGAGCTCGAGCGCGTTCTCGTTCATCAATGCCGTCCCCTTCCTGATTCCCGCACTGGACTCGGCGCGCGGAACCCCGCTGACCCAGGCCGGCCTGCTGGCGGCGATGCCCAGCGTCGGCATGGTGGTCACGCTCGTCGCATGGGGTTACATGGCGGATCGCGTCGGGGAGCGAATCGTGCTCGCGATGGGCTCGGCGCTGACCGCGGTCGCGGCGTTTGCCGCGGCGTCAACCGACTCCTTGATGACCATGGGGGCCTTCCTGTTTCTGGGCGGAATGGCCGCGGCCGGCTGCAATCCCGCCGCCGGCCGGCTGGTAGCCGGCTGGTTTCCGCCGGAGCAGCGCGGTTTGGCGATGAGCGTCCGCCAGACCGCACAACCGCTGGGGATCGTTATGGGCGCCTTGGTGATTCCCCCGGTCGCACGACACGGTCCGCCGTCCGTCGGCTTGCTGTTTCCGGCATTGGCGTGCGCGGCGTCGGCGGCGGTCGGCACCCTCGTCGCGCATGACCCACCGCACAAGCCGCGAGAGCGCGCTAGTCACAGCGAGCTGGCCAGCCCGTACCGCCATAGCGCCGTGCTGTGGCGAATCCACGCGATTTCCGGGCTGATGGTGGTGCCACAGTCGGTGACCGTGACGTTCATGTTCGTGTGGTTGGACACGCACCAAGGCTGGTCGGACGACGCCGCCGGCGCGCTGGTCGTCACCACTCAGTTGCTCGGCGCGGCGAGCCGTTTGGCTGCCGGCAGGTGGTCGGACCGCGTCGGCTCCCGGATGCGACCCGTCCGGCTGATCGCGCTCGGCACCAGCGCGACCATGTTGATCTTGGCCGCCACCGATCACCTGAGTTCATCGCTGGCCGTGCCATCGATGGTTGCCGTGTCGGTCGTCGCGGTGATGGACAACGGATTGGAGGCCACCGCGATCACGGAATTCGCGGGCGAATTCTGGAGCGGGCGCGCGCTGGGGATCCAGAACACCGCGCAGCGTCTGATGACGCTGGCCGGACCGCCGGTGTTCGGTGTGCTGGTCCCGGCGATCGGATATCCGCCGACGTTCGCGCTGTGCGCACTAATCCCGCTCGCGGCGGTGCCGATTGTGCCGATCGGCTTGCTCCCACCGGGATTGGAGGACCGGGCCCGCCAGCACACCGCCCGTCGGTTGCGGCGAAAGACCGACGTTCGTCCCCGCGAGTAGCCGCACGATCGCTCTTGGGTCAGCCGCCCCTGTGGAAACATGGATTGATGTCGCCGACGCCGCCGATGTCCTCGGGCCGTCCCACGGGGATCAGCACGGGCGGGCGCTGGGCGGTCATGGTCGTTTCGCTGTTCGTGACGGCGAGTTCCTTCCTCTTCATCAACGGCATCGCCTTCCTGATCCCCTCGCTTGAGGATCAGCGCGGCGTGCGACTGACCGAGGCCAGCCTGTTGTCGTCGATGCCCAGCTGGGGCATGGTTGCCACGCTGGTCCTGTGGGGCTACGTGCTCGACCGCGTCGGCGAGCGGATCGTGCTGACCGCGGGCTCGGCGCTGACGGCGGCCGCGGCCTACGCCGCGGCGTCCGTGCACGCGATGGTGCTGATCGGACTGTTCCTGTTCCTCGGGGGAATGGCCGCCGCGAGTTGCAACGCCGCCGGGGGCCGGCTGGTGTCCGGCTGGTTCCCGCCGCAGCAGCGCGGCCTGGCGATGGGCATTCGCCAGACCGCCCAACCGCTGGGAATCGCGGTGGGCGCGTTGGTGATACCCGAACTGGCCGAACACGGACCGCACCGTGGGCTGATGTTTCTCGCGGTGGTTTGCACGGTGGCGGCGGTGGCCAGCGTCATCGGGGTCGTCGACCCGGCGCGCAAATCGCGCAAGACGGCCACCCTGGAGGAACTGGCCAGTCCCTACCACGGTTCGTCGATGCTGTGGCGCATCCACGCGGTGGCCGGCCTGCTGATGATGCCGCAGACGGTGACCGTGACGTTCATGCTGGTGTGGCTGATCAACCACCATCACTGGTCGATCGCCGCGGCCGGCGGCCTGGTCACCCTGTCGCAGTTGCTGGGCGCGGTGGGCCGCGTCGCGGTCGGCCGCTGGTCAGATCGCATCGGCTCGCGCATGCAACCGGTCGCGGTGATCGCCGTCGCCGCCGCGCTGACCCTGTTCCTGCTGTCCCTCTCCGACAGCATCGACGGCTCGCCGTACGACGTGCCCCTGATGGTCGCGATCGCGGTGATCGCGGTGCTGGACAACGGATTGGAGGCGACGGCCATCACCGAATTCGCCGGACCGTTCTGGAGCGGGCGCGCGCTCGGCATCCAGAACACCACCCAGCGGTTGATGGCCGCCGGCGGCCCGCCATTGTTCGGTGCGTTGATCTCGGCCGCCAAATACCCGACGGCGTGGGCGTTGTGCGGGGTGTTTCCGTTACTGGCGATACCGTTCGTGCCGGTCCGGTTGCTGCCGCCCGGCCTGGAGACTAGAGCGCGGCGGCGATCCGTGCGCCGACTTCGGTGGTGGCGAGCCGTTCGATCCCACGGGTCGCCAGATGGCTCTCGACGGCGCGGTCCACCCGCGCCGCGGCGTCGTCCTCACCGAGATGGGCAAGCAGCAGCGCCACCGACATGATCGCCGCGGTCGGGTCCGCGATGCCCTGCCCGGCAATGTCGGGCGCGCTGCCGTGCACCGGTTCGAACATCGATGGATTTGCCCCGGTGGCGTCGATATTCCCACTGGCCGCCAAGCCAATTCCGCCGCACACCGCCGCGGCCAAATCGGTGATGATGTCGCCGAACAGGTTGTCGGTGACGATCACGTCGAAGCGGGCCGGGTCGGTGACCAGGTGGATGGTGGCGGCGTCGACGTGTTGGTAGGCCACCTCGACATCGGGATAGTCGCGCGCGATCCCCTGCACGGTGCGCGACCACAACGCCCCGGCGAACGCGAGCACGTTGTTCTTGTGCACCAGCGTCAGGTGCTTGCGGCGCTGCATCGCGCGCTCGAAGGCGTAGCGCACCACCCGCCGCACGCCGAACGCGGTGTTGACGCTGACCTCGGTGGCCACCTCGTTCTCCGTGCCGACGCGGATGGCGCCGCCGTTTCCGGTGTACGGCCCCTCGGTGCCCTCGCGCACCACCACGAAGTCGATGTCCGGGTTACCCGCCAGCGGGCTTTGCACGCCCGGGTAGAGCCGGCCCGGGCGCAGGTTGACGTGGTGATCCAGCTCGAATCGCAGCCGTAGCAACAAGCCCCGCTCCAGCACGCCGCTGGGCACCGACGGGTCGCCGATCGCCCCCAGCAGAATCGCGTCGTGCTCGCGCAGCTCGGGAACCACCGACTCGGGTAGCACCTCACCGGTGGCATGAAAGCGCCGCGCGCCCAGGTCGTAGTCGGTCTTGTGCACGCCGGGCAGCACCGCGTCGAGGACCTTGACCGCCTCGGCCGTCACCTCGGGACCGATGCCGTCCCCGGCAATCACCGCCAGCTTCACGAAAGATCAACCACCTCAAGCACATTGGCACCCACCGCCGCCGCGATCGCCGAACGCACGTCGTCGGGCACCTCCTGGTCGAGCCGCAGCAGGATCGTCGCGCTCGGGCCCTCGGCATCCTCGGACAGCTGCGCGGCCTGGATGTTCACCCCGGCGCCACCCAACAGCGTGCCGATCTTGCCCAGCGCGCCCGGCTGGTCGGCGTAGTTGATCACCAGGTTCGTTCCCGTCGCGCGCAAATCGAAGTTGCGCCCGTTGATCTGCACGATCTTTTCCACCAGCTGCGGGCCGGACAGCGTGCCCGCGACGTTCACGCACGAGCCGTCCGCGCCGACGGCACGCACGTCGACCACGCTGCGGTGGTTGGGGCTCTCGGTGGCCTTGGTGATCTCGGCGGTGACGCCGCGCTCGGCGGCCAGCGCCGGCGCGTTGACGAACGTGACCGCGTCCTCGATGACCGCCGAAAACAGTCCGCGCAGCGCCGAAAGCTTCAGCACCTCAACCTCTTCGGCGGCCAGTTCGCCGCGCACCTGGACCGACAGCGACACCGGCAGCTCGCCCGACAGCGCGGCGGCCAGCACCCCGAGCTTGCGCACCAGGTCGAGCCAGGGCGCCACCTCCTCGCTGACCACGCCCCCGCCGACGTTGACGGCGTCGGGGACGAACTCCCCCGCCAGCGCCAGCTTCACACTGGCCGCCACGTCGGTGCCGGCCCTGTCCTGGGCCTCATCGGTGGACGCGCCGAGGTGCGGGGTGACCACCACTTGCGGAAGGTCGAACAACGGGCTGTCGGTGCACGGCTCACTGGCGAACACGTCGATGCCGGCGCCCCGCACGTGGCCGCTGACGATCGCCTCGGCCAGCGCCGCCTCGTCCACCAGCCCGCCGCGGGCGGCGTTGACGATGATGACGCCCGGTTTGGTTTTGGCCAGCGCCTCCTTGCCGATCAGACCCGCCGTCTCGGGCGTCTTGGGCAGATGCACTGAGATGAAATCGGCGCGGCCCAGCAGCTCGTCGAGGCTCAGCAGCTCGATACCCAACTGAGCGGCCCGCGGCGGCGCCACGTACGGGTCGTAGGCCACGATGTGGGCGCCGAAGGCGGCCAGCCGCTGGGCGACCAGCTGCCCGATCCGGCCCAGACCCACCACCCCGACGGTGTGCCCGAAGATCTCCGTGCCGGAGAACGACGACCGCTTCCATTCGTGGGCATGCAGTGAGGCATCGGCCACGGTGATCTGGCGGGCCGTGGCCAGCAGCAGCGCGATCGCGTGCTCGGCGGCGCTGTGAATGTTCGACGTGGGGGCGTTGACCACCAGCACCCCGCGCGCGGTCGCGGCATCCACGTCGACGTTGTCCAGGCCGACGCCCGCGCGCGCGACGATCTTCAGCTTGGTGGCGGCGGCCAGCACCTCGGCGTCGACGGTGGTGGCCGACCGCACCAGCAGCGCATCGGCCTCGGGCACGGCGGCCAGCAGCTTCTCCCGGTCGGGGCCGTCCACCCAGCGCACCTCGACCTGGTCTCCCAGGGCGGCGACGGTGGATTCGGCGAGTTTGTCGGCAATAAGTACTACTGGCAGATTCACCCGGCCAGACTATCGGCTGTAATAAAGGCGTGGACGTCACCATCATCGGCAGCGGGCCGAACGGGCTGACCGCGGCCGTCATCTGCGCCCGTGCCGGCCTGAAAGTGCAGGTCATCGAGGCCCAGCCGACGTTTGGCGGCGGCGCGCGTACCGCGGCCGACCCGGACTCCGTCGGCGTCTCGCACGACATCTGTTCGGCGGTGCACCCGTTGGCGCTGGCGTCGCCGTTTTTCGCCGAGTTCGACCTGCCCGCGCGCGGCGTGCGGCTGGCGGTCCCGGAGATTTCCTACGCCAACCCGCTGCCCGGCCGCCCGGCGGTGATCGCCTACCGCGACCTCGACCGCACCTGCGCCGAACTGGAGCGCGGCGCGTCGTGGCGGCGCCTGCTGGGGCCGCTGGTCGAGCATTCCGAGGACGTGGTGGGGCTGCTACTGGGCGACAAGCGCTCGGTGCCCGGATCGTTGCCGGCGGCGCTGCACCTGGGCTTGCGCATGCTGGCGCAGGGGACACCCGCGTGGGGGTTACTGGCCGGAGACGACGCCCGCGCCCTGTTCACCGGCGTTGCGGCCCACGTGATTTCGCGGATGCCGTCGCTGACGGCGGCCGGTGCGGGGTTGATGCTTGCCACCCTCGCGCATTCGGTCGGCTGGCCGATCCCGGTGGGGGGCAGCCAGGCGATCACCGACGCCCTGATCGCCGACCTGCGCGCGCACGGCGGCGAACTCACGGCCGGCACCGAAGTCACTTCCCCGCCAAGCGGAGTCGTCGCTTTCGATACGGCCCCGACCGCGCTGCTGCGGATCTACGGTGACGCCCTTCCGTCCGGCTATGCGAAGGCGTTGCGCCGCTACACGTTTGGTCCCGGCGTCGCCAAGGTCGATTTCGTGCTCAGCGAGGACATCCCGTGGTCGGACCCGCGGCTGGCGCGGGCTCCGACGCTGCATCTGGGCGGCACCCGCGAGCAGATGGCGCGGGCCGAGGCCGACATCGCCGCCGGGCGGCACGCGCAGTGGCCGATGGTGTTGGCCGCCTCGCCGCACATCGCCGACCCCGGCCGCATCGACATCGTGGGCCGCCGGCCGTTCTGGACGTACGCCCATGTGCCGGCGGGTTCCGCCCTCGACGCGACCGAGGCCGTCACCGGGGTCGTCGAGGGGTTCGCCCCCGGCTTCCGCGACATCGTGGTGGCCGCCCGGGCCGTGCCCGCCGCGCGGATGGCCGACCACAACGCCAACTACGTCGGCGGCGATATCGGGATGGGTGGCAACAACGCCTGGCGCGCGATCGCGGGGCCCGTGCCGCGGGTAAACCCTTGGAGCACACCGGTTCCCAAGGCGTACCTGTGCTCGGCGGCGACCCCGCCCGGCGGCGGCGTGCACGGCATGTCGGGTTACTTTGCCGCGCGCACGCTGTTGCGCCGCGAATTCGGGATCGCGGAGATGCCTAAGCTGGCCCCGTGACCAAACTCGCGATCATCTACTACTCGGCCACCGGGCACGGCACCGCGATGGCGCAGCGCGTCGCGGCGACGGCCGAGTCAGCCGGCGCCGAGGTGCGCCTGCGCCACGTCGCCGAAACCCACGACCCGCAATCGTTCGCGCACAACCCGGCGTGGACCGCGAACTACGAAGCCACCAATGACCTGCCCGCGGCCACCGGCGACGACATCGTGTGGGCCGACGCGGTGATCTTCGGCTCGCCGACCCGGTTCGGTTCGCCCGCAGCGCAACTGCGTTCGTTTCTGGACTCGCTTGGCGGGCTGTGGGCGCAAGGCAAGCTCGCGGACAAGGTGTACGCGGCGTTCACGTCGTCCAACACGGTGCACGGCGGCCAGGAGACCACCCTGCTGTCGCTGTACATCACGCTGATGCACTTCGGCGGCATCATCGTGCCGCCGGGTTACACCGATCCGGTCAAGTTCGTCGACGGCAATCCGTACGGGGTGAGCCTGGTGTCCACCCACGACAACATCCACGAGTTCGACGAGCCCACCGTCGACGCGTTGCACCACCTGGCCCGTCGGGTCGTCGAGGTCGCCGGGCGCCTCACCTCTTAGCGCGAGCAGACGCAAAAGCCCCCGACACGCCGAGGAAAACGGGACATTTGCGTCTGCTCGGCGAAGGTGGCTACGCCGTCTCGGTGATCGGGCGGTCCACCCAGCTCATCAGGTCGCGCAGCTTCTTGCCGGTGACCTCGATGGGGTGCTCGGCGTTCTCCTTGCGCAGCGCCTCGAGCTGCTTGTTGCCGCCCTCGACGTTGGCCACCAGCTTCTTGGTGAAGTCGCCGTTCTGGATGTCGCGCAGAATGTCGCGCATCCGCTGCTTGGTGTCGGCGTCGATGACGCGCGGGCCCGACAGGTAACCACCGAACTCCGCGGTGTCGGAGACCGAGTAGTTCATCCGGGCGATGCCGCCCTCGTACATCAGGTCCACGATCAGCTTGAGCTCGTGCAGCACCTCGAAGTACGCCATCTCCGGCGGGTAGCCCGCCTCGACCATCACGTCGAAACCGGTCTTCACCAATTCCTCTGTGCCGCCACACAACACGGCCTGCTCCCCGAACAGGTCGGTCTCGGTCTCGTCCTTGAAGGTCGTCTTGATGACCCCGGCCCGGGTGCCGCCGATGGCCTTGGCGTACGACAGCGCCAGCGCCTCGCCCCTGCCGGTCGGGTCCTGGTCGACGGCGATCAGACACGGCACGCCCTTGCCGTCGACGAACTGGCGGCGCACCAGATGCCCGGGCCCCTTGGGGGCGACCATCGCGACGGTGACGTCGGCGGGCGGCTTGATCAGGTCGAAGTGGATGTTGAGCCCGTGCCCGAAAAACAAGGCGTCGCCGGCGTTCAGGTTGGGCTCGATGTCGTTGGCGAAGATGTCGGCCTGCGCGGTGTCGGGGGCGAGCAGCATGATCACGTCGGCCCACTTGGCCACCTCGGCGGGGGTGTCGACGTCCAGGCCCTGCTCCTCGACCTTGGGCCGGGACTTCGAACCCTCCTTCAGGCCGACGCGCACCTGCACACCGGAGTCGCGCAGGCTCAGCGAGTGCGCGTGCCCCTGGCTTCCGTACCCGATCACACCGACCTTGCGGCCCTGGATGATCGTCAGGTCCGCGTCGTCGTCGTAGAACATTTCCAATGCCACTTCTGCGTTTCTCCTTGTTATTTGGCGGTACCGATGGCGCGCGGACCGCGCGACAGCGACACCATTCCGGATTGGGCGATTTCGCGGATGCCGAACGGCTCCAGCACGCGCAGGAAGGCCTCGATCTTGCCGCGGTCACCGGTGGCCTCGATGGTCAGCGATTCCGGGGACACGTCGATCACCTTGGCGCGGAACAGGTTTACCGCCTCGATCACCTGGCTGCGGGTGCCTGCGTCGGCACGCACCTTGATCAGCGACAGCTCGCGCGACACCGACTCGTCGTCGTCCTGCTCGATGATCTTGATGACGTTGATCAGCTTGTTCAGCTGCTTGGTGATCTGCTCGAGCGGCGTCTCCTCGGCGGAGACCACGATCGTCATCCGCGACATGTCTTTCTGCTCGGTCGCGCCGACCGCCAGCGACTCGATGTTGAAGCCGCGACGGGAGAACAGCGCCGCCACCCGCGCGAGCACGCCGGGTTTGTCCTCGACCAGCACCGAGAGCGTGTGCGTTTTCGTGTGCATCAGGCGTGCCCCTCGGTTTCGTCGTCGAACAGCGGGCGGATGCCGCGCGCGGCCTGGATCTCGTCGTTGCTGGTGCCGGCGGCGACCATCGGCCAGACCTGCGCGTCGGCGCCGACGATGAAGTCGATCACCACCGGCCGGTCGTTGATCGCGCGCGCCTGGTTGATGACGTCGACGACGTCTTCGGCGCGCTCGCAACGCAATCCGACGCAGCCCAGCGCCTCGGCGAGCTTGACGAAGTCGGGGATGCGGTGTGAGTGCGTGGCCAGGTCGGTCTGCGAGTAGCGCTCCTCGTAGAACAGCGTCTGCCACTGGCGCACCATGCCCAGGTTGCCGTTGTTGATCAGCGCCACCTTGATCGGCGCACCCTCGATCGCGCAGGTGGCCAGCTCCTGGTTGGTCATCTGGAAACAGCCGTCGCCGTCGATCGCCCACACCTCGGCGTCCGGGCGGGCCATCTTGGCGCCCATGGCCGCCGGAATCGCGAAGCCCATGGTGCCCAGCCCGCCGGAATTCAGCCAGGTGCGTGGGTTTTCGTAGGAGATGAACTGCGCCGCCCACATCTGGTGCTGCCCGACGCCGGCCACGTATACCGCGTCCGGGCCGGCGATCTCACCCAGCTTCTCGATCACGTACTCCGGGCTCAGGCTGCCGTCGCTCTGCGGGCCATAGCTCAGCGGGTAGGTGGCCCGGACCCCGCGCAGATACTCCCACCAGTCGGTGAGCTCGGGGTCGATGCCGTGGTGTTTGAGCATCGCGATGAGGTCGGTGATGACGGCCTTGACGTCGCCGACGATCGGCACGTCGGCGTGACGGTTCTTGCCGATCTCGGCCGGGTCGATGTCGGCGTGGACGACCTTGGCCTCCGGCGCGAAGGAGTCGAGCTGGCCGGTCACCCGGTCGTCGAACCGGGTGCCCAGCGCGATCAGCAGGTCGCTGCGCTGCAGCCCGGCCACCGCGGCGACGGTGCCGTGCATGCCGGGCATGCCGAGGTTCTGCGGATGGCTGTCCGGGAAGGCGCCGCGCGCCATCAGCGTGGTGACCACCGGGATGCCGGTCAGG
This sequence comes from Mycobacterium sp. NGS57, assembly GCF_059812405.1. Taxonomy (NCBI): domain Bacteria; kingdom Bacillati; phylum Actinomycetota; class Actinomycetes; order Mycobacteriales; family Mycobacteriaceae; genus Mycobacterium; species Mycobacterium sp. NGS57. Next base: position 595,424 of record NZ_JCALCP010000002.1, on the reverse strand, counting down.
TCGGCCAGCTCGCGCAGCTGCTCGGTCGCCTCGCCGCGGATCACCCCGCCGCCCACGTACAGCACCGGCTTGCGCGCGGCGGCGATCAGCTTGGCGGCCTCGCGGATCTGGCGGTTGTGCGGCTTGGTGTTCGGCTTGTAGCCGGGCAGGTCCATCCGCGGCGGCCAGCTGAAGGTGCACTGGCCCTGCAGCACGTCCTTGGGGATGTCGACGAGCACTGCGCCCGGGCGTCCCGAGGCGGCGATGTGGAACGCCTCGGCCATCACCCGGGGGATGTCGTCGCCGGAGCGGACCAGGAAGTTGTGCTTCGTGATCGGCATCGTGATGCCCGAGATGTCGGCCTCCTGGAAGGCGTCGGTGCCGATCAGCCCGCGCCCGACCTGCCCGGTGATGGCGACGACGGGAATCGAGTCCATCTGTGCGTCGGCCAGCGGGGTGACCAGGTTGGTGGCGCCGGGACCCGACGTCGCCATGCACACCCCGACCTTGCCCGTGGCGTGCGCGTAGCCGCTGGCGGCGTGACCGGCGCCCTGCTCATGGCGAACCAGCACGTGGCGCAGCTTCTTCGAGTCGAACAGCGGGTCGTAGACCGGCAGCACGGCACCGCCGGGGATGCCGAAGATGACCTCGACGTCGAGCTCCTCCAGCGACCGGATCACCGACTGGGCGCCGGTCAGCTGCTCGGGGGCGACGCGCTTCGGTTGGGCCGCAGGGGTTTTCGCGGCGGGCTTCACCGCGTCCGTGGCGACGGCGGCCGCGTCGGGCGGCTGTGGCTTTGTGGGTGCACTCACTGTCCTCGCCTCTTCATCCTCATTCGCCTGGGTCGGTCTCGTTGCCGCGCAAGAAAAAACCCCCGTCAGCTCAGCTGCTGGACGAGGGTTGCGCGTTGGTGCTGGATCGCTTCAAATGCCGAAGGACTAGTCAGCCACCAACGCGCTGACTAAGTACTACGAGCATTCCGGGCTTTCCGGTATCCATAGCGTCCGACGGTAGCCTTCGCACAGCTCAGGAGTCAAATCCGGGGCCCGGGCGCGACGGTGAAATGATGTTCGGATGGCAGCCGACTCCCGCGTGGTGATCAAAGTGTCGCCGATGGCGCATCTCGCCGTCGGGTTCCTGGCGCTGGGCCTGCTGATTCCGGTGCTGGCCTGGCCGCCGTCCGTGCCGCTGCTGATAATCCCGGTGGTGTTGTCGGCGTTGATCATCCGGCTGCGCACAGTCGCCGACGCGCGGGGCGTGACGGTCCGGAACCTGTTCGGGAGCCGGACGGTGGGCTGGGACGACATCGACGGGCTGCGCTTTCACCGCGGCTCGTGGGCGCGTGCCCGCCTCAAGGGCGGCGGCGAGCTGCGGCTGCCCGCGGTGACCTTCGCGACGCTGCCGCAGCTGACCGAGGCCAGCTCGGGGCGGGTGCCCAACCCCTACCAGTGATCAGGCGATCGGGTTGACGCCGTTGAGCAGCACCCACACCGCGACGCCGGCGGCGACGCCGGCCAGCAGGGCCACGAACGATCCGATGAACGGGCGGTGGGCCCAGCCCCGGCCGGCGTCGAGGCCGTAGCGGCCCGGCCCGCACAGGATCACCGCGACGGCCAGCGCGATCAGGGTGATCTGGTATTCGTGCCCGTCGGGCAGGAAGTAGGAGAACGTGTGCGTGTGCGGGCGCGCCGAGACGGTGGCCAGCAGGCCATTGATCAGGAAGGCCAGCGCCCCCGCGGCGGCGATCGGTGTGAACAATCCGAGCACCAGCAGCACGGCGGACACGATCTCGCCGCCGGCGCTGACATAGGCCAGGATGTCGGCGTGCTGGTAGCCGACGTCCGACAGTGAGTTCCGGAAACTGGTCACCCCCGAGCCGCCCCACCAGCCGAACAGCTTCTGCAGGCCATGGGCGCCGAGCACCACGCCCAGGCCGACCCGCATCACCAGCAGACCCAGGTGCTGGGTGCCGCGCCGGCCGACGGCGTGGTCGCGATCTCTGTCCGCATCCGCGTCGATCTGGGCCGGTTCCGTGGCGGAGATCGGCGCCGCCGCCACCGACTGCGGCTGCACGTACGGCAGGGGCTCCTGCTGGTCGAGCAGGTGATATCCCCCGGACCCGGGGCCGCCGGGGCCGGGATCCTGGTACGGGATGACGGTGGTGGTGCCGAAGTCACCCGGGTACCCGACCGGGGTCAGGTCATCTTCGGGGTCGACCAGGCGCGCCGAGGCGGGGCGCCCCGGCGCCGGCTCGGCCGGTTCGTCGGGCCGGCTCCAATGTGCGTCATTCGATTGACTGGTCACGGGTGTCAGGGTAAGGGCAAATCCGCCCGAAGCGGGGATTTGAGCGGCGCTTTCGCGCAGTTAGTCCGCCAAAACGGGCCGGATCGGCCCAAAATCGCCTTTTCCGTCCGTCCGGGACGCCCGAAAGGGGGGAATCCGTGGCCTTTATTCCTATCGACGCGTCGGATGTGCGCTGATGGCGTCGAGTGTGAGCCCATGGCTCCGGTGGTGAACGTGGGGTGCCGTGCGGGGCTCAACCCGCGCCCTGAATTCACACTCAGATCGCAGGATTCACGGCCGCTGCGGCCCGGCGCGGCCTCAGTTACCGACGCTGCGCATCATCTCTGCGAGCACGGAGCGGCCGCTGACCCCGGCTTTGCTGCTGGCGCGGTAGATGTGGCTTTCGACGGTGCGCACCGACAGCGAGACGGCCTCGGCGATCTCCCGGTTCGTCAGCCCCTGGGCCACCAGCACCGCGATCTCGCGTTCCCGGTTGGTGAACGGGAGCGCGAACGACGCCGCGTCGATCGCCGGGCTGGTCGCGCCCCCGCAGTCGGTGGCCAGCCGGTGCGCGCGCGCCGCCGCGGTCATCGCGCTCCCTGACCGGCCGGCCCGCCGGTGGGACGTCGCGGCCTGCCCGGCGGCGTCGGCGGCGGCCAACAAGTCACCCATGGCCTCGAAATCGGTTGAGGCCCGGTCGAGTTCGCCGGCATCGTCGGCCCTCAGTGCGGCGGCGTAGCGCGCCGCGAGCGCGGCGCGCGGCCCTCTCACGCGGGTCGTCAACTCCGCCAGCCGCTCGGCCGCGTCGGTGTCGTCGAATTGCACCGCGGTCTGCAGGCACCACACCTCGCGGGCTTGTTGATCGTGATCGCGCGCGAACTGCGCCGCCCGGCGGGCCAGCCGGCGGGCCTCGCTGGGCCGCGAGCGGGCCGCGGCCAGCCACGCTTCGGTCAGCAGCTCGGTCGAGGTGATGTACACGTAGGCCGGGTGGCGATGGGCCCTGGCGGCGTCCAGCGCACGATCGGCCGCGCCGATATCGCCGCGCCGGGCCAGCGCCTGTGCACGCAGCAACTGGAACCGGTGAAAGCTGTTCGCCACATGGAAGCTGTTGGCCATCTCGGCATCCAATTCAGCGAGCAGGTGGCGTGCCGCGGCATCGAGGTCACCGGCGGCCAACGCCACCATGCCGAGGATCTGCGCGGCCTGCGCTCGTGCGGCCGCCGGTTCTTCGCGCTGGGCGCGGAGGTTGTGTTCGGCAACCTCGAGGGCTTCGGGGATGCATCCCGCCACCACCAGGGCGAAGGTGTGAAATTCCGTGAACGTCTGACGCAGGAATTTGCCCTGGTCGCTCAGCATGAGCGCCTCGTCGGCCGACATGGCCTTTGCCGCTGCGTCATCGGGCTGACCGAGCTCGCCGAGGGCCATGCTCTCGGCGCCGTAAGCCATCGTCGCGCCGTACTGGTCGAGGTCCTCGTAATTGACATCGGCCATGGTCGCCAGGACCTCGACCGGCCTGGCCGCCAGCGCGAGCTGGTTGGCGCGGAACACCAGCAGCTGCTGGCGGCGCGGTCCGCGCGCGGTCTTGAGCGCATCGTCGATGAGCCGCCAGGACCGCTCGGGCGATCGCATGCCCCACAACAGGTTTGACGCGCGCATCACCACGTCGTTGATGAATGCGGTTTCCGTCTCTTCGTCGACCTCAACGCCGTCGAGGACCTCCAGCGCGAGCTCGCCCTTTTCCATCATGAACAGCGAGTAGGCCAGGGGAATGCGTGCCTGCGCGCCGATCCCGGTGGCGGCGGCGGCGCTGAAAAGCCGCTCGGCCGTTTCGAAGTCCAGCAACGAGCTGGCCGCCGTCGCCGCCGCCAGCAACACCTCCGGCTCGGGCGGCAGATCGGATTCCAGCCACAGCAGCCCCCGCTTGACGACCCTGGCGGCGCCGCCGCCGTCCTTCATCGCGGCGGCGATTTGGCCACGAAGGCGGCGCAACCGCGAAGCGCCGCAACGATTCAGGCGCACCTCGGCATACAGCGGGTGACCGACGTACACCTCGCCGCCGGACGTCCGGATCAGGTCGCGCTGTTCGGCATCTTCGATGGCGCTCTGGTCGGCGATCAACCGCAAGCAATGCCAGTCAACGGGTTCGGATATCGCCACCAGATCGACGACGTCGCGCACGTCGGCGGGGATGGCGCCGATCTGCGCGTCCACCAACTCGGCAAGCGACCCCGAGATCGGGGCGTTGCCGGGCCAGCGCACGACGCCCTGCTCGGCGACCATCCGTTCCGCCCGGCGCTCCTGCTCGACGAGCTGACGAAGGAACAACACGTTGCCGCGCGTGAGATGCCACAGTTTGTCGGCGCACTGCCGATCCGGGACGGCCCCCAAGGTCGCCGCCAGCAGGTCGTCAATCTCGCTGCGGGTCAACGGTTCCAGCTCGCGCCGGCGCAGCAGGCCGTCCTTCCACAGCGCCGTGACCGCGGCCGGGGCCGCCTCGCCGGTACGGATCGTGAGCAGCACGGCGGCCGCCTGCGAGTGCACCAGTTGGTGCACGACGAGCGCCGACAGATCGTCCAGGAGATGGGCGTCGTCGACGAAGACCACCAGGCGGTCCGGCTGCGTGCCGTCGGTCAATTTTTCGATGACCCTGCGCGCCAGCGCAAACGGCGCGCTTTCCACATCGTCGGTCCACTGCGAGAACGCGCCGAGCGGGATGGGACTGCTCGTCGCGGTCGCGGCGACGCTTCGGACGGTCCACCCCGCTGCCGCGGCCGCCAGCACGGTCTCACGAGCCAAGCGCGACTTGCCGACTCCGGCCTTGCCCGCCAACGCAACTCCGCGCACCGCTTCATCGGCGAATGAGCGCATGAGCTCGTCGATCTCGTGATCTCGGCCGATCATGGGCCACTGGTCGGGCACACGGGAAATGTTAGCCAGGCGCTTTGATCTCCGCCGCGAAATCGGCTGCGGCTGTTTGTCTGAACCCGGCATCGACCTAGCTGGGCCCGCCGGCACCGCCATCGCCGCCGGCGCCGCCGGCGCCGCCGATGAAGTCGAAGGCGGGACCGCCGGCGGCCCCCGCGCTGCCACCCTGGCCGGCGCCGGCCTGGCCCGTGCCGCCACCCCCGCCGGTACCGCCGCCGCCACCGAATCCGCCGAGGGTGAGGGAGCCATTGCCGCGGCCGCCGTCACCACCGCCACCACCCTCGCCGCCGGCGCCGCCGCTCACACCGGTGCCCCCATGGCCGCCGCCGCCGCCGGCTCCGCCGGGGCCGCCATTCTGGGCATCGGTGCCGGGCGCCAAGATGCCCTTGCCGCCAGTACCGCCGGTACCGCCGTCGCCACCGAGGCCACCGGTGCCCACCGCCCCGCCGCTGCCGCCGGCGCCGCCGCTCCCGCCGGCGCCGCCAGTGCCGGCCAGGGTGACCGCACCCAGGAACGTGCTGCCGGTCCCCGCGGTACCGCCGCTGCCACCGCCGCCGCCCATGCCACCGTCGCCGCCGCTGGTGGGTGCGCTGCCGGCCGTGCCGTTCGCGCCCGGGAGGGCGCCGCTGCCGCCGGTCCCGCCGGCGCCGCCCGCTCCCGGGTTTCCGCCGTTGCCGCCGGCCCCACCGTTCCCGCCGGCCTGGCCGGACTGCCCGGACTGTCCGGCGTCGGCCCCCGTGGCGCCGGCTCCCCCGTTGCCGCCATTGCCGGGTGTTCCGCCGCCACCGCCGTTTCCGCCGGCCCCGCCGACGCCCTGGCCACCGTGCGCCGCGGCGCCGCCGGACCCGCCGTCGCCGCCCTTGCCGCCCACCCCGCCATTGGCGCCGTTGCCGCCGCCGTTGCCGCCGGCCCCGGCCACGGTGGCGTCGGACCCGGTGGCCCCGCTGCCGCCGCTGCCTCCGTCGGCGCCGGCACCGCCGATCCCGCCGTTGCCGCCGTTGCCCGACAGCAGCCCGCCGGCTCCGCCGCTGCCACCGTTCCCGCCGCTGCCGCCGTCTTGGCCGGCGACGCCGGGCGCACCGGGCGTCGTCGGAGAGGCGCCCGGGGTGCCCGCCACGCCATCCCCGCCATGACCGCCGGACCCGCCGTTGCCGACCAGGCCGGCGCTACCGCCGGCCCCGCCGGCCCCGCCCGACGCACCGGCGGCCGACGCCGCCCCACCCGCGCCGCCCGCCCCGCCGTTGCCGATCAACCCGGCCACCCCGCCGTTGCCCCCGGCCAGGCCGGAACCGGCCGGTTCGGAGTAGCCGTTGCCGCCGTTGCCGTAGAGAATTCCACCGGCGCCGCCATTGGGGCTGGCCGCGGTTCCGTCGGCGCCGTTGCCGATCAGCGGGCGCCCCAACAACAACTGGGTCGGGGTATTGACCGCGCCGAGGAGATCCTGCTGGAGGGTCTGCAGGGGCCCTAAAGGCCCCGCGTTCGCGGCCTCGGCGGCGGCATACGAGAAGCCGGCGCCGTTCAGCGCCTGCGCAAACTGGTCGTGAAACGACGCCGCCTGCGCGCTGATCGCCTGGTATGCCTGGCCGTATTCGCCGAACAGGGCCGAGATCGCCGCCGACACCTCGTCGGCGGCGGCCGCCTGCAGCTGCGTCGTCGGGGCCAGGGCCGCCGCGCTTGCGGCGCCGATCGCCGACCGGAGACCGGTCAAGTCCGTTGCGGCGGCCGCCATCGCTTCCGGGCTTGCGAACACAACCGACATGGCGGCCTCCGATCGACCCCGGAAGCGTATTCCTGAAATCCCTGAGAAACCGGACATTTCGTACAAATCGCCTGTTTTCCGCCGCGGTTGATGACTTCAATCCCGCGCGCACCGGCACGCGTGTGGCGGCCCCGCCCGCGCAGTCCGTAGCCTGTCGGTCATGCGGATACGGCGCTCGGTGCGGTGCGGGCTGGCCGCGTTGTCCGCTCTGGTGCTGGTGGCGAGCGGGTGCGCGCGGTTCAACGACGCTCAGTCGCAGCCGTTCACCACCAACCCCGAACTCAAGCCCCCGCCGAGCTCGACGCCGCCCCCACCCCCGCCGCTGCCGCCCACGCCCTTCCCGAAGGCCTGCCCGGCCCCGGGCGTCATGCAGGGCTGCCTGGAGAGCACCAGCGGCCTGATCATGGGCCCCGACAGCAAAACCGCGCTGGTCGCCGAACGCACCACCGGCGCCGTCAAGGACATCTCGGTGAGCGCCGAGCCGAAGGTCAAGATGGTCATCCCGGTCGATCCGTCCGGTGACGGCGGCCTGATGGACATCGTGCTGTCGCCCACCTACCAGCAGGACCGCCTGATGTACGCCTACATCAGCACGCCCAGCGACAACCGGGTCATCCGGGTGGCCGACGGCGACATCCCCAAGGACATCCTGACCGGGATCCCCAAGGGCGCCACCGGCAACACCGGGGCGTTGATCTTCACCAGCCCCACCACGCTGGTCGTGATGACCGGCGATGCGGGCAACCCGGCGATGGCCGCCGACCCCAGATCCCTGGCCGGCAAGGTGCTGCGCATCGAGCAGCCGACCACCATCGGGCAGGCGCCACCCACGACCGCGCTGTCCGGCGTCGGCGCCGGCGGCGGCCTGTGCACCGACCCCGTCGACGGTTCGCTCTACGTCGCCGACCGCACACCCACCGCCGACCGCCTGCAGCGCATCACCAAGACCTCGGAGGTCTCCACGGTGTGGACGTGGCCGGACAAGCCCGGCGTGGCCGGGTGCGCGGCGATGGACGGGACCGTGCTGGTCAACCTGATCAACACCAAGCTGACGGTGGCGGTGCGCCTCGCGCCGGCGACGGGCGCGGTCACCGGCGAACCCGACGTCGTCCGCAAGGACACCCACGCCCACGCCTGGGCGCTGCGGATGTCACCGGACGGAAACGTCTGGGGCGCAACGGTTAACAAGACGGCCGGGGACGCCGAAAAGCTCGACGACGTGGTGTTCCCGCTGTTCCCGCAGGGCGGCGGCTTCCCCCGCAACAACGACGACAAGACCTAGTCAGAAGCCGTCGAGGGTGAACCTCAACCCGTAGCGGCGCGAGGTGTCCTTCGGGGCGCGCTCGAACAATCGGTGCGGCGCCTCGTGGCCCGGCTCCGCCTCGTCCAGATCGGACAGGTAGAGCAGTTCGTCGTCGATCTCGGGGGCCCACGTCGCGACGGGCTCGAGCACGTGGGCGACGTGGTCCCCGATCTCGATCCAGTGCGCGGTCCGCCCGACGAACCACGCGATCGCCTCGTCGAGGATCGGCATGCCCTGCGGGCCGGCGCGCCACGAGCAGCGATCGAATTTGTCGGCCTCGCCGTCGAACAGTTCTGCGAGGCCGACCTGGCTTTGCGCCAGGGCGTGCACCGCCACGTGCCCGGATCGGGTCACCGCCTCGTGGGTGTCGTCGTCACGGGGCACGACCACCAGGAAACTCGGTGGCCGCACGCTGGTCTGGGTGGCGAAAGTGACCAGGCAACCCGACGGTTGACCGTCGCACTGCGTCGTCGCCACGAACACCGGGCCGTCGAGCATCGCCATGAAATCTTCGAATGACTCGTCGACCACATGACCATCATGACCGCGCGAACCGACTTCCGGAATCCTTCGGAAGCGACCAGTCGGCTGTGAATCCGCCTCAGCCCTGACCGCAGGCGGCCAGCACGAGCTCACGCACCCGCGCTGCGTCGGCCTGCCCCCGCGTGGCCTTCATCACCGCGCCGACGATCGCGCCGGCCGCGGCGACCTTGCCGCCGCGGATCTTCTCGGCGACATCGGGATTGGCGGCCAGGGCCTCGTCGACCGCGGCCTGCGTCACCGAATCGTCGCGCACCAGCGCCAGACCGCGGGCGGTCATCACCTGTTCGGGCTCGCCTTCGCCGGCCAGCACGCCCTCGACCACCTGGCGGGCCAGCTTGTTGGACAGCTTGCCGTCCTCCACCAGCGCGATGACCCCGGCGACCTGGGCCGGGGTGATGGCCAGCTCGTCCAGTTCGATGCCGGCCTCGTTGGCCTTTTGCACCAGGAAGTTGCCCCACCAGGCGCGGGCGGGCTCGCTCGAGGCGCCGTGCTTGACCGTCTCGATGACCAACTCGACGGCGCCGGCGTTGACGAGGTCCCGCATCACCTCGTCGGACACGCCCCACTCGTCCTGAATCCGCTTGCGGCTCAACCACGGGAGCTCGGGAATGGTCAGGCGCAGTTGCTCGACCCAGTCGCGGTCGGGCGCGACGGGCTCGAGATCGGGCTCGGGGAAATAGCGGTAGTCCTCGGCGGTCTCCTTGGTGCGCCCCGGGCTGGTGTACCCGGACTCGTGGAAGTGCCGGGTCTCCTGGGTGATCCGGCCACCCGACACGAGGACGGCGGCCTGGCGCTGCATCTCGTAGCGCACGGCGACCTCGACGCTGCGCAGCGAGTTGACGTTCTTGGTCTCGGTGCGGGTGCCGAACTCGGCGGCGCCGGCGGGCTTGAGCGACACGTTGGCGTCGCAGCGCATCGAGCCCTGATCCATTCGGACATCGGATACACCCAAGGCGCGCAACAGGTCTCGCAGCGCGGTGACGTAGGCGCGGGCGATCTGGGGGGCCCGGGCGCCGGCCCCCACAATCGGCTTGGTGACGATCTCGATCAGGGGCACACCGGCCCGGTTGTAGTCGATCAGCGACGTGGTGGCGCCGTGGATGCGGCCGGTCTCGCTGCCCAGGTGGGTGAGCTTGCCCGTGTCCTCCTCCATGTGGGCGCGCTCGATGTCCACCCGCCAGGTGGTGCCGTCCTCCAACGGCGCATCCAGGTAGCCGTTGACGGCGATGGGCTCGTCGTACTGCGAAATCTGGTAGTTCTTCGGCATGTCCGGGTAGAAGTAGTTCTTCCGCGCGAAGCGGCACCACGGCACGATCTCGCAATTGAGGGCCAGCCCGATCCGGATCGCCGACTCGACCGCGGCCTGGTTGAGCACCGGCAGCGACCCGGGCAGCCCGAGGCACACCGGGCAGACCTGGGTGTTGGGTTCGGCACCGAACGCGGTGGCGCAGCCGCAGAACATCTTGGTCACCGTGGACAGCTCGACGTGCACCTCGAGACCGAGCACGGGGTCAAACCGCTCGATGACCTCGTCGAAGTCCAGCAGGTCGGCCCCGGCAGCAACACTCATGCGGTCGATCCTAACGACGCACCGAGCGCTCCCCGCCCCTGCCTCCGAACATGCCGGCCAGCACCGCGGCCATCTCCAGATAGCTCCGCCTGCTGTCCCGGCTCAGGCGATCCAGCCCAATCTCTTTGCCGTCATGCACATGACGATCGAACGGCAGCACCACGGTGGCCGCGACGCGGGCGGACAATTGATCGAGTTCCTTGGCGGCCACCACGCCAACCCTGCCCGGCTCGACGTGGTTGATGGCCAGCACCGCCGACTTCAGCAACCGCTGATAACCGTTGTTGCGCAACAACTCCAGGGTGGTGCGGGTCTTGCGGATCGCGTCGATCGAGGTGCTGGTGACCACCACCAGGGCCCGCGCCTCCGGCAGCACCGCATCCATCACGGCCGAATTCACCGCCTTGACGCAGTCCACCAGCACCACCGAATAATGCTTGCGCAGAACCGAAAACGCCCTGACGATGTCGTGGCGCTCCAGCCGCCAGTCGGTGCACGCGTAGTCGGGCAGCCCGAGCACCTCCAGCCCGAAGCTGTTCATATGCGTGTGCGCCCGGACCTCCGAGTACTGCGTGACCGCGTTGTTGAGCAGGAGGTCGGCCATGTTCAGCGGGTTGCGGCGGCCGTGCCGCTCCGCGAGGTCCCCGGCGTCGATGTCCACGGCGATCACCCGGTCGTCGCGCACGGCGGCGAACGTCGAGCCGAGCGCCTCGACCACCACCGTCTTGCCCACCCCGCCCTTGAGGTTGAGGACGGCGATGGGAAACGCACCACCGACCGGCGTGCGGATGCGTTCGCGCAGCTCCTGCTCGTACGCCGAGCCCTTGCCGGGGCCGACGTCGATTCCGGTGAGGCGGCGCACCAGGCTCCGCCAGCTGAAGCCACCGGACTCGGGGGCGTCGTTCTCGTCGAGGCCGTCGAGAGCCGTCCCGCCCACCATCAGCTCGCGGCGAACCGCGGGCGGGACCTGCCGCGCGGGCGCCGGCGCGGTGCGCGACGGCTGCGGCACCGTGGCGGAGTCCCAGTCGGCCGGGCGTGGATACGGGGGCCGTCGCCGGCCCGGCGGGCCCGCTGGGGCCGCCGGTTCGGTCGGCTGCTGAACGATTCCGCGAGGCGAACCGCGGTGGCTCATGCCTTCCGGTATAACCGCTGCGAACTGGCAGAAAACCACGAAAATGGCGGCGTTCAGGCAATCGTCACGTCGGCGCTACCGGCCGTTCGCCCACTCGGCCGACTCGGCCGGCTCAGCCGAAGAAGGCGGCCGCGTCGTCGTAGCGGCTTTCTGGCACCAGCTTGAGTTGGCGCGTCGCGTCCGCCAGCGGCACCCGGCCGATGTCCTGGCCGCGCAGCGACACCATCTGGCCGTACTCCCCCGCGTGCGCCGCGTCGGCCGCGTTGACGCCGAACCGGGTGGCCAGCACCCGGTCGTAGGCCGTCGGGGTGCCACCCCGCTGGACGTGGCCCAGCACGGTCACCCGGACCTCCTTGTTGATCCGCTTTTCGACATCGGCGCCCAGCTGCGCGGCAACGCCGGTGAACCGCTCGTGCCCGAACTCGTCAATTCCGCCCTCGCGCAACGTGATTGAACCGGCGACGGGCTTCGCCCCCTCGGCGACCACGCAGATGAAATGCGAATCTCCGCGCTGGAAGCGCCTTTTGACCAGCCGGCACACCTCCTCGACGTCGAAGGGCTGTTCGGGGATCAGCGTCATGTGCGCGCCGGACGCCAGCCCGGCGTTCAGCGCGATCCACCCCGCGTGCCGGCCCATCACCTCCACGAGCATCACCCGCTGGTGGGATTCGGCCGTGCTGTGCAGCCGGTCGATGGCGTCGGTGGCCACCGTCAGCGCAGTGTCGTGGCCGAAAGTGACGTCGGTGCAATCGATGTCGTTGTCAATGGTCTTCGGCACGCCGACCACGGGGACGTTTTCCTCGGACAGCCAGTGTGCTGCCGTCAGCGTGCCCTCGCCGCCGATCGGGATCAGCACGTCGATGCCGTTGTCGTCGAGGGTCTGCATGATCTGGTTCAGCCCGGCCCGCAGCTTGTCGGGGTGCACGCGCGCGGTGCCCAGCATCGTTCCGCCCTTGGCCAGCAGGCGGTCGTTGCGGTCGTCGTTGTGCAGCTGGATGCGTCGGTTCTCCAGCAACCCGCGCCAGCCGTCCTGGAACCCGACCACCGAGGAGCCGTACCGCGCGTCGCAGGTGCGCACGACCGCGCGGATGACGGCGTTGAGCCCGGGGCAGTCGCCACCTCCCGTGAGAACTCCGATCCGCATGGCTCTATCTTGCCGGGCGGAACGCCGTCTTCAACCCACGGATCGCGCACCGTTTTCGCGGCCAGTGGAATATGGTTAGCCGGTCCGAACCTTTCCGCCGTGAACTTGTCGGGGGTCGAGGATGTCGAATGCCCTGATCGCAGCACCTGACGCTCTGGCCGCAGCGTCGGCGGACCTCAGCGGGATCGAAGTGGCGATCAAAGCCGCCATGGCGTCGGCGGGACCGGCCACCACGAGCATCGCGTCGCCGGCCGCCGACGAGGTATCGGCGGCGATCACGCAGTTGTTCGGCAGCCAGGGGCAGGCTTTCCAGGCGTTGAGTGGCCAGGCGTCGCTGTTTCACGAACAGTTCGTCCAAGCGCTGAGCGGAAGTGCGGCCGCGTACGTGTCCGCCGAGACCGCGAACGTACCGCTGCTGCAACAGCTGCAGCTGTGGGAACAGGACGTGCTGGGCGCGATCAACGGTCCCGTGCTGGCGTCGACCGGGCGCCCGTTAATCGGCAACGGCGCCAACGGGGCCCCCGGCACCGGGGCGCCGGGCACGGCCGGCGGCTGGCTGCTCGGTGACGGCGGGTCCGGCGGGTCCGGCGCCGCGGGCATGCCCGGCGGAGCCGGCGGCCCGGCGGGACTGATCGGCACCGGCGGAGCCGGCGGGTCCGGCGGAACCGGCGCGGTCGGCGGTGCGGGCGGCCACGGCGGATTGCTCCTGGGCACCGGCGGGGCCGGCGGGCCCGGCGGGGGGGCCGCGTCCGGAACCGGCGGGGCCGGTGGGGCCGGCGGCGACGGCGGGTTGTTGGGTGCCGGCGGGGTCGGCGGCGCCGGCGGAATCTCGGCGACCGGCACCGGCGGGGCAGGCGGCACCGGCGGGACGGGTGGCTTGTTCGGCGGGCTGGTCGGCGCCGGTGGTGGCACCGGCGGGGCAGGCGGCGCCGGAAACACCGGCGGCGCGGGCGGAACCGGCGGCGCCGGCGGCCCGCTGGCCGGGGCGGGTGGGGCCGGTGGCACCGGCGGCGCAGGCTACACCGGCGGCGGTGGTCACGGCGGAGTCGGCGGCGCCGCCGGCGCGCTGCTCGGTAACGGCGGCACCGGCGGCACCGGCGGCAGCAGCTTTTTCGGGACCGGCGGGCCCGGCGGGGCCGGCGGCCACGCGGGCGTCCTGGGCTCCGGCGGGGCCGGCGGAGCCGGCGGCGACACCTTCGGCATCAACCCCGGCGGCCAGGGTGGCGCCGGCGGCGACGCTTTCCTGATCGGTTTCGGCGGCGTCGGGGGCGCCGGCGGGTTCGCGGCGGCCGGGGCCGGCGGGGCCGGCGCGGCCGGCGGCAGCGGCGGCCTGCTGGCGGGTGACGGCGGGGCCGGCGGGTCGGGCGCGCAGGGGGCTCCCGGCTTCGCCGGCGGCGCCGGCGGCGCCGGCGGCCGGGCCGTGCTGCTCGGCATCGGGGGCAACGGCGGTATCGGCGGTCTCGGTGCGCCGGCCGGCGGCACCGGCACCAGCGGCGTCAACGGGGGGTTGTTGCCGGCTTCGCTGCTCGACGTGGTCAACACGCCCAGCGTCGCGCTGACCGGGCGGCCGCTGATCGGCAACGGCGTCGCCGGCGCCGCGGGCAGCGGCGCCGCCGGGACGCCCGGCGGGTGGCTGCTCGGCGACGGCGGGGCCGGGGGTTCCGGCGCGAACGGCGTGCCCGGCGGGGCCGGCGGCGCCGCCGGGCTGTTGGGCACCGGCGGGGCCGGCGGTGCCGGCGGGTTCGGGGCGACCGGTCCCGGCAGGGCCGGCGGCATGGGCGGGGCCGGCGGCTCGGTGTTCGGCAGTGGCGGCCCCGGCGGGGCCGGCGGGGTCGGCTCCGGCACCTCCGCGGGACCCGACGGCGCCGGCGGTAGCGGCGGGTCCGGCGGGGCCGGCGGGTTATTCGGCTCCGGCGGGGTGGGCGGGCCCGGGGGGTTGCCCGGCCAGGCGGTCGCCGGGTTGCGCCCCGGCGCCGGCGGAACCGGCGGCGCCGGCGGGCCTTTCAGCGGGCTGGTCGGCGCCGGCGGCGGCACCGGCGGGGTCGGCGGAGCCGCAGCTACCGGGGGGACCGGAGGTGCTGGCGGAGCCGGCGGCAGCGGCGGCCCGCTGTTCGGTCAGGCCGGGGCCGGCGGCGACGGCGGGTCCGGCTATTCCGGCTTCGGCGGCCCCGGCGGCCCCGGCGGTGTCGGCGGCGCGGTCGAGGGCACGGGCGGAAACGGTGGAGCCGGCGGCTCGGTTCTGGGCGCCACCGGTGGCGGTGGCGGCGCCGGCGGCATCGGGGGCGCCGCCGGGTGGGTGGGCTCCGGCGGAGCCGGTGGTCCCGGCGGCAGCGCGGCAACAACCGCGGGGCCGGTCCCCGGCGGCCCGGGCGGGGCCGGCGGCAGCGCGGTCTTCATCGGCGGCGGCGGGGCCGGCGGGCCCGGCGGATTCGCCCAAGCCGGCCCCGGCGGGCCGGGCGGCCAGGGTGGCGGCGGCGGATCGCTGGTGGGCAACGGCGGTCCCGGCGGGGCGGGCGCCGATGCAACCTCGACCTACACCGGCGGAACCGCCGGGAGCGGCGGCAACGCCGGCCTGATCGGCAACGGCGGCAACGGCGCCAACGGCGGCAACGCCGCGACCCCCGGGCTGATGGGCGGTCCCGGTACCGTCGGGACCGGCGGACTCCTGCTGGGCCGAACCGGCATCCCCGGGTTGCCCATGAGCCAAAACCTGTTGGTCAACCCCGGCTTCGAAGTGGCCGACCCGTCGGGTTCGGGGTACAGCTCGGTCACCGTTCCGGGCTGGACGGTCTCCGGCACGCCGACCGTGATCTCCTACAACACCGCGCGGGGCTACCCCTTCCCGTTCGCGCTTCAGCTCCCGAGGCTGCCGAACGTCCTTGGCTTGGGCTTCCCCGGCAGCACATCCGCGGGCGGCGGGCAGAATTTCGCCGGCGGCGGACCCGTGGGCACGTCGACGCTCAGCCAAACCGTCAACCTCGCCACCGCGTCCGGGAGAATCGACACCGGCACCGTCCCGTACACGCTGAGTGGCCTGCTCGGCGGTTATCTCATCGACCCGTCGTCGGCCTCGGTGAACGTCACCTTCCTCAACGGCAACGGGGTCGCTTTGGGGACCGGCTCGATCGGGCCGGTCACGGCGCTGGATCGCCTGGGAATCACCGGTTTTCAGGCTCGAGACGTCTCCGGGACGATCCCGGCGGGCACCAGGTCCGCCGTGGTGACCGCGACGTTCGCCGACCACAACCCGGTCCTCGGCAACTACAACAACGCCTTCGCCGACAACCTGTCGTTCACCGTCGGCGATCCCGGCCTCACACCGGCGCCGCTCACCCCGCCGGTGTCGAACGTCGGCCATCTGGACCACGTATTCCTGATCTACATGGAGAACAAGGGCTTCGGCGACATCGTCGGCAGCCCCAACGCGCCCTACATCAACGCGCTGATCAACACGTACGGGTCCGCGAACAACTACTTCGCGCTGGGCCATCCCAGCGACCCCAATTACATCCGGGTGGTGGGCGGATCGGACTTCGGCATCGACTACAACCCCGTGTCGAACTCGATCAACGCCAACAGCCTGATGCAGGAAATGGATGCCTCAGGGGTGACGTGGGCCGGCTACGCGCAGAGCATGCCCTATCCTGGGGCCATCGTGTCGTCGGGTGACTACGCCGTCGACGAGTTGCCGTTCGCCCAGTTCGGCTACGTCTACAACAACAGCCCGGCCTACCTGCAGGCACACCTGCTTCCGCTGACGCAGTTGAGCGCGGATCTGCAGCACCCCAACAGTTTCGCGAATTTCACGTGGATCGCCGCCAACGAAGACAACAACATGGAAGGCCCCGTCAGCTCGCCTCTCGACTACGCCAAGTTCTTCGCCACCCAGATCACCAACCACCAGTACAACGTCGCGGCCGGCGACCAATTTCTGCAGCAACAGATATCGACGATTCAGAACTCGCCGACGTGGACCGATCCGACGCAGAAGGACGCGATCATCATCACGTGGGACGAGGACAACAACAATTTGTCACTGGGCTTCGGCAACCAGGGCAACAACGTTCCGATGATCGTCATCCCGAACCAGGGTGCCGTGACGGGCGGGATGCAATCCGGCCACTTCGTCACCGACTCGTACTACAACGAGTACAGCCTGACGGCCACCATCGAAGACGCCTTGCGCCCGAACCCGCTCGCGCTGCCTCCGCTCACCGATAACGACATGTACGCCTCACCGCTCAACGATTTCTGGACGTAGCGACCGCGCGAGTCAGATCGCGCTCGGCAGTTCCCCGCGGGCCGCCTCGTAGGCCGCGCCCACCCGGTAGAGCCGATCGTCGGCCAGCGCCGGCGCCATGATCTGCAGGCCCACCGGCAGGTTGTCGTCCGGCGACAGCCCCGACGGCACCGACATGCCGCAGTGGCCGGCCAGGTTCAGCGGCAGCGTGCACAGGTCGAACAGGTACATGGCCAGCGGATCGTCGACCTTCTCCCCCAGCCGGAACGCGGTGGTCGGGGTCGCCGGCGACACCAGCACGTCGACCGACTGGTAGGCCTCGTCGAGGTCGCGGGCGATCAGTGTGCGCACCTTCTGGGCCTGGTTGTAGTAGGCGTCGTAATAACCGGCTGACAGCGCATAGGTGCCAATCATGATGCGCCGCTTGACTTCCGGGCCGAATCCGGCGGCGCGGGTCAGCGCCATGACCTCCTCGGCGCTGTGGCTGCCGTCGTCGCCGACGCGCAGCCCGTAGCGCATGGCGTCGAAGCGGGCCAGGTTGCTCGACACCTCCGACGGCAGGATCAGGTAGTAGGCGGCCAGCGCGTGATCGAAGTGGGGGCAGTCGACTTCGCTGACCTCGGCGCCGAGCGCCGTCAGCTGCTCGACGGCGCCCTGGAAGGACGCGAGCACGCCGGGCTGGTAGCCCTCGCCGCGAAGCTGGCGCACCACCCCGACGCGCACGCCTTTCAGGTCGCCGGCCGCCCCGGCGCGTGCGGCGCCGACGACGTCGGGCACCCCGGCGTCCACCGATGTCGAGTCGCGGCCGTCGTGCCCGGCGATCACCTGGTGCAGCAGGGCGGTGTCCAGCACCGTGCGCGCGCAGGGGCCGCCCTGGTCCAGCGATGACGCGCAGGCCACCAGCCCGTAGCGGGACACCGTGCCGTAGGTGGGCTTGACGCCGACGGTCGCGGTCAGCGCGGCCGGCTGGCGGATGGAACCACCGGTGTCGGTGCCGATGGCCAGCGGCGCCTGGAACGCGGCCAGCGCCGCCGCGCTGCCGCCGCCGGAACCGCCGGGCACCCGCTCCACGTCCCACGGGTTGCGGGTCGGGCCGTAGGCCGAGTTCTCCGTCGACGAGCCCATCGCGAACTCGTCCATGTTGGTCTTGCCCAGGATCGGGATGCCGGCGGCGCGCAGCCGCGCGGTGACGGTCGCGTCGTACGGCGACCGCCAGCCCTCGAGGATCTTCGACCCGCAGGTGGTGGGCATGTCGACCGTGGTGAAGACGTCCTTGAGCGCCAGCGGGACCCCGGCCAGCCCCGACGGCAGCACCTCGCCGGCGGCGACGGCCTTGTCGACGGCGCCCGCGGCCGCCAGCGCCTCGTCGGCGGCCACGTGCAAAAACGCGTGGTAGCGGTCGTCGGTCGCCTCGATCTGGTCCAGGCAGGCCCGGGTGATCTCCGTCGACGACAGTTCCCCCGCGGCGACCCGGGCGGCCAGCGTCGCGGCGTCGGACCGGACGATCTCGTTCACTGGCTGTCCCCCAGGATCTGGGGCACGGCGAAGCGGCCGTCGACGGCCTCGGGTGCCTGCGCCAGCGCGTCGGCCTGCGTCAGGCACGGCGTCGTCTCGTCGGCGCGGGTGACGTTGACGTCCTTCAGCGGGTTGTCGGTGGCTTCGACGCCGGTGACGTCGACGGCCTGGATCTGGCCGACGTGGGTCAGGATGGCGTCGAGCTGGCCGGCGTAGCTGTCCAGCTCGGCCTCGGTCAGCGCCAGCCGGGCCAGCCGGGCCAGGTGCGCCACGTCGTCGCGGGAGATCTGAGACACGACAAGAAAGCCTAGTGGGGCGCCCGGGGGCGCCCCGAACGCAGCCTCGGCGAAATGCCGCGGATACCTGGTTGTGCAACAGTGTTGGCCGTGCCGTCGTATCTGTTGCGCATCGAGCTCGCCGACCGCCCGGGCAGCCTGGGCTCGCTGGCGGTGGCGCTCGGTTCGGTGGGCGCCGACATACTGTCGCTCGACGTCGTGGAACGCAGCTCGGGCTCCGCGATCGACGACCTGGTCATCGAGCTGCCGCCGGGGGCGATGCCGGACCGGCTGATCACCGCGGCCGAGTCGCTGCCCGGCGTCCGCGTGGACAGCGTGCGCCCGCACACCGGGCTGCTGGAGGCCCACCGCGAGCTGGAGCTGCTCGACCACGTCGCGGCGGCCTCCGGCAACACGGCCAAGTTGCAGGTCCTGGCCAACGAGGCGCCCAAGGTGCTGCGGGTCAGCTGGTGCACGGTGCTGCGCGACTCGAACGGCAAGCTGGAGCGCCTCGCCGCGAGCCGGGGCGCGCCGGAAACCATGGCGGACGCCCCCTGGCTGCCGATCGAACGGCCGGCGACGCTGGACAGCACGGCCGAGTGGGTTCCCCCGGCGTGGCGCGACATGGACACCACGATGGTCGCGGCGCCGCTGGGCGACCCGCACACGGCCGTGGTGCTCGGCCGTCCGGGCCCGGAGTTCCGGCCCTCGGAGGTGGCCCGCCTGGGCTACCTGGCCGGCATCGTGGCCACCATGCTGCGTTGAGCGCCCGGCCTTTACTCCGCAGCTTCAGAAGGCCCGTCGGCCAACAACTTTCGGAACCCGTCCTCGTCGAGGATCGGCACCCCCAGCTCGACGGCCTTGTCGTATTTGGAGCCCGGCGCGTCGCCGGCGACGACGTAATCGGTCTTCTTCGACACCGAGCCCGACGCCTTGCCGCCGCGCGACACGATCGCCTCCTTGGCGTCGTCGCGCGAAAAGCCGGCCAGCGAGCCGGTGACCACGATGGTCAGGCCCTCCAGCGTGCGCGCCACGCTGGCGTCGCGTTCGTCGGCCATGCGCACCCCGGCCACGCGCCACTTCTCGACGATCGCGCGGTGCCAGTCCACGGTGAACCATTCGGTGACCGCGGCGGCGATCGTCGGGCCGACGCCCTCGACCGCGGCGAGCTGCTCGGTGGAGGCGTCCTCGATCGCCCGTAGGTCGCCGAACGCGGTGGCCAGCGCCCGGGCCGCGGTCGGGCCGACGTGCCGGATCGACAACGCCACCAGCACCCGCCACAGCGGCTTCGCCTTGGCCGCACCGAGATTGGCCAGCAGCCGGTTGCCGTTGGCCGACAGCGTGCCGGCCTTCGTCGTGAACAGCTCGGTGCGCAGCAGGTCGTCCTCGGTGAGGGTGAACAGGTCGCCCTCGTCGGCGATCACCCCGGCCTGCAGCAGGGCGATGCCGGCCTCGTAGCCCAGCCCCTCGATGTCCAGCGCGCCGCGGCCGGCGACGTGGAACACCCGCTCCCGCAACTGCGCCGGGCACGAGCGGGCGTTGGGGCACCGGATGTCGGCGTCGCCCTCCTTGGCGGGGGCGAGCTTGGTGCCGCATTCGGGACACGTTGTGGGCATGACGAATTCGCGCTCCGAGCCGTCGCGCAGGTCGACGATCGGGCCCAGCACCTCGGGAATGACGTCGCCGGCCTTGCGGATCACCACGGTGTCGCCGATCAGCACGCCCTTGCGCTTGACCTCGGCGGCGTTGTGCAGGGTGGCCAAACCCACCGTCGACCCGGCGACCTTGACGGGGGTCATGAACGCGAACGGGGTGACGCGCCCGGTGCGGCCGACGTTGACGCGGATGTCGAGGAGCTTGGTCTGCACCTCCTGGGGCGGGTACTTGTAGGCGATCGCCCAGCGCGGCGCCCGCGAGGTGGATCCCAGCCGGCGCTGCAACGCGACATCGTCGACTTTGACTACCACGCCGTCGATTTCGTGATCGACGTCGTGGCGGTGCTCGCCCCAGTAGGTAATGCGCTCGAGCGCGCCCGCCACGTTCTCCACCCGGGTGGTGTGTTCGGAGACGGGCAGGCCCCACGCTCCCAGCGCCAGGTAGGCGTCGTGCAGGGTGGGCGGCCGAAAGCCCTCGGCGCGTCCGATGCCGTGGCAGATCATCCGCAGCTTGCGCCGCGCGGTGACCGCGGGATCCTTCTGCCGCAGCGATCCCGCGGCGCTGTTGCGCGGGTTGGCGAACGGGTTCTTGCCGTCCTCCACGAGTGCCGCGTTGAGCGCTTCGAAGTCGGCGAGCCGGAAGAACACCTCGCCGCGCACCTCGAGGACGTCGGGAATGGGGTAGTCGCCGCCGGCCGTCAGCCGCTCGGGGACGTCGTCGATGGTGCGGGCATTCAGCGTGACGTCCTCGCCGGTGCGGCCGTCGCCGCGGGTCGCGGCCCGCACCAGCCGGCCGCCGCGATACACCAGCGACAGCGCGACGCCGTCGATCTTGAGCTCACACAGATAGGGCACCTCGGCACCGACCTCGGCGCGCACCCGTGCGGCCCACAGCTCGAATTCCTCGGCGCTGAACACGTTGTCGAGCGACAGCATCCGCTCGAGGTGCTCGGCCTCGGTGAAGTCGGTGGCGAAGCCTGCGCCGCCGACGAGTTGGGTGGGCGAATCGGGGGTGCGCAGCTCGGGATGCTCCTGCTCGAGCGCGTCGAGGTTGCGCAGCAGTCGGTCGAACTCCGCGTCGGAGATGATCGGCGCGTCGCGCACGTAGTAGCGGAACTGGTGTTCGCGGACCTCGTCGGCGAGTTCCCGCCATTGCCGCCGCACCTCGGGCGGAACGGGGTCGGCTTCCGGTGAAGTCACCTCCGCAGGCTATCGAAGGACGCCGACGAGTTCAGTGTCGCGATCATGCGCTAGATCGCGTCCGGGTCCTCCGCGAACGCCTCGGCGGCCGTGCGCGCGAGGCCGATCGCGGCGCGGGCCCACTCCGGCGTCGCCCCCGCCAGGCCGCACCGCGGGGTGACCCCGATGCGATCGACCAGCGCCGAGCGGGCGAAGCCGAGCCGGTCGGTCACCGCGACCACCGCGGCGGCCACCTCTTCGGCCGACGGGCGCCGCGGCGGTGCACCCGCGTCGACCACGCCGAGCATGACGGCGCGACCCGATTCCACGAACGCGGCGATGCCGTCCAGGTCGGCGGCCCGCAGCGTGCCCGCGTCCACAGATACGGCCCCAATCATACTGCGCTGCAACAGATCCCACGGAAGACCAGCGGCGCAGCAATGCAACACCGCATCCCCGTCCACGGCCTCGGCGCAGGTGTCGAGCAGCGCGCCGGCCACCGCCTCGTCGAGCGCGGCAACCGGCGTCAGCGCCGTCACGCCGACCAGCTGCCCGCCCAGCGCCACCGGCAGCGACGGCTCGTCGAACTGCACGACGACCGGTGCGTCGAGGCGGCGCGCCAGCGCCGCGCGATGGGCGGCGACGCCTTCGGCCAGCGACGCCGCCAAGTCGCGCACGGCTCCCGCGTCGGTGATGGCGCGGTGCCCGTTGGCCAGCTCCAGCCCGGCGGCCAGCGTGATCGGGCCGGGCGCCTGCACCTTGACCGCCCGCCCGCCGCCGCGCAACCCCGCCGTCTCCCAGGCCTCCTCCAGCGCGTCCATGTCCTCGTCGAGGAGGCTGACGGCCCGCCGTGTCACCGCGCCGGGCCGGGCGGCGATGCGGTAGCCGCGCGGCACCGTGTCGATGGCCACGTCGACCAGCAGCGCGCCGGCCCGCCCGAGCAGGTCGGCGCCCACCCCGCGGGCGGGCAGCTCGACGAGGTGGGCCAGCGCGCCGCCGAGCTCGCCGACGACGACCTCGGCGGCCGACCGCGCGGTCGTGCCGGGCCAGGATCCGACGCCGCTCGCGGTGGCGAAAACACTCATCGGGCAACCGTATTCGACGAAGCCCCGCACGCCGGTCGCCAGGGGTGTGGGACGCGAGTAGGTTCAACCGGGAAGGGTGCGAAAACGGTGGGGCACATGGCGCGACAGACGGGGCGGCCGCTGCTGTTGTGGGCGTGCGGCGCGGTGCTGCTGACGGCGGCGTGCACCCGGGTGGTGGGCGGCACCGCGGTCGCGGGATTCGCCCCCGCCACCAGGGCCGTCCAGGGCGTCAACGTCGACGCCATCCTGCTGGACCAGCCGCGGATGCGCGCGATCACCGGCGCCGGCGAGCACCTGACGATCATCCCGTCGATGGACGGCAGCCG
This sequence comes from Mycobacterium sp. NGS57, assembly GCF_059812405.1. NCBI lineage: Bacteria > Bacillati > Actinomycetota > Actinomycetes > Mycobacteriales > Mycobacteriaceae > Mycobacterium > Mycobacterium sp. NGS57. Next base: position 572,511 of record NZ_JCALCP010000002.1, on the reverse strand, counting down.
CCCGGTGGACATCGACGCCCTCGCCGAGAGCACACCGGCCGAATGCCGGTTCCTCTACGCGGTGACGGCCACGTTCGGGCCCGACGTCGCGGAGTTCCACAAGACCACGTTCCAGGACCCGCCCGACGGCGCCCTGATCTCCGAGGGCGCCGCCGCCTATCCCGACACCGACACCGCGCGGCGCGCCTTCGGCGCACTGGTGAACACCGTCGGCACCTGCGCGAGCGGCTCGGATGGCCGGCTGCTGGTCGGCGACTGGACCGCCAGACCCGACTCGCTGCATCTGGGACCCGGCGGCTGCGGCCGCGACTACCGGGTGCTGTCGGTGGCCCTGCTGGAGGTCACGTTCTGCGGCTTTCCGCAGTCGGTGTCCGACATCGTGATGACGAACATCGCCGCCAACATCCCGCGGTAGCCGTTCACCAGTGCGCGGTGGTCATCAGCTCGAAGTTGGGCCGGCCGCAGTGGATCCACACGGCGACGTGCAGGGCAGTGACGGCCGCGGAGACCGCCAGGGCGGCGATCGCCAGGCCGGCGCCCCGCTCCTCGCGGCGCGCGGCCTGGCGCAGCCCGAGGAGGGCGAGGGCGGCGCTCAGGACGGGGCTGGCGTACATGCCCATCAGGCTCAGCACGAAGGCCGCGACGACCAGGGCGTTGGTCTGGGCGGGCGGTGCCGCCCGGGTAACGACGGGGTTGCTGCTCATGACCGAAAGGTTCGGCGAGCGCGCTTGATGGATTCTCCAGAAATGCTTGGAACGTCAGCGCGAGGTGTCGGCGATGGTGGCGCTGCCGAGCACCTCGTCGCCGTCGGGGTCCGGGCGGTACAACACCAGCGTCTGGCCGCGCGCCACCCCGCGCAGCGGGGCCCGCAACCGCACGACGAGCTCGTCGCCGACCGCTTCGGCCACCGCGCCCACCGTTTCGCCGTGCGCGCGCACCTGGACCGCGCACTCGACCGGAGCCGCCGGCGCGACCCCCGCGGTGAACACCGGGGACCGCCCGGTCAGCCCGCGCACGTCGAGGTCGGCCGCCCCGCCCACCCGGACCGTGCCGGTCTCGGCGTCGATGGACGTCACGTAGCGTGGGCGCCCTTCGGGTCCCGGCCCGGCGATGCCAAGGCCCTTGCGCTGCCCGACGGTGAAGCCGTGCACCCCGTCATGGGTGGCCAGCACGGCGCCGTCGGTGGTGACGACGTTGCCGCGGCGAACCCCGATCCGCTCGCCGAGGAAGGCCCGGGTGTTGCCGGACGGGATGAAGCAGATGTCGTGGCTGTCCGGTTTGTCGGCGACGGCCAGGCCGCGGCGGGCCGCCTCGGCGCGGATCGCCGGCTTGGGGGTGTCGCCGATCGGGAACACCGAATGCCGCAGCTGTTCGGCGGTCAACACGGCCAGCACGTAGGACTGATCCTTGTCCCGGTCGACGGCGCGGCGCAGCCGCCCCCCGGACAACCGGGCGTAGTGGCCGGTGGCCACCGAATCGAAGCCCAGCGCAAGGGCTTTGGCGGCCAGCGCCGAGAACTTGATCCGCTGGTTGCATCGCACACAGGGGTTCGGCGTCTCCCCGCGGGCATAGGACGAGACGAAATCGTCGATGACGTCCGCTTCGAACCGCTCCGCGAAATCCCAGACGTAGAACGGGATTCCGAGCACATCGGCGACGCGGCGCGCATCGGAGGCGTCTTCCTTGGAGCAGCAGCCGCGCGACCCGGTGCGCAACGTGCCCGGCGCCGTCGACAGCGCCAGGTGCACCCCGACCACGTCGTGCCCGGCGTCGACCATGCGGGCGGCGGCGACCGACGAGTCGACGCCGCCGCTCATCGCGGCGAGGACCTTCACTTACGGCGCCCCCGCGGCGGCCAGCGCGGCCCGTCGGGCGCGATCCACCGACCCGGGCAGCACCCGCAGCACGGCGTCGACGTCGGCGTCGACGCTGGTGTGCCCCAACGAGAGTCGCAACGAGCCGCGGGCGCTGGCCGCGTCCACCCCCATCGCGATCAGCACGTGCGACGGCTGCGCGACGCCGGCGGTGCAGGCCGATCCGGTCGAACACTCGATCCCGTTGGCGTCCAACAGCATCAGCAGCGCGTCGCCTTCGCAGCCGCGGAACGTGAAGTGAGCGTTGCCCGGTAGCCGCTGGGGGTACCTCCCGCTTGCGGGGGACGGGTCGCGGGCGCCGTTGAGGCTGACGTCGTCGATGCCGGCCAGCACGCCCTCGATCAGCCGATCGCGCAGCGCCCGCAGCCGCGCGGCGTTGGGTTCGAGTCCCTCGACCGCGATGCGGGCCGCCGCCGCCATCCCGACCGCGCCTGCGACATCCGGTGTGCCCGAACGGATGTCGCGCTCCTGCCCGCCACCGTGCGACAGCGGCACGCAGGACACGTCGCGGCGCAGCAACAGGGCGCCCACCGCCGGCGGCCCGCCGAACTTGTGCGCGGCCACGCTCATCGCCGACAGCCCGCTGGCCGCGAAGTCGACCGGCAACTGTCCCACCGCCTGGATGGCGTCGCTGTGCATCGGGACGCCGAATTCGGCGGCAACGGCGGCGAGTTCGGCGACCGGCATGATCGTGCCGACCTCGTTGTTGGCCCACATCACCGACACCAGCGCGACATCGTCATGGCTTTGCAGCGCCTCGCGCAGCGCGGCCGCCGACACCGAACCGTCGGCGGTGGTGGGCAGCCAGGTCACCTGGGCGCCTTCGTGTTCGACGAGCCAGTTCACCGAATCCAGCACCGCGTGATGTTCGACGGCGCTGGTGATGATGCGGCGGTGGCGCGGCTCGGTGTCGTGGCGGGCCCAGTAGATCCCCTTGATTGCCAGGTTGTCGCTCTCGGTGCCGCCGGCGGTGAAGATCACCTCGGACGGGCGCGCACCCAGCTGCTCCGCGATCACCTCCCGGGATTCCTCGATCCGCCGCCGCGCCGCGCGCCCGCTGGTGTGCAGCGACGACGCGTTGCCCACGGTGCCGAGCGCGGCCGTCATCGCCTCGACGGCGGCGGGGTGCATCGGGGTGGTGGCGGCGTGATCCAGGTAGGCCATGACCCGCCCCACGATACCTGTGGGCCGGGCAGGGCCCGATCGCGCCGGTATGCGTTCTCTCACCACCAGGGTGCATCAGCGCCGCAGCTTGCTCTCGGCGTCCCAACTGTCACTCCGGCCACCGGAAGGCCGGGGTGGGGCATTTGCCCGCCTCACAGCGACAAGTCGTGTCGCACAGCAGTTGTCGCTGCGAGGCGAGCACGCGGGCACATCCCCGGTCGCCTCCCCCGCTGTGAATCACGCGGCATGCGTGACGCAAGAAGCCCCCCTGGCCGAATGGCCAAGGGGGCTTCCCGTCGACGTCTAACCCTTGCGGGCCTTGATCGCGTCGGTCAGCTGCGGGGCGACCTTGAACAGGTCGCCCACCACGCCGTAGTCGGCGATCTCGAAGATCGGCGCCTCTTCGTCCTTGTTGACCGCGACGATCGTCTTGGAGGTCTGCATGCCCGCACGGTGCTGGATCGCCCCGGAGATACCCAGCGCGATGTAGAGCTGCGGCGACACGGTCTTGCCCGTCTGGCCGACCTGGAACTGGCCCGGGTAGTAGCCGGAGTCGACCGCGGCACGCGAGGCGCCGACGGCGGCACCCAGCGAATCGGCCAGCGCCTCGACCACGGAGAAGTTCTCCGCACTTCCCACACCGCGGCCACCGGAGACCACGATGCTGGCCTCGGTCAGCTCCGGGCGGTCACCGGCCACCGCGGGCTCGCGAGCGGTGACCTTGGTCGCGTTCTCGGCGGGGGCGGGCACCTCCACGGTGACCTGCTCGCCCGCGCCGGCCTGCGGCTCGGCGTCGACCGCACCGGCGCGCACCGTGATCACCGGGGTGTCGCCGGTGGCCTGCGCCTCGACGGTGAACGCGCCACCGAAGATGGAGTGCACTCCCTTGGCACCCTCCTTGACTTCCACCACGTCGACCAGCAGGCCGGACCCGATCCGGGCCGCCAGCCGGCCCGCGATCTCCTTGCCGTCGGCGCTGGCGGCCAGCAAAACCGCTGCCGGAGAAGCGGATTCGGCCAGCGACGCCAGCACGTCGACCACCGGGGTGATGAGGTACTTGTCGACGTCGTCGGACTCGGCGACGTAGATCTTGGCGGCGCCGGCCTCCTTGAGTCCGTCGGCCAGCGGCCCGGCGGTGCCGGGCGCGCCGACCACGACGGCGGCCGGCTCGCCCAGGGCGCGGGCGGCGGTGATCAGTTCGGCGGTGACCTTCTTCAACGCGCCGTCGGCGTGCTCGACGAGCACCAAAACTTCAGCCATGGGTTATTCGCTCTTCTCGTGTCTGAGGGTCTGGGGGCTAGATGATTTTCTGGGCGACCAGGTACTGGGCGACCTGGTTGCCGCCCTCGCCTTCGTCGGTGACCTTCTCGCCCGCGGTCTTGGGCGGCTTGGGCGTCGACGACAGCACGGACGACCCGGCATTGCCCAGCCCGACCTCGTCGGCCTCGACCCCGATCTCGCCCAGGGTCAGCACCGTGACCTCTTTCTTCTTGGCGGCCATGATGCCCTTGAACGACGGGAAGCGCGGCTCGTTGATCTTCTCGGTCACGCTCACCACCGCGGGCAGGCTGGCCTCGAGGGTGAAGACGCCGTCGTCGGTCTCGCGCTCGCCGGTGATTTTGCCGCCCTCGACCGACAGCTTGCGCAGGTGCGTCAGCTGCGGCAGGCCCAGGTACTCGGCGATGATGGCCGGCACCGCGCCGCCGACGCCGTCGGTGGCCTCGTTGCCGGCGATGACCAGCTCGGTGCCCTCGATGGTGCCCAGCGCGCGGGCCAGCGCCCAGCCGGTCTGGATGACGTCGGATCCGTGCATGCCGTCGTCCTTGAGGTGGACGGCCTTGTCGGCGCCCATCGACAGGGCCTTGCGGATCGCCTCGGTGGCCCGCTCGGGACCGGCGGTCAGGACCGTCACCGACCCCTCGACGCCGTCGGCGGCTTCCTTCTCCCGAATCTGCAGCGCCTCTTCGACGGCGCGCTCGTTGATCTCGTCCAGCACCGCGTCGGCGGCCTCGCGGTCCAGCGTGTAATCGCCGTCGGTGAGCTTGCGCTCCGACCAGGTGTCTGGGACCTGCTTGATCAGGACCACGATGTTCGTCATGAGTCTGGTTCGTCCTCCTCGAAGGGGTCCCACAGCGGTCGACTGCGGACCTCGGTCACGCACTTCTTAAACTGCACACCCGTGTTACTGACGGGTAACTTTGTGCGGTCTGCTCTCACACCATAGCGGGTAGTAGTGCAGGTTCTTTCGCCCTGTCCGGCCCTCCCGGCAGGGGTGCCCGCTTCCCGGTTCGCGAATCGGACACTTCGCGTTAGCCTGCCTATGCCATGAGCGCATCCCTGCCCGACGTCCCCCCGCACGCCGCCCCCGAGGCCGCGGCGGCGCTGACGCTGACGGGCGAGCGCACCATCCCGGATCTGGACATCGAGAACTACTGGTTTCGCCGCCATCAGGTCGTCTACCAGCGCCTTGCCCCGCGCTGCGTGGGCCGCGACGTGCTCGAGGCCGGCTGCGGCGAGGGGTACGGCGCCGACCTCATCGCCGGCGTCGCGCGCCGGGTCGTCGCCGTGGACTACGACGCCACCGCGGTGGCCCACGTCCGCGTCCGCTACCCCCGCGTCGAGGTCACGCAGGCCAACCTGGCGGAGCTACCGCTGCCCGACGCCGCGGTGGACGTTGTGGTGAACTTCCAGGTCATCGAGCATCTGTGGGATCAGCCACAGTTCGTCGCCGAGTGCGCCCGGGTGCTGCGCCCGTCGGGGCTGCTGATGGTGTCCACCCCCAACCGGATCACCTTCTCCCCTGGCCGCGACACCCCCGTCAACCCGTTCCACACCCGCGAGCTGAACGCCGGTGAGCTCACCGAGCTGCTGGTCGGCGCGGGCTTCGCCGAGGTGGCGATGTACGGGCTGTTTCACGGCCCGCGGCTGCGCGAGCTGGACGCCCGCCACGACGGATCCATCATCGACGCGCAGATCGCCCACGCGGTGGCCGGCACGCCGTGGCCGCCGCAACTGGCGGCCGACGTCGCCGCCATCACGTGCGACGACTTCGACATGACCGACGCCGGTGACATCGACGCGAGCCTGGACCTCATCGCAATCGCGGTGCGGCCGTGAGGACGTCGTTGCGGGGTTCCCCCGCCCGAGTGCCCGGCCTGTTCACGCTCGTGCTGCACACCCACCTGCCGTGGCTGGCCCACCACGGCCGCTGGCCGGTCGGCGAGGAATGGCTCTATCAATCCTGGGCGGCGGCCTACCTGCCGCTGCTGCGGGTGCTGCGCACGCTGGCCGGCGAGGACCGGCACAGCCTGCTGACGCTCGGCGTCACCCCGGTGGTCAACGCCCAGCTCGACGACCCGTACTGCCTCGACGGCATGCACCACTGGCTGGCCAACTGGCGGCTGCGCGCGACGGAAGCCTCTGCGGCCGCCAGCGTGCGCTCGGCGCCCCGCTCGAAGTCGGCCGACTACCAGTCCTGTACGTCGGAAGCGTTGCGGGCCTTCGGGATTCGCGAGGAAGCCGAAGCAGAGGGCGCGCTCGAGGACTTCGGCACGCTGTGGCGGCACGGCGGCAGCCCGCTGCTGCGCACCCTGGTCGACGCCGGGACGGTGGAGTTGCTCGGCGGGCCGCTGGCCCACCCGTTCCAGCCCCTGTTGAATCCGCGGCTGCGCGACTTCGCGCTGCGCGAGGGCCTGGCCGACGCTCACCAGCGCCTCGCACACCGCCCGACGGGGATCTGGGCGCCCGAGTGCGCTTACGCCCCTGGCTTGGAAACCGAGTACACGGCTGCCGGCATTTCCCACTTCATGGTCGACGGCCCCTCGCTGCACGGCGACACCGCCCTGGGCCGACCGGTCGGCGACACCGGCGTGGTCGCGTTCGGGCGCGACCTGCAGGTCAGCTACCGGGTGTGGTCGCCGAAATCCGGCTACCCCGGCCACGCCGCCTACCGCGACTTCCACACCTACGACCACCTCACCGGCCTCAAGCCCGCCCGCGTCACCGGCCGCAACGTGCCCTCGGAAGCCAAGGCGCCCTACGATCCCGAGCGCGCCGACCGCGCCGTCGACGCCCACGTCGCCGACTTCGTCGACGTCGTCCGCGACCGGCTGACCAGCGAGTCCGAGCGCATCGGGCGGCCCGCCCACGTCGTCGCGGCCTTCGACACCGAGCTGTTCGGCCACTGGTGGTACGAGGGTCCGACGTGGCTGGCGCGGGTGCTGCGCGCGCTGCCCGCCGCCGGGGTGCGGGTGGGCACGCTGCGCGACGCGATCGACGCCGGCTTCGTCGGCGACGCCGTCGCGCTGCCGCCCAGCTCGTGGGGGTCGGGCAAGGACTGGCAGGTGTGGGCCGGCGAGCAGGTGGCCGACCTGGTCCAGCTCAACACCGAGGTGGTCGACACCGCGCTCGGCACGGTCGACAAGGCGCTGTCGCAGAACGCGTCGCTGGACGGGCCGGTCCCCCGCGATCACGTCGCCGACCAGATCCTGCGCGAGACGCTGCTCACCGTCTCCAGCGACTGGCCGTTCATGGTGAGCAAGGACTCCGCCGCCGACTACGCCCGCTACCGCGCCCATCTGCACGCGCACGCCACCCGCGAGATCGCCGGGGCGCTCGCGTCGGGCCGGCGCGACGCCGCGCAGCGGCTGGCCGACGGCTGGAATCGGGCCGACGATCTGTTCGGCGCCCTGGATGCGCGTAGGCTGCCCCGGTGAGTTCCGCCCCTCCCTTTTCCCGCGAGCGCGCGTGTCTGTACGGCGACACGCCGCTGCGGCCGGCATTTTGGGGACCCTCGCGACGGCGGGCGAGCGCGTGAAAATCCTGATGGTGTCGTGGGAATACCCGCCGGTGGTCATCGGCGGGCTGGGACGCCACGTGCACCACCTGTCGACGGCTTTGGCCGCCGAGGGCCACGAGGTCGTCGTCCTGTCGCGCCGGCCGACGGGCACCGATCCCAGCACGCACCCGTCGTCCGACGAGGTCAGCGAGGGCGTCCGGGTGATCGCGGCCGCGCAGGATCCGCACGAATTCACCTTCAGCAACGACATGATGGCCTGGACGCTGGCGATGGGGCACGCGATGGTCCGCGCCGGGCTGTCGCTGGATTTCACCCCCGACGTCGTGCACGCGCACGACTGGCTGGTGGCCCACCCGGCCATCGCGCTGGCCCAGTTCTACGACGTGCCAATGATTTCCACGATCCACGCGACCGAGGCCGGCCGGCATTCCGGCTGGGTCAGCGGCGCGGTCAGCCGTCAGGTGCACGCCGTGGAGTCGTGGCTGGTGCGCGAATCCGATTCGCTGATCACGTGTTCGGCGTCGATGGCCGACGAGGTCACCGAGCTGTTCGGCCCCGGCCTGGCCGAGACCACCGTGATCCGCAACGGCATCGACGCCGCGCGCTGGCCGTTCGCGGCCCGCCGCCCGCGCACCGGGCCCGCCGAGCTGCTCTACCTCGGACGCCTCGAATACGAAAAGGGTGTGCACGACGTCATCGCCGCGCTGCCCCGCATCCGGCGCACCCACCCTGGCACCACCCTGACCATCGCCGGGGAGGGCACCCAGACCGACTGGCTCATTAGACAGGCCCGTAAACACCGGGTGCTCAAGGCAATTCGGTTCGTCGGGCATCTCGGCCACGACGGCCTACTCGAGGTGTTGCACCGCGCCGACGCGGCGGTGCTGCCCAGTCACTACGAGCCGTTCGGGCTCGCTGCCCTGGAGGCCGCCGCGGCGGGTACGCCGCTGGTGACCTCGAACATCGGCGGGCTGGGCGAGGCGGTGATCGACGGGCAGACCGGCGTCTCGTGCCCGCCGCGCGACGTGGCGGCGCTGGCGTCGGCGGTGCGCGGCGTGCTCGACGACCCGGGCGCCGCGCAGCGGCGCGCCAACGCCGCGCGCGAGCGGCTCACCTCCGCCTTCGATTGGCACACCGTGGCCGCCGAGACCGCGCAGGTCTATCTCGCGGCCAAGCGCGGCGAGCGCCAGCCGCGGCCCCGGCTACCGATCGTCGAGCACGCGCTGCCGGACCGCTAACTACACCGGTAGCACGATTCCGGTGGCCGGCCCCAGCGCGATCTGCTGCCCGCCGGGCGGCACATAGCCGCCGGTCGGCCCGTAAATGCCGTAGATCGGGTCGGTAGGGCCCGCCCCGGCGTAGATGTCGTTGATCCAGCCCGTGGACAGGGTGTACACCGCCGCGGTGTTGCCCGGCGGGGAGAACTGGGTCACCAATTGCAGGACGAAGTCGGTGACGGGGTTTCTGCCCAGCATCGAGTCGACGTGTGAGCCGCCCGCGAGCTGCACCCCGACGAATTGCCCCGGATACAGGCTGGCAAGCTGATTCGTGGTGGCGCCGAAGGCGTTCCACATCTGCGGCGCCGCGGCCACCACATAGTCGGGAATGTTCAACGACTTCAGGTTGGCGATCGACGTCGCGAAGGCCGAGGAATCCGACGCCACCCCGTCGAACATCACCACGCCCAGCAGGTGGTTGTCCGCGGTGTGCCCGCCGAGGTCCGCGATGTAATCGCCGGCGGCGATGGTGGCCAGGCCGCCGCCGGCGGAGTGTCCAGTCAGGAGGAAATTCAGCGGCAGCGTGCCCTGGAAGCCGGCATGCTGCGCGCTGAGGTTCAGCGCCGGCTCGCTGCCGAGGAACAGCGACGCCACGCCCTGCTGCATCGCCGCGCCGCCGAGCCAGAGGCCGAACGGCAATGGAATGAACGGCAGGGTGGGGGCGACCACGACGCTGTCGGTCTGCTGCGCCAGCTGCAGGGCCAGCGGATCGTAAAACCACGCCGTCACGCCGAAGCCGTGCTGCAGATAGACCACGCCGTTGGCGTGCACGGAACCGTCGGCCTGCGTCGGGAAGTACCACCGCGCAAAAGCGGGGAAGCCGAACGGACCGATCTGATGTCCCAGGATCGAAAACGGGCCGACCGGGATGCTCAGGATGGAAAAACCCTCCCTGACACCGGTCACCCCGTTGGCGGTCGGGCTCGCCACCGCGACGGTCACGTTGTCGAACAGCGGAATCCCGGTCAGCTGCTCGACGAGCAGCTCCAGCGACGACACATTCCTCGCCTCGGCCGTCAAATACGCCGTCCCGGCCGCGCGCAACGTCGCCACGAACTCGGCATGAAACGCCGCCGCCTGCGCGCTCAGCGCCTGAAACTCCCGGGCAACACCGCCGAACACGCTCGCGATCGCCGCCGACACCTGGTCTTCGGCCGCCACGACGATCCGGGTCGTCGACGGCGCCGCCACCGCGAGCGCCCCCTTGAGTTCCTCGCCGATCCCGGTCGCGTCCTGCGACGCGGTGGCGATGGACTCGGACACGGCGATCACATACGACGGCATCGGCGACTCCCACGGCCTCAGGGACAGCTACAGATGGTAGCCAGCCGCGTTGTTTGGTGCGGGCTAATGTCGGGGACGTGGGGCTGGAATATTCGAGCGTGGTCGACGCGCCGCGCGCCGACGTCTTCGCCTGGCATGCCAGGCCGGGAGCGTTCGACCGGCTGTCGCCGCCGTGGCAACCCATGCGGCTGGTCAGCGAGGCCGGCTCGCTGGAGGACGGGCGCGCAGTCCTCGCGCTCCCGGGTGGTTTGCGCTGGGTCGCCCAGCACCAAGCGGATTCCTACGATCCGCCGAGGCGTTTCGTCGATACGATCGGTGGCGGCGGGCCGGCCGCACTGCCGGCACGAATTGCGGTGCGCTGGCGGCACACCCACGAGTTCGAGGATGTCGGCGGCACCCGGACCCGGGTCGTCGACCGGGTCGACACCCCGGTTCCCGGGTCGTTGCTGCGCCCCATGTTCGCCTACCGTCACCGTCAGCTGGCCGACGACCTGGCCGCCCACCGGCTGGCCGCCGAACGCGGCCTGGGCCCCGTGACCATCGCGGTGACGGGATCGTCGGGACTGGTCGGTTCGGCGTTGACGGCGTTCTTGCGCACCGGCGGTCACCGCGTCATCCGGCTCGTACGGCGCTTCGCCGACGGCGCCGACGAACGGTACTGGAATCCCGACGACCCCGACCCGGGGCTGCTCGCGGGAGTCGACGCGGTGATCCATCTGGCCGGCGCCTCGATCGCGGGCCGGTTCACCGACGCACACCGAGACGCGGTTCGCGACAGCAGGATTGAGCCGACTCGCCGACTGGCCGAGCTGCTGGGCCGCACCGATCCCAGACCCTCGGTGTTCGTTGCGGCGTCGGCAATCGGCTACTACGGCTACGACCGCGGCGACGAACCCCTGACCGAGGGCAGCGCCCGCGGCGACGGTTTCCTGGCCGACGTCGTCGCCGAATGGGAGGACGCGACCGCGCCGGCCCAGGGGGCCGGGGCCCGCGTGGTGCGGGTGCGCACCGGCATCGTGCAATCGCCCCGCGGAGGCACACTGAAGCTGATGCGCCCCCTGTTCGGCGCGGGGCTTGGCGGCCGGCTCGGCGACGGCCGGCAATGGCTGTCATGGATCGGGATCGACGACCTGGTCGACGTCTACCACCGTGCGCTGTGGGACCCCGCTCTAGTGGGCCCGGTGAATGCCGTTGCACCGCAACCGGTCCGCAACGCGGAGTACACTCGCACGCTCGCCCACGTACTGCACCGGCCCGCGGTGTTACCGGTGCCCCCGTTGGGTCCGCGGCTGTTGCTGGGACGGCAGGGCGCCCGCGAAGTGGCCTGCGCCAGCCAACGGGTCCTGCCCGAAACGCTCGCCGCGGCCGGGCACCGCTTTCGCCGGCCCGACCTCGATGGGGCCCTGCGTCACGTGCTCGGGCGTCTCCGCTGAGTCAGGGCACCTGCCGTGTGGTGAGCGGCCCCTTGGACACGTCGCGGACGAGCGCGTCGCGCAGGGATCGCGGACGAAGGACGGGGCTGGCGGTGCGCCCACCGTGCACCATCCCGTCGACCGCCACGGCCAGGGCCGCCACGGAGCTCCAGCGGGGCGACCAGCCCAGCTCGGCGCGCGCCCGGTCGGTCGCCAACAGCGGCAGCGCGAACGCCATGTCCAGCCAGCCGCGGTCGATGGACTGCAGCCGCGCCCGCCACGACGCGTCCACCAAAAGCCTCAGCACGGCCGACGGCACGTGAATCGGCCGCGCCCCCAACACATGTGCGATGTCATCGCGGGAGACCGGAGGTTCGGCGGCGAGGTTGAACGGCCCGAGCGCGCGCCGCTCGATCGCTGTGGCGCAGGCGTCGGCCATGTCGTCCGCATGCACCATGGACACCCGCAGCGCGGTCCAGCGGCAGCACCGGCAGCCGGCGCACCGATCCGGGCGCGAGGTAGGCGGGCAGCGTGTAGCGGCGCCACCCTGCCGCCGCGTCGCGTTGCATGATCAGCCCGGGCCGCATCCGCGTGATGCCGACCCCGCCGGGATTGCGCGCTTCGTAATCGTCGAGCAGTTTCTCCGCCGCCGACTTCGCCCTGCCGTAGGCGGAGGAGGCCAGCCCCGCCGTCGACCAGGATTCGTCGACCTGGTGCCCATAGCGTCCCGCGGCACCACGCAGTCGGCGTCGCGAAAGACGTTGCGCAGCTTGGCCTCCGCGCCGGGGTCGGCGAGATCAAGCTGCTGCCAGTCGGCTGACCGATAGACGCCGTCCGGCGGCGGCTGCCGCCGCGCGATGCCGACGATGTCGTAGTCGGTGCCGCCTGCGGCGACCCGGCGCAGCAGGCGGTACCCACGTTGCCGCTGGCCCCGGCGATGACAAGGCGCTTCGAGGGCATCGGCCGTCACTCCGCGCCGCGGCCCCGCCGGCTGTGCTGGTAGGCGCGGGCCCGCAGGTCGGCGAGCCATCCGGGATAGAGGCTCAGCCCGGGGGCGATGTTGACGACCGGGTCGAACGAGACGTCCGGCCGGGGGTCGAGCACACCCGTCAGCGTCAGCCGGGCCAGCGGCGTGAAATCGGACCTGCCCTGGGCCTGGTCGATGGCAAACTCGATGCCGCCGCCATCGAGCGCGTCGCGGACGCTGTCGAGCGACAGGCCAAATCCGTTGGTATCACTTGAGCTTCGGGCCCGCAGCCACCAGATGCCGCCGCGATGGCGGTACGGCATGAGGCTGGTCAGCGTCTGCCCACTCCACGACGTGGTCGGGCGCAGCGCCGCGGCCCGGGTCAGCACCCCCGAACCCGCGGAGACGAGCAGGATGTCCCACGGCGTCGCGGCCGCCTGCCGAGGTGCGACGCGGATCGCCAGCCCGACGAAATCGGGCAACGACCCGGGCATCCCGACGGCCTTGGAGACCCGGGCGACGACCTCGGACGACGGCAGGGGCAACCCCTCGGCGGCGGGCGCGACGCGTTCGACGACGCCCTCGGCCAGCACGCCGACCGGGTGGAAGAACCGGTGCCCGCGCAGGGCGGCTCCCCACTGGAAGGGCTTGGCCGCAACGTCGAGAAGTCCGGAAACGTTCACCGGCGCCGGGTTCCCGTTCTGCCGCTGGAAAAACCCCGCCAGACGCTCGTCCCGATCGGTCACCAGCGATCCGCCGTCGCATCGGCCCGCGGGGGAGCGCACAGACGAACGCCAGGTGACCGCAGCGGCGACGCATCGCCTTTATTGGGGCTTCCATTGGGCCACCGCTCGCAGCCGTTACGGATCAGGGCGGCGGCCGCATACCCGCTGCCGAGACCCCGAACCGACCGCGGCCCAGCGGGTCGGTAAGCGAATCCGTGCGCTGGTAGTGAGGCCGAAATACGAAGACTTCGCTGCCCCCACGGGCTCAGCCCGGCACCAGGCGGCCGCGGCGCTAGTCTCGTGTCAGGTTGAGCTAACAGCTGGACATCACGGAGCGCGGTACGCGACGCACCCTTCGCTCCCCCCTCATCTGGATCGGCGCACACATGACTGCTCACCTTTCCCCCGGTTCGCCCGGCCCCCCGGGCCAAAGCCAACCCGTCCGCTGCCGCTACACGGCCGACTTCGACGGCGTGCGACTTTTCGTCTACGCCCGCAGCCTGGGCACCGTCCTGCGCTTCGCCGGCGAAATCGACGCGTCCAACGCAAACGACGTCGCCGAAGCGATCCGCCGTTTCCGCCGCCTGAAAACGCCGCTGATCCTCGATCTGAGTCACCTGGACTTTCTCAGCATCGACGGCTTTCGGGCGCTGCTCGCCCTCAACAGCGAGCATCACCAGGCCCGCGTGCATTGCAGCGTGGTCACCGGCGCCGCGGTCCGCCCGCTGCTGCACCTCGTCAAAGACCACGGCCTGCCCGTCGTCGGATCGGTGCCCGAGGCCCTGCAGATCATTGAAGACATCGTCAGATCGCAGCGCGGGTTCCTCGCGGGCCTGGTCCGAAACCCCCAGCACGAGCCCGCACGCGTTGCCGCCATCCCGTCGTGAGGCCGGGAGGGCGCGATTTCGGCCGCCACTGGCGGATCCGTCAATCATTCAGTAAATTAATGTTTCAATAACTTAACCGCATGCGGCTGCCGGCCCGGGCCACGCAAGCGGGTCCGACGCTGCCCGGTGTTTGTGTTGTCGTCGAAGGGGTATCAACGCGTGAACCTGAGCCGTTCGAGCCGGAGGCGGAGCGACGTCGCGAGGGAGGCTTTGTTGGGACCTGTGCGCGCGTTACCCGGGGTGCGGATCACCGAGACCACACCGTTAGGCCCGGCGCATCTGCTCGACCCGAATCAGTGCGAAACCTGGCGGACGGGTTTCCGCCAGGCCGTGCAGTCGAAGGTCGCCGAGTTCGTCGCCGCCCGGTGCGCCGACGAGCTGGGCGCCTGCGGCGTCGAGGTCGCTCGCGACGTCCTGGTGGAGTTCGTCCGTGGCGGCAAATGCCTGCGATCGACCTTCATGTACCTGGGCTGGCTGTGCGGCGCACCGGCCAGCGACGCGGCCCTGTCGGCGACCGCCAGCCTCGAACTGCTGCACGCCTTCGCGCTCCTGCAAGACGACGTGATGGACGATTCGGACTCGCGACGCGGACGCCCCGCAGCGCACCTCCAATTCGCGGCCTGGCATCGCCGGCGCGGGCTGTCCGGCTCGTCGCGACGGTTCGGCGAATCTGCGGCCATCCTGCTCGGCGACCTCTGCCTGATCTGGGCCGAGCAGATGCTGCGCGACAGCGGGCTGCGCCAGTTCCACCTGACGCGGGCCTGGCCGCGCTACGACGCCATGCGCACCGAGCTCGCGGTAGGCCAATTCGCCGATCTGGCAACCGATCTGCGCGACCTGCCGACGCTGGAGGCGGTGCTCGAGGTAGCCCGCCTCAAGTCGGGCAACTACACAGTGCGCAGGCCCTTGGAGATCGGGGCCGCGATGGCCGGCTGTGACGGGCCCGCTTTGGCCGCGCTGGGTGACTACGGCTGCGCCGTCGGCGAAGCGTTTCAGCTGCGCGACGACATCCTCGGTATCTTCGGCTCACCCGCTGCTACCGGCAAGCCCAACAGTGGAGACCTGATCGAACGCAAGGCCACCAGCGTCGTGGTGGCCGCACATCAGTTGGCCGACGCGTCGACCCGGCGGCAATTCCGCCAACTGATGGACAGCGACCGGCTCGACGATTCCGCGCTCGAGCACTGGCGCAGCCTGATTTGCGCTACCGGCGCCGTGGGATGGATCGAGGACATGATCGCCCAGCGCGTCGAGACCGCACGAAAAGCGCTGGATCGCAGCACGCTTGACACCAGCTTGACCGCCGCGCTGATCGATATGGCCGGCCTGTGCACACGACGGGCGGCTTGAGCGTGGCAGGGGGGCACCAATGAGGACGGTCCGGGGGCGCACCGATCACGTCGTCGTGGTCGGTGCGGGATTCGCCGGGCTCGCGGCCGCGCTGCACCTGGCCGGGCGCGGCCGGGAAGTAACGGTCGTGGAGCGGCAGCCCTGGCCCGGCGGCCGGGCGGGCCGTCGCGACATCGACGGCTATCGCATCGACACCGGTCCGACGGTGCTCACGATGCCCGATCTCATCGACGAGGCGTTCGCCGCCGTGGGCGAAACCGCCTCGCAGCGGCTGGAATTGATGCCGGTCGACCCGGCCTATCGGGCGATGTTCGCCGACGGCAGCAGCATCGACGTCCACAGCGACGCCGACCGGATGGCCACCGCGGTGCGCGAGTTCGCCGGCCCGCGTCAGGCCGACGGATACCGTCGGCTGCGCGACTGGCTGAACCGGTTGTACCGCACCGAGTTCGACGGGTTCATCGCCGCCAACTTCGACTCCCCGCTCGCCCTGCTCAACGGCCGGCTGGCCCGGCTGGTGATGCTCGGTGGATTTCGGCGCTGGGACACGATGGTCAAACGCCACCTCAGCGACCCCCGGTTGCGCCGGGTGTTTACCTTCCAATCCCTGTACGCCGGTGTCGCGCCGCAGCATGCCCTGGCGGTCTATGCGGTGATCGCCTACATGGACACCGTTGCGGGCGTGTTCTTTCCGCGCGGCGGCGTGCGCGCACTGCCCGACGCGCTGGCCGCGGCGGCCGCCGACGCCGGCGTGCGGTTCTGCTACGGGTCGACGGTCACCGCCCTGGAGCGCGCCGGCGAACGGGTCACCGCCGTGCACACCGACCAGGATCACCGCATCGCCTGCGACGCGGTGGTGTTGACCACCGAGCTGCCGCAGACCTACCGGCTGCTGGGCCACCGGCCGCGGCGCCTCGTCCCGCTGCGCGCGGCGCCCTCGGCGGTCGTCCTGCACGTGGGATGCCGCGCCGCGCCGCCCCAAAGCGCCCACCACAGCATCCTTTTCGGCGCGGAATGGGAAACGACGTTTACCGACATCGTCGACGACGGGCGACTCATGGCCGACCCCTCGCTGCTGGTCACCCGGCCGACGGCCAGCGACGCGAGCCTGGCCCCTGCCGGCCGCGACCTGCTCTACGTGCTGGCACCGGCGCCCAACCTATCGCGCGACGGCATCGACTGGCCGAATATCGGTGGCCGGTACGCGGATTCCCTCCTCGACGTCGTGCAGGACCGGCTGCTGCCCGGAGTGCGCGACGACGCCCGGCTGTTGCACGTCGACACCCCCGCCGACTGGGCCGCCCAGGGCATGGCGGCGGGGACGCCGTTCGCGCTGGCCCACACGTTCGCTCAAACCGGACCGTTTCGCCCCGCCAACATCGTGCGCGGCATCGGCAACGCGGTGCTGGCCGGGTCCTCGACCCTGCCCGGCGTGGGGGTGCCGACCACGCTCATCTCGGGCCGACTGGCCGCCGACCGCATCACCGGAACAACCTCTCGGAGCGCCAGGACACTCGACTTGAAGGCCGGATCGCGATGATTCGCGCGGAACTGGACGCCGCCGGGATCCGGGATCCGCGCCTGCGCGCGGCCTATCGGCGCTGTCGGCAGATCGCCGCCGAAAACGGCCGCACGTATTTCCTTGCCACGAGATTGCTGGCACCGGATCAGCGCCCGGCGGTACACGCGCTGTACGCCTTCGCCCGCCACGCCGACGACATCCTCGACGAGCTCAATCCGGCACTGGACGGATCCGTGCGGGCCGAGGCGCTGCGGCGGCTGTCGGATCGCTTCTTCGCCACCGGCGAGCGCCACGACGAGCCCGTCCTCGCCGCGGTCGACGATACCGTCCGTCGTTATGGGATCGCCACGGATCTGTTCGAGGACTTCCTCGCCTCCATGCGCATGGACCTCACCGTCACCGACTATCCGGACCGCCCGGCGCTCAATCGCTACATGCGTGGCTCCGCGGAAGTCATTGGGCTGCAGATGCTTCCGATCCTGGGCACGGTAGGCGCTCCGGTCGACGCCGCCCCGTACGCGGCGGCGCTGGGCCGGGCCTTCCAGCTCACCAATTTCCTGCGCGACGTCGACGAGGATTTGACGCGCAACCGGATCTACCTCCCCGCCGACGAACTCGCCGCTTTCGGTGTGGACCGGGCGCTGATGACCTGGTGTCAGGCGCACCGGCGCACCGATGCGCGGGTGCGGGCCGCCCTGGAGGCTCAGCACGACATCACCCGCGAGATCTACCGCTTCGCCGCCAAAGGGGTCGCGTTGCTCGCGCCCCGTTCCCGCCCGTGCGTGGCGACCGCGTTGACGCTCTACTCCGAAATCCTCGACAGCATTGAGGACTGCGACTTCTCGGTGTTCACCCGGCGCGCCACCGTCGGCACGACCCGACGACTCCGGGTCGCCGGCGGCGCCCTCCTGCAGGCGTGGCGGGTCCGGCTGGCCCAACCCGAGCGGAAAGCCGGTGCGGCGTGATCGACCGGTGGCAGTACCTGATCCTGCTCGGCCTGTGCCTGGCGGTCACGGCGCCGCTGGAGTTGTTCGGAGCCGGCGTGTACCGACAACCGCGCCGGCTCGCGCGCGCGGTGTTCGGCGTCGCGGCGGTGTTTCTCGTCTGGGACGCGGTCGCGGTCGCGGCCCACGTGTGGACCTACAACGACAGATACATCAGCGGAGCCCACCTACCGTTCGGGATCCCCGTCGAGGAAGCGTTGTTCTTCCTGGTGATCCCCGTGTGCGCCCTGCTGACCTACAACGCGGTGACGACCATCCTCGATCGGGTCGGGCGCCGATGAACGGCCTCGGCTACACCGTGCCGGCGATCGCGTCGGTCTTGGCGGTGTGCGCGCTGGAGTTCACGCTGTTGCACACCGGCCTGTTCCGCCGGCCCGCCTACTGGCTGTCGATGGTCATCGTGTTGGGATTTCAGGTCCCGGTCGACGGCTGGCTGACGAAACGCAGCGCCCCGGTCGTGATCTACGACGAACACCAAACCAGCGGCGTGCGCTTTCCGTTCGACATCCCCATCGAGGACTTCCTGTTCGGCTTCGCGCTGGTGACCGCGGTGCTGCTGTTGTGGGAGCGCCAACGTGCGCGTCGGTAAAACGGGCCTGCCCCGCGGCGAGGTCCCCGGCGCCTTCGACGGGGGCGCGGCGGCGTATGACCGGCTGGTCGGCGCCAATCCGTACTACCACCCGAACCTGTGCCTGTCGGCCCGCCGCATGCGGCTGCCGGGAGCGGGCCGCGGATTGCGCCTGCTCGACGCGGGCTGCGGCACCGGCGCTTCGACGGCCGCGCTGCTGGCGGTGGCACCCGAGGCGGAGATCGTCGCCGTCGACGCGGCGCGCGGAATGCTCGATGCGGCAAGGGAAAAGCCGTGGCCGCAATCCGTCCGCTTCGTGCACGCGCGCGTCGAAGACCTGGACGAGCACGGCATCGCCGGACCGTTCGACGGGATCTTGGCCGCCTACCTGCTGCGCAACCTCGCGGACCCGGACCGCCAACTGCGCGCCTTCCGCGGATTGCTGCGGCCCGGGGGAAAGCTTGCGCTGCACGAGTACTCGGTGCGCGATTCCCGCGCCGCGACCCTGGTCTGGCACGCGGTGTGTTGGGGCATCATCATTCCCGCCGGCTGGTGGCGCACCCAAGACACCACCCTGTATCGGCATCTGTGGCGCAGCGTCCTTACCTTCGACGGGGCGGCGCGGCTGGAGCGCCGGATGACCGACGCCGGATTCGCAGGCGTGCGCCGCGAGACCATGCCGGGCTGGGAACACAATGTCGTGCACACCTTCTTGGGCAGGGCAACCCAATGACGGACCGTCGCCGCCGAATTCATCAGCCGCCGCCGGGATTACCCCACGCCGGCGCGCTGTCGCGGCGCCCCCGCGCCGTCGTCGTCGGCGCCGGGATCGCCGGCCTGGCCGCCGCCACCGGGCTCGCCGAGCGCGGGATCGACGTCGGCATCGTGGAACGCCAGCACTATCTCGGCGGCCGGGTGGGCGGCTGGACCGAACACCGGGGTGGCGCCGAGCTGGCGATGAACCGCGGGTTTCACGCCTTCTTCCGCCAGTACTACAACCTGAGGGCCCTGTTGCGCCGCGTCGATCCCGACCTGCGCATGCTCGCACCCGTCCGTGACTACCCCCTGATCGACGGCGCGGGCCGGCGCGACACGTTCCGCGGATTGCCCCGCACCCCGCCGTGGAACGCGCTCGCGTTTGCGTTGCGCAGCCCGACATTTCGGCTCGGCGACCTCGCGCGCATCAACGCGCGGGCCGCTGCGCCACTGGCCGCGGTCTCGGTGCCGGACATCTACCGGCGGCTCGACCACATCGACGCCGAAACCTTCCTGAAGAGCATCAACTTCCCCGAGTCCGCGCGGCACCTCGCGTTCGAAGTATTCTCGCGCAGCTTCTTCGCCGAGCCGGCGCAGTTGTCCGCCGCGGAACTGGCGACCATGTTCCACATTTACTTCCTGGGCTCCAGCGAGGGCCTCATCTTCGATGTCGCCACCGCCAACTTCGATGTGAGCCTGTGGAATCCGCTGCGGAGCTATCTGAGCGACAGGGATGTTCGGGTACACCTCGGCGCACCGGTGTCCCGGATCACCACCGGGGGCACGAAAGCCCTTCGCGTGCACACCGATTCCGGTGAGCACCTGGACGCGGACGCCGTTGTGCTGGCGCTCGACGTGGCCGGACTGCAACGGGTGGTGGCCGCCTCGCCCGGCCTCGGCGACGATGCATGGCGCGCCCGGATAGCGCGGCTGCGCACCGCGCCGCCCTTCGTGGTGCACCGGCTGTGGCTGGACCGGCGCGTCGACGCGGACCGGCCGGCCTTCCTCGGCACCGCCGGCCAGCAGCCCGTCGACAACGTGAGCGTGCTCGAGCGCTACGAGCACGAGGCCGCCGCGTGGGCCCGCAGTCACGACGGATCGGTCGTCGAATTGCACTCGTACGCGGCCAGTTCCGCATCGACGACCGCCGCGGCGCTCGGGCGGCTGCACCGCCTGTATCCGGAAACCGCGGCGGCGCGGGTCCTCGACGAATGTGAACTGCGCCGCGCCGATTGTCCCCTGTTTGCGCCCGGAACGTATGCGGAGCGACCGACCGTGGACACGCCGCAGCCGGGACTGGTACTGGCCGGCGACGGGATCCGCGTCGACCTGCCGGTGGCGCTGATGGAACGCGCGGCGACCACCGGTTGGTCGGCCGCCAATCGCCTGCTCGCCTCGTGGGGGCTGGCCGGCCACCCGCTGTGCACGGTTCCCACCCGCGGGCGCTCGGCGTTGCTGCGGTCACTGGCCGAGCGGCGGCGGCGATGAGCGTCGGTGACCGCGTGCGCCGACGGTGGCCGAAAGACTGGCCCATCGGTGTGATCCCGCACGTCCCATGGACACAGCAGCGCCCGACCTACCGCGACGCACAGCCGGGGATCATCGGTGCCGCGCTGGACCGGTCCCAACGCCGCCCGACCGGGAACTGGTTCGTGTTCGCGGCGAGCAGCGACGTGCGCACCGGTCGCCCGTTCGGAGCGCGCGTGGCCGGCATCGAGTTGGTCGCCTGGCGCGACGGGCGCCGCCGCTTGCGCGTCGGTCCCGCGACGTGCCCCCACCTGGGTGCCGATCTCGCCGACGGAGCGGTTCGCGGGGGCGTCCTGTTCTGTCGCTGGCACGGGCTGGCCCTGGACGGCGACACCTGCGAGTTCGGCTGGAAGCCGTTCCCCTGCCACGACGACGGCGTGCTGGCGTGGGTGCGCCTGGACGCAGTCGGGCGGGAAGACCCGCTGGACGCGCCGGTGATCGCGCCGCGGCCCACCGGCGACACCCTGGCGGCGGTCGCCCGGGTGGCCGGTCGGTGCGAACCCGTCGATATCGTCGCCAACCGGCTCGACCCTTGGCACGGCGCGTGGTTTCACCCGTACTCCTTCACCCGCCTGGAGGTGCTCACCACTCCCACCGAGCACGACGACCGCTTTCTGGTCTCGGTCACCTTCCGAATGGGCCGCCTGGGGGTGCCGGTGATCGCCGAATTCGCCACGCCCGAGGCACGCACCGTCGTGATGCGCATCGTCGAGGGCGAGGGCACCGGCAGCGTCGTCGAAACCCACGCCACGCCAACAGGTCCCGGGCCCGACGGGCGGCCGGGCGTCACCGTTGTCGAGGCCGTCGTCGCGACCTCGCAGCGCCCGGGCTTCGCAGCCGCGCGCCACGCCGGCGCGTTGATCGCACCGCTGATGCGCCGTGCCGCCACCCGGCTGTGGCGTGATGACCTGGCCTACGCCGAACGCCGCTACCAAGTCCGCACGAGGGGCTGACATGTTCGTCGTCAGGCTTACCGCGGGCGCACACTTCGCCTACCTCCTCTACGTGCCCGCCGGCGGATTTCTGGCGCTGCGGTGGCCGCGCACCGCCTGGCTGCACGCGGCGGCCGTGTGCTGGGGCGCGGCGGTGGTGACGCTGCGCTGGCCGTGTCCGCTCACCTCGCTGGAAGACCGGGCGCGCGCCCGCGCCGGAATGAAGCCGCTGCCCGCAACGGGATTCATCGACGGCTACGTGGCCGGCGTGTGCTATCCGCGGGGACGCACCCGCGCCGCCCAGGCCCTCGCCTTCGCCGCGGCCGCCGTGTCCTGGATCGGCCTGGCTGCGAAACATCGGCGTGGCCGCGGGCATCGAGGGCAGCACCCTCACCCGGAGGCCGGTGTGACGCCGACCATCCCGGCGCTCGGGTAGGGTTCGCCGTGACGTCTGAGTGAAGGATGCGGGTAGGTGACCAAGCGCCGCGCACATGACCCACCGCCCGACCGGGCCGAGCTGGAAAGGCGGTTGTCGGCCGACATGCGCGCCATCACCGCGCAATCCGACCGCATCGGCCGTCACTTCGCCCGGACGAACGACGTCAGCAGCAGCGACTTCCACGCCCTGCTCCACATCATGGTCGGCGAGACCGCGGGCAAACCGCTGTCGCTGGCCCAGCTGCGGCAGCGCATGGACGTGTCTCCGGCCGCGATCACCTACCTCGTCGACCGGATGATCGAGGCCGGCCACATTCGGCGCGAGCCCGACCCCGAGGACCGGCGAAAGTGGCTGCTGCGCTACGAGGACAGCGGTATGACGTTGGCGCAGGGCTTCTTCCGGCCGCTGCGTGTTCATCTCAACGCGGCGATGGCGGACTTGACCGACAAGGATCTCGCCGCGGCCCATCGGGTCTTCACGGCGATGATCGCGGCGCTGTCATCGTTCGAAGACGACCTCGCCGGCGACCCCGCCAAAACCTCGCGGTAGCACCCGACCGGGCAAGCGCCGCTCGACCAGGTCCGCCCCGCGCGCCACGCCGCCGGTCGCGGCGAACCCGGCGGCCACCCGTCGCGCGCCCGCGGCCATCGTGGCAGCCTCCCGCACCGCGGCCAACAGCCGCGCCGCGGTCAGCCGCCTGGCCGGCAGCCGGGTGCCGCAGCCCGCGACCTGCACGCGGCGCGCGACCTCCGCCTGATCGCGGGCAAACGGCACCGCGCACACCGGAATACCACGGTCCAGCGCCTTCACCGTGGTACCCATCCCCCCGTGCGTGACGGCACAGATCGCACGGTCGAGGACCACACCGTGGTTCACAAACCGGCACACCGTGGCATTGGCTGTCCGCGGCAACCCCTCGGGCACGCCCGCGGGAAACGTCGCGACGACATGGACCGGCTCGTCAGCCAACGCCTGCAGGGCGATCCGGCCCAGCCCGGCGTCCGCCTGCGCGATGGAGGACGTGTTGACCAGGACGATCGGCCTGTCGATGGCACTCACCCAGCCCGGGACCGCCGCGGGCGCCGGCTCGAACGCACACGCGCCGATGAAATGCACGTCGGGCCAGTCCGGATGCGGGTACTCGAACGGCTCGCCGCCGACCGCGAGCAGCAACGGGGCGCGGCGCATGAGCCCGTCCACCGACGCGACCGTCGGCACCCCGAGCCTTCTCCGGATGGCGTTCACCCGCGGCACGATCCGGCGATCGAAGAGGTGGCTCACGACCGGGCGCACCGCAGCATCGCGCATGTTGCCCGCCACACCGGGCAGCGGCCGCAGGCCGGGACCGAACGGCGGTGCCGCACGCGACCTGAGGTAGGGCGTGAACGGTGAAAACACCAGCCAGGGAACGCCAGCGGTCTCGGCCGCCGACATGGCTCCCCAGCAGTTGGCATCGACGATGACCGCGTCGGGCCGCACCCGCGACATCGCGTGTCGCACATCGTCGACTTCGATCACCGCGCGCCGGCACAGCACGTCGACGGTCCGCCTGAGGACCCCTAACGCGTTGGGCGCCAGCCAGTCCCGGCCGCTGATGGCCTCGATCCGCGGATCGACGGCCTCGGCGCGGAAGCCGATCGCGCGCATTCCGGGAACTTCTGCGGCCAGGGTGCGCAGGTGAATCTCGTGCCCGCGCCGGCCCAACTCGCGCAGCAGTGCTCCCAGCGGATACAGATGCCCCAGCGCGGGCGACCCGTAAGCCAGAATCACGGCCATGCTCGCGACCTCACGAAATCCGCGTCACGGCGCGTCGATCCGGCCGCGGTTCAACGCCCAGATGTGGGCGGACAGCACGGACGCGAACGCGCACCACGCGGGATAGAGCATCAGCGGTGCCGCGTTCCTGCCCCGGACGGCGATGGCGCGACGGGCCAGATCCGCGCTGCTGAGCGTCAGCACCGCGTTGAGGCCGACGGCTGCCGCCAGCCGGCGCCGATTGAAGAACACCCACGACCAGCCCGCGTTCAGCACGAGATTGAGGCCGAGCCGCATCGCATACGGCCGGGCCGCCGGCCGGCTGCCGGTCTGGCACAGCCGGTCGACCACGTTCGCCGACACCACCGCGATGTCGGCGTACAGCGCCGGCCACACGATGGGGAACACCGCCCGCGGCGGCTGATACGCCGGTTTGTGCAGCCTCTGGTACCAAACCGATTGACTCGCCGGGCGGGTGGCCAGCCCACCAACCACGGACGTCGCGGCGACCGCCGCGAAGGCCGCGCTCAGAGTGGAAATGCGCATCGGGGATCCTCTACGTTCACCGTTATGTCGTACCCACGCCGGCGCCAAAGACTCCCACTTCGTAGTGGAATCGCCCCATGCCATCGATCACCGCGGCCAGCACGCGATGCGCGGCGGTCAAATCGGCGTCGGGCAACCCCGCCATAGCGGCGTGGGTATGGGCTGCCAGCGGGACGAAGAAGTCGTCGGACATGTCCAGTTTTCGTCCCGCGTAGCGCAGGATGACCTTGCGGCGATCGGCGGCGTCGCGGTCACGGCGAACGTGACCGGAACGGATCATCCGCTCGACGAGGTAGGTGATCGCCGGCGCGGACAGTCCCATCTTGTGCCGCAGCTCCCCCGAGGTCAGCGGGGTACCCGAAGTTTCGGCGACCAGGATATGCAGCAATGCGCGAAAATCACTGGGGCGCAACCCATGCACCGCGGCGAAGGCACGACCCAACTGGTCGGATTCGGCGGTGAGGGCACGCGCGTCGGCCGCGATCAGCGCCTCCAGCCCCGCGCGCTCGGTGGCACCCGTCATCAGAATCGCAGCATACCAGGCAATTGTTAATTTGATTAATGTTTAAGTGACTGAAAGGATCGCGACTGTGGTGTGGGACGCTCTGGCCAACGTCGTGACGGGCCGGCGTTCCTGGCTGCCCGGATTGGCGGCGGTTCTGCTGGGTATTGCCCTCATGGTGTTCATCGGCGGCAACGCGGCGGCGGGTCAGGCACCGCAGTCGGTGCCGTCCGCGTCCGACTCCGCCAAGCTCGACGCCCTCGCCCCCCAGTTTCCCGGCGGCGGCCGGGCCCCGCTGATCGTCGTGGTCAACCGCGCCGACGGAGCGGCGCTCAACGCCGCGGACGTCGGCGCCGCACGGGCAGCCGTCGACCGGACGCTGGCGCTGTCCCGGCAACCCGGCGCGGCGCCGGTGCGGATCTCGGCCGACGGCAAGGCGGCTATCGGGATGGTGTCGGTGAGCGCCGAGTTGTCCGGCCTGGACCTCGACGACGCGGTCGCCGCGCTGCGCGGCGCCGCCGGCGCGGGTCTGCCCGCGGGGCTGCGGGCACACGTCACCGGGGGCCCGGCGTTCGGTGCCGACATCGCCAACGCGTTCACCAACGCCAACGTCACCCTGCTGGCCGTGACGGCGTCGGTGGTGGCGCTGCTGCTCATCGCCACCTACCGCTCCCCGGTGCTGTGGCTGGCGCCGCTGCTGGTGATCGGGTTCGCCGACCGGGTCGCCACGGCGGTGGGCACCGCGGTGGCGGGGCTGACGGGGCTGAGCTTCGACGGCTCCACTGCCGGGATCACCAGCGTGCTGGTGTTCGGGGCGGGCACCAACTACGCGCTGCTGCTGATTTCCCGGTACCGGCAGGAGCTTTCGCGCCATGGGCAAAGTTCATTGCCGCCGAGAGCCCCCAAAATGCCAACAATCACCGGCATGTCGCGTACAAACACGGGCGCTCGCGGGAACCGCGCGCCCGAGTCGGAACACCGCGCAGCGCTGCGCCGGGCGGTTCGCATGGCAGCGCCGGCCATCGTCGCCAGCAACGCCACCGTGGTGCTGGCGTTGCTGACGCTGCTGTTCGCGTCGACCCCGAGCACCCGCAGCCTGGGCGCCCTGGCCGCCTGCGGGCTGTTCGTGGCCGCCGTGTCGGTGCTGGTGGTGCTGCCGCCGGTGCTCGCGCTGTGCGGGCGGCGCCTGTTCTGGCCCTTCATCCCCCGCGCCGACGGCGGCGCCGGCCTGGATTCCGGGCCGTGGCACCGCGTCGCCGAATGGGTGAACCGGCGTCCGGCCGTGGTCGCCGTCGTCGCGATCGCGGTCCTGGCGGCCCTGGCCACCGGCCTGCTGGGAACGCGAATCGGGTTGTCGCAGACCGAACAGTTCCGCGTCCGCGCGGACTCGGTGTCCGGCTATGACGTGCTGGCCGCGCACTTTCCGGGCGGCACGGCCAGCCCCACGCTGGTCGTCGCCCCCACCGCCGAGGCCGAGCCGGTGCAGCGGGCGATCCGGTCCACCCCGGGCGTGGTCTCGGCGTCCGAGGCGGGCCGCTCGGCGACCGGGTTGACGAAGTGGTCGGTCGTGATCGACGCTCCGCCCTCGTCCGCACGCGCGTTCACAACGGTGGCGGCCCTGCGGGGTTCGGCGCGGGCGGCCGCGCCCGGCGCACTGGTGGGCGGCGCCGACGCGCAGGCGCTGGACGTCCGTGACGCCGCCACGCACGACCGGCGGGTGCTGATTCCGGCGATCCTGGCCGTGATCCTGGCCGTCCTCTACGTCCTGTTGCGTTCGGCGCTCGCGCCGCCGACCCTGCTTGCCGCGACGATCCTCGGGGCGCTGGCCGCGCTGGGCCTGGGCGGCTGGGCAAGCGTGCACGCCTTCGGATTTCCCGCGCTGGACAACGGCACCCCGTTGTTCGCATTCCTGTTTCTGGCCGCCCTCGGCGTCGACTACACCATCTTTTTGGTCACCCGCGCCCGCGAGGAGGCTTCACATCCCGGCGCCCACGGCGCCTCGTCCGGCATGGTCCGTGCGGTGTCGGCCACCGGGGGTGTGATCACCAGCGCGGGAATCGTTTTGGCGGCCGTCTTCTGTGTGCTGGGGGTGCTGCCGCTGATCGTGCTGACGCAACTGGGCATCATCGTCGGGCTCGGAATCCTGCTCGACACCTTCGTCGTGCGCACCCTGGTCATCCCCGCGCTGTTCGCCCTCATCGGCGACCGCATCTGGTGGCCCACCCACCCCGAACGCCAAACCCCCAGGGAGGCAACATGAACAAGCAGACGCTCGCCGGCACGGCGCTGGCCGTCGCGGCGGCCGCCGGGGCCGGCAGCATCGCCAGTCCGGCGCGCAACCCCGCCTGGTATGCGCGCCTGCGCAAGCCGCGCTATCAGCCACCCGGCGCGGTGTTCCCGGTGGCGTGGACCAGCCTGTACACCGACATCGCAGCCACCTCCGCGGTGGCCATCGACCACTTCCGCGCGGCCGGCCGCGACGACAAGGCCCGCGCTTACATCGCCGCCCTCGGGACCAACCTCGTCCTCAATGCCGGATGGAGTTGGTTGTTCTTCCGCTACCACAAACTCGGTGCCGCCGCCCTCGGCGCCGCGGCGCTCACCGCCAGCAGCGCCGATCTGGTCCGGCGGGCGGCCGACGCCGACGCGCGCGCCGGGGCGGCGCTGGCGCCGTATCCGTTGTGGTGCGGGTTCGCTACCGCGCTGTCCACTCACATCTGGCGCCTGAACCGCTGAATCATGGTCGCGCTGTTGTGGTTTCGCCGCGACCTGCGGCTGAAAGACCACCCCGCGCTGGCCACCGCCGCCGAAAGCGGGGACGTCCTGGCCTGTTTCGTCCTCGACCCGCGGCTGGAAGCCTCCTCGGGTGAACGCCGGCTGCAGTTTCTGGGCGACTCGCTGCGGCAACTGCGCCACGACCTCGACGGCCGCCTGCTGGTGACCCGCGGACCACCCGAGCGCCAGATTCCCCGCATTGTCAACGAGATCGGCGCGTCGTCGGTGCACATCTCGGCGGACTTCGCGCCGTACGGCACGCGCCGCGACGAGAAGGTCCGCGCCGCACTGGATCGCGTGCCACTGGTCGCCACGGGCTCGCCCTACCTGGTGTCACCCGGGCGCGTCGTCAAGAACGACGGCTCGCCCTACCGGGTGTTCACCCCGTTCCTGCACCGCTGGCGCGAGGTCGGGTGGCGGTCGCCGGCGAAATCGGGGCCCGAGTCCGCGCGCTGGATCGATCCGGCGCGCCTGCCGATCGAGCGGTGCGAGATCCCCGACCCCGGCGCCACCCTCGACGTGACGGCAGGCGAGGAGTCCGCGGGCGAACTCTGGAAGTCGTTCGTGGACAACGGCTTACACCGCTACGCCGCGGATCGCAACCGGCCCGACCTGGCCTGCACCAGCCGCATGTCGGCCCACCTGAAGTTCGGCACCATCCATCCCCGCACCCTGGTCGCCGACGTCGACCTGCGTGGCGCCGGGGCGCGGGCCTATCTGCGGGAGTTGGCGTTTCGCGACTTCTACGCCGACGTGCTGCACCACTGGCCGGCCAGCGCGTGGCGCAACTGGAACCGAAACTTCGACGCCATCCAGACCGACACCGGCGCCGAGGCCACCCGCCACTTCGAGGCCTGGAAGGCCGGCCAGACCGGGTTCCCCGTCGTCGACGCCGGCATGCGCCAGCTGCGCGAGACCGGCTTCCTGCACAACCGGGTGCGGATGATCGTCGCGTCGTTTCTGGTCAAGGACCTGCATCTGCCGTGGCAGTGGGGCGCAGCGTGGTTCCTCGACCAGCTCGTGGACGGCGACATGGCCAACAACCAGCACGGCTGGCAGTGGTGCGCGGGATGCGGCACCGATGCCGCGCCGTACTTCCGGGTGTTCAACCCGCTCAGCCAGGGCCAGAAGTTCGACCCTTCGGGCGACTACATCCGGCGCTGGGTCCCCGAGCTGCGCGCGGCCGGCGACCCGCACCTGCGCAAAGGCCAACGGCCACAGGAGTATCCGGCGCCGATCGTCGACCACGGTGCCGAGCGCGCCGAGGCGCTGCGCCGGTATCAGAGCATGTGAGTGCGCGGGCCGTCACTGGCGGTCCCGAGTGCGCACCACGTTCGAATAGTGGCAAACCCGGTCGCCCCCACCGCGTTTGGCCTCATACATGGCAGCGTCCGACGTACTGACGAGATCTTCGATGAGTTGCATGTCGGTGACGCTCTGGCCGCCGCCGACCAGGGCGCCCGCGGTGCCGATGCTCGCGGTGATGCGCAACGGCGTCAAAGCCACCGCACGGCGAAGTCGCTCGGCGAGCGCGGCCGGGTTCGGGGTGGAATCGATATCCGCGATCAAAAATTCCTCGCCGCCGAGGCGGCCGATGACCGCGCTCGGGCGGCAGTTCTCTTTGAGGACCGCGGCCACCGCGACCAGGGCCCGGTCGCCGACCGCATGCCCTTGCGTGTCGTTGATCTGCTTGAAATTGTCGAGGTCGATCAAGGCGATCACCAGGTAGGTGCCCGGCGAACCGCGCTGCCGCATCATCAGCTCATAGGCCGAGCTGTAGAACGACTGCCGGTTGTGCAGCCCGGTGAGCGAATCGCGGTCCGAACTTCGCAAATCGGCCCGCAACGCGTGCACCAGCAACTCGATCCCGAACGGCACGCCGACGTTGAGCGCCGCGACGGTGATCAGCGAGGCCGCGGTGAGCGCGACGTCGCCGGTGCTCACGACGAGGCGACAGGCCAGGACCACCGCGCAGGTGGCGGCCACGGCGAAGTTGGCGATCACATACCCAACCGTGTGGAAATAGGCGATGAACCCACCGACGACCGCAAACGTCGTGCACCCCAACAATCCCGAGTACGGGTTGGACAGCGTCAAGCACGTCGCCGCGATCGCGACGGTTGCGGCCTGCGTATACAGGATCGACTGGCGCCGGGTGGGCCAGCGCAGCAGCCACAGAACCGCGGCGGCGGAGCCGAGCACGGCCGCCGCCACCGCCACCGCCTTGGATCCCGGATGGTCGGGTCCGTATGGGGTGGCGAGCATCACCAGCGGGAGCGCCGCCTGCGACGCGGTGAATCCGAACGTCGCCAGCCGCCACACCCGCTGCAGGCCGCGGGTTTCCAGGTATGCGCTGAACCAGTCGAACTGATCCGATCTGCTCATCGCCGAACAGCCCTACGCGCCACGCCGCGGGTTTTGGAAGTCGTCCACCGACAACGGATTCAACACTACGACCAGGACGCGCGGCAATCCGCGCGGTCAAGGACCGTCAGGCCACCAAGCCGAGCTCCTGGTCGATCTGTGCCCAGTACTGCGGGCCGTCGAGGGTGAGGATCACCCAGTCGTGGATCTCGCCGTTGCCCAGCACGAAGTTGAACGGCGCCCCCGCCTGCGCGGCCAGCTGCTGCAGGACCAGCGCGTCGGGGGAGAGCGAATCCAGGTTGCCCGTGTAGACATACGTCTTCGGCAGTCCGCTGAGGTTCCCGTACAGGGGGCTCACCATCGGGTTGGTGATGGAAAGACCGTTCGCCCACGCCTTGCCGATCAGTTGCCCCGCCCCAACGGGAAGCAGGGGATCCTGGACCAGCCCGATGGCGGGGTTGGTCATTCCCAGGTCCAGCCACGGCGACAGCAGCACCATCGACGACGGCTCCTGATAGCCAACATGGCCGGCGATGTATTCGGTAGCCGCCAGCGCGAGGTTGCCGCCCGCGGAGTCCCCGATCACGCTGACGTGGGGGGTGCCGTGCGCGGCGACCTGCGAGGAGATGAACCCGGCCATGTTGGGCACCACGGTGCCGGCGGTGCCGCCCTGCTGCAGCAGCGGGTAGATCGGCACCTCGATGGTCGCGCCGGTCTGGTAGGCCATCACGGTGTACTGCAGCCAGTGGAAGATCGACGGCGGGAAGATGAAAGCGCCGCCGTGAATGGCGACCACGTAGTCGCCGGTCGGATGGGCCGGCGTGAGCTGCACGACCGGCATCCCGTTATATGTGGTGGTCTGGACCGTTTCGCCCATCAGCAGCGTCAGCAACTGTGGCGGGTGGTTGCCGATGAAGAAATCCAGGCCGGGGATGTTGCCGGTAAACAGCTGCAGCAGTGGGGAACTCGGCGACGAGATCATCGTGTCGAGCCCGGAGAAGGCCAGGAACGGCTTTACCGGATACAGCGCGGCCTCTTCGAGCCTGGTCACCAGCGAGGGGGTGCCGCTGTAGGCGCCGGTCTGGTTCGCCGCGAACGGCGGGTCCGCGCGCAGCCCGAAGATCCCGTTGAAGATCGTGTCGCCCACCCGGGTGAACCCGTTGATCGCCGTGGTCGGGGCCTGCTGGATTTCCTGCTCGACGAGGGCGAATCCGTTCCCGAGCGCCTTGGCGAACTCGGCGGGCAGGTTCTCCAGCGCCTGCTCCCACGAGGCCAGCTGCGCGACCGTCGCCGACGCGCTGGCGTGGTAGCCGCCCATCGCGGCGACGTCCTGGGCCCACATCTGCTCGTAGGTGGCCTCGGCGGCCGCGATCGCCGGGGCGTTCTGGCCGAACAGGTTCGACATCACCAGCGACACGAACTGGCCGCGGTTGGCCGAGATCATCGCGGGGTCCACGATCGTCGCCAGCGCCGACTCGTACGCGGTGGCCGCCGCGCGGGCCTGGGCGGCCGACTGCTCGGCCCGGGCGGCGGCCCCGCCCAGCCAGTCCACGTAGCGGACGGCCGCGGTCGTCATCGACGCCGACGCCGGGCCCTGCCAGGCCGCGCCCGTCAGGTCCGAGGTCACCGAACTGAACGCGTTCGCCGCCGAACTCAGCTCGCTGCCGACCCCGTCCCAGGCCGCGGCCGCCTCCAGCATCGGTCCCGGACCCGGGCCGTCGAGCAGCAGTAGCGAATTGACCTCGGGCGGCCACACGGAAAAGCTCATTGGTTCTCCCCTCGAAAGCCGGTCAACACCCCTTTAGGAAACTCATAGAAACGTACAACGTCGGGTCCGCTCGCCACCAGGAGATCGGGGCACGGCTTTCCCGGCCTTGACGCGGCGGGAAGGCGGTAAGACAACTGACCGGAATTGCCCGGGCTCGTGGACGTCAGCGACGGCCCGCTACCGCGCCGCCTTCTTGCGTTCGATGTCGGCCAGCGCGGCGGCCAGCTCGGCGCGCTGGGCGGCCGAACTCTCCCAGGACAACTGCCGGTTCTTGACCACCTTGGCCGGCGCGCCGACGGCGATCGAGTAGTCGGGGACGACGCCGCGCACCACCGCGTGCGAGCCGAGCACGCAGCCGCGACCGATGGCCGTGCCGCGCAGCACCGTCACCTTGACCCCGACCCAGGTGTCGGGCCCGATCCGCACCGGAGACTTGACGATGCCCTGATCCTTGATCGGAAGGGTGATGTCGTCCATGCGGTGGTCGAAATCGCAGACATAGCACCAGTCGGCCATCAACACGGAGTCGCCGAGCTCGATGTCGAGGTAGGTGTTGATCACGTTGTCGCGGCCCAGCACCACCTTGTCGCCGAACCGCAGCGAGCCCTCGTGCGCGCGGATGGTGTTCTTGTCCCCGATGTGCACCCAGCGCCCGATTTCCAGCTCCGCCAATTCGGGCGTCGCGTGGATCTCCACACCCTTGCCCAAGAACACCATGCCGCGCGTGATGATGTGCGGGTTGGCCAGCTTGAACTTCAGCAGCCGCCAGTAACGCACCAGGTACCACGGGGTGTAGGCCCGGTTGGCCAGCACCCATCTCAGCGACGCCAGCGTCAGGAACCGCGCTTGGCGGGGGTCCCGCAGCGTCGATCCCCGCCAGCGGCGGTGGAGCGGAGCATTCCACATGCTCGTCATGGCCGGAAAGCCTATCGGAGGCGTCGCGGGTTACCCTCACCTGTACTCGATCGCCGGTGTAAAGGATTTGGAACCCCGAGGTGCTTGCCCGACATCTCCCGCGCGGGCTTCGGCGCGGGTCGAGCGCCGCGCTGGCGGCCGCGCTCGCCATCGGGCTCGGGGGTTGTGGCAACACCGACTCGTGGGTCGACGCGTCGGCCGCGCGGGGCTGGCCCGCGCCCTACGGCGACGCCGCCAACAGCAGCTACACCGCGACGGCCGGCGCCACCAAGCTCTCGCTGCAGTGGACGCGATCGGTCAAGGGCAGCCTGGCGGCCGGCGCGGCGCTGAGCGCGCGCGGCTACCTCGCGCTCAACGGGCAGACCTCGGGTGGATGCTCGCTGATGGAGTGGGAGAACAACGCCAACGGCCGCCAGCGCTGGTGTGTCCGGCTGGTGCAGGGCGGCGGCTTCGCCGGCCCGCTGTTCGACGGCTTCGACAACCTCTACGTCGGCCAGCCGGGGACGTTTTTATCGTTCCCGATGACCCAGTGGACGCGGTGGCGCCGGCCGGTGATCGGAATGCCCACCACCCCAAGGTTTCTCGGGCACGGCCAGCTGCTCGTCGCCACGCACCTGGGCCAGGTGCTGGTGTTCGACTCCCACCGCGGCGAGGTCGCCGGCAGCCCGCTCGATCTGGTCGACGGCGTCGATCCCACCGACGCGACGCGCGGACTTTCCGATTGCGCCCCGGCGCGGCCGGGCTGCCCGGTCGCGACGGCGCCGGCGTTCTCGGCGGCGACCGGGACGGCGGTGCTCGCCGTCTGGCAGCCCGGCGCGACGGCGGCCGGGCTGGTCGGGCTGAAGTATCACGCGGGTCAGTCGCCGTTGCTGAGCCGGGAGTGGACGAGCGATGCGGTGGCCGCCGGCGTGATCGCCAGCCCGGTGTTGTCCGCCGACGGGGTGACCGTCTACGTCAACGGCCGCGACGGACGGCTGTGGGCGCTGCGCGCCGCCGACGGGAAGGTGAAATGGTCTGCGCCGCTGGGCTTTTTGGCGCAAACGCCGCCCGCGGTCACCCCGCAGGGGCTGATCGTGTCCGGCGGCGGCCCCGACACCCGCCTGGCGGCGTTCAAGGATGCCGGCGACCACGCCGACGCGATGTGGCGCCGCGACGACGTCACGCCGCTGTCGTCGGCCGGTCTGGCCGGCGGCGGGGTCGGCTACGCCGTCGTCGGCGGCCCGCCCGCCAACGGCGCGCCCGGCATGTCGCTGCTGGTCTTCGATCCCGCGAACGGTCACACCCTGGGCAGCTATCCGCTGCCGGCCGCCACGGGTTATCCCGTCGGGGTGTCGGTCGGCAACGATCGCCGGGTGGTGGCCGCCACCAGCGACGGCCAGGTCTACTGCTTCGCGCCGTCCTGAACGCTAAATCGCCAGCGGCGGAATGGCATTGCGCGGCACCGACGCCTGCGCCGCGCCGGCGAACGCCGGCAGCATCTCCCCCGGGGCGAAGTAGAAGATCAGCTGGTCGTCGGTGATCGCGAAGTTCTGGTAGTGCGACGGGTCGAGCCCGGTCGACGGCAGAATCGCTGCGCCCAACGGGCTTTGCCGCTCCAAGTCGCGCTGAACGATCGGGAAGATGGCGTCCAGCGGCGCCGCGCCGGGGGCGAACAGATTGTCGAATGTGATGGGCCGCTTGGCCCCGAGGTTGTAGTTGAACGCCTTGTACCAGGTCGACGTGCGCGATCCGCCGACGTCCTGGAAGAACTTGAGCACCACGCTGCGCGTGCCGGGCGGCGGCTGGCCGGCGGTGTGCTGCTCGGTGGACGCCTCCATCTGGTAGGGCTGGTCACGCGCGCCGGACGCCTGCGCGACGTTGACGAACCCGTCGCGGTTCTGCGTGATGTAGTCGGCCAGC
The DNA here is from genome assembly GCF_059812405.1 of Mycobacterium sp. NGS57. Classification (NCBI taxonomy): domain Bacteria; kingdom Bacillati; phylum Actinomycetota; class Actinomycetes; order Mycobacteriales; family Mycobacteriaceae; genus Mycobacterium; species Mycobacterium sp. NGS57. The sequence continues at coordinate 537,501 of NZ_JCALCP010000002.1, read as the reverse complement.
GCCTGCTCGTCGGGATAGTCGGCGGGAAACGTCATGTTGAGCATGTAGGTCGGGCCGGTGGCGTGCACGTGACACAGCTGCCCGGCCTCGACCGTGCCGCCCAGGGCTGCACACGACGGCTCGGCAACCGCGGGCCAGGTCGGCAGGACCGCGGCGGCCAGCGCCGCGGTCGCTAACAACAGGTAACGCATCGTCGGATTGTCCTCGCAGATCAAAGGGCGGGGCGCCTGAGTGATGCAGCCAGCCTACCGGGAGGGACGACACACGAACGCCGTCGCATGCCCGGCGGCCCCCGAGCCGAGGCGGGCGATGACCACCGAAAGCGACCGCCCGCCGCGCGGGCGCAGCCGTCGCCGCAGCGCGTCGGGGTCCATGCGCACGCCGCGGACCAGGATCTCCAGCGTCCCGCAGTCCAGTGCCGCCAGGGCCCGGCGCAGCCGGCGCTCGTCGAACGCCAGCTGCTCGAGCACCTCGAAGCCGCGCACCCCGGGAGGCAGCCCATCCCCGGACAGGTAGGCGATGTCGGGGTCGAGTTGCCACAGCCCGTGCCGCGCGCCGTAGTGGCGCACCAGGCCGGCGCGCACGACGGCGCCGTCGGGGTCGACGATCCAGCGTCCGGCCGGTCGCACTCCGCACTCGTCGGGTTCGGCGTCGGTGAGGTGCTCGCCGAGATCCAGCACGCTCGCCCGCCGGTGCACCCCCGGGGACGTCAGCCCGGCCGGCCACAAGCACGCCTCCCGCACCGACCCGCGATACGACGTCACCTCGATCTCGCCGTCGAAACCCAGCCGCCGCACCTGCTCGAAATCGATTCCGGGAGCGCACTTTACGACGAGGTCCCGGCCCCGATAGGCGTCGGCCAGCGCGGGAAGCCCGGGCCGGTAGTCCTCGATCCCGAACCGCCGCCGCCCGCCGCTGCGGCGCGCCGGGTCGACGAGCACCACCGCGTCGCGGGTCACCGGGTGCAGGGCGTCCGCGCGGCACAGCCCGGCACCGGACCCCAGGTTGTGGCGCGCCATCGCCAGCCGCACCGGGTCGATGTCGCTGCCCACCGCCCGAATCCCCCGCGCCCGCAGCGCGGCCAGCTCGGTGCCGATCGAGCAGGTCGCGTCGTGCACCAGCCGGCCGGCCAGCCGCTCGGCCCGGTGCAGCGCGACCGGCGCCGCGGTGGCCTGCTGCAGCGCCTCGTCGGTGAACAGCCAGCCGGAGACCCCCAGCTCCCCCAGTTTTTCCACCGCCCGGCGGCGCAGCAGCGTCGTCTCGACCAGCGCCGGCGCCCTGTCGCCGAACCGGGCGCGCGCTGTCGCGGTGTCGGCGAGCCGGGTGGCGTCGCTCAGCTCGAGCTCGGCAATGCAGGCCAGCGCCGCGGCGCCGGGCTCCGAGCGCAGGTAAGCGACGTCGCCGCCGCTGAACCGCAGCCCTGCGAAAGCGCGGTTCAGGAGGGTTTGACCCCGGTGACCATCACGTTGTAGAACCAGCCCTTCGGCACCAGGTGCTGCCAGATGTTGGCGTCCACCCAACTCAGGGTCTTCCAGCCGGTGAAGGCGAACTTGGCCCACCCCCAGCCCAGCTTGCCCGGCGGCACCGTCGACTCGAAGGTGCGCAAGGGCCACCCGAGCATCGCGGCAGTGAACTCCTCGGTGGCGGTCTCGACCTGCTCGGCGCCGGCGCTGGTCGCCATTCGCTCCAGATCTTTCGGTGCAAAGGTGTGCAGGTCGACCACCCACTCCAGGGCCGCCGCACGCGAGTTCTCGTCGATCTCGGCCTGCGGGCGGCGCCAGGCGCTCAGCCCGGGCAGCTTTACCGCGCGAATGGTGATATTCCACGTCAGGTCGGCGAGCGCACGGGCGTACCCGTTGCCGACGTTGGTGGGCTCGCCCGCGAACACAAACCGGCCGCCGGGCTTCAGCACCCGCAGCACCTCACGCAGCGACAGCTCGACGTCGGGGATGTGATGCAGCACCGCGTGTCCCACCACGAGGTCGAAGGTGTCGTCGTCGTACGGGATGCCCTCGGCGTCGGCCACCCGGCCGTCGATGTCCAGCCCCAGCGACTGCCCGTTGCGGGTGGCGACCTTGACCATGCCGGGCGAGAGGTCGGTGACCGACCCGCGCCGGGCCACCCCGGCCTGGATCAGGTTGAGCAGGAAGAATCCGCTTCCGCAGCCCAGTTCCAGTGCCCGTTCGTAGGGCAGCTCGTGGATGACCTCGTCGGGCACGACGGCGTCGAAGCAGTGCCGGGCGTACTCGACGCAGCGCTGGTCGTAGGAGATCGACCATTTCTCGTCGTAGCTCTCGGCCTCCCAGTCGTGGTAGAGCACCTGGGCGAGCTTGCTGTCGTGTCGCGCCGCTTCCACCTGTTCTGCGGTGGCGTGCGGGTTGGGAACGGCGTCGCCGGGGAGGTCGGTACTCGTCGTCATGCAGGGCAGCCTAGTGGGCTTCCGGTTCCCGGTCGAAAACAGCGTTGATGCCGGCCTTGGCGGCGGCCATCGCGTGCGGCGGCCCGTCGAGGAAGCGGCGCGCCCACGCCGCGGCGGCGTCGTAGACGTCGTCGGGGCCCACCATCTCGTCGATCAGCCCCAGCGCCAGGGCCTCCTCGGCGTCGACGAAGCGCCCGCTGAACACCAGCTCCTTGGCCTTGCTCGCCCCGGCCGCCCGGGCCAGCCGCGCCATTCCCCCGCCGCCGGGAACCAGCCCGGCCAGAATCTCGGTGGCGCCGAACCTCGCGTTGTCGCCGGCCACCCGCCAGTCGGCGGCCAGGGCCAGCGTCAGCCCGGCGCCCAGCGCGTAGCCGGTGATCGCGGCCACGGTCGGCTTCGGGATGGCCGCCACGGCGTCGACGGCCGCGCGGCGCACGCGGTCGGCGGTCTCGGCCTCCGGTGGGGTCAGCGTGCGCAGCTCGCCCATCTCGTCGCCGGCGGAGAAGATCTCGTGGCCGCCGAAGACGATCACCGCGGCGACGTCGTCGCGGCGCCCCAGCTCGTCGGCCGCGGCCACGATCTCGCGGTAGACCTGCCGGGTCATCGCGTTGGTCGGCGGGCGCGACAGCAGCAGCATGGCCAGGCCGGCGTCCCGCGAGCCGTCGCTGACCACGACGGACACGAACTCGCTCAAAACGTCCACCCCATCCCGCCGGCTTCCCGGGCCTGGTGGTAGCGGTCGGAGTCGAAGAACTCGAAAATCCAGTTGTCGCCCTGGATTTCGAGGTGCGGCTGCACCGCGACGACCTGGCGCTCGACGGCCAGCACGTCGGCGACGCTGCGGCCGGCCAGCGAGTCCAGCTGCGTCCAGGTCGGTGGCAGCAGGAAGCTGCGCCCGGCGGCGAAGTCGTCGATGGCGGCCTGCGGCGTCGTCCAGCCGACCCGGTCGGATTCGGTGTTCTCCCCGTCGGCGCGCTGGCCGGCCGGCAGGGCGCCGACGAAGAAGTAGGTGTCGTAGCGGCGGGTGCGCTCGGCCTCCGGGGTGACCCAGTTGGCCCAGGGCCGCAGCAGATCCGAGCGCAACACCAGCTTCTCGCGGCGCAGGAAGTCCGCGAAGGACAGCGCGCCCGTGGCCAGCTCGTGGCGGGCGTCGCGGTACACCGACGCATCCCCGACGATCCCGTCCGGGTCATCGGCCGGGCCCGCGAACAGCACCCCCGATTCCTCGAACGTCTCCCGCGCGGCCGCGCACACCAGCGCCTCGGCCAGGTCGGGCTCGATGCCGAAGCGCCGCGCCCACCACTGCGGCGGCGGCCCGGCCCACGCGATCTCGGCGTTACGGTCGCGGTCGTCGACGCCGCCACCGGGAAACACCATCACCCCGGCGGCGAACTCCATCTGCGAGTGCCGTCGCATCAGGAAGACGGCCAGGTCTTTCGCCGAGGTTTCGCGGACCAGCATCACGGTCGCGGCCGGCCGGGGCACCAGCGGCGGCGGCTCCTGCGGTGACGTCATAGCTGCCTCCGGTGGGCTGCGCGGGTGCGGATGCGGCGGGCGAAATACCGCCCGTCGGCGGCGTCCAACGCGATCGACTGGCCGAACGCGGTGGACAGGTTCTCGGCGGTCAGCACATCGGGTAGCAGGCCCGCGGCCACCACCCGGGCCTCCGAGAGCAGCATGCAGTGGCTGAAGCCGGGCGGAACCTCCTCGACGTGGTGGGTGACCAGCACCAGCGCGGGCGCGTCCGGGTCGGCGGCCAGGTCGGCCAGCCGGGCCACCAACTCCTCGCGGCCGCCCAGGTCCAGCCCCGCGGCGGGCTCGTCGAGCAGCAACAGCTCGGGATCGGTCATCAGCGCGCGGGCGATCAGCACTCGCTTGCGTTCGCCTTCCGACAGCGTGCCGTAGGTGCGGTCCGCCAGATGTTCGGCGCCAAGGCTTTCCAGCATGTCGGCCGCCCGGCCGTAGTCCACGTCCTCGTAGCGCTCACGCCAGCGACCCAGCACCGCATAGCCGGCCGACACGACGAGGTCGCGCACCAGTTCGTCGCCGGGCACCCGCTGCGCCAGCGCCGACGAGCTCAGTCCGATTCGCGAGCGCAGCTCGGAGACGTCGACGCGGCCCAGCCGCTCGCCCAGCACGAACGCCACGCCCGACGACGGGTGCTCGGCGGCCGCCGCGATGCGCAGCAGCGAGGTCTTGCCTGCCCCGTTGGGCCCGATGATCACCCAGCGTTCGTCGAGTTCGACCGCCCAATCCAGCGGCCCGACCAGGGTGCGTCCGCCGCGGCGCAGCGCCACGTCTCTGAAGTCGATCAGCAGGTCGGGGTCGGCTGCCTCACTTCCGATTTCGGGCACCCGACCATCGTGCCGTACCGCCGGCGGCATTAATCCGGCGGGATCTCCACGCGGCGCACCTGCCCGTCGACCGCGTCGGCGGCCTCGATCTCCCCGCGCGTCACGCCCAGCAGGAACAGGACCGTGTCCAGGTAGGGGTGGCTCAGCGAGGCGTCGGCGACCTCACGCAGCGCGGGCTTGGCGTTGAACGCCACCCCCAACCCGGCCGCGGCCAGCATGTCGATGTCGTTGGCGCCGTCGCCGACGGCGACGGTCTGGGCCATCGGCACGCCGGCCCGCTGCGCGAACTCCCGCAGGGCCCGGGCCTTGCCGGCCCGGTCGATGATCGGGCCGACGACCCGGCCGGTGAGCGTCCCGTCGACGATCTCCAGCTCGTTGGCCGCCACATAGTCCAGCGACAGCTCCTCGGCCAGCGGCTCGATGATCCGCCGGAACCCCCCGGACACCACACCGCAGTGAAAACCCAAGCGCCGCAACGTCCTTAGCGTGGTCCGGGCGCCGGGCATCAGTTCCAGCTGCTCGGCCACCTCGTCGATCACCGTGGCGGGCAGGCCGGCCAGCGTGGCCACCCGCTGCTCGAGCGACTGCGCGAAGTCCAGCTCACCGCGCATCGCGGCCTCGGTGATGGCGGCGACGGCGCCCTGGGCACCGGCCCGGGCCGCCAGCATCTCGATGACCTCGCCCTGCACCAGCGTCGAGTCGACGTCGAACACCACCAGGCGCTTGGCCCGCCGTTCCAGGCTGTAATCCTCGACCGCGACGTCGACGCTCTCCTCGCCCGCCACCCGGGTCAGCACGTTGCGCAGGGCGCCGTCGGCTCCCGACGGCACCGAGACCCGCAGCTCCAGGCCGGTCACCGGGTAGTCGGAGACACCGCGGATGAGGTCGATGTTGACGCCCTGCGCCGCGACCTCCCGGGCCACCGCGCCGAACGCGTGGGCCGTGATCGGCCGGCCCAGCACGAAGATGGTGTGCGTTGAGGGCTCCCGGATGATCGGCCCGTTGTCGCTGCGTTCGATGGTGACATCCAAACCCAGTGCGCGGATGGCGGATTCGACGTCGCGGTGCAACACGCCGCCGTCGGCGATCTCGGGCGGGCAGGACAGCAGGACTCCGAGCGTGAGGCGGCCCCGGATGACGACCTGTTCGACGTTGAGCAGCTCGACCCCGTGCTGGGAGAGCACCTCGAACAGCGCCGACGTCACGCCGGGCTGATCCACGCCGGTGACGGTGATCAGCACCGACACCTTGAGTGGGGAGTTCACTCGCGACTCAGGGCCGTTCGGCGCCGCTACTGGTCATGCGTCGAGCGGTCCGGTTCGGTCCGCGGGCCGAACCCCTTCGGCGACTCCAGCGCCGTGGCGTGGCGCCCGACGTGCGCCTCGGAGCGCAGCCGCTCCACCATGTGCGGGTAGTGCAGCTCGAAAGCCGGGCGCTCCGAACGGATCCGGGGCAGCTCGGTGAAGTTGTGCCGCGGCGGCGGGCAGCTGGTCGCCCACTCCAGCGAGTTGCCGTAGCCCCACGGGTCGTCGACGGTCACGACCTCGCCGTAGCGCCAGCTCTTGAACACGTTCCACACGAAGGGGAACATCGACGCGCCGAGAATGAATGCGCCGATCGTGGAGGTGATGTTCAGCGGCTGGAAGCCGTCGGTGGGCAGGTAGTCGGCGTAACGACGCGGCATGCCCTGGTCGCCCAGCCAGTGCTGCACCAGGAACGTGGTGTGAAAACCGATGAATGTCAGCCAGAAGTGCAGCTTGCCCAGTCGCTCGTCGAGCAGCCGGCCGGTCATCTTCGGAAACCAGAAGTAGATGCCGGCGAACGTGGAGAACACGATGGTGCCGAACAGCACGTAGTGGAAGTGCGCGACGACGAAGTAGGTGTCGGTCACGTGGAAGTCCAGCGGCGGGCTGGCCAGCAGCACACCGGTCAGGCCGCCCAGCAGGAACGTGACCGCGAAGCCGACCGAGAACAGCATCGGCGTCTCAAATGTCAACTGGCCCTTCCACATCGTGCCGATCCAGTTGAAGAACTTGATTCCCGTCGGCACGGCGATCAGGTAGGTCATGAACGAAAAGAACGGCAGCAGCACGGCTCCGGTGGCGAACATGTGGTGCGCCCACACCGCCACCGACAGCGCCGCGATCGACAGCGTCGCGTACACCAGCGTGGTGTAACCGAAGACCGGCTTGCGGGAGAACACCGGGAATACTTCGGTGACGATGCCGAAGAACGGCAGCGCGATGATGTACACCTCGGGGTGGCCGAAGAACCAGAACAGGTGCTGCCACAACAGGACTCCGCCGTTGGCCGGGTCGTAGACATGGGCGCCGAGGTGGCGGTCGGCGGCCAGCCCGAACAGCGCCGCGGTGAGCAACGGGAAGGCGATCAGCACCAGGATCGACGTCACCAGGATGTTCCAGGTGAAGATCGGCATCCGGAACATCGTCATGCCGGGCGCGCGCATGCACACGACGGTCGTGATCATGTTGACCGCACCCAGGATGGTGCCCAAACCGGCCACCGCCAGGCCCATGATCCACAGGTCGCCCCCGGCGCCGGGCGAGTGGATGGCGTCGGACAGCGGCGTGTAGGCCGTCCAGCCGAAGTCAGCGGCCCCGCCCGGGGTGATGAAGCCGGCCATCGCCAGCGTGGCGCCGAACAGGAACAGCCAGAACGAAAACGCGTTCAGCCGCGGGAACGCCACGTCGGGTGCGCCGATCTGCAGCGGCAGCACCAGGTTGGCGAACCCGAACACGATCGGGGTGGCATAGAACAGCAGCATGATCGTGCCGTGCATGGTGAACAGCTGGTCGAACTGCTCATTCGACAGGAACTGCAGCCCCGGCGCGGCCAGCTCCGTCCGCATCAACAGCGCCAGCAGGCCGCCGATGAAGAAGAAGATGAAGCACGTGACGCAGTACATGATGCCGATCAGCTTGTGATCGGTCGTGGTGATCAGCTTGTAGACGAGGTTCCCTCTGGGACCGGTCCGGGCCGGGTACGGACGGACGGCCTCGAGTTCTCCCAACGGGGGGGCTTCGGCTGTCAACAGCTCCTCCAAACATCCGTATCGGACAGGGCCCGAACCCAGTATTGACTCGAATCTTAGCCTCCGTGGAACTCGCCGTCAGGGTTGGTCCTACAAACTGTCGTAAGTGACTTCTCCGGCGGTGTGCAACCGCCGACCTGTTCTCCCGCCTTCTGGGCGTGAAGGGCCAGTCCGGCCCTGAGGATGTTGCGTGCGGCATGTTCGTCTGCAGGGGCACGATGCAGGCATCGTTGGCATTCAAACTCCGCTTGGTTGACGCGGTTTCCAGCGGCGACATGGCCGCATTGTTCGCAGCCATCGGAAGTGTGCCGGGGGTCGACAGCGATCCAGGTACGCCCAGCTTCCTCCGCTTTGGCGCGCAGAATCGAGACGAAGCCACCCCAGCCAGCGTCACCGATACTCTTATTGAGCCCGGATTTAGCCCGGGCACCGTTGGTTAGAAACTGCCCTGGGCTTTCCTGATCGGCCACAGGCTTCGGCCGCCGCACCATGTTGGCGATCCGCAGATTCTCTACCACCAGCAGGTCGTACCGCTCCACGAGAGCGCGAGCCTGCTTATGGTGAAAGTCCTTACGCTGATTTGCAATTTTGCGGTGCCGCGCCGCAACCGTGTTTCGGCGCAATACACGGTTCTTCGAACCACGCTTGGCACGGGCAAGCCGCTGCTGTGCTGCGCCCAGCCGATCAGCGGCGACGCGTCCCCAACGGGGGTTGTCGATGTGCTCGCCGTCGCTGATGGTGGCGAAACTGACGATGCCGAGATCGATTCCTGCATGGCAGCCGGTTGCGGGCAGCGGATTTGTCGGGACATCATCGCAAGAGAGCGCCAGCATCCAGCGACGCCCTTGGCGTTTGATCTGGATTGTCTTCACCCGGCCCACCACTTTGCGGTGCAAGTGGACCTTAACCTCTCCGATGCCTTGCAGATAGACCCGCCGTTGATCAGGCAGCCAGCGGGCGCCGTCGCCGTCTTTCGGCCACTCCACGCTGTGGAACCGACCCGCGCCCTTGAAGCGGGGATAGCCAGCTTTGACACCGCGTTTGGCTATCTTGACTCGCCGGAAAAACGCGGCAAACGCCTTGTTCAATCGGCGCAAGGTGGCTTGCTGGCTTGAAAACGACCAAACTGCTACATCCGGGCGCAGCGCCCGGATCTCGCTTAGTTGTGCCGACTGGTCCCCGTAGCGAACCCGCGTTTTGCCGTGCGCCCACCCATCTCGACGCTCTTGCAGCGCCGCGTTATACAACTCGCGATGCGATTCCAGACACGCCGCCAACGCGGTGTGCTGACGTGCCGTCGGACGCAACAAAAACACGTATGTGCGTCTCATCAGGCCTTCACCACGTCGAGTCGCTCTCGATGCAGCCGCGCACCAGACGCGGCCTGCGTAATGACACCACGCCCTGGGCGCAGCCCCGCCAGCGCTCTGACATACCTCGCACCTTAAGAAAGACCACCGACAACCCCGAGAACTGGACTTTCGCCTGGCCGACTCCGGCGGTTAGAACCGCGGTCCCCGCACTGGGCAGGTCAATCCGGCACATGTCTGACGAATTGTCCGCTGGCCGTTGCCAAGCTGGCCGGATGTTAGCGTCGGGAACGTGTTCGGCAGGCAATCGACCGGGGCCGCCGCCGTTCTGGCCGCGGCCGTTATGCTCTGCGGCGGATGCGGCTCCGACGGCTCCAAAGCGTCGTCCCCGTCGCTGGTGACGCCCACCACCCAGATCGCCGGGGCCGGCGTGCTCGGCAACGATCGGCGCCCCGACGAGTCGTGTGCGCGCGACGCCGCCCCGGCCGACGAGGGCCCGGCGACCCGCGAGGCCCGCAACGCCGCCGGCGTCACCCCCGACACGGTCGCGGTCCCCGCCGAGGCGCGGCGCATCGTGGTGCTCTCCGGTGACCAGCTCGACGCCCTGTGCGCGCTGGGCCTGCAGTCGCGGGTGGTCGGCGCCGCGCTGCCGGACGGCGCGTCGGGCCAGCCGTCGTACCTGGGCGGCGCGGTGCACGGGCTGCCCGGCGCCGGCACCCGCACCAACCCCGACCTGGGCGCCATCACCGCTCTGCATCCCGACCTGATCCTCGGGTCGCAGGGCCTGACCCCGAAGCTGTACCCGCAGCTGGCCGCGATCGCCCCGACGCTTTTCACGGCCGCCCCGGGCGCCGCCTGGCAGGACAACCTGCGCGGCGTCGGCGCCGCCACCGCCCGCGGCGCGGCCGTCGACGCGCTGCTGGGCGGTTTCACCCAGCGGGCCACCCAGATCGGGACCAGCCATGACGCGTCGCACTTCCAGGCGTCCATCGTGCGGCTGACCACCGACACCATCCGCGTTTACGGCGCCGACAACTTCCCGGCCAGCGTGCTCGGCGCGGTCGGCGCGGACCGCCCCGCCGCCCAGCGCTTCACCGACAAGCCCTACCTCGAGATCGCCGCCACCGACGCCGACCTCGCGAAGAACCCGGACCTCTCGGCCGCCGACGCCGACGTCGTCTATGTGTCGTGCGCCGGCCCGGGCGCCGCCGCGCGCGCCGCCACCGTGCTGGACAGCGGCGCGTGGCGCAAGCTGTCGGCCACGCGGGACAACCGCGTCTACGTCGTCAACGACGAGATCTGGCAGACCGGTGAGGGTCTGATCGCGGCCCGCGGCATCGTCGACGACCTGCGGCTGGTCAACGCACCGATCAACTAGACGGCTCGCCCGGACGTTGAGTGTGAATCGTGGGCTTTCAGTGTGAAGCCCTGGCGGCAAACCCGGCCGGATTCCCGCCCTGCACGCACACCCGAAGCCGTGGTTTCACACTCGGCTGCAGCGCAGATCACACCCGCCGCGGTTGGCCCGAAACCGTTACCTTAGCTAAACTTTTTCCCGGACGAACTTTCGAAGAGGATTCCCAAATGAGCACTGTTTCCGCGTACGCCGCCACGTCGGCGACCGCACCGCTGACCAAGACCACCATCACCCGTCGCGAGCCGGGCCCGCATGACGTGGCGATCGACATCAAATTCGCCGGGATCTGCCACTCGGACATCCACACCGTCAAGGCCGAGTGGGGCGAGCCCACCTACCCGCTGGTGCCGGGCCACGAGATCGCCGGTGTGGTGACCGCGGTGGGTTCGGCGGTCACCAGGCACAAGGTGGGCGACCGCGTCGGCGTGGGCTGCTTCGTCGACTCCTGCCGCGAGTGCAGCAGCTGCCTGGCCGGCCTGGAGCAGTACTGCAAGCGCGGGTCGATGGCCACCTACAACGGCGTCGACAAGGACGGCCAGCCCACCCAGGGCGGCTACAGCAGCGCGATCGTCGTCGACGAGAACTACGTGCTACGCATCCCCGACGCGCTGCCGCTGGACAAGGCGGCGCCGCTGCTGTGCGCGGGTGTGACGCTCTACTCCCCGCTGCGGCACTGGAAAGCCGGCAAGACGACCCGGCTGGCCATCATCGGCCTCGGCGGGCTCGGGCACATGGGCGTCAAGCTGGGCGCGGCGCTGGGCGCCGAGGTGACGGTGCTGTCGCAGTCGCTGAAGAAGATGGAGGACGGGCTGCGCCTGGGTGCCGCCCACTACTACGCGACCTCCGACCCCAACACCTTCAAGGTGCTGCGCGATGGCTTCGACCTGATCATCAACACCGTCTCGGCCAACCTCGACCTCGGCCAGTACCTCAAGCTGCTCGACGTCGACGGCACCATGGTCGAACTCGGCATCCCCGAGCACGCGATGGCGGTGCCGGCGTTCCCGCTGGCGGGCTGGCGGCGCAGCCTGTCGGGTTCGCTGATCGGTAGCATCGCCGAGACCCAGGAGATGCTGGACTTCTGCGCCGACCACGGCGTGACGCCTGAGATCGAGGTCATCGACCCCGAGTACATCAACGAGGCCTACGAGCGCGTGCTCGCCAGCGACGTGCGCTACCGCTTCGTCGTCGACATCTCGAAGCTGTAGAGCTCACGAGATCTGATCCGTCGCCTCGTCGCGGTCGGCGATCGTTTCGGGCCCTACGGAGATGCCGACCAGCGGCCAGCCGGCGGCGGCCAGCCGGGCGGCCACCCGCGCGATGTTCTCCGGGCCGGCGTCGCGCTGCGTCACCCCGGAGATGAAGTCGGCGATCACATCGCGGCCGATCTCGTCATCCGGAGCGACTTCTTCGTCGATGGCGTCGACGACCTGCTTGATCTGCTCCCCGGTGAGCGGCGTGCTGCGCAACAGCTCCAGCAGCGGCACCCGGTCGGGCCCGGGAACGCCGTCCGGGTAGCCGCATTGCAGCCACCGGATCACGGAACGGAAGAACGCGGCCGTTGAGGATGGGGTTATCGCCACGCTCATCAGTGTCGCGGCTATCCGGTCAGCGGCGCCACCGTAGGGCCGTGCCGCCCCGGAAATTCACACCCCGTTTTTCTAGAAGTCCCAGTCCTCGTCCTCGGTGACGACGGCTTTGCCGATCACATACGACGAGCCGGACCCCGAGAAGAAGTCGTGGTTCTCGTCGGCGTTCGGCGACAGAGCGGACAGGATGGCCGGGTTGACGTCGGTCTCGTCGCGCGGGAACAGCGCCTCGTAGCCGAGGTTCATCAGCGCCTTGTTGGCGTTGTAGCGCAGGAACTTCTTGACGTCCTCGGTCAGCCCGACCTCGTCGTAGAGGTCCTGGGTGTATTCGACCTCGTTGTCGTAGAGCTCGAAGAGCAGTTCGTAGGTGTAGTCCTTGAGCTCGTTGCGCTTGGCGTCGTCGACCAGGGCCAGGCCGCGCTGGAATTTGTAGCCGATGTAGTAGCCGTGCACGGCCTCGTCGCGGATGATCAGCCGGATCATGTCGGCGGTGTTGGTCAGCTTGGCCCGGCTCGACCAGTACATCGGCAAATAGAACCCGGAGTAGAACAGGAAGCTCTCCAGCAACGTGGAGGCCACCTTGCGCTTCAGCGGCTCGTCGCCCTTGTAGTACTGCATGACGATCTCGGCCTTGCGCTGCAGGTTGGGGTTCTCCTCCGACCAGCGGAACGCGTCGTCGATCTCGGCCGTCGAGCACAGCGTGGAAAAGATCGAGCTGTAACTCTTGGCGTGCACCGACTCCATGAACGCGATGTTGGTGTAGACGGCCTCCTCGTGCGGGGTCAGCGCGTCCGGGATCAGGCTCACCGCCCCGACGGTGCCCTGGATGGTGTCCAGCAACGTCAGGCCGGTGAACACCCGCATCGTCAGCTGCTTCTCGTTGGCGGTCAGCGTCCCCCACGACGGCAGGTCGTTGGACACCGGAACCTTCTCGGGCAGCCAGAAATTGCCGGTCAGCCGGTCCCAGACCTCGGCGTCCTTGTCGTCTTGCAGACGGTTCCAGTTGATCGCCGAAACGCGGTCAATCAGCTTCATGTTTTCGGTCACCGGAACCCCACTTCACCAGACGGTTTGGCCTGTACTTGAGACTTCAGACACTACCCCTGGGGCCCGACAAGGCGGTGCAACACAAGAGGTTGTGTTTTGCCGTGTCGCACGCCGCGCGCGGGGGTATGAGAAGCGCCGTGGACATCCTCGCCCCGATTACCCGCGCGGCGCAGCAATTTGTCTCCCTCTATCGCCGGACAGGGGCCGATGTGCCGTTCGGCGATCCGCTGCCCTCCCACGGCACCGAGATGGAGGGCTGGTTCTGGCGGCTTTCCGACCCCGCCGACGGACGCGTCGTGGTCGCCCTGTGCAGCGCGAACCGGCACCCCGACGGCGACTGGTCGACCGCCGCGATCGCGCTGCACCCCGGTGGCATCGTGCGCTCCGCCGCGATCGACGGCGTCAGCGCCGACCGCTCGCGCTTTTCGGTCGCCGCCCGCGCGGGCGGCGACTTCGTCGACGCCGACGCCGAGCGGCTACACATGGCCATCGGCGACAGCGCGATCGACCTCACGGTCACCCGAGAATTCCCATGGCCCAAGGCTTTTGCCGGGGGTGGCGCGGTCTCGTCGGTGCCGTTCCTGAATCAGTACTGGCATCCCTACCGCCTGGGCGGCACGGCCTCGGGGACGGTGACGTGCGGCGACCAGCAGTGGCGGTTCGCCGACGCCGCGCTGTATTGCGAACGCAATTGGGGCGCGGGCTTTCCACGCCGCTGGTGGTGGGGCCAGGCCCACGACTTCGACGAGGGCGACGTGTCCGTCGCGTTCTCGGGGGGCCTGCTGGAGTTCGGGCCGCTGCGGCGTGAGGTGACCGGAGTCGTTGTGCGACTACAGGATCGGGTCCTGCGCATCACTCCCCCGGCCTGGGTGTCGTCTCGTTGCGACGGCCGGCGGTGGCGGGTCGACGCGCGCACCCCGCGCTACCACGTCGAGCTCGACGGCCGCGGCGACGACGCGGGGCCCCACGTGCTTCCGGTGCCGCTGCCCGCGGAGCGCCGCAACGTCGACACCGACTACGAGTATCTGGCCGGCACCCTGCGCTGCACGGTCCGCGAGTGGGGCCGCGTCATTTTCGACGGCACCACGCAGTTGGCGGGCCTGGAAATCGGCAGCCGGCCCGACTGACCGGCCCTTGTTCAACCCGCGGCACGGCATGTACCATTTGGTACATGATTACCGAGGACAGCATCGAGATCGACGCGCCGCCGCAGGTGGTGTGGCAGGTGTTCAGCGACGTCGAGCGCTGGCCGGAGTGGACGGCGTCGGTGACGTCGCTGGCCGCGGTCGACGGGCCCGGTCTGGCGGTCGGCAAACGGTTCGCGATCAAGCAGCCCCGCATGTCGAAGCTGGTGTGGCGGGTCACCGAGATAGACCCGGGTTCGTCGTGGACCTGGGAGCAGCGCGCCCCCGGCGCGCGGGCGAGCGCCCGCCACGACGTGATCCCCCAGCCGGGCGGCGGCACCCTGGTGCGGCAGCGGATCGACCAGAACGGCGTACTCGGCGCGCTCGTCGGGCGGCTCATGGGCTCGATGACCAAGCGCTACCTCAAGCTCGAGGCCGAGGGCCTCAAGGCCCGGTCCGAGCAACTCAGCCGCGCCGATGGCGCGCACCCCTGACGTCGGGCGCCGCCGACAGCTGCTTGACGCGCTCGTCGAGGAGTTTGCCGCTGGCGGCGTCGGCGACCGCTCCCTGCGCCACGTGGCCGCCGCCGTCAACACCAGCCACCGAATGTTGCTGCACCACTTCGGGTCTCGCGAGGACCTGCTGGTAGCGATCGTCGACGAGGTCGAGCGCCGCCAGATGGCGCTCCTGCCCGGGCTGCCGACGAGCCCGGCGGAGGGCTTCGCCGCCATGTGGGCCGACGTGCGGCGACCCGAGCTGCGGCAGGCCGAACGCCTGTTCTTCGAGTGCTACGCCCGCGCCGCACAGGGCGAAAAGCCTTTTGCCGCAATGGTTCCCGGCGCCGTCGACGGGTGGCTCGACGAGGTCCGGGCCGTCGTCGGCGCCGCGTTCGACCCCGCCATGGCCCGGCTGGGGTTGGCCGTAATCCGCGGCCTGTTACTGGATCTCGTGGCCACCGAAGACGACGCCGGCGTCGACGCGGCCGCGCGCGCCTTCGCGGAGCTGCTCAGCCGGTGATTGACGCCGAGACGCTTCAGGCGGTGTGGACGATCAGGATGTCGGTCTTGGCCTTGCGGGAGACTTCGGACGGGACCGATCCCAGCAGGCGCCCGGCGAAGCTGTTGAGCCCGACGTTGCCGATGACCATCAGGTCGGCGTGGACCTCTTCGGCGAGCTGCACCAGCACGTTGACGGGGGAACCGGCGATCGACCTCTCCTCCACGTTCTGGGCGCCCGCTTGGTGTGCCCGTTCCCTGGCGTCCTGAAGGATCTTGTAGAACGGGGCCTCGCCCACGGTCCGATAATCCTGGCCGTGGTCGCTCCCCGGCGGGATGGCGTAGCGGCCGCGCTCCTGGGGGACGGGGAGATGCGCAGTCGCAACGATCAATTTCGCGCCGTGCTCCGCGGCGATCGCGGCCGCGCGGTCCACCGCACGCATTGACGAGTCCGAGCCATCGGTGCCGACCAGGACGGTCTGATAAGCGCTCATCTGCCTAGCTTTGCAGGCCCGCCGAAGAACTGGTACTCCCCGGGCTTGACCGAGCGGGTCGCCCGCCAGTACTCCCAGGTGTAGCCGCCCCACAGCACGGTGTTTCGGCCGTGCTCGTCGAGATACCAGCTGCTGCAGCCGCCGCTGTTCCACACCGATGGGCCCAGCCTGCGCTGCAGCTCGTCGTTGAAGCGGTCCTGGGCGGCGCGGGTGGGGGCCAGCGCCTGCGCGCCGCGCTTGTCGCAGGTCTTGATCGCGTCGGCGACGTAGCGGATCTGGGATTCGATCATGAACACCACGGAGTTGTGCCCCAGCCCGGTGTTCGGCCCCAGCAGGAAGAACAGGTTGGGCACGTCGGCGACGGTGATCCCGCGGTGCGCGCCGATGCCCTCGCGGTTCCAGCGGTCGACCAGGTCCTCGCCGTGCCGGCCCTTGATCTGGACGTAGGTGTAGGAGTCGGTGACGTGGAAGCCGGTGCCGTAGACGATCACGTCCACCTTCCGCTCGCGCCCGTCGGCAGTGACGATCCCGTCGGCCGTGATCCGGCTGATCCCCTCGGTCACCAGCTCGGTCTTCGGGTCCGCGACCGCGCCATAGTAGGTGGAGGAGTTGAGGATTCGCTTGCAGCCGATGCGGTAGTGCGGGGTCAGCTTGCGGCGCAGCTCGCGGTCCTTGACCGAACGGCGAATGTTGTATTTGGCGTAGGCCTCGATGAATTTCAGCGCGCCCGGCCGCTTGGTCATCCCGATCGCCAGCGCCTCCTGGCCCCAGTAGATGGCCAGCCGCACCGCGGCGCGCAGCCCGGGGACGTTCTCCATGGCCCGGCGCAGCGCGACCGGCAGGTCGGGGTTGGAGCGCGGCACCACCCACGGCGGGGTGCGTTGGTAGAGCTGCAGTTCGGCGACCTGCTTGACGATCTCGGGCACGATCTGGATCGCGCTGGCGCCGGTCCCGATCACCGCCACCCGCTTGCCGGTGAGGTCGACGCTGTGGTCCCACTGCGCGGAATGGAAAGCGGGACCGCGGAATTCGTCTTTGCCCTCGAAGTCGGGGATGGACGGGATGTGCAGCGCGCCGGCCCCCGAGATCAGGAACTGGCCGACGTATTCGCGCCCGTCGGTGGTGAAGACGTGCCAGCGGTTCTCGTCGTCGTCCCAGTGGCCGCGGTCGACGAGCGAGTTGAACTCGATGAAGCGGCGCAGCCCGTATTTCTCGGTGACCCCCTTGAGGTAGTCCCAGATCTCGGGCTGATAGGAGAACGGGTTCTTCCAGTCCGGCTTGGGCTCGAAGGAGAACGAGTAGAGGTGCGAGGGGATGTCGCAGGCACACCCGGGATAGCTGTTGTCGCGCCAGGTGCCGCCGACGTCGTCGGCCTTCTCCAGGATGACGAAGTCCACGCCCTGCTTCTGCAGCTCGATGGCCATGCCGAGCCCGGAAAACCCGGTCCCGATGATGATGGCGCGGGTGTGCACCGGCTCGGGCGCCCGACTGGTCGGTTCGGCTTGTGTCATGGAATCGGTCACGCTGGATCGGTCTTCCTAGTAGTTACGCAAATATCCAGTACTCAGGGTATCGGATATGTCAACGCGGGTCAGCTGGCGGCGGGGTTGCTGGGCACGACGCTGTGGATGGGCTGGTCGGGGTCCATCGTGATGCCGAGCGCCTCGGCGGTGCCGACGATGACCCCCATCATGATCGTCGTCAGGTGGGCGACGAACCGCTCGCGCGGCATGCGCCGGGGGCTGTCGGGGTCGGGACCCAGCCACCACTCGGTGGCCGACGCGGCCGACCCGAACGCCGCGTGCCCGGCCAGCTCGATCGCCGCGTGGTCCAGCTCCATCTCGCGCAGCTCGTTGTCGAACATGTCGGCCAGGGCCAGGGTGATCCCGCGGCCCTCGTCGAGGATCTTGGGGCTGGCCGCCGAGCGGCCCTGGATGAAGACGCGCAGCACGTTGGGGTGCTGGTCGACCAGGTTGACGTACTCCTCGACGGCGCGCCGGGTCACCTCGCGCGACGAGTCGGTCTTCAGGTCGATGGACTGAAAGATCGCCCCCCACAGCATGTCGCGCAGGCGCTCCCCGATCGCCTGGAACAGGTCGGACTTGTCGTGGAAGTGCCGGTAGATCTTCGGCTTGGCGGTGCCGGCCTCCTCGGCGACTTCGCGCACGCTCAGGTCGGGTCCCAGCCGGTCGATGGCGCGGAACGCCGCGTCGACGATCTCGCCGCGCACCTTCTTGCGGTGCTCGCGCCAGCGTTCGCTGCGCGCGTCGACCTTGGCCCCCGGATTCGCGCTCGGGTGGGGCCTAGCTGGCCGAGGCATTCTCACCACATCAAGCACCATACCGCGCGGGCCCCGCTGACCTGGGCAGACTCGGCCCGATCCGGTGCGCCGAGACGCGGCGTCGGACTACAGCATGCAGCTGACGCAACCCTCCACCTCAGTGCCTTCCAGCGCCATCTGCCGCAGCCGGATGTAGTACAGCGTCTTGATTCCCTTGCGCCAGGCGTAGATCTGCGCCTTGTTCACGTCGCGGGTGGTCGCGGTGTCCTTGAAGAACAAGGTCAGCGACAGCCCCTGGTCCACGTGCTGGGTGGCCGCGGCGTAGGTGTCGATGATCTTCTCGTAGCCGATCTCGTAGGCGTCCTGGTAGTACTCCAGGTTGTCGTTGGTCATGTACGGCGCCGGGTAGTAGACCCGCCCGATCTTGCCCTCCTTGCGGATCTCGACCCTCGACACGATCGGGTGGATCGAGCTCGTCGAGTGGTTGATGTAGGAGATCGACCCGGTCGGCGGCACCGCCTGCAGGTTCTGGTTGTAGATGCCGTGCGCCTGCACCGACTCCTTCAGCCGCTTCCAGTCGTCCTGGGTCGGAATGCGAATCTCGGCGTCGGCGAACAGCTGGCGCACCTTCTCGGTCGCCGGTTCCCACACCTGGTCGGTGTAGCGGTTGAAGAACTCGCCCGACGCGTACTTGGACTTCTCGAAACCCTTGAAATGCGTGCCGCGTTCGATCGCGATGCGGTTCGACGCCCGCAGCGCGTGATAGAGCACCGTGTAGAAGTAGATGTTGGTGAAGTCGACGCCCTCTTCGGAGCCGTAGAAGATGCGCTCACGGGCCAGGTAGCCGTGCAGGTTCATCTGCCCCAGCCCGATGGCATGCGATTCGTTGTTGCCGTGCTCGATCGACGGCACCGACCAGATATGGGTCTGGTCGCTGACCGCGGTGAGTGCGCGGATGGCCACCTCGATGGTCTGGGCGAAGTCCGGCGAGTCCATCGTCTTGGCGATGTTCAGCGACCCCAGGTTGCACGAAATGTCCTTGCCCACCTTGGCATACGACAGATCCTCGTTGAACAGCGACGGCGTGGACACCTGCAGGATCTCCGAGCACAGGTTCGAGTGCGTGATCTTGCCGTCGATGGGGTTGGCCCGGTTCACGGTGTCCTCGTACATGATGTACGGGTAGCCGGACTCGAACTGCAGTTCGGCCAGCGTCTGGAAGAACTCGCGCGCCTTGATCTTGGTCTTGCGGATACGCGCGTCGTCGACCATCTCGTAGTACTTCTCGGTCACCGAGACGTCGGCGAACGCCACGCCGTAGACCCGCTCCACGTCATACGGCGAGAACAGGTACATGTCCTCGTTCTTCTTGGCCAGCTCGAAGGTGATGTCGGGAATCACCACGCCGAGTGAGAGCGTCTTGATCCGGATCTTCTCGTCGGCGTTCTCGCGCTTGGTGTCCAGGAAGCGGTAGATGTCGGGGTGGTGCGCGTGCAGGTACACCGCACCCGCGCCCTGCCGCGCCCCCAGCTGGTTGGCGTAGGAGAACGAGTCCTCGAGCAGCTTCATGATCGGGATGACGCCCGAGGACTGGTTCTCGATGTTCTTGATCGGTGCCCCATGTTCGCGAATGTTGCTGAGCAGCAACGCAACTCCCCCGCCGCGCTTGGACAGCTGCAACGCGGAGTTGATCGACCGCCCGATCGACTCCATGGAATCCTCGATGCGCAAAAGAAAACAGCTGACCGCCTCACCGCGCTGCGCCTTGCCGGAATTCAGGAACGTCGGGGTGGCCGGCTGGAACCGGCCGTCGATGATCTCGTCGACCAGCTTCTCGGCCAGCCCGGTGTCGCCGGCCGCCAGCGTCAGCGCGACCATGACGACGCGGTCCTCGAAGCGCTCCAGGTAGCGCTTGCCGTCGAACGTCTTCAGCGTGTAGGAGGTGTAGTACTTGAACGCACCCAGAAACGTCGGGAAGCGGAATTTCTTGGCGTAGGCCCGGTCCAGCAGCGTCTTGACGAAGTTGCGCGAGTACTGGTCCAAAACCTCACGCTCGTAGTAGTTTTCGCGGATCAGGTAGTCGAGCTTCTCGTCCTGATTGTGGAAGAAGACGGTGTTCTGGTTGACGTGCTCCAAAAAGTACTGGCGCGCCGCGAGCACGTCCTTGTCGAACTGAATCCTGCCGTCCTTGTCGTACAGATTCAGCATCGCGTTCAGCGCGTGGTAGTCCGTCTCTTCGGGCACCACATGCGCGGGGGCAATTACAGGCTCTGCAGCGACGGTTGGTGGCACGTCTGTTCCTTCCAGAAGTCGGCGAGACCGGCGCGGACGGCATCCACGTCGTCCGGGGTTCCCATCAATTCGAATCGGTACAAGTAGGGCACGCCGCACTTACGGGAGATGACGTCGCCCGCGTAGGCGAATTCGGCCCCGAAGTTGTTGTTGCCCGCGGCGATGACGCCGCGGATCAACGACCGGTTGTGCTCGTTGTTCAAAAACGCGATGACCTGCTTGGGGACGTAGCCGCCGTCGTTGATGTCCGGCGTGGCCCGCCCACCCCCATAGGTCGGCAGTATCAGGACGTACGGATCATCGACCTCGATGCGCCCGTGCAGCGGTATCCGCGTGGCGGGAACACCCAGCTTCTGCACGAAGCGGTGGGTGTTCTCCGACACCGAAGAGAAATAGACCAGGTTGCGCCGCGTGACGTCCATGGCACCGCAACCTCCTTACCTAAACGTCTACCTCTGTATGCTCACGCGCTCAGCACGGCGCTGGCGAGCGACTTGATGCGGTCAGGCCGGAACCCCGACCAGTGGTCGTTGCCCGCCACCACCACCGGGGCCTGCAGGTAGCCCAGCGCCATCACGTAGTCGCGTGCCTCGGAGTCGAGCGTGATGTCGACCTTCTCGTAGGCCAAACCCTGCTTGTCCAACGCCTTGTAGGTGGCGCTGCACTGTACGCAAGCCGGCTTGGTGTACACGGTGATGCTCATGGATGCCGCTCCTTTGCGGAAGGTGGACCTGATACGGACTGGCAACTAAGGGGGTAGTGCAACGAACTCGGTCATCGCTGTTGTTCAGCGGTCCGTCAGGGCCCCAGATTCCCGTCGTGCGGCGGTCCGGGTCGAAACAGCGCGCTTCGATGCCTTCAAGCCGATTCAGGGAGGTCCCCCAAGCCCGGCCGGCTTGGGGATCTTGGGATCTGCCGGTGCTCGAAACACTACACCTAGTGGCCGACAACTTGTCTAGATACAAGATGTTCTGAATAACAATTCTGAAATTCGCTGGTCGCGAGCCGTCCGCCGCGCGCGCCACCGGCGTGTCGCAGATCACAAATCGATCGACGGGGTGCATGCCCACCGGTATATCAGCGGCCACCGACAACTACGCTCCGCCGTGCCGCCCGGCCGGGCCGGGCGCCGGTCGCATCCCGGCCCGCCAGCAAAGCGAAATTCAGCCGGCTTCGGCGGCGAGCTTGCCCACCACGTCGCGCACGTTGGCCGTGAGCTCCGCGTGCTCCGCGGGCGCCCTGCCTTCCAGGGTCTTGAACGGCACCGACAGCGTGATCGCGTCGAGCACGCGGGCGCCGGCGATCCCGAACGACTTGCGCGTCTCGTCGTGTGCCCACACCCCGCCGTAGCGGCCGAAGGACCCGCCGATGACGGCCATCGGCTTGCCCTTCAGCGCGCCGTCGCCGAACGGGCGCGACAGCCAGTCGATCGCGTTCTTGACGACCGCGGGAATGCTGCCGTTGTACTCCGGGGTGACCACCAGGGCGGCATGCGCGCCGCCCGCCGCGGCACGCAACGCGGCCACCGGGGCCGGCGCCGCGACACCGGGGCTGACGGCGTCGTCGATCTCCTCGTTGTAGAAGGGCAACTCCCCGAGCCCCTCGAACACCGTGACGGAGACGCCCTCGGGGGCGACCGCCGCGGCCAGCTCGGCGATCTGGCGGTTGATCGACGCCGCCCGCAGGCTGCCCACCAACGCCAAGACCTTGATGTCGGAGTTCTCTGGCACTTCGGAGTCCCTTCGCTTGTCGGTCTACATCTTCGCACGAGCAAACCGGACCGTGGTCCGGTTTATTCCGGCGGCGCTACAGTGCAGGGATGAGGGGTGCCGAGTTGCCCGTTTGCGCGCCACCAGAGCTCCCGCAGGAACGCGGTGACGCGGCGCGGAACCGCGCGCTGCTGCTCGACGCGGCCCGCGCGCTGGTCGCCGAGCGCGGCGCGGACGCCGTCACCATGGACGACGTCGCCGCGGCCGCCGGCGTCGGCAAGGGCACGTTGTTCCGCCGGTTCGGCAGCAGGGCCGGCCTGATGATGGTGCTGCTCGACGAGGACGAGCGCGCCAGCCAGCAGGCTTTCCTGTTCGGCCCACCGCCCCTGGGTCCCGACGCCCCGCCGCTGGATCGGCTGCTGGCCTTCGGCCGGGACCGGATGCGCTTCGTGCACACCCACCGCGCGCTGCTGTCGGCGGCCAACCGCGCCCCGCATAGCCGCTTCGGGCCGCCGGTCGCGGTGCAGCGGACCCACGTGCGGATGCTGCTGGCTTCGGCGCACAGCACCGGCGACCTCGATGCCCAGACCGACGCGCTGCTGGCCCTGCTCGACCCGGACTACGTGGAGCACCAACTCGACGCCGGTGGCCGCACCCTGGCGCAGCTCGGCGACGCGTGGGAAAGCCTGGCGCGCAAGCTGTGCGGGCGGTGACCGGCTGGGTCCTGCACGTGGACCTCGACCAATTCCTGGCGTCGGTCGAGTTGCGCCGCCACCCCGGGCTGGCCGGGCTGCCGGTCATCGTCGGCGGCAACGGCGACCCGGCCGAGCCGCGCAAGGTCGTCACGTGCGCCTCGTACGAGGCCCGCAATTTCGGGGTGCGCGCGGGCATGCCGCTGCGCACCGCCGCACGACGGTGCCCGGACGCGACCTTCCTGCCGTCGGACCCGGCGGCCTACGACGCGGCGTCCGACGAGGTGATGGGGCTGCTGCGCGACCTGGGCAACCCCGTCGAGGTGTGGGGCTGGGACGAGGCCTATATCAAGGTGACCGACGACGATCCCGTCGACGTGGCCGAGCGGATCCGAACGACCATCTCGTCGGCAACCGGGCTGTCGTGCTCCGTCGGCATCAGCGACAACAAACAGCGGGCCAAGGTCGCCACCGGTTTCGCCAAACCGGACGGCGTCTTCGTGCTCACCGACGCGAACTGGATGACGGTGATGGCGGACCGCCCCGTCGACGCACTGTGGGGTGTCGGTCCCAAGACCACGAAAAAGCTTGCGGCCCTGGGCATCACGACGGTGCGCGAACTTGCGTACAGCGATCCGGAGCTGCTGACGTCGGCGTTCGGCGCGCGCACCGGCCTGTGGCTGCTGCTGCTGGCCAAGGGCGGCGGTGACGCCGACGTCAGCGCCGAACCCTGGATTCCGCGCTCGCGCAGCCACGTCGTCACGTTTCCCCAAGACCTGACCGACCGCGCCGAAATGCACGCCGCGGTAACGCGATTGGCGCAACAGGCGCTCGACGACGTGCTGGCGGGCGGGCGGATCGTCACCCGCGTCGCGGTCACCGTGCGGACGGCGACGTTCTACACCCGCACCAAGATCCGCAAGCTGCCCGAGCCCAACACCGACGCCGGCACCATCACCGGCGCCGCCCTGCGCGTGCTGGACCTCTTCGAGCTGGACCGGCCGATCCGGCTACTCGGGGTGCGCCTCGAGCTGGCCATGCCGGACTGACGCCACCGGAGCGGGACGCAGCGCCCGCGTGAAGATCCGGTTGACCTGACGCATCGCCACGCTGTAGGGCCACCACGCCAGCCGCTTGAACGCATACAGCGCCCTGATGTCCGGCGACGTGTAGATCAGATAGCGGTTCTTCGCCACGCCGGCCAGGATCTTGCCGGCCGCGTGTTCCGGCGACACGGCGTGACCGCTGAAGCGGTCCACCCACCGCGCGACTTGAGGGTCCTCGCGGTCGACCCCGGCGATCTCGACCGTGTTCACCAGCGGTGTCTTCACCGCGCCGGGCACCACCACCGACACCCCGATGCGGTGGCGGGCCAGGTCGAAGCGCAGCACCTCCGAAAGTCCGCGCAGCCCATACTTGCTCGCGCTGTAGGCGGCGTGCCACGGCAGCGCGACCAGACCGGCCGCCGAGGACACGTTGGCCACCCGCCCCCCGCGCCCGGCCGCCACCATCGGCGGGACGAACGTCTCGATGACATGGATCGGTCCCATCAGGTTGATGGCGATCATCTTGCGCCACTGCTCGTGGGTCAGCCGGTCCACGGTGCCCCACGCCGACACCCCGGCGATGTTGAGCACGACGTCCATGCTCGGGTGCTCGGCGTGAATCGCCCCGGCGAACGCCGCTACCTGGTCGTAGTCGGCGATGTCGAGGGCGCGGTGGACGGGCACCCGCGCCCCCAGCGCGGCGGCGTCGGCCGCGGTCAGTTCCAGACCGTCGGGGTTGCGATCGGTCAGATACAGTTCGGCACCCTGGGCGGCCAGCGCCAGCGCGGTCGCGCGACCGATGCCGCTGGCCGCGCCGGTCACCAGACACCGCTTCCCCGCGTAATACCGTCCCGATGCCGCCATGGCCGTGACCCTACCGCGTTATTTCGGGCCCCCACCCCACAGCGAATTCAGCCACAGCTGCTCGAGCACGCGCACCCGGCGCTCGATGTCGTCGTCGCGGACGCCCTGCTGGCCGACCATGATCGGGTCGCCGGTGAGCACCATCGCGGTGGCACCGGCCAAAGTCCGCACCAGGGTGGGGATGTCGTCGCTGATCGGCGTGGCGGTCCCGGCCTTCATCTCGGCATCGACGACGTCGGCGATCTCGCCCAGCACGACCTCGAACTGGCGCTCGAGGATGTCGCGGATCTCGGCGTCGGTGTAGCGGGCGGCATTGCACGCGGTCACGACCGGATCGTTGTGCGCGTAGACCGCGGCGGCGCTG
This sequence comes from Mycobacterium sp. NGS57, assembly GCF_059812405.1. Taxonomy (NCBI): domain Bacteria; kingdom Bacillati; phylum Actinomycetota; class Actinomycetes; order Mycobacteriales; family Mycobacteriaceae; genus Mycobacterium; species Mycobacterium sp. NGS57. The sequence goes on along the minus strand of NZ_JCALCP010000002.1, from coordinate 512,452 downwards.
CGGACCATCCGCTTGGCGAACTGCTCGGGCGACTCGCCCGGCTGGCGGGGGGCGAAGTACTGCGTGAGCTCCTCGAGTTCCTCGGCCGCCTCGGCCACGATCTGGGCGAGCACCGCGTACTTGGAGTCGAAGTAGAAGTAGAAACCGGAGCGGGCGACCCCGGCGCGCTGGCTGATGGTGCTGACCGACAGCTCCGCGAACGGCTTCTCCTCGAGCAGGTCGCGCACCGCCTGCATGATCGCCTGCCGGTGCTTGTCACCGCGCCGGCGGATCGCCGGTTCGCCCGGCTGGCTGCTCACGCCCTTGACCTTGCACCACGCCGGGGGAAAAGCAAACTTGACAGCCGTCAACTTTGTCCCGAAGGATAGGGCTCAGTGACCGCTGTCACCCCTCTCCCCGCTTGCACAGGAGCGCAAAGGAGCCGCAATGGCCGCCACCATCAGCACGCCGCACTACCTGCTTGACCAGGCGCGGCGCCGGTTGACCCCGTCGTTCAACAACTTCCCGGGCATGGGCGTGGTGGAGCGCAAGCTGCTGAACACGCAGTTCCCGGAGCGCAAGCTCGCCGACCCCCCGCCGGGCACGGAGCTCAAGCCGGTCCTCGGTGACGCGGGGCTGCCGGTACTCGGGCACATCATCGAGATGCTGCGCGGTGGACCGGATTACCTGATGCACCTCTACCGGACCAAGGGCCCGGTCGTGTTCGGCGACTCGCCGGTCCTGCCGGGCGTCGCGGCACTGGGACCCGATGCCGCGCAGGTGATCTACTCCAACCGCAACAAGGACTACTCGCAGCAGGGCTGGGTCCCGGTGATCGGGCCGTTCTTTCACCGCGGGCTGATGCTGCTCGACTTCGAGGAGCACATGTTCCACCGGCGGATCATGCAGGAGGCCTTCGTGCGGCCCCGGCTGGTCTCCTATGTGGAGCAGATGGACAGTGTCGTGTCGAAGACGGTTGCCAACGACTGGGTGGTCAACGACGCGCGCTTCCTGCTCTATCCGGCGATGAAGGAGCTGACCCTCGACATCGCCTCGATGGTGTTCATGGGCCACGAGCCGGGCACCGACCACGAGCTGGTGACCAAGGTGAACAAGGCGTTCACCGTCACCACCCGCGCCGGCAACGCGATCATCCGCACCAGCGTTCCGCCGTTCACCTGGTGGCGCGGCCTCAAGGCGCGCGAGCTGCTGGAGAACTACTTCCGCGAGCGGGTCAAGGAACAGCGCGGCAAGGACGGCAACGACCTGCTGTCGGTGTTGTGCCACACCGAGGACGAGGACGGCAACAGCTTCTCCGACGAGGACATCGTCAACCACATGATCTTTCTGATGATGGCCGCCCACGACACGTCGACGTCGACGTCGACGACGATGATCTACCAGCTGGCCGCCAACCCGGAGTGGCAGGAGCGTTGCCGCGACGAGTCCGACCGGCTCGGCGACGGTCCGCTCGACATCGACTCGCTGGAGAAGCTGGAGTCGCTGGACTTGGTGATGAACGAGTCGATCCGCCTGGTGACGCCGGTGCAGTGGGCCATGCGCCAGACGGTGCGCGACACGGATCTGCTGGGCTACTACATCCCCAAGGGCACCAACGTCATCGCCTATCCCGGCATGAATCACCGGCTGCCCGAGCTGTGGACCGACCCGCTGAAATTCGACCCGGACCGGTTCACCGAGCCGCGCAGCGAGCACAAGCGGCACCGCTACGCGTTCAGCCCGTTCGGGGGCGGCGCGCACAAGTGCATCGGAATGGCGTTCGGGCAGTTGGAGATCAAGACGATCCTGCACCGGCTGCTGCGCAAGTACCGACTCGAGCTGCCCCACCCCGGATATGAGGCCGAGTGGGACTACGGCGGCATGCCGGTGCCCAAGGACGGCATGCCGATCGTGCTGCGCCCGCTGTAGTCACGCTTTTTGCCCGGCCAATAGCCTGTTGGCGCAGGCGATCACCGCGCGCAGCGCCGACTCCGTCGGATCCTGCGACCAGCCCATCGCCCACTCGGCGCGGATCCCGTCGCTGCCGCGGATGAACGTGGCGGTGACGTCGGCCGAGCGGATCTGGTGAAACCTCAACATCTCCACCGTGATCGAGCGCTCGTGCAGCATCGCGGTCAAGGCGGCGACGGGTCCGCCGGCGGCGGCGGTCGAGGTCCCGAGCTCATCGCCGACGGCGATCGTGGCCCGGAAGTTGCGGGCCTGGGGGCCCAGCCGCCCCGCCGGGCGCTCGATGTCGGTGCAGGCCCACTGCCCCAGTCGCACCGGACCGGCGGTGTCACCGTAGGCGGCGACGAAGCTCTCCCACGACATCGCCCCGGCCTCCTCGCGCAGACCGCGCGGCAGCGCGGCGCCGAAGTGGTCGACGAACCAGCCGTCCGCCGGGTCGCGAAGGGGGATGGACGGGATAGACATGGTGTCGGTCTTCTCTGATCAGAGGGCGACCGACGGCAGTAGCTTCCGACCCACGGCGGGGGTCGGCCTGGGATCAGACCCCGCTGCGGGTGCCGGCTACTACGGCCTTTTGGCAGGCCTCGAGAAGACGCACGAGCGCGACGATAGACGGCGCCCGCCGGTAAATGCAAATCCGTTTCGCGTGGGCAGAGGAAAGCCTTGCCGGACAAGGACTTCCGAAGTTTATCGCGGCAAAGCGGGTCGAGCTCCGCCGCGATCGCGATAGCATCTTGGGCGGTGAGTGCCTCCGATGACGGACAAGCGAAAGGCGATCGATGAGCGCGAAGAATGCCAGCAAGACAATCCTGTCGGTTCGGACGCTGGTCGCGGTGCTGGCCGCGGTATTCGCCGCGCTGGCCGCCGGGTGCGCCCCCACCGACAGCAGCCCCGGCCCGGTGCTGACCACGCCGTCACAGCAGTCCAACTGAGCGCGCTCAGTCGTTGGGGTCGAGCCGGAGATAGGCCTGAATCGTCGTCCCGGTCGACGTGGTGTGGGTGCGCACCAGGTCCGAGATGGCGTTGACCAGATACAGCCCGCGGCTGGCCGGCCCGGCCGGGCCGGGATCCAGGCGCCCGACCAACGGGTCGTCGAACCGTCCGGTGTCGCGCGCCTCGCAGACCAGGTGCTCGTCCTGGCGCCAGAATGCCAGCCGGCACGCCCCGTCGGTGTACATCAGGCTGTTGGTGGCCAGCTCCGTGGCGACCAGTTGCAGGTCGTCGATGGCGTCCTCGGACATCCCCACCCACCCCGCGTAGTCGACCGCGAACGATCGGGCGGGGCGCAGGTCCGCGGACTCCCTGACCAGGTAGGTGACCGCCCCCGGGTTGGCGTCGAGGGGCTGGTTGCAACGGTCCAGGACGTCGTCGGGCGCGTACTCGGCGCAGGGGTGCATCGCGCCCTGGCTCCACAGCGCGCGATGGGTCGCGCGGGCATCCGCGAGCACATCGTCGGTGAGCCGGCTCTCGTCGTACAGGCACAACTTCGTCGCCGGGTATCCGTCGAGGGCCGCGTTGGCCAAGGCCTCGTGCTCCAGGCAGGAGACGAGTTCGTCGCCGCGGCGTCCCGGCCAGGCGAGCTGGCTCACGATCCGCACCCGCCGATCCGGATACTCGTCGACGAACGACCCTTCCAGCGCCATGAACCGGCTCGGGTTGCGGCCGACCTCGGCAATGTCGGCCATCTGCAAGTCGGGTGGCAGCTCGCCGTCGGTGCCGCGCAACGCGTCCCACAGCTCGCCGAGATCGTCGCCGGGCACCGCCACCAACACGGGTTCGCCGGCTGCCAGGCCGTCGCCGACGAAGCGCACCACGAACTCCACGCATTCCTGCCGGGAGCGGTAGAAGAGCACGGAATGAACGAAGCCCGATCGGCCGGTTTGTGGGTCCGGTGCGCCCCCCGACATTCCAGCGCTCTCGCTTTCGATCACGTGCCGACCCGCTGCTGGACCGACATCCCCTCCCCATACCCCATCCGGGCCTTCGATATGCGCGCCACGCCACCCGCCTCCTACAGCCACCAGGACGCCGCGGCGTCCAGGTGACGACGGACGCGGTAGCGGGCGAGGCTGTCGTCGCCCGCCTCGATCGCCTGCAGGATCCGCAGGTGCGCGTGCTCGACGGCGGCGACGTCGGCGGGGGTCGGCTCCGACTGCCCGGTGCTCGACCAGTGCCGGCGGAACACCTCGATGATGATCCGCAGGAACAGGCCCAGCAGCGCGTTACCGGCCAGTTGCGCCAGCCCGAGGTGGAAGCGCCCCTCCTCGACGGCCGCCTGCCGTGCATCGGCCTGGCCGCCCAACTCCGTCAAGTGCGCGGCGACGTCGGCGGACTCGGTGCGCCTCTTGACGACTCTGGCGACGTTGTCGATCTCGATGGCGTCCCGGACGAAGCGCAGGTCTTCTCGGGTCGGCTTGCGGTATTGCAGATACAACGCGATGGTGTCGATGCTCGCCTCGGCGCGGGGCTCGGTGACGATCAGCCCGCCGCCGGGCCCGCGGCGCATCTGCGCGACCGAGTGATATTCGAGCAGCCGCACCGCTTCCCGGAACACCGCGCGGCTCACCCGGTAACGCTCGAGCAGGGCCGGTTCGGTCCCGAACACCGAGCCGGGTCGCCAGCCGCCGGCGGCGATTTCGTCGCCGATGGCCGCCGCCAGCGCCTCGGCGAGCTTGCCCCGCGGCGCATCACCCTCGAGCGGCCGCGAGCGGCGCCGCCTACGGCCGGCTCCCTGATGTTCCTGAAGCCAGCCGGTCACCGCCTCGATGTGGCGCTCGCTCAGCGTCTTGGCCCGCGCCGCGTCGCCGGCGGTGACGGCGTCGACGATCCGGGAGTGGTCGTGGTGCATGTGCTCGACCGCCTCGATCGCCTCGGTCGCCGAATCCGGCCGCGACTGCAGGGCGTATCGGGTGGTGAGCCGCATCAGGATGTCGATGAACAGTTGCAGGACCGGGCTTTTCGACTGCTCGGCCAGCGCGATGTGGAACTCGTCGCGCGGCGCGGGCGAGCCCGGGTTCCAGCGCTCCTCCGCCCGCAGCACCGCGCGCAGTCGGTCGATGCCGGCCTCGTCGATGCGTTCGGCGGCCAGGGAGGCGGCCAACGGCTCGAGCACCAGCCGCGCGTTGAGCAGGTCGACCAGCGTCGTGCCCAGATGCTCGAGGTAGATCACCACCGCGCGGGTCGCCGGGCCGGCGTCGGGCTCGCAGATCAGCAGCCCGCCGCCAGGGCCGCGGCGCATCCGCGCGACCTGATGGTGTTCGACGAGGCGCACGGCCTCCCGCAGCACCGAGCGGCTCACGCCGTAGCGTTGCTGCAGGGCCTGCTCGGAGCCCAGCGATTCGCCAATGGTCCAGCCGCGGCGGGCGATATCGGCCTCGATGCGGCGGGCAACCCTCGAAGCCATCTTGTTCACCCGGCCGGTGTCCGGCTCGCGGCTCAGCAGCTCAATTAGGCTCTCCCACAAGCGTTCTCAACAGGTCAGCAACATGCAGCCGGCGACGGGGCCGCCGCCCACCGAGACCACGCCGACCTCCGGGCGTTTGGACACCTGACGCTCTCCCGCGTCGCCGCGCAACTGCAGGCACCCTTCGTGCAGGGCCCAGTAGCCGTGCATCCGCCCGGCCGAGAGCTGGCCGCCGTAGGTGTTCAGCGGCAACTGCCCGTCGAGGGCGATGCGCGTGCCGCCCTCGACGAACGGGCCGGCCTCGCCGTCGCCGCACACCCCGAGGGCTTCCAGCCAGGCGAGCGCGAGAAACGTGAAACCGTCGTACAACTGGGCCACGCCGAGGTCGGCGGGCGTCAGCTGCGTGCGCGACCACATCTGCGCGGTCGCGTCCGACATCGCCATCTTGGGGTAGTCGTCGCGGTGGAACCAGCCGCCGGCACCATCGGATCCGCCGATCGCCTCCACCGCCACCGCCCGGTGCGGGCAGTCGCGGGCGTATTCCGCGTGCGACACCACCACCGCGATCGAGCCGTCGATGGGCACGTCGCAGTCCAGCAGCCCGAACGGCGTCGACACCGGTCGCGCGCCCAGGTAATCGGCCATGGTCATCGGTTCGCGGTACACCGCAAGGGGATTCAGCGCCGCGTTGCGCCTGCCGTTGAGCGCCAGCCAGCCCAGCTGCTCCTTGGTGGTTCCGTACAGCTCCATGTGCCGGCGGCAGTTCAGCGCCAGCCAGTTCGCCGCGGAATAGGCTTGGGCCGCAACCAGATCGTTGACGTCGTCCATGGCACCTACCGCCGGCTTCGGGGCGCCCTCGGGGGTTTCGAACATGCGCGCGAGCGGCGGGGCGGGCGCATTCTTTTGCGGTTTGACCGGCACCGTCCCGCCCAGCATCTGGATGGTCCGGTAGACGACCACGTGGCGGGCGCGCCGCTCGGCGACCGCGCGGCACGCCGACATCACCGGACTCAGCAGCCCGCCGGTGCCGAATCCGGCACCACAGTCGGCGGCCTCGATGCGCAGCTCGGCGTTGACGTCCGTTGCCGGCGTGTCACCCAAGGTTGCGATCCCGTCGACGTCCGCGGGGGTCAGGCCGGCATCCGCGATGGCGGCCCGCACCGCCTCCATGGTCAGCTCCAGGCCGGGGATGCCGGTGCGGCGGCCGATTCGCGAGATCCCGAGACCCGATACGATCGCGTCCTTCTCGAAGTAGGTCACCTGCACCGCCCGTCCGACCAGCCCGTACCGAATCAATAGAGTGTACTGTATTGGGCGTGCCGGGCGAGTTGCTCATCGAACACTGCGAGGATTGCGCGCGCTGGGTGCACCCCCCGGCCGGCGAATGCCGCGACTGCGGCGGCGCGTTGGTGGCCCGGCCGGTCTCCGGGCGGGGCACGGTGTTCACCTACACGGTCAATCACCATCCGTACAACCCGGACATCCCCACGCCCTACGTGATCGCCCTCGTCGAGCTGGCCGAACAAAGCGGCCTGCGGGTGGCCGCCAATATCGTTGGCTGCGAGCCGGATTCGGTGAGCTGCGGCATGCCCGTCGATGTCCAGCCCGACAAGGGCAGCGGTGGCGCACCCCTGTTCGCCCCGGCCTAGCGACCCTCGCCGAGCGTCCGCAAAATGCCAGCCGCACGCGGCGTGTCGCGTACCAACACGGGCGCTCGCCGGGGTGAAGGCTAGTTGATCAGCGGGTCGCGCGGCATGCCGAGGATGCGCTCGGCGATCTGATTGCGGGTCACCTCCGAGGTGCCGCCGGCGATGGACATGCCGCGGGCGCCCATGATCATGCGGCCGGCCAGCGCGCCGGGCCCGTCGGTGAGGGCCACGTCGGGCCCCAGCAGCGCCGCCGAGATCGCGGCCCCGTCCACCATGTGCTCGGCCAGCTTCAGTTTGGTGACGTTGCCTTCGGGTCCCGGGCCCGCGCCCTCGACGCTGCGCGCGACGCGGCGCAGGTTCAGCAGCCGCAGCGCGTGATCGTCGGCCAGGTAGTTCCCGACGCGCACGTCGGCCCCCGCCAACTGATCCGGCCGCTGCCTGGCGAGCTCGATCAGGGCGTCGCCCAGGCCCTCGTAGAAGGAGCCGCTGCCGCCGATGCTGACGCGTTCGTTGCCCAGCGTCGCCCGCGCGACGGTCCACCCGGAATTGGGCGCCCCGACGACGTCCTCGTCGGGAACGAACAGGTCGTTGAAGAACACCTCGTTGAAATCCGAGCCGCCCGTGATCTGGCGCAGCGGCCGGACCTCGACCTCGGGGGCCTTCATGTCGACGATCACCGTGGTGATGCCGGCGTGCTTGGGCGCGTCCGGGTCGGTGCGCACGGTGGCCAGGCCGCGCGCGCAGTAGTGCGCCCCGCTGGTCCACACCTTCTGCCCGTTGATCTTCCAGCCGCCGTCCACCCGGGTGGCGCGGGTCTTGATGGACGCCGCATCCGAGCCCGCTTCGGGCTCGGAGAACAGCTGGCACCACACCTCGTCCTTGCGCAGCGCCTTCTCCACGAATCTTTCGATCTGCCACGGCGTTCCGTGCTGGATCAGGGTCAGGATCACCCAGCTGGTGATCCCGTAGTCGGGGCGCTTGATGCCCGCCGAGCGAAACTCCTCCTCGATCACCAGCTGCTCGACCGCATCGGCCGCGCGGCCCCACGGCCTGGGCCAGTGCGGCATCACGTAACCGGTCGCGATCAGCTTGTCGCGCTGGGCATCCCTGTCCAGGGCGGCGATATCGGCCGCGTCGGCGCGGATTCGGGTGCGCAGCTCTTCGGCCTCCGCGGGCAGGTCCAGGCTGTTGTCCCGGACGGCCCCGCCCGCGGTGCGCTCGAAGACATCGGCGGCCGGCGCGTCACCGCCGAACAGTGCCGCGGTCACCAGGGCCCGGCGCAGGTGCAGGTGTGCGTCGTGTTCCCAGGTGAAGCCGATGCCGCCGTGCACCTGGATGTTGAGCTCCGCGTTGCGCGCGTAAGCCGGAAACGTCAGCGCCGCAGCCACGGCCGCGCTCAGCCGGAACTGCGTCTCGTCGGCCGAGGAGTCCTCGCCCGCCGCGCGCGACGCGTCCCACACCGCCGCGGTCGCCGCCTCGGCGGCCACCAGCATGTTCGCGCAATGATGCTTGACGGCCTGGAAGGTGGCGATGGTGCGGCCGAATTGCTGGCGCACCTTGGCGTAGTCGACGGCGGCGTCGACGCAGTCCGAGGTCCCGCCCACCGCCTCGGCGGCCAGCAGCGTCCGCGCGCGGGCCAGGGCCGATTCCCTTGCCCCGCGCAGGATGTCGTCGTCGGTGACGCTCACGTTGTCCAGGCGCACCCGGCCGGAGCGCCGGGTCGGGTCGAGGTTGTCCGGCACGTCCACCGACACGCCGTCGCGGCCGCGGTCCAGCAGCAACACGTCGTCGCCGGCGGCGATCACCAACAGCTCGCCGAGTCCGGCGCCCAGCACGATTCCGGCGTCGCCGTCGGCCTTGCCATCCTTGACCTGCACCGTGCCGCCCACGCCGATGCCCGCGGTGACGGACCCGTCGATCAGCCCCGGCAGCAGCCGCGACTTCTGTTCGGCGGTGCCCTGTTTGGCGATCACCGCCGAGGCGATCACGGTCGGCACGAACGGCCCCGGCGCCACCGCGCGGCCGAGTTCCTCGATGACGACGACGAGTTCGGGCAGGCCGTAGCCGGACCCGCCGTACTCCTCGTCGATGTGCAGCCCGAGCCAGCCGAGCTCCACCAGGTTCGGCCAGAACCCGGGCCGGGCCTCGTCGGCGGCGTCGAGCAGCGACCGCGCCGCCCACCGCGCCTTCTGGGCGGTCAGGAACGCGCGGGCGACCTCGGCGAGTTCGCGATGATCGTCGGTCAGTGCGATACCCATGAGGGAGCCCTCCTCGCGCCGCTACCGGGATGGTGGCCTGCCCCGCTCCGAGGGGAAGCGGGGCGGCTGGCTAAAGAGTGTACTTATTGCGAGAAGGGCGCCCGCCGCGGGTGCTTACTTCGGGGCGAAGCGCTGACCGGCGTCCAGGCGCAGGCACTGGCCGTTGAGCATCGGGTTGTCGACGATGGCCGCCGCCAGCTTCGCGTACTCCTCGGGCCGGCCGAGGCGCTTGGGGAAGGCCGCGTCCTTGGTCAGCTGCGTCGCGAATTCGTCCGGAATGCCCTTGGTCAGCCCGGTGGCGAACAGGCTGGGCGCGATCGCCAGCACCCGGATGCCCAGCGATCCGAGGTCGCGCGCCATGGTCAGGCACATGCCCGCGATGCCCGCCTTGGCGGCGGTGTAGGCGACCTGCCCGATCTGGCCCTCGAACGCCGCGATCGACGCGGTGTTGATGATGACGCCGCGCTCCTCGTCCTCGGGCTCGTTCTTGCTCATGTGCGCGGCGGCCAGCCGGCTGATGTTGAAGCTGGCGATGAGGTTGAGATCGATCACGGACTGGAAGGACTCGAGGTCGTGGGGACCGGTCTTGGTCATGGTCCGCTTGGCGATGCCGCCGCCCGCGGTGGTCACGATGACGTGCAGGCCGCCGAGCTTGTCGACCGCGGACTGCAGCGTCTCCTCGGTGCCGGCGAAGTCGGTGACGTCTACCGGGTAGAACGTGCCGCCGACGCCCTCGGCGACCTGCTTGCCGTCGGAACCCTCGCGGTCGAGCACCGCGACGTCCGCGCCGCGTTCGTGCAGCAGTTCGGCCGTGGCCCGGCCCATCCCCGACGCGCCGCCGATGACGACGACCTTCTTCCCGTTGATCTCCATCCGGGCCTCCTTTTTCTAGGCTTGTCAGAATCCGTGCGATTTGTAACGTTAGGTAGGCACGCTAGCGTGTCCGTCCCCGACGCTTGTCGGCGAGCCATGCCAAGCTGGGCGGCGTGCTCCTCCTCGACGTGGCAAGCACATCGCTTAATGTCGGCGGCACCTCGTCGCGGCTGGCCAAGGTCGCGCACATCGCCGACCTGCTGCGCCGCACCGCCACCGACCCCGAAGCGGTGGCGATCATCGTGTCGTGGCTGTCGGGTGAGCTGCGCCAACGCCAGATCGGGGTCGGGTGGGCGTCGTTGCGCGACCGCCCGCCGCCGGCGGCCGAGCCGGTGCTGACCGTCGTCGGCGTCGACGCCACCTTCGCCCAGATTGGCTCCGTGGCCGGCAAGGGTGCGCAGGGCAGGCGCGCCGAACTGGTCGCGGGGCTGTTCGCCGCCGCCACCGGGACCGAGCAGGCCTTCCTGCTGCGGTTGCTCGGCGGCGAGCTGCGCCAGGGGGCGCTGGCCGGGATCATGGCCGATGCGGTGGCCAAGGCCACCGGGATCCCGGCGGCCGCGGTGCAGCGCGCGGCGATGCTGGGCGGGGACCTGCCGGCGGTCGCGGCCGCCGGTCTTTCCGGCGGCGCGGCGGCGCTGGAAGCCTTCACCCTGCGGGTGGGACGGCCGGTCAGTCCGATGCTGGCGCAGACCGCGACCGGTGTGGCCGACGCGCTCGAACGACACGGCGGCACAAGCATTTTCGAGACGAAGCTGGATGGCGCGCGGGTGCAGATACACCGGGCCGGCGACGAGGTCACCGTCTACACGCGAAGCCTCGACGACGTCACCGCGCGGCTGCCCGAGGTCGTCGAGGCGACGCTGGCGCTGGCGGTCACCGACCTGATCGCCGACGGCGAGGCGATCGCCCTGCGGCCCGACGACCGGCCGCACCGTTTCCAGGTCACGGCCTCCCGGTTCGGCCGTTCCGTCGACATCGGCGCAGCCCTTGCCGCACAGCGGCTTTCGGTGTTCTTCTTTGATGTCCTGCACTGCGACGGCACCGACCTGCTGGACGCGCCGACCGCCGACCGGTTGGCCGCGCTGGACGCGCTGGTGCCGCCGGCACAGCGCGTCGACCGGTTGATGACCTCGGACCCGTCGCGGGCCGGCGCCTTCCTGGACGCCACGCTGGCCGCCGGCCACGAGGGCGTCATGGCCAAGGCGCCCGACGCGCCGTATCTCGCCGGCCGCCGCGGCGCGGGCTGGCTCAAGGTCAAGCCCGTCCACAACCTCGATCTGGTGGTGCTCGCCGTCGAGTGGGGATCGGGGCGCCGCCGCGGAAAGCTGTCCAACATCCACCTGGGCGCGCGCGATGAGGCCGGTGGCGAGTTCGTCATGGTCGGAAAGACATTCAAGGGGATGACCGACGCCATGCTGGACTGGCAGACCGCGCGGTTCCGCGAACTCGCCGTGGGTGGCGTCGACGACGGCTTGGACCACGGGGTCGTCCGGCTTCGCCCCGAGCAGGTGGTCGAGATCGCGCTGGACGGCGTGCAGCAATCGTCGCGCTACCCCGGCGGCGTTGCGCTGCGGTTCGCCCGGGTGGTGCGCTACCGCGACGACAAGGGCCCCGCCGACGCCGACACCATCGACGCCGTGCGCGCGCTGTATTGACGCGCGCCCCGAAACAGGGCCCGAACAGGTAGTCAATTACGCATCCCTGGACCTGGTCGTCCGCCATACCGTGGTGGCATCCAAAGGAGGCACCAAATGTCGACTTCACTTGAGGTGTCATCCGGCGAGGCTCGGATCGCCGGAGTCTTGCGCCGGGTGTTCGCCACGTCGACGGAGGCATCACGGCCGCGGCACTACCCGAACCGCTACGGATACCTCGAGAAGGCAGCCATGGCACGCGAGGTGGACAGATTATGAACGTGCTGATCTCGGTTGGCTCCGCCGCGGTGATGGTGATGTTCGCGGCCGCGATGTACAGCCTCCAATGGCGGCTGGAGCGCGCCGACTACGAGCGCCATTTCGAAGACTGAGCCGCCGCCGCAAACGTGTGACGCCATCCGCTACGTTCTGGGCATGTCCACCTGGCTCATCACCGGCTGCTCGACCGGGCTCGGTCGCGCGCTCGCCGAGGCTGTCATCGCGGCCGGCCACAACGCGGTCGTGACCGCGCGCGACGCCGCCAAGGTCGCCGACCTCGCCGAGGCCGCACCGCAGCGGGTGCTCGCCGTCGCGCTCGATGTCACCAAGCCCGCGCAGGTCGCCGCGGCCGTGCGCCAGGCCGGCGAGCGATTCGGTGGTGTGGACGTGCTGGTCAACAACGCGGGCTACGGCTATCGCGCCGCCGTCGAGGAGGGCGACGACGCCGAGGTCCGCGAGCTGTTCGAGACGCACTTCTTCGGCAGCGTCGCGATGATCAAGGCCGTGCTGCCCGGAATGCGGGCACGTCGCAGCGGGGCGATCGTCAACGTCTCCTCGATCGGCGCGACCGTGCACCCGGTGGGATCCGGCTACTACGCGGCGGCCAAGGCCGCCATCGAGGGCATGAGCGGGGCCCTGCGCGGCGAGCTCGCGCCGCTGGGCATCTCGGTCACGATCGTCGAGCCGGGCGCGTTTCGCACCGACTTCGCCGGGCGCTCGCTGGCCCAGTCGGTCACCGTCATCGACGACTACGCGGCCACCGCCGGGCAGCGTCGCAAGGAAAACGACACCATGCACGGCAACCAGGCCGGCGACCCCGCCAAGGCCGCCCGGGCGATCATCACGGCCGTCGAGTCGAGCGAGCCGCCCGGGTTTTTGCTGCTGGGTCCCGACGCGCTGGCCCTCTACCGGCACGTGAGCGACGCGCGCGCCGGCGAGATCGCGAAATGGGAAAAGCTCAGCGGCGGAACCAACTTCGACTGAGCACTCAGCCGCGCAGCTCGGGCAGCACGTCGCGCTCCCACGCGGCGAAGAAGCCGTCCATGTCGGGACCGATCTGCTGCACGTAGACCTCGTCGATGCCGGCGTCGACGAACTGGCGCACCTGCGCGATGTGCTTGCCGGAATCCGGCCCGCACGCGACGCTCTCGGCGACCTTCTCCGGCGGCACCAGCGACATGAGGGCGGCGAAGTCCTTGGGCCGCGGCAATATCTGTGAGGTCTGTCCCGGCAGTCCCTCGTTGCCCCACAACCGGTGCGCGATCTTCAGCGCGGCGTCGGCGTCTTCGTCCCAGCTGACCTTGGTTCCGGCCTGGACCGGCTTGTCGCCGCCGCCGGACTCCCGGAACGCCTTGACCAGCTCGGCCTCAGGCATCGCCAGCACATAGCCGTCGCCGATGCGCCCGGCCAGCCCGGCGCCCTGGGGGCCGAACCCGGACACGTAGATCGGGACCGGGCGCTCCGGGCGGGTGTAGATGCGCGCCTCCTGCACCTCGTAATGCTTGCCGTGGTGGCTGACCTCGTCGCCGCGGTGCAGCAGCCGGATGACGTCGACGGCCTCCTCCAGCATTTCCTGGCGCACGGCGACCGACGGCCAGGGGTCGCCGAGGATGTGCTCGTTGAGCGCCTCGCCGCTGCCCACCCCGAGCACGAAGCGGCCGTCGAGCTGCACGGCCGCGGTGGCCGACGCGTGCGCGATGATCGCCGGGTGCGTCCGCACGGTCGGGCACGTGACGGCGGTGCTGACCGGCAGCGACGTCACCTCCGAGAGCGCGCCGATCACGCCCCACACGAACGGGCTCTGGCCCTGCTCGTCGTTCCACGGGTGGAAGTGGTCGGAGATCCAGAGCGCGTCGAACCCGGCCGCCTCCGCCCGCTTGGCCTGGTCGACGAGTTCCTTGGGGCCGAACTGTTCACAGGACAGGAAATATCCGATCTCGGTCATTCCGCCGGGCTACCCGCTGCGCGGCGCCTTACGCAACTGACCGAACGGCGACGGCGCCAATCCCGACGAGCGTGCGGCTGGCCGCAACCTCGGCCCCGAGTGTGCGGCTGGCCCCACACTCGGGGCCGAGCATGCGCACCAACCGCTCGCGAGAATGGGTTCGCCGTTCAGGAGAAGGTTGTTCTCCTGAGCCGAGAGACCCCTTACGATCGGTGGGTGCCGTCCACGCTGGAACTCGACCGGCCCCACGCGGGCGTCGTCTTGGTGCGCCTGAACCGCCCGCAGCGCCTCAACGCCATCAACGCGCTCATGCAAGCCGAATTGGGCCAGGCCCTCGGCGATTTGGGCGCCGACGCCTCGGTGCGCGCCGTCGTGCTCACCGGCGCCGGGCGCGGCTTTTGCGCCGGGATCGACGTGCGCGACTTCGGGCCCGACGTGCCCGAGGCGACCGCCCCGGCGATCGACCGGATGCGCTTCCAGGAGGGCATGGCCGCGCTGGCCGAGGGCGTGCGCGCCTTGCCGCAGCCCGTCATCGCCGCGGTCAACGGGCCGTGCGTCGGAGCGGGATTCGCACTGTGCCTGGCCGCCGACATCCGGATCTGTTCGGCGCAGGCCTCGTTCGGCAACGCCGCGATCCTGCTCGGGCTGTCGGGCGCCGAGATGGGCATGAGCTACCACCTGCCCCGCGTCGTCGGCACCAGTGTCGCCGCCGACTGGATGCTCACCGGGCGCACCGTGCCGGCCGCCGAGGCCGATCGGCGCGGACTGGTCAGCGAGGTCGTCGAACCCGGCGGGCTGATCGAGCGCGCCGTGGAGCTGGCGGCGCTGATCGCCGGCCTGGCCCCGCTGGGAGTGCAACTGACCAAGCGTGCGCTGCAGGTCAACACCGACGCGGCGAACCTGTCGGCGGCGCTGGAACTGGAGAACCGCAACCAGGCGATCACGCACGCGACCGAGGAAGCGGCCGAGCGCCGCAAAAAGTGGTCCAAGTGAGCGGACCGTTGACCGGCGTCCGCATCGTGATGATGGGGGGCCTGGGTCCCGCCCCGTTCTGCGGAATGCTGTTGGGAGACTTGGGCGCCGATGTCGTGCGTATCGACGCCGTCGCGGGTGTCGACGGCGAGCTGCCGATCGACTACACGGTGCGACGCAGCCAACGGTCGCTGGCCGCCGACGTCAAGGACGCCCGCGGCGTCGACCTGGTCCGCCGGCTCGCCGCCGATGCCGACGCATTCGTCGACGTCTACCGGCCCGGCGTGGCCGAACGGCTGGGCATCGGTCCGGACGCGCTGCGCGAGCGCAATCCGCGCCTGGTGTACGCCCGCATGACGGGCTACGGGCAGGACGGGCCCCTGGCCGGGCACGCCGGCCACGACATCAACTACATCGCCCTGGCCGGTGCCCTGCACGGCATCGGCACCGCCGAATCCCCAACGCCCCCACTGAATCTCGTCGGCGACTACGGGGGCGGCGGGATGCTGCTGGCGGTCGGGTTGCTCAGCGCCATCCTGGAGGCCCGCCAGTCCGGCGAGGGCCAGGTCCTCGACGTCGCGATGGTCGACGGCGCGGCGACGCTGATGGCCCCGTACTTCGGCATGGTCACCGCGGGCACCTGGCGCGACCACCGCCGTGACAATCTGCTCGACGGCGCGGCCCACTTCTACGGCACCTACGCCACGGCCGACGGCGGTCACGTCGCCGTCGGCGCAATGGAACGAAAGTTCTACGCCGAGCTGTGCGATCGCCTCGGCTTGGACGTACAAGACGTGCCCCACGACGACGACCGCCCGGCGGCGTGGGCGGCGCATCGCGCCGAGCTGGGCGCTCGCTTCGCCGAGAAAACCCGCGACGAATGGGAGACCATCCTGGATTCGCCGGGATGCTGTGCGACGCCGGTGCTTTCGCTGGCCGAGGCGCCGCACCACCCGCACCTCGCCGCGCGCCAGACGTTCATCGACGTCGACGGCGTCAGGCAGCCCGCCCCGGCGCCGCGCTTCTCGCGCACCCGGCCTGCGGCGCCGTCGGCGCCTGCGCTGCCGGGCGACCACACGCACGCGCTGCTGCGGGAGGCGGGCCTGGATACCGAGACCATCGCCGAACTCGTCGACTCCGGCGTGGTGGCGCAGAGTAAGAGGAGACGCTAGATGTCGTGGGACTTCTCCACCGACCCGCAGTGGGCCGAACAACTGAAATGGGTCGAGGAGTTCGTGCGCAGCGAATGCGAACCGATCGACCTGATCGTCAAGGAGTCGCACGACCTGGGCGACCCGGTGCGCCAGGCCCTCATCCCGCCGCTGCAGCAGATCGTCAAGGAACGCGGGCTGTGGGCCACCCACCTCGGCCCGCACCTGGGCGGGCCGGGCTACGGTCAGGTGAAACTGGCGCTGCTGAACGAGATCCTGGGCCGCTCGGAATGCGCGCCGATCGTCTTCGGCTCGCAGGCGCCGGATTCGGGCAACAGCGAGATCCTCGCGCACTACGGCACGCCCGAGCTCAAAACGCGCTACCTCGAGCCGTTGCTGGACAACCGCATCGTTTCCTGCTTCTCGATGACCGAACCGCAGGGCGGCGCGGACCCCAAGGTGTTCCGCACCACCGCGGTACCCGACGGTGATCACTGGATCATCAACGGCGAGAAGTGGTTTTCGTCGTTCGCCTCGATGGCGTCGTTCATCATCGTGATGGCGATGACCGACCCCGACGCGCCTCCGTACCAGCGCTACTCGATGTTCGTCGTGCCCGGCGACACCCCCGGCATCAACGTGCTGCGCGACGTCGGGCTGGGATACCAGCCGATGGGCGGCGGGCGCGAGGGCTACGTCCGCTACGAAAACGTCCGCGTACCAGCCGATCACATGCTGGGGCCGCGCGGCGGGGCGTTCGTCGTCGCTCAAACCCGGCTGGGCGGGGGGCGAATTCACCACGCGATGCGCACCGTGGGGTTGGTGCGCCGCATCTTCGACATGATCTGTGAGCGGGCGGTGTCGCGCTACACCCAGGGCGAGGTGCTGGCCGACAAGCAACTCGTGCAGGAGATGGTCGCCGACTCGTGGATGGAGATCGAGGCCTTCCGGCTGCTGACCCTGCAAACCGCTTGGAAGATCGACCAATTCAACGACTACAAGGCGGTGCGCGCCGATATCTCGGCGGTGAAGGCGATGATGCAGAAGGTGCTGCACGACGTGTCGTCGCGGGCGCTTCAGCTGCATGGATCTCTGGGCACCACGCACGAGATGCCGTTCGTGCAGTACCTGGTGGAGTCGTTCGTGCTCGGCCTGGCCGACGGCCCCACCGAAGTGCACAAGGTGACGCTGGCCCGGCTGTTGCTGAAAGACCGCCCGCCGGCGCCCGACCTGTTTCCCTCCGAACATTTGCTGCGGCTGCGCGCCGAGGCCGAGGCGAAGTTCGCCGACAAGCTGGCGGGCATCCCCCGCCGCTAGACGGCCTTGGTGACGCCGACGTAGGACAGCACCACGTCGGATTGGTCGGTCGATCGGGTCAGCACCGCATACGAGCGGATGAAAGACTGGCCCACGCACCCGTCGATTTTCACGTGAAAGTTGCTGATCATCACCCAGGGACTGGGTCCCTTGAACTCCTTTCTGACCACCGGCACGATGATCACCAGGCCCGGCTTCAGACCCACGCTGAGCACCCCGTTGACCGGGGTCGAAACAATCGGCAGAAGACCCGTTACGGTGCCGGGCAACAGCGCCGTCGTCCCGATCCCCGGGGTGATGCCGGCGCTCCCCGCCATCGTGACGCCGTTGGATGTGCTCATGTCGATTCCGCAGCCGATCTCGTAACCCACCTCGAGCTCGCCTCGGGGCGGTTCCGGTCCGATCAGCGAGGCGACGTATATGCCGCTCGACAGGTATTCGCGGGAGGCCAGCGCGGTGGTCAACGGCGCCACCGGGACCTGCGACTCGTCTTTGGCCCCGAGGCCCAGGGTCCAGCCGTCAGGGGTGTTGAGGGTTACTGGGGGGTTCGAGGGGACCCGGCCGTCGGGTGCCGGCGCGGCGGACGCGGCGGGGTCGACCTCGGGGTCGGCGCTGGTCGGCGGTGCGGTGGTCACGAGCATGGCAAGGCAGACGGCGCCAACCGCGGCGCGGCGGACGACCACGGCAATTGGCCTCACGGACCGGACCGTACGCGGCGGCGATCCGGCGTCGACGTATTTGCTGGGCCCCCGCCACAGTTGTTGTCCGTTCGTAACTGGAATGCGACTTCACGTCTTGATGCTGGCAGGCAACCGTTTCCTTCGCCGGACGGCTAGAATTGCCACTATCCGACACCAGGCCAGAGAGGCTGCTATGAAACGTCACCTGCTCGCGCTGGGGATCCTGGCCGGTGGGATGACGGCCATGACCTTGGTCGTCGGCCCCGGCGTCGCGCACGCGGATGATCCATTTACACCGCCGGCGCCCGGGTTGATCGATCAATTGCTGACCGAAACACCGGACCTCTTTGTGGATCCCCGCGACGAGGGCGGCCCGTCGGCCAATTCGAACCGCACCGGCATGTATTGCCAAAACTTGTATGTTCGGTGCCACTAATCCAGCATCGACCGCGCCCGCTCCAGCAGTCCCGGCAGGGCGACGGCCATCGCCTCCAACTCCGCTCGCGGAGAGCGCCTTCGGCGATTGTGCTTGACGATCAGCGACCACGTCGCCGCTGACTTGAAACAGGCCAGGGCGGTGAACCAACTCAAATCTGGTATCTTGCAACCCAATTCAGCCTGATAGATCTCGGCGAGTTCGGCGGTCGGCGGAACGACGCCGGCCGGGGCGGCAACGCGCCGGTAGGTGTCCGGGTCGCAGTTGATCAGAAACCAGCCCACATCGATGCGCGGATCGCCGAGCGACCAGATCTCCCAATCGATCACCGCGTTGACCCGGCTGCCCTCGGCGAGCGTGTTGCCCAGCCGGAAGTCGCCGTGCACCACGCGGGGCCCCACGGCCGTTGGCGCACAAGCCAACAGCGCGTCGCGCACGCCCTGCCAGCCGGGCACCAGTGTCGCGTCGACGGTCTGCAGCGTGTCACACCAGCGCCGGACTTCCGCGACCGCGTCGACGACGGGTTCGCCACCCAAGCCCAGGTCGGCCGGTGACAGGACGTGCAGGGCGGCCATCACGCGGCACGCGGTGCGGTACCGCTCGGGTAGATCGGGGCTGGGGGCACAGCCGTCGAACAAAGGCTCCACGCACTCACCCTCGGCGCGCGACATCACGAACAGCGGCGGCGTGTCCGGCGGGTCGCCGGGATCCTCCCACAGCACCTGTGGGACCGGGACCGGGCTCGCCGCAAGCGCTTTCATGATGCGGGCCTGACGCAGCACGTCGCGGTGCGCGACCGGCTCGACACCGGGCGGCGCGACCTTGATCACCGCCGCCCGGCCGTCGCACTCACCGCGAAAGGTAAGGCTGGACGCGCCGCCGGCGAGCGGAACCACGCCGGCAACGCCGGCGGCACGCAACCGCCGCCGCAGCGTGCCTAGGTCGAGCTCGACCATTCAGCTCGCCGGCCAGCCGACTTCGGCGAGGAAGGACTGGGTATGCGCGATGCGCCCGGTCATGGTCTTCGGGTCGCCGGTGCACAACCGCACGGCGGTCTCGGTGATCAGTTCGATGTCCTCGGTGTCGGTCTTGGCCAGGTCCAGGGTCCCCGCCCCGGGGGTGGCCACGGGGTTGGTCGGCGCGGCGGCGTTGACGGCGATGCCGTCGTCGTAGAGTTCGGCGGCAAGGCTTTTGGTGAGCCGGTTGAGTGCGGCCTTGACCGTCCCGTAGACACCGAACCCCGCGGTCCGGTCGAACTCCGAGAACGGCGGTCCGGTGGGCAGGTCACCGCCGACCGACGTCACGTTGAGGATCCAGCCCCGGCCCCGCTCGCGCATCGCGGGGATCGCCAACTGACTCAGATGCAACGGTGCGAGCACATGCATCTCGACCATCAGGCGCGCGCGCCGCTCGGGGAACCCGTCCAGCAGCCGCAGGAAGGTGACCGCGGCGTTGTTGACCAGGATGTCGGGCGCGCCGACGGCGCCGGCCACCTCGGCGAAAAGCCTTTCGCGGTCCTCGGATTGGGAGAGATCCGCCTGGACCGCGACGGCCTTGCCGCCGGCGGCGACGATCTCGTCGCGGGTCTGGCTCAACGATCCGTGGTATTTGGGGTCCGGGTCCATCGTGCGGGCCGTCAGCGCCACGGTGGCGCCGCGCGCGGCGAGCCGCGCGGCGATCGCCTTGCCCAGACCCCGGCTACTCCCGGTGACCAGTGCCACCATCCCGTCGCAGCGTTGATCTGCGCCCATGTGCATGCCTCCACTCCTCGGCCGGGTACCGGAAACGGCTTCTCCAATGAAGAGAATGCCATTATCCGCTGTCGGCCGGAAGGGCGGTCTCCACCCAGCCGAGGAGGCGCCGCCACAGCCGCTGGCGGCTCGACGCCATGTTGTGGCAGTGCGCGCTGTCGGCCAGGACGACGGTGGTGATGTCGGGGCTGGCGCGGTACAGGCCGGCCTCCGCGCGGGGCTCCGGCGAGACGTCGACGACGCCGTAGCCCAGGAGCACGGGAACGCCGATCCGCGCGGCATGGTCGGCGACTACGCCGGGGATCATCGCGGTGCCAAACACCCGCGGTACCACGGACTTTGCGGTGACACAGTCCGCGGCCACGACGTCGGCGGGCACGTCGGCGAGGTGAAACCAGCTCTGCAGGTACTCACGGGGGCCCTCGAAATAGGGGTCGGGCAGGGCGGAGAGGATCTGCCGGGCCAGTTCGGCGCGGCCTTGCGGGGTCGCGGCTTGCGCGAGGACCGCGGCATCCAGGTTCAGCGGCGCGACGTGCTGGTTGGTGCAGCCCAGCGCCGCCAGGCCGGCGTAACTGCCGAAGAGCGCCTGCTGGACGATGGCCAGGTAGGCCCCCAATGAATGCGCCACGGCGACCGCGGGTGCGTGGTCACCGGTAACGCCCGGCAGCGCGGCCACGGCCCGGGCGAGTGCGGCGGCGATGTCGGCGAAGCCGAAAGCGCTTGCGGGCTTGGAACTTTCGCCGGTGCCGAGTGGGTCGATCGTCACGACGGCATAGCCGTTGCGGGTGGCGAAGTCGGCGAAGCTGTAGCCGCTGCGGCCGGGAATGTTCAGGTCCCAGTATTCGCGGCTGTAGGTGCCGCCGGGCAGGCAGACAAGGACGGCGGGGGCCGGAACGCCCCCGGCCGCGGGGTAATAGGTCGCCGCCAACGACGCCTCCTCGCCGATCGCGTCGCCGACGTCGAAGCGCATCGGTCGTGCGGAAACGGTCATGGCGCACCCTCCGTCGTAGCCGTCATAGTTTCTACCGTCGTAGCGTGGTGGTTGGTTGCAGGTGTCGTCGGGAGGTGCCATGGGTCAAGGATCCGAACGTGCTGAGCAGGTCGGGGAGCGGGTGCAGGAGCTTCGCCAGCGGCGGGCCGAGCTGGCCGCCGGCGAGCGGCCGTCCCCGGAGTCGGTGATCCTCGCGCAACATCGCGCCGAGGAATCGCTGCGGTTCGCCGTCGACGCTCATCACGCCGCCGCCCGGCGGCACGAGGAACTGGCGCGGGCGCACGAGCGCACGGCCAACGCCTACCAGCGCGCCGCGATGGCCGGGCGCGGGGGCTCGGCCCGGCTGCAGCAGGCGGCCGACGAGCACTGGCAGGCCGCCCACGACAGCCACCTCGAGGCTGTCGAGGACGAGGCGCAGGCCGAGAACCCGGCGACGTCGTCGTCGCGGTGACTCGATGACCTACCTCATCCTGCTGTGTGCGATCTTCGCCGAAGTGGTCGCGACCAGCCTGCTCAAGAGCACCGAAGGGTTCAGCCGGCTGTGGCCGACGCTCACCTGCCTGGCCGGGTACGCCGTCTCCTTCGCATTGTTGGCCCTGTCGATCTCGCGCGGCATGCGCACGGACGTCGCCTACGCGTTGTGGTCGGCGATCGGCACGGCCGCCATCGTGCTGATCGCCGTGCTGTTCCTCGGCTCCCCCGTGTCCGCGGCGAAGGTCGCCGGCGTCGCGCTGATCATCGCCGGCGTGGTCACACTGAACCTGGCCGGAGCCCATTAGCAGGTAACGAACGCAGCCTCTTCTCAGACATGTATTGGAGATTCGTGAGAAGGGCACAGCATGATCGGCACCCGCACGGCCCCGGCGGTCCTGGCCGGCGCGGCAGCGTTGGGCATGGCGCTGGGCTTGAACGTGGGCCTGGACGCGGGGACCGCGCACGCCACGCCCACCCCGCCCCGCGGCGAGGGCACGCTCTTTGGCAATCCCGCGGCGGCCGCCCCGTTCTGGCGCTACCAGGGATACGACGACGACTGCGTGGAGATGGCCGTCGCCGACGTGGTCGGTGAGCTGACCGGTCGCCAGCCCACCGAGCGCGACATCGTCAAGCTGGCGCAGTCCACTCCGAGCGTCGTGCACGCCGGGCCGGTGTACACCAAGCCGAAGCAGCACAAGGCCGGCGCCGGCACCTCCTTCGACGACGAGCCGGTGCTGCTCGCGCACTACGGGATCCACGCCGTGACCACCAACAGGGACAGCGCCGCAAGCGCCGGCGTCCCCACGGACATGAGCGCGCTCGAGCAGGATCTGGTTAAGGGCCGCAAGGTGATCGCAGGGGTCAACTCCGAAGTCATCTGGGGCGAGCTCGTCGAGGACAAGACACCGGACGGCCGGCCCGAGGCCAACCACGCGGTGGTCGTCACCGGTATCGACACCGCTGACGGCGTCGTGTACCTCAACGACAGCGGCAACGAAGACGGCCGAAGCGAGCGGGTGCCGCTCGACGTCTTCGCCCGATCGTGGGCCAGCAGCGACGACCAGATGACCGTCACCGATTAGGGCGGGACTCCGTCCCGCGAGAAGCGCTCTACACTGGCCGGCGAGATGCGGGTGAAGGTGAAACATTGAGGCTTGCCACCAAAATCGCCGCCGGCGGGCTCGTCGCCCTGCCGGCGCTGTTCGGCGCGGGCACCGCGCACGCCGACAGCGACCTGGAAAAGCAGGCCTGCCAGCTGATGGACGACCCGGCCGGCCCCGAAGCTGGTTACGCGCCAGCGGAATACGCCTTCATGATGCTGCGCGCCAGGATGTCGGCCGAGGCCGCGCGGAACGTCATGTCCCTGGCGGCCCAGGACTACTGCCCCAATCACATCGTCGATCTGCCGGCCAGCTGGCGGTAATACCGCTAGCGGGCGCCCTTGCCCGCTACCGACTGGGCATCTTCCGGCGGTGACGTGTCCTCGCATAACTCGACCCTGATCGCCCGTTCCGGACAGCTCGCCGCACCCTCGATGGCCTTCTCCAGGAGGCTGGCATCGACGTAGGGCTTGACGACGACGCAGAAGCCCTCGGCGTCGGGTTGATAGATCTCTGGGGCGTGGGAGTAGCACACGCCCCATCCCAGGCAGCGATTTCGGTTGACGACCACCCTTATCAGCTCGGTTTCGTCCACCTCGGCCGCAGCGAAGCGGGCGCGCATGTCAGCCTGTGTGGCCGGGGTGAGCCCCCGTTTGGTGATGAGGTTGACCGCGCGATCCACCATCTCGGCGTTGGTGACAGTCCGGAACACCGACGGACAGTCCCCGATGCCCACGCGAATGCCCAGTCCACGGTCCAGTGCGTGCTCCCAGAGCTCTTGACAGCGTTCGGCGGAGCTCATCGCATATGGCACGACGACGATTTCGTGGTCGATCCATTTCGGGATGCGCGAGACCAGGAAGTCGAGTACGGCAGGGTCAGGCTCGTTATTGGACACCCAACGATCGGAAAAGAACAGCTTGATATTCAATGGTTGCCGCAAGATCCCGATGCGGGCGGCCAGTATCACCCAGCGTAGGTCGACGGCGTTGAACACGGCGATGCTCGGTACCAGCCCCACCTTGGTGAATTGGTCGAGTTCGGGCGGGTAGGGCGGATGTGAGCCGTTCGGATCGTCGGGGCCGAAATCGGCCACTTGGAACTGGTTCTCGTCTTCCAGCCACACCACGCGCTTGACGTGCTGAACCGGGTCGAACGGTGCGAACAACAACTCGGCACCGGCTGGTGGCCGCGCGGCCAGCGCCCAGACGTGCTCGAGGCTACCGGCGTAGCCAGGGTAGGCCAGCGGATCCACATCACGGGCCGCCGTAGCCAATACGGCGCGGGAGACCTCGTCGTCGGACCAGGCTTGCCGACCGTCATCGTATCGGGCATGGTAATGAACCACCGTGGCTCCGTGCTGAATACACTCCACCACATCGCGAGCCGTCTCTTCAGCACCGTAGGGCACGTTCGGGTTTTCGTCCTTGGTGGCCTCCTCGTTGACCCCGACTTCCAGGCACACCTTGCCGTCGTCGCGAAGGCTCATCGCGTTGCTGCCCTTTCTTCACA
Organism: Mycobacterium sp. NGS57; assembly: GCF_059812405.1. Taxonomy (NCBI): domain Bacteria; kingdom Bacillati; phylum Actinomycetota; class Actinomycetes; order Mycobacteriales; family Mycobacteriaceae; genus Mycobacterium; species Mycobacterium sp. NGS57. Next base: position 488,080 of record NZ_JCALCP010000002.1, on the reverse strand, counting down.
GGTGTCCGCATGTGACATGGCGACCGCGCTCACGCTTGCTGCTCGTCCCGCCTGGGCAGGCTGGCCACCAGCGGTGTGTCGACGCCCAGCGGGCCGACTTTGGCAGCCCCGCCCGGTGACCCCAGCGGCTCGTTACGACCGGCCAGCGGGTCGAAGAAGAACGCCGCGTTGTCCGCTAGATAGGGTTGAAGCTCTTCGGGCAGGTCGTCCTCGTAGTAGATCGCCTCGACGGGGCAGACGGGTTCGCACGCGCCGCAGTCCACACATTCGTCGGGATGGATGTAGAGCGCCCGGCCGCCTTCGTAGATGCAGTCCACCGGGCACTCCTCAACGCACGCCCGGTCCATCACGTCAACACAGGGTTCTCCGATCACATATGCCATGTCGCGGAGTTTACACAAGCGTGCTTGTATAAACCACTCGAATTATGAGCGCCCATGGCCGACAACGAAACCGGCGCCCGCCGACTCCGGCGGCACGGACCGAGGTGACGTGGAAGACCTTCCCAATCCCCCGCCCATGAGGTACCGTTTCCACAAGTGCGCTTGTAGAAATTCCCGGAGGCCCGCAACCCGCAGCTGTGCAAGCCCGACATGCACTCGCCGTCGCGGTAGCCCGCGAACCGACGGGCGTCGGCTAACGGTCGGCCGTCCAACACCGAGTCAGTGGAGGGCCTGATGGCTACCGAAGTGTCGCCGCGAATATTGGTGCCACGCCGCCCTTTTCCCGCGCGGCAGGGACCAAAGGGCAGCCTGCTCTACAAGCTGATCACCACGACCGATCACAAGCTGATCGGCATCATGTACTGCGTCACGTGCTTCATCTTCTTTTTCATCGGCGGCCTGCTGGCGCTGTTGATGCGGACGGAGCTGGCCGCGCCGGGGCTGCAATTTTTGTCCAACGAGCAGTTCGATCAGCTGTTCACCATGCACGGCACGATCATGCTGCTGTTCTACGCCACCCCGATCGTGTTCGGGTTCGCCAACCTGGTGCTGCCGCTGCAAATCGGCGCACCCGACGTCGCGTTCCCGCGGCTCAATGCCCTGTCATTCTGGCTGTTTGCATTCGGCGCGCTGATCGCCCTGGCCGGGTTCATCACCCCCGGCGGCGCTGCCGATTTCGGGTGGACCGCCTACACGCCGCTGTCCAGCGCCGTCAACAGTCCCGGCGCCGGGGGCGACCTGTGGATCCTAGGTTTGGCGGTCGGTGGTTTGGGCACCATTCTGGGCGCGGTCAACATGATCACCACCGTGGTGTGCATGCGCGCGCCGGGGATGACGATGTTCCGGATGCCGATCTTCACCTGGAACATCCTGATCACTTCGATCCTGGTGCTGATCATTTTCCCGCTGCTGACCGCGGCGCTGTTCGGGCTGGCCGCCGACCGCCACCTCGGTGCCCACGTCTACGACCCGGCCAACGGCGGAGTCCTGTTGTGGCAGCACCTGTTCTGGTTCTTCGGCCACCCCGAGGTGTATGTCATCGCGCTGCCGTTTTTCGGCATCATCAGCGAGGTTGTGCCGGTGTTCTCCCGCAAGCCGATCTTCGGCTACACCACGCTGGTGTACGCGACGCTGTCGATCGCGGCGCTGTCGGTGGCGGTGTGGGCGCACCACATGTTCGCCACCGGAGCCGTGCTGCTGCCGTTCTTTTCGTTCATGAGCTACCTGATCGCCGTGCCGACCGGTATCAAATTCGTCAACTGGATCGGCACTATCTGGAAGGGCCAGTTGACCTTCGAGACGCCGATGCTGTTCGCGTTCGGCTTTTTGGTGACGTTCCTGCTGGGCGGACTATCGGGCGTCATGTTGGCCAGCCCACCGATCGACTTCCACGTGACCGACACCTACTTCGTCGTCGCACACTTCCACTACGTGCTGTTCGGCACCATCGTGTTCTCCACGTTCGCCGGTATCTACTTCTGGTTTCCGAAGATGACCGGCCGGCTGCTCGACGAGCGACTGGGCAAGCTGCACTTCTGGCTGACCCTGATCGGCTTCCACACCACCTTCTTGGTCCAGCATTGGCTCGGCAACATGGGTATGCCCCGCCGTTACGCCGACTATCTGCCCACCGACGGCTTCCAGCCGCTGAACATCGTCTCCACGATCGGCGCGTTGATTTTGGGTGTCTCGATGTTCCCGTTCGTGTGGAATGTGTTCAAGAGTTGGCGGTTCGGTGAACCGGTCACCGTCGACGACCCGTGGGGGCACGGCAACTCGCTGGAGTGGGCGACCAGCTGCCCGCCGCCGCGGCACAACTTCACCGAGCTGCCCCGGATCCGTTCGGAGCGCCCGGCTTTCGAGCTGCACTACCCGCACATGATGGAGCGGATGCGCAGCGAGCTGCACGTCGGACACAAACCCCGCATCAATGCCGGGCCGCCACCTGAGAAAACTCCGGCCGACCGGAGAGGTTCGTGACCTACACCGCAACCATGCGGGTATGGCGCGGCGACGGCGGCGGCGGTGAGCTCCGCGACTTCTCCGTCGAGGTCAACCCGGGCGAGGTTGTGCTGGACGTCATCCACCGGCTGCAGGCCACACAAGCCCATGACCTCGCGGTGCGCTGGAACTGCAAAGCGGGCAAATGCGGTTCCTGCTCGGCGGAGATCAACGGCTATCCGAAGTTGATGTGCATGACCCGCATGTCGACCTTTGCCGACGACGACGTCGTCACCGTCACCCCGATGCGAGCCTTCCCCGTAATTCGCGATCTCGTCAGCGATGTCTCGTTCAATTACGAGAAGGCCAGGGAAATCCCGTCGTTCGCGCCACCCAAAGACCTGCGGCCCGGCGAATACCGGATGGCCCAAGCCGACGTCGAGCGCTCCCAGGAGTTCCGCAAGTGCATCGAATGCTTCCTGTGCCAAGACGTCTGCCATGTGATTCGCGACCATGAAGACAACAAGAAGGCGTTCGCCGGACCGCGCTTCTTCATTCGCATCGCCGAGCTGGAGATGCACCCACTCGATACCGCCGACCGGCGGGATCTCTCCCAGGACCGGCACGGCCTGGGGCTGTGCAACATCACCAAGTGCTGCACCGAGGTCTGTCCGGAGCACATCAAGATCACCGACAATGCGATCATCCCGATGAAGGAACGCGTCGCGGGCCGCAGGTATGACCCGGCTGTCTGGCTGGGGCGCAAGCTCTTCCGCCGGTAGTGCTCCGTTCGGACTGGCTTCAGCGGGCAATCAGGGTGTCGAGCTCAGGCGTGTCCGTGCCCGTCAGCCGCCGGTGCATGGCCCAGGCGATCCTGGTGCCCTGGATCTTCGCGCGCTCGGCCACGGGTCCATCGAACATCTCATCAACGGTGTCGATCCATACGGTCAGCCACCGGATGAAGTGACGGCCGCTCAACGGAGTTCGCTCATGGACGCGTCGGTGGGCATGCAACGCACTCCCCCGGTAAAGTCCGGCGCGGAAGAGCGCGGTCTCCCAGAAGTCGGCCATCACCGGGATGTGCGAGTCCAGGCCCGTGCTGCGTAACTCGGCGAAGGGCTCGCCGAGCGTGTCGTCGAGCATCACCCGACCGTAGAACCGGCGCAGCAGCGCCTCGACATCCGCGCGGTCGGCGAGATCGGCGACCGCTTGACCGCCCGGCGCACGCAACTCAGTCATGTGCGATCACCCGTACGAGGCACAAGTCGGGTTCGACGAGCGACTCCAGCTCGGCTTGCATCGCGCGAGAAGCCGAATCGCCCTCGCGGGCCGCGGTATTCGCGAGCAGTCCCCGCAGCATTCCACGGTGCATGGCACACGCCACCTCGGGGTGGGCCCGGGCCAGGTCGCGGACCGGGCAGCTGTGCAGCTCGATGCTCCGCTGGTTGCCGGTCGCCGATGCCTCGGGCGGACTCAGCTCCGGGCCGAATCCCATCCGGTCGAAGACCTTCGCGACCATCTCGGCTTGCTGCTCGAGGACTGCCATCGGTTCGGCACGATCCGGGAACTGTTGGCGCGCTGCAACTGCACCCCTGACGCGCTCGGCCCAGCGGCGGCCGACGGCTTCGGCACGCCGGCGCCGCTCGTCGACGGTGTCACCCAGTTCCAGCGCCAATATCTCGGCCAGGCTTCGATAGTCCAACCGCTCGCGCACGGCAAGGTAGCCGGTGCGGGGACGACCGACACCAGCCCGGGTGATCCGGCTACGCTCGACGACTCCGTCGCCGCACAACGCGTCAAGGTGGAACCGCACCGTGGTCGTATGCAGGCCCAGGCGGGCGCCGAGTTCGGCCGCGTCGACCGGCTCGTCGCGCTCGCGCACCAGTTCAAGGACCCGTTGGCGTTGCTGGTTGCGGCCGGACCGGTGCAGTCGTCCGGCCTCGCTCTCGGCGCGCTGGTAATCCACCCCATCCCTCCTCTCGCCGGTTGCCCTGCGGTTATTTAGAGGATATTATTCATTAATAATAAGCTCGATGCAAGGCAGGTGCGCTGTGTTGGGAACGATGGTGGAGACCGTGAAAATCGAAGTCATCGAGAACGCCCTGCGGTTGGCGTGCCGTGCCCCGTCGCTGTACAACACCCAACCGTGGCGGTGGGCGGCGGACGGCCCCCGCTTGGACCTGTTTCTTGACCGGAGTCGCGTCGTGCACGCGGACCGATCGATGCGGGAGGCCCATATCGGTTGCGGCGGAGCGCTCGAGCATCTTCGGGTGGCGATGGCGGCCGCGGGCTGGAGGGCCGAGGTCGAGCGTTTTCCCGACCCGGATCACCCCACGCACCTGGCACGGGTGGAATTCGCCCCCGCGGGTGACGTGACCGACGAGCAAAGTCGCCGTGCCGACGCGATCTTGAATCGCCGAACCGATCGGCTCCCGTTCTTCGCGCCCGCCGACTGGGGGGCGTTGGAGCCCCTGCTACGCAGCAGCATCGATACCGAGGCGGTGCGTTTGGACGTCCTCGGAGAGGAGATGCGTCCGCGCCTTGCCGAAGCAGCCGAGCTGACCGAATCGCTGCGCCGGTACGACTCCACGTATCATTGCGAACTCAACTGGTGGACATCGCCATTCGAGATTTCGGAGGGCATCCCGTACAGCTCCCTGGTTTCGGTTGCCGAGCACGATCGGGTCGGCGTCAATCGGGCCTTTCCCTTCACCCACCACAGCGAGCGGCGCACCGCGATCGTCCACGACTACTCGGAGATCCTGATGCTGTCGACCGACGGTGACAGCCGCGCCGATGCGCTGGCGTGCGGCGAGGCGCTGTCGAGCGTCCTGTTGGAATGCACGATGGCCGGCTTGGCCACCTGCCCGGTGTCACATCTGACGGAACTGTCGGTCAGCCGCGAACTCCTCGCGGCGCTGACGGACCATACCGACCTGCCCCAGGTCCTGATCCGGGTCGGTGTGGCGCCGGTGCTGGACGCGCTGCCGCCGCCCACCCCGCGGCGTTCGCTCGCCGACGTGTTGCGGTTGACGAGCTGACCCGCAGAGACGCGATATCCCATGGTTTCGAACAGCTTTGGAACACTCGCCCGGCTCACGGTCGACGACAAGACGTACATCATCCACCGCCTCGACCGGATCGACGGCACGGATCGGCTGCCATACAGCTTGAAGATCCTGCTGGAAAATCTGCTGCGCAACGAGGACGGGCGCTTGGTCACCGCTGAGCAGATCAATGCGCTGGCCGCATGGGATCCCCTTGCCCGGCACGGCAGAGAAGTGGCCTATACGCCGGCGCGGGTCCTGATGCAGGACTTCACCGGGGTGCCATGCGTGGTGGATCTGGTCGCGATGCGCGATGCCATCACCGAACTCGGCGGTGACCCGAGACGCATCAATCCGCTGTGTCCGACCGAGTTGGTGATCGACCACTCGGTGATCGCCGATGTCTTCGGTCGCCCGGATGCCTTCCGCATCAACGCCGAATTGGAGTTCGAGCGCAACGCCGAGCGCTACCAGTTGCTGCGTTGGGCGCAGCAGGCCTTCGCGGACTTCCGGGTGGTGCCCCCGGACACTGGCATCTGCCACCAGGTGAACCTGGAATACCTGTCCCGCGTGGTATTCACGCGCGACAGCGCGGACGGGCCGTTGGCATACCCCGACACGCTGGTCGGCACCGACTCACACACGCCGATGGTCAACGGACTGGGTGTGCTGGGCTGGGGTGTCGGCGGCATCGAAGCCGAGGCGGCCATGCTCGGCCAGCCGATGAGCATGCTGATTCCGCAGGTGCTGGGTCTCAAGCTGACCGGCGAGCTACCCCCCGGCGTCACCGCCACCGACCTGGTGCTGACCGTGGCCGAGTTGCTGCGCCGCACCGGTGTGGTTGGCAAGTTCGTCGAGTTCTACGGGCCCGGCGTGGCCAACGTACCGCTCGCCAACCGGGCCACCATCGGCAACATGAGCCCCGAGTACGGCGCGACGTGCGCGATTTTCCCGATCGATGACATCACCTTGGACTACCTACGGCTGACGGGACGCCCCGAGAAACAGATCCGGCTCGTGGAGGTCTACGCCAAGGAGCAGGGCCTGTGGCACCACCCCGACGACGAGCCGACGTTCTCGCAAACGATCGAGCTGGACCTCAGCGCGGTCGAGCCGTCGATCGCGGGGCCCAAACGACCGCAGGACCGCATCCCGTTGCGCGTCGCTCCCCAAGCAGTCGCCGCGCTGCTGTCCGGTCAGACATATGCCGAGGCAATGGAATTGGGTCTGGATGAGGCATCCGCGGAGTCGTTTCCCGCCAGCGATCCGATCGCTGTCAGCAGCGACCACCCCGGCGATCGCCCACACGCGCCGCAGACCGACGGCGACGGAAACGCCTGGCCACGCAACCCGGTCCAAATCAACCTGCACGGAGATCGGGTCAGCGTCGACAACGGGGACGTGGTCATCGCCTCGATCACCTCCTGCACCAACACCTCCAACCCGTCGGTGATGATCGGTGCCGCGCTGCTGGCGAAAAAGGCTGTCGAGAAAGGCCTCACCTCCAAGCCCTGGGTCAAGACCTCACTGGCCCCCGGTTCGCGCGTGGTCACCGACTACTACGAAAGAGCCGGGCTCACACCGTATTTGGACAAGCTCGGATTCAATCTGGTCGGCTACGGCTGCACGACCTGCATCGGTAACTCCGGGCCACTGATTCCCGAGGTAAGCCAGGCGGTAACCGACAACGACCTGACCGTCTGCTCGGTGCTGTCGGGCAACCGGAATTTCGAGGGACGCATCCATCCGGAATGCAAGATGAACTTCCTGGCATCCCCGCTCCTGGTGGTGGCCTACGCGTTGGCGGGTACCTTGCACCTCAACCTGCTGCGCGACCCGCTGGGCACCGGCAGCGACGGGCGGCCCGTCTTCCTGCGCGACATCTGGCCCGCGACCGAGGAGATCACCGGAGTAGTCGCCAGCTCGCTGCGCTCCGAGATGTTCAGTAAGGACTACGACGACGTATATACCGGCGACGAGCGCTGGCGCTCGCTGCCGGTTCCCGACGGCGACAGGTTCGGGTGGGAACCCGACTCGACGTACGTGCGCAAGCCGCCCTACTTCGACGGGATGGAACGTGAGCCCGAGCCGGTCGTAGACATCACCGGCGCCCGGGTGCTCGCGAAACTGGGTGACTCGGTAACGACCGACCACATCAGCCCCGCCGGATCCATCAAGCCAGATTCACCCGCGGGAAAGTACTTGTCGGAGCACGGCATTCAACGCAAGGACTTCAACTCCTACGGTTCACGACGCGGCAACCACGACGTGATGATCCGCGGTACGTTCGCGAACATCCGACTGCGCAACCAGCTCGCACCCGGCACCGAGGGCGGGTGGACGCGCGACTTCACCCGGCCGGGCGGACCGGTGGCGACCATCTATGACGCGTCGGTAGGTTACGCCGGCGCGGGCACCCCCCTGGTTATTCTCGCCGGCAAGGAATACGGGTCGGGTTCGTCGCGCGACTGGGCGGCCAAGGGCACCGCGCTGCTAGGTGTGCGCGCGGTGATCGCCGAGTCCTACGAACGCATCCACCGCTCCAACCTCATCGGGATGGGGGTGCTGCCGCTGCAATTTCCCGACGGGCAAAACGCGGACTCGCTGGAGCTCACCGGTGAGGAGATCGTCGACATCACCGGCATCGACGCATTGCGCGACAAGATCCCCGAGACCGTGCATGTCAAAGCGGGTGACGTCGAGTTCGACGCGATCGTGCGCGTCGACACCCCCGGCGAGGCCGACTACTACCGCCACGGCGGCATCATGCAGTACGTCCTGAGGCAGCTGCTCGGCGACGCCGACGCCGCCGCCCCAACACCCTGACGAGGCAGATCGACGCCGGAAGGAGCCATCATGGCCGGGGAGATGTATCACCCCACCGCCCCCGAGATCCACCAACTCCGTAGGGAACTCGCCCCGCACACCCACGACGCGTTCGAGGCGTTCAGCCGTGCGGTGTTCGCCGACGGCGCGCTGCCCGAAAAAACCAAACAGCTGATCGCTGTCGCGGTCGCCCACACCACCCAATGTCCCTACTGCATCCGCGGCCACACGCGGCTCGCGCGCCGGAAAGGCAACAGCGACCAGGAGATCATGGAGGCCATCTGGGTCGCCGCCGAGATGCGCGCCGGGGGCGCTTATGCTCACGCCACGCTGGCCCTCGAGGAACTCGCCAAATAATCGCATGCCTCCCACCGCCGCAGCCATCGCCAAGATCGAAACGGTTCCGCTGCGTATCCCGTTGAAGGCGGATGCCACACCCGGTGCGTCCCTCTGGGGCGATCAGCTGTCTGCCGCAGACTCGCTGCTCGTCAAAGTGACCACCCGGGACGGAGCCGAGGGTTGGGGGGAAGCGTTCGGGTTTCGCGCCGTCGAATCGGCCAAGCTCGCCGTCGACGAACTGATCGCGCCGCTGTGCATCGGCCGGGACGCCACTCGAATCGGGCCGCTGATGCTGGAGGTGCAAAAGAAGCTGCATGTTTTCGGCCGCGGCGGCGCCTTGACCTATGGGCTCTCGGCGGTGGATATCGCCCTGTGGGACATTGCCGGCAAGCTCGCCGACGCGCCGGTGTGTCAACTCCTTGGCGGCGGAATGACCACCATGCCTTGCTATGCAAGTCTGGCCTGCTATTCCGACCCGTCGCTGGTCCGCGCCGCCGTTCGGCGAGCAATCGGTGCCGGCTTTCGCGTGCTCAAGCTGCACGAGGCGGGCCTGCCGGCGATTCGCGCGGCCCGCGCGGAAGCCGGCCCCGACGTGGGGCTGATCGTGGACACCGGATGTCCCTGGACCTTGACCGAAGCCGGTCCCGCCGCGCGCGATCTGAAGGCGGTCGGAATCAAGTTTCTCGAGGAGCCACTCTGGCCGCCGGAAAACTTTGATGGCCTTGCCGAGCTGCGAAGAACCGCCGACATCCCGGTCTCGGCCGGTGAGAACGTCTCCACCCTCATGGAATTCGAGCGAATGCTGGCCGCGAAAGCGGTCGACTTTGTTCAGCCAAGCCCGGCCAAGATGGGAGGCATCAGCGAGCTGTGTAAGGTCTTTCCCCTCGCGGCCGCCCACAACATCCCGGTGATGACACACTCCTTCTACGACGGTCCGGGCTTGCTCGCGGCGATTCACGCGACCGCTGCGCTGGGTACCGCCGACTCCATGATCGAGTGGCGCTGGTTCGATCTGGAAGCGCCCATCTACGGCGATGCCCTCACCCCGGCGTCGGGCCGGGTCGCGGTCCCGCAGGGACCTGGCCTCGGGATTGACCCCGATCCCGATGTCGTCAGCGCTTACCGCCGGGAAACTCCGCCATGACGCTGGCCGCCGTCTCACGCTCCGGCCAAATCGCTCTGGTCAATGCGCGCGGTGACGGTCTAGGGTTTACACAAGGCGCACTTGTAAAAATATCTGAGTGTTTCGGAGAAAGGGGTCGAGAGTTATGAGCATTGCGGAACGGGCCACGCAGACCACCTGGGAAGGGCCGCTGGCCTCGGGCGAAGGCACATTGTCGCAGGGCAGCAGCGGGGCGCTGGACGGCCTGCCATTGACCTGGGCCTCCCGGACCGAGCAACCGGGCGGCAAGACCAGCCCGGAAGAACTGGCGGCTGCGGCGCACTCGTCGTGCTTCTCGATGGCGTTGGCGTTGAAACTGGGCGAGAACCACACCCCCCCACAGCGACTCGATGTCACGGCCACCGTCACCCTGGATGCGGTCGACGGAGTCCCGACGATCACCACGTCGCGGTTGCGAGTCAAGGCACGCGTGGCCGGGCTGGACGCCGCAGCGTTCGCGGCCGTGGTGGACGAGGCCGCCGCCCTGTGCCCGGTATCGCGGCTGTTCGCCGGCGCCACGATCAGCGTCGACGCCGAACTCGAGGAGACCGAGCCCGCCCGTCCCGCGAGCTGACGCAGAGGAGCACACGATGGCCAGCCCGACGCTATCTGACGCCCTGACGCGTGAACACCACGAAATCGACGCCGCGATAGAGACTTTCGTCGAGAAGCTCGACTGCGGCAGCCTGCAGCCCGAACTGCTCACCGGGACGTTGGACGCGCTGCGCCGGCACATCTATCTCGAGGAGGTCTTCCTGTTCCCGCCGATCCGCGAGGCCGGTCTGGTGATGCCGGTCTTCGTGATGTTGCGCGAGCATGGGGAGCTATGGCGCACCATGGAGGCCCTGACCGATCTGCTCACCGATGGGGACGACGGCCGGCGGCTGCGCGATGCCTGCACGCAGCTGCTGGATCAGCTTCAACAGCACAACTCCAAAGAGGAGCCGATCATCTATCCGAATGCCGACCAACTGCCGCCGCAGACGAACGCGGAAGCGACCCGGTTCTTCGAGACCGGCCGCACCCCGGACGGATGGGTGTGCCAGCAGGCGGCTGGGTGAACCTCGAAGTCACGCCAAGGGAGGACATTTCATGCGCGTCGTCGTAGATCTCGATCGGTGCGAGGGCAACGCCTTCTGCGTGAACATCGCGCCGGCGGTGTTCGAACTCAACGAGGACGAGTACGCCGTGGTCCTCACCGACCCCGTCCCCGTCGAGCAGGAGACGCTCGTCGAGCAGGCCATCGCCGCGTGCCCGCGCGCGGCGCTGTCCCGCAAAGACTAGAAGCCGACCCGGCCTACCGCTTGGTCAGCCGCAGGCGCCACGCCTCCGGGCCGCGCTGCTCATAGTCGATCACGAGCCGGCCCGACGCGCGATAGTCGAGCTGGCGCAGCAGGGGGATCGGATCATGCGGAGCGACCAGCACCAGCGTTCCGCCGTTCGGAACGGCGTCGAACGCGCCGAACACGGTGGCGTGCCGGATCGAATGCGGCACCTCGCGCACGTCGAGCACCGGATCGTCGGCGTCGGATTCGCCGCAACCGCAGCTGTGTGAGTGCTCCGCACCGTCACTCGAGTGGGCATGCCCCAGGAGTTCGTGCATGCCGTGGGTCACCTCGACGAGGGAGACCTCCGGATCGGCGGCGACGATCGGCAGGATCCGCTCGTTCTCGTCGGCCAGGTGTGCGTCGAACAGCACCCGCAGGGCTTGGCCGGAACCGGCCGCGCGCACCGGCGGTTCCGTACGGATGCCGTCGACGAGGGAGCCGATGACGCGGTGCGCCGCAATCATCGATTCGACCAGGGGCCGCGCGCGTTCGGTGCGGGTGGCGGCCGGGTACAAACGCTCCTCTACCGCGGCGGCGTGCGGCAGCAGCTCGCCGGTCAGAAAGACCATTGCCGCGGCCCGCGCCGGTTCGAAGTCCGCACCGCGCTCGATCGCGGACAGCATCGCATCAGTGAGCACCGCAAGCTGGCCGGCCAGCTGCGCGTGGTGATTCGTGATCGCTTCGACCGCCTCGGCATCGGCGGCTGTGGACGCCACGATCACATCGTTGGCTGGCATGTTGGTTCCTCTCCACTGACTCGAATGTGACTCATTGCCCTGTGTGCATTGACCGACAATTTACTACACTAAATTCCGTGAAAAAAGGGTCAACCGTTTTGGGCCCGGAACCGACTCCGGTCCTCGAGGCCCCGGTGGCGCTGTCCGGGCAACGCCTGCGGGTGCTCGAGTACGTACGCGCGCACTCCCCCGTCCGGGTCGCCGACGCCGCCGCCGCTCTCGACCTGCACCCCAACACCGTTCGTGAACATCTCGACGCGGTTGCCGGGCTGGGGCTCGTCGAGCGCTCCACCGCGGGCGCACTCGGACGCGGACGTCCGGCCACGTTGTATCGGGTGTCGGCCGCCGACCCCGCCGTGGCGGTCCGCGACTACGCGGGGCTGGCGACCGCGCTGGCCGGCCATCTGGCGCGCACCAGCGCAAATCCGGAGCGCGACGCGCGAGCCGCCGGCGTCGAGTGGGGACGCGAACTCATCGACGAGTCCAGCCGGGCCGGCGACGATCCGCGACAGTCCGTCCTCGTTGCGCTGGACCGCCTCGGCTTCGCGCCGGACGTCGACGCAGACAGCCCGAACGACCCGCGCGGCATCGCACTGCGCCGCTGCCCGCTGCTGGACGCTGCCCGCCGCTACCCCACCGTCGTCTGTCAGGTCCACCTCGGCATCGTCGAGGGGATGCTCGAGCGGCTTGGCGTGCACCGGCGGGCGGGACTCGATCTCATTCCGTTCGCCGAGCCCGGCGCATGCCGGCTGTTCCTGCCCCATCCCGTGGTGCGACATGATGTCTGAGCGCCGAATCCCGCCCCGCGCAATCCTTTTGGTACCCGGCGGGTTCGCGCTGTTGGCCGGACTCGACGCCGCGCTGATGCTGCTCGGCCTGCCCGCGCCGATCGAGACGACCCGACTGACCGAGGTGCACGGCATCCTGCTGGTGCTCGGGTTCGTCGGCACGGTGATCGCGCTGGAGCGCGCCGTGGCCGCGCAGTGCTGGTGGGGCTACCTGGCCCCGATGTTCCTCGGCGCCGGCGCGGTGCTGTTGGTCACCAGGGCGCCACGAAATCTCGGCGGCACGCTGCTGCTCGCCGGATCCGCGGCGCTGGTTGCGGTGTACGTCTCGTTGTGGCGGCGGTCCGCGGACGTGGCGGTTCTGGTCCAGGTTGCCGGTGCGGTGCTGGCGACCGGTGCCGCGGTGTTGTGGCTGGGTGGCGTACTGATTCCCGATCTGCTGCCGTGGCTTTCGGGTTTTCTGATCCTCACCATCGTCGGGGAACGACTCGAACTCGCCCGCGTCGCGATGCTCGGCACCCGCGCCGAGGCGCTGATCACCCTCGTCGCCGCGACGATGGTCGCGGCCACCGTCGCCGCGTTGTTGTGGCCGGCGCCCGGTTACCCGTTGCTCGGCGCGACGCTGTTGGCGGCGGTGCTGTGGCTGGGCCGGTTCGACGTCGCCCGCCACACGGTGCGCGCCACGGGCCTGACGCGATACATGGCGGTGTGCCTGCTCGCCGGTTACGTGTGGCTATTGGTGCCGGCGCTGACGTGGCTGTTGGTCGGACAGGTCGCCCCCGAGGATTCCGCGCGCGGCTACGACGCGGTGGTGCACGCGATGATGCTGGGATTTGTGCTGTCGATGATCATGGCGCACGCACCCGTGATCCTGCCGGCCGTGTTGCGCCGCCCGCTGCCCTACCTTCCTTCGATGTATGGCCCGGTCGCGCTGTTGCACCTGTCGTTGCTGCTGCGGCTGGCGGTCGGTGACACGCGCGACGTCCAGTGGGCCGTGCAGGCGGGCGGCGTGCTGAATATCGTTGCGGTGCTTGGCTTCGTCGCCGTCGCCGCCTATTCGGCGGCACGCGCGGCCACTCGGGTGCCGGCATGAACCGCTCGGGGTGGCACCTGCGTGTCGGGGCGGTCGTGTTCGCCTGGCTCGCCGCCCTCGTCGGGGTGGCGGTCGCGCATCGGTTCGTCCCGCTGTCCGGCTGGCTGCTGATACATCTGTTGGCGCTGGGCGCCGCAGGCAACGCGATCCTGATCTGGAGTCGGCATTTCACCGACGCCTTGCTGCGCCGGCCGCCGGATCCGCGGACCGCGGAAGTGTTGTTGATCACCGCCTTCAACGCCGGGGCCGTCACGGTGGTCGCCGGCATGCTGGGGAGGTGGTGGCCGGTCGTGCTCGTGGGCGGTGTGGTGGTCGGCGCCGTCGCCCTGGCACACGGGGCGATACTTCTGCGGCAGTTGCGCACCGCGTTGCCGTCCCGCTTCGGTGTCACCGTGCGCTACTACGTCGCCGCCATGGTGTGCCTGGCGCTCGGCGCGGGACTTGGTGTGGCGATGGCGAATTCGGTGCTGCCGGGCCGCGTTCACGAGCGGTTCGTCATCGCGCACGCGGTGGTGAACCTGTTCGGCTGGGTGGGCCTCATGGTGGTAGGCACCCTGGTCACGCTGTGGCCGACGATGCTGCGCACCCGGATGGCCGCCGGAGTCGAGGTGGCCGCCCGCCGCGGGTTGCCGGGGTTGCTGATTGCCCTGGCCGTGGCCACCGGCGGTGCGGTGGCGGCCTCACCGCTGATCACCGGGGCCGGTGCCGCCGGTTACCTCGGCGCCGTCGGATTCGTGCTGCGGCCGCACCTCGACGAGATCCGCCGCAAGCGGCCCGGTGACTTCGCGACCCTGTCCGTGCTGGCGGGCGTGGCGTGGCTGATCGGGTCGCTGGCCTTGGCCGCCGTCGCGCTGGCGAGCGCACCGACCTGGCCGGCGGCGGTGGCAGCGGCCGGTGACCTCACCGCGGCGGTGCTGGCCGGCTTTCTGGTGCAGGTGCTGCTCGGATCGTTGACCTACCTGACCCCCGTGGTGATGGGCGGCCGTGCCGCCACGATGGCGGCCGCGGCCGAGCTCGAGCGAGGCGCCCCGTGGCGGCTCGCCGTCGCCAACTCCGGGCTGGTGCTCTGTGTGCTTCCGACGCCGAGCCTGGTGCGGGTCGCCGCGTCGATGCTGGTGCTGCTGTCCTACGCGGCTTTCCTGCCGCTGCTGGTCCGGGCGGTGTGGCGCGCGCATCAGGAGCGGGACACACCGGCGGGGCCGGGCCAACCGCAGCCGGCGGCCCCGCCGGCTCGACGGCTCGGCGCCGCCGCCGCCGGGCTCTCGGTCGTCGTGCTCGTCGCCGCGGCCGGCGTGGCCGCCGACCCCACGTCGGTCGGTATCGGCACCTCCCCTCGGCTGGCGGTGACGGCCACCGGGCACACCACTACCGCGACGGTGCGGATCGAGGGCATGCGCTTCGTACCCGACGCGGTCGAGGTGCCCGCCGGAGACCGGCTGCTGATCAGCCTCGCGAACACCGGCAGCGACCAACACGACCTGGTGCTGGCCAACGGCACCCGCACCGGACGGATCGCGCCGGGCGAGTCGGCCGTGCTCGACGCCGGCGTGATCGGCTCCAGCCTCGACGGCTGGTGCGCGGTGGCCGGGCACCGGCAGATGGGCATGACGTTCTCGGTCCGGGTGACCGGCACGCCCCCGCCCGCGACGCATCATCACAACCACCAGGGCCCGGCGCCCGCCGCGACCATTCCGCCCGCCGACATCGCCCGCAGCCTCGGCGCCGATCCGGGCCCCGGCTTCGCCCCGCGCGACGCCACGGCGCCGCCGGCCACGGCCGATCACCGCGTGACGCTGCCGGTGACCGAGATCGAACGGGAGATCTCTCCCGGAATCAGCCAGCGGCTCTGGACATTTGGCGGCACCGCTCCCGGGCCCACGTTACGGGGCAAGCTCGGCGACGTCTTCGAGATCACCCTCGTCAACGACGGCAGCACCGGACATTCGATCGACTTCCACGCCGGGTCGCTGGCCCCCGACATGCCGATGCGGACCATCCAACCCGGCCAGAGCCTGGTGTACCGATTCACCGCGACGCGTGCCGGCATCTGGCTGTACCACTGCTCGACGATGCCGATGTCGCTGCATATCGCCAACGGCATGTTCGGGGCGGTGGTCATCGACCCACCGGAGTTGCCGCGCGTCGATCGTGAATATGTGATCGTGCAGTCGGAGATGTACCTCGGCGCGCCCGGAGGCGAGGCCGACGCGGACAAGGTCGCCGCCGACAAACCCGACCTGGTGGTGTTCAACGGCTACGCGCGGCAGTACGACCATGCGCCGCTGACCGCCCGCGTGAGTGAGCGGGTCCGCATCTGGGTGCTTGCCGCCGGGCCGAACCGGGGCACTTCCTTCCACGTGGTCGGGGGCCAGTTCGACACCGTGTGGTCCGAGGGCGACTACCGGCTGCGCCCGGGCGCGGGCGGCGCGCAGACGCTCGGATTGTTCGCGGCCCAAGGCGGATTCGTCGAGCTGACCTTCGGTGAGCCCGGTCGATACCCGTTCGTGTCACACGCGATGGTCGACGCCGAGCGCGGCGCCCACGGCATCATCGAGGTGGCCGGGCGGTAATCGTCAAGCGCGCCTCGGTCGACGGCGCGACATCGCGCCTCAGCTAACGCTTTTGGCGACGGTGAGCAGGATGACGGAGTCTTCGACGGCCTGTACTCCGTGCCGGCTCGGCGGGATCACCAGGTGATCGCCCGGGGCGCCGTCCCAGCTGGTTTCGGGCGCCGTCAGCCGGATGCGTCCCTGCAACACCTGCAACGTGGCCTCGCCGGGGCTGTCGTGGTCATGCAGCGCCACCCCAGCTGTCAAGGCAACCATGGTTTGTCGCAGCGTGTGTTGGTGACCTCCGTACACGGTGTGGGCGCTGCGGCCGCTGGCGGCCCGGTGCGCCGCCGCCAACTGCTCCCGCGCGAGAGCTGTGAGCGAGATCTTGTCCATCCGACGGGCTCCTTCCTCGTCGCAATGCGTATGCCGGTGGCAGGTTGGCGACGGGAGCGCTGCGAGCGATCAGTCGTTGACGACGAGCGACAGGCCCCGGCGGCCGTGTATTCGCTTGCGCTGCTTGCTGATCGCCACCAGGCGCGCCACCGCCGTCTCGATCCCGCGCGCCATCGCGTCGATGTCGGCCACGGCGTCGTAGTCGGCCAGGACGCCGAAGAACAGGTCCTCGGCATAGCTGAGCATGGCCACCCCGGTGCGCAACTGCATCGCGATCGGCGGGACCGGGAACACGCTCAGTACCCGCTGGCCCATCAGTTGCAGCGGCTGGCGGGGTCCCGGGACGTTCGTTGCCAGCGTGGTGACGCCGCGCTGCGGTAGCCGGGTCAACAACCGGACGGCCAAAGCGGTCAGCGGGAACGGTATGAGGTTGGCCATCGACACGAACGCCTGCCCCGCCTGGCGCTGACCGTGTGATTTCGTGCGGTCCAATCGGGAATGGACGGCCCGCAACCGCTCGATCGGGTGCTGCTCGTCGACGGGGAGGTACGGCAGCATCACCGAGACGCGGTTGTCGGTCTGGTCCAGCGCGTCGACCGACCGCATCGACACCGGCACCAACGCGCGCAGCGCATCCGGCAGCGGTTCTTCGCCCCGCTGGACGAGGATGTTGCGGTAACTCTCCGTGATGGCTGCCAGCGCAACGTCATTGATGGTGACACCGAACGCCTGACACACCTGCGCGATGTCGGCGAGCGGCACGCGCGCGACGCCGTAGCGGCGCAGGGTGGTGATCGGCCCGTTCAGCGATGTCGTGGTGGGGCGCAGCAACCCGGCCGCGATCTCCGCGGCCCCCAACGCCGTGCGCGCGGCGGAGGCCGTGACGGCGGCCGATGCATGCCATAGACCGCCCAGCACGCTCAGGGGATTCCATGTAGGTGGCGAGGCCCCTTGCCGCTCAGGTTCTTTGGTCGCACGGATATGTCGCGCGAAGCTCTCACCAATACCGTCGTCGCACAGGCCGGCGAGCATGTGAGTGGCCGCGATTCCATCAGCCATGCAGTGGTGAATCTTGGTGAGCATCGCCCACCGGTTGTCGGTGAGGCCTTCGATGATCCAGATTTCCCACAGCGGCCGATCGCGGTCGAGGCGCCGGGAAATGACATCGGCGGCAAGCTGATACAACTCCCCGTCGTCGCCCGGCCGCGGCAGGGCGACGTGCCGCACGTGCCGGCCGAGACCGAAATCGGGATCGTCGACCCACTCGGGCGCACCAAGGTCGAATGGGCGCGTGCGCAGGCGCTGCCGGAAGCGGGGGCAGGCGCGGATCCGCTGGGCCAGCGTCGCCAACAGCGCGTCACGGTCCGGGATCGGTCCCTCGATGACGGCCAGGCCTCCGATCGCCAGACTCACGTTGCGGTCGGCGTCTTCGGCCTTGAGAAAGCCCGCGTCCAGGGTTGTCAGTTGGTCCATGACCCCCACCTCCGGCTTTATCTGAAACTAGTAGTAACAACAATTCTCCGGCCGGCGTGGCCCCGACGGCAGGGCCAAAAGTCCCCAGGCCGAAGGACTCTCGCACCGTGACCGTCGGTGCCGAGCCTCCCTCGCCCTTGCCGCGCGGGTTATTTAAAGGATATTATTCATTCATATAGATCCGGGGCGAGGGGATCGGTCGGGAGGCGGCCATGTGGGACGCGGTGCTGAGCCTGGCCATCCGGGCGCCGTCCATCGACAACACGCAGCCGTGGCGGTGGCGGGCTGGTCGCACGACTCTGCACCTCTACGCCGACCCGGGTATGCGCCTGCCGAACACCGACCCGGACGGCCGGGACTTGATCCTGAGTTGCGGTGCAGTGCTTCACCATTGCGTCGTCGCGTTGGCGGCCGCGGGGTGGCGCACCGACGTGCACCGGTTGCCCAATCCGGCCGACCCCAACCACCTGGCGGCCATCGAGGTGCACCGCGAGGACCCCGATACCACCCAGCTCGTCCTGGCGGCGGCCATCCCGCGGCGCCGGACCGACCGGCGGATCTACAGCTCTCGGCCGGTTGCCGAGGGCGATATCGCCGCGCTGACGGCGTTGGCAGACCGGATGGGCGTCACCCTCCGCCGAGTCGACGACATGGGACACCTGCACGAGATCGTCAAGCGGGCCGCGCGAGCCCACGCGACCGATCCGGACTACCTCGCCGAGCTCACCCGGTGGAGCGGGCGCTACGGATCCCGCGCCGGTGTGCCGGCGCGCAACGT
This sequence comes from Mycobacterium sp. NGS57, assembly GCF_059812405.1. Lineage (NCBI taxonomy): Bacteria > Bacillati > Actinomycetota > Actinomycetes > Mycobacteriales > Mycobacteriaceae > Mycobacterium > Mycobacterium sp. NGS57. The sequence goes on along the minus strand of NZ_JCALCP010000002.1, from coordinate 469,183 downwards.
CCCCGAACACGACTGCAGCGCAGCGGTACCCGGCCGCATCTTCGCGGGCCCGGGCCTGGCGCAGCCGCCGGGCGCCTCACCCGCCGACGACAACGCCACCGTCCTGGTACTCGGCACTGTCGCCGACGACCGTCTGGCCTGGCTGCGCGCCGGCGAGGCGAGCAGCGCGCTGCTGCTGACCGCGACGGCGATGGGGCTGGCCTCCTGCCCCATCACCGAACCGCTGGAAATCCCGCAAACGCGCGACGCTATTCGCCTCGGTGTGTTGGGTACCGACGGATACCCGCAGATGCTGGTGCGGCTGGGCTGGGCGCCCGACAAAGCCGATCCGTTGCCGCCGACGCCGCGGCGCGACCTTTCCCGGGTCGTGGAGTGGTCGACTGAAATCGATTGATGGCGGAGCAGGGCCGTTCACGGTCCAAGCAGCCATTGACTCAGGTCGGTGAACCACAAAGACCGATTTGATATCGACTACTGCCCGCCACTTCTGTTCATCGAAGTCACCTACTTAGCATCACGCGATGCAGGATTTGCCGGTCGATGTGTGCCTGCAGCGCACTCTGCCCCGGCGCGACGTATTGCGCTGCGCCATCGCCATGTCAGCGGTGCCCGGGTTGTTCGCGGCATCGGCAAGCGTCGCCGTTCCCGCGACAGCCGCCGCCCCGCCCAGGCTGATCGACTTCGCCATGCGCCAAGTTTCAGCGGAGCATATTCGCGCTGCCGGCTACTCCGGGGTCATCAACTACGTGTCGCTGTCGCGTCCCGGCTCGTCCATGGGCGCCAAGCCGATCACCCGGCCGTACGCCGAGCAGTTGACCGCCGCGGGGCTCATGATCGTCAGCAATTACCAATACGGAAAGCCAGGCGGGACAGCGCCATCGGACTTCAGGCGCGGGTTCGAGGGCGGCGTGGCCGATGCTCGCACCGCCTGGAAGCTGCATACCGCGGCGGGTGGCGGTCAGAGTGCCCCGATCTTCTTCAGCGTCGACGAGGACATCAACCACGACACCTGGAACAGTTTGGCACTCAAGTGGTTTCGCGGAATCAATTCGGTACTGGGCGTGCAGCGCACCGGCGTCTACGGCGGTATCGATGTGTGCCGATGGGCCGCCGCCGACGGCGTCATCGGAAGTTCGCGCAGTCCCGGCCACCGGTGGGCGTGGCAGACCCGGTCCTGGTCCCGCGGTCAGATCGAGCCCACCGCCGTTCTCTACCAACGCGTGGTGAGTACCGCGTCGAATCCCGGACCCGTAGTCGGGGGACTCGAAGTCGACGTCAACGACGTCCTTGCCGCGGATTGCGGTCAATGGAACCTGCATCCCTGATGCGTGATCTCAGATCAGGGGGCACCCGCCCACACCAAACACGACAGCATCGACAGCCCCGATGCCGACCACGGCCCACAGCGACACCCGGCCGGCGCCGCGGGCGGCAATCAGCCCGAGGGGGACGGCGACGCTCAGCCCGGCCAGCGCGACCCACGGGCGGCTTGAGGCCAGCAACAGCAGCACGGACGGCGACACCAGCAGCACCAGCACGACGGCCCGCATGGTCCCGACGCCCCAACGTGCAGCTACCTGCTGCGTCAGCCCGTTTACACCGGTGGCCCGGTCGGCGGCGAGATCCGGCAGCGCGATAACGAAGTGACCGCCCGCGCCGAGCAGGGCCGCCACCGCGATCGCGTACCACGCCGGCACGAGGTGACCTGGCAGCGTGCTCACCGCGTACACGGGTAACAGGCCGAACACGAGGACCGCGACGAGGCCGTCCGCCAGCGTCGACTTCAGGCCGAGGTTGTAGGCCCAGCTCAGGCCGACGATCACCGCCAGGATGATCGCGGTTGCCACGCCGATGGCCAGCGACATCGCCAGCGCCGCGAGCAGCGCCGCGAAGGCCGCGATCCAGACCGCGCGCACGCTGAGGGCACCCGTGGCGATCGGTTTGTCCGTCCGGCCCGCCGCGGCGTCCCGGGCCGCGTCCAAGGCGTCGTTGGACCAGCCGACCGAGAGCAGGCCGGCCAGCATGGCAGGCGCGGTCAGTACGGGCCCCATGCCGTGCGATGCCACCTGCACCGCCAAGGCGGTGGTCAGGGCCGTGATAGCGAGCATCTCCACCGGATGACCTGCGGTGACCAGCGCTCGGACACGACTGAGGACGGAGGGCGCTGACCGCGTGTCGACCATAATGCCGGTCTCCCCTCACGTCGGCGCCCTTGCGGAGGCGGAAACTGTGAATCAGTGTGAGATAGACCGGAAATGGTAGTGAATTCTGAAATGTGACGGAAGGCCGTGCCCGCTGTGCTGATTACTTCACCAGGGATCGACGTGCGGCTTGAATAACCCGGAACCCGACAACCAAGTCGTCTCCCGCGACGACGAACGGCTGATTCTGGTGGACAGCGATGACCGCGAGATCGGCTCCCTCGCGAAAGCCGATGCGCACGCCGGTCGCGGAACGCTGCACCGCGCTTTCTCGGTGTTCGTATTCAGTCCGGCCGGCGAACTGCTTCTGCAGCAGCGCGCGACGAGCAAACGCCTGTGGCCGGGCCACTGGTCGAACACCTGCTGCTCGCATCCACGCGTGGGCGAGTCGATGGACGACGCCGTCCGGCGCCGCTTACAGGAGGAACTCGGCCTGAGGGCGGAGGTGGAATTCCTGTTCAAGTTCCAGTACCAGGCCCAGTACGACTCGCAAGGCGCCGAACACGAGTTGTGCTGGGTCTACGCCGGGCGCAGCGCCGAGCGACCGCGCCCGAACGCCCATGAGATCGCGGCCTGGCGCTACGTCAGCCCGCAGGCACTGCACGCCGAAATCATCAGCGCGCCCGAGACTTTCACACCGTGGTTCAAGCTCGAATGGGCGCGCCTCGTGCGTGACCATCCACGGGTCTTGCGCGCGCCATGTAGCGGATAAGCATGGGTGAGCTGACATCCGCGATGGGTGGAGCTAAGGGGACTCGAACCCCTGACCCCCACACTGCCAGTGTGGTGCGCTACCAGCTGCGCCATAGCCCCAAGTGATGCCCATCGAAGCTACACCACCTGCAGCCGCCCTTCAAAGCTGCTGGTCACCGGCCAGCTCGCCGTCCTCTTCTGGCGCGACGACTTCGGCAGGCGGCGCCGGCGCCACCCGCGTTTCCGGTGCCCGCGCCCACCCCGCGGCCGCGATCAACAGGACCACCCCGCTGACAATGAAGCCCAGCCCGAAGGTCAGGTGTTCGGCGATCTGGCCCACCGCTATCGAACCTACGATCGCGCCCACGTCGGACGTCATCTGCACCGCCGCCACCGGGCCGCCCGCGCGCGCGTCGCTGCCGAGGATGTCGGCGGCGGCGGCCTGCAGCGGGGAGATGAAGATGCCGGCCGTCGCACCGCTCACGCACGCCGCCACCAGGAAAACCGGCAGCGACGACACGGCGCCCAGCCAGATGGTCGCGATCCCGGCCGTCGCCTGGCCGACGATCAGCAACGAGCGCCGCCCGATCCGGTCGGACAGGTAGCCGCTGGGGATGACGGCCAGCGCGTTGCCGGCGGCGAAAGTCGCCAGCACCAGCCCGGTGATCCCGACGCCGCGGCCCATGACGTCGGAGACGAACAGCGGCACCAGCGAGATGCGCAGCCCGAACACCGACCAGCCGGTCGCGAAGTTGGACAGCAGCGCCGACCGGTACGCGCGGTGGCGCAGCGCCTCCCCCATCGTCACCGCGGTCCGCGTGACATGGCTGGGCGCGGTCAGCTCCGAAGTCCGCAGGCTGTAGGACAGCCATAAAGCCATGCCGAGCAGCGCGATGCCGTAGACGATGAACGGGACGGCCAAGCCCCAGCTCGCCGTGAGGCTGCCGACCACCGGTCCGCCGACGGCCCCCAATAGGAACGACGTGGTGAACAAGCCCGCGACCTCCCCGCGCGCGTCGGCGGGGCTGATGCGAATCATCAGCCCGAACGCGGAGACGAAGAACAGCGTCGAGCCGATGCCGTTGAGGGCACGGAAAAACAGCAGTTGCCAGTACGTTTCGGCGAAGGCGCACGCCACGGTGGACAACGCCACCACCAGCACGCCCCACAGGTAGGTCGGCCGTTCGCCGAATCGCTGCACCATGAGGCCGCTAAGCGGCGCAAAACACAAGCGCGCCACCGAGAAGATCGTGATGACGAACGTGGCGGCGCCGATGCTGACCCCGAACGTGCGCGCGAAGGACGGCAACACCGGCGACACCACGCCATAGCCCAGCGCGATCATGATGTTGGCCCAGCTGAGGATCCAGATTTCGCGTGGTAGCTGCCGCCAGCCCCCCGAGCGGCCAGTGCGGAGGGAAAAAGTCACGCGATGACTTTATTCACCACCTCGCGCGCGGTTGCCTGGACCTCGGCCAAGTGCTCGGGGCCGCGGAAGGATTCGGCGTAGATCTTGTAGACGTCCTCGGTGCCCGACGGCCGCGCGGCGAACCACGCGTCGGCGGTCGTCACCTTCAGCCCGCCCAACGGTGCGCCGTTGCCGGGCGCCGCGGTCAGCTTCGCCGTGATCGGCTCCCCCGCCAACTCGGTGGCACCCACCTGGTCTGGCGAGAGCTTGGCCAGCCGGGCCTTCTGCTCGCGGTCCGCGGGCGCGTCTACCCGCGCGTAAAACGGCGTCCCGTATTCGTCGGTCAGCTCGCGGTAGCGCTGCGAAGGGCTCACACCGGTGACGGACAGGATCTCAGAAGCCAACAGCGCCAAGATGATTCCATCCTTGTCGGTGGTCCACACCGACCCGTCACGCCGCAGGAACGACGCCCCCGCCGACTCCTCGCCGCCGAAGCCGATCGTCCCGCCGAGCAGGCCGTCGACGAACCACTTGAAGCCGACCGGCACCTCGACGAGTGTGCGGCCGATGCCGGCGACCACCCGGTCGATGATCGACGAACTCACCGCCGTCTTGCCCACCGCGATGCCCCCCGGCCAGGACGGCCGGTGCGTGTAGAGATACTCGACGGCCACCGCCAGGTAGTGGTTCGGGTTCAGCAGCCCCCCGTCGGGGGTGACGATGCCGTGGCGGTCGGAATCGGCGTCGTTGCCGGTGGAGATCTGGTAGCGCTCGCGGTTGCCAATCAGCGAGGCCATGGCGTCCGGCGAGCTGCAGTCCATCCGGATCTTGCCGTCGTGATCGAGCGTCATGAACCGCCACGTCGCGTCGACCAGCGGATTGACCACGGTCAGATCCAGGCCATGGCGCTCGGCGATCTCGCCCCAGTAGTCGACGCTCGCGCCGCCGAGCGGGTCGGCGCCGATGCGCACCCCGGCCTCACGGATCGCCGCGACGTCGACCACGCTCGGCAGGTCGTCGACGTAGGCGCCCAGGTAGTCGTAGCGCTTCGCGGCCGCCAGCGCGCGGGCGAGCGACACCCGCTTGACGCCCGCCCCGTCGCGGAGAATCTCGTTGGCGCGCTTGGCGATTGCGTTGGTCGCCTCGGTGTCCGCCGGGCCGCCGTTGGGCGGGTTGTACTTGAAACCGCCGTCGGACGGCGGGTTGTGCGACGGGGTGACGACGATCCCGTCGGCCGGCGCATCGGTGCGGCCGCGATTGTGGGTCAGGATGGCGTGGCTGATCGCGGGGGTCGGCGTGTAGCGGTCGCGACTGTCGATCACAACGACCACGTCATTGGCGGCCAGCACCTCCAGGGCCGACACCCAGGCCGGCTCGGAAAGGCCGTGGGTGTCACGCCCGATGAACAGCGGCCCGGTGGTGCCCTGGGCCGCACGATATTCGACGATGGCCTGGGTGATTGCCAGGATGTGTGCCTCGTTGAACGCGCCGTTGAACGACGACCCGCGGTGGCCCGACGTCCCGAACGCCACCTGCTGGGCGACGTCGTCCGGGTCGGGTTCGATCGCGTAATACGACGTGACGAGGTGGGGCAGGTCGACGAGGTCTTCGGGCTGGGCCGGCTGACCGGCACGCGGGTGGGCCATGCTTACCAATTCTGCCCATGCCCGCCGCCTACGCTGCTAGGCGTGCCCCAACCCGACTACCGCGAGCTGACCGCGGTTTTCGTCGGCGGCGCGCTCGGCGCGCTGGCCCGCGCGGCGCTGAGCACCGCCGCTGTCGGCGACCCGGCGAGCTGGCCGTGGGCGACGTTCGTCGTCAACATCGTCGGCGCGATCCTGCTCGGCTATTTCACCACCCGGCTTCTCGAGCGGCTGCCGGTGTCCAGTTACCGGCGCCCGCTGCTCGGCACCGGATTCTGCGGCGGCTTGACCACGTTCTCCACCATGCAGGTCGAGACGCTGCGGATGATCGAGCACGGCCACTGGGCCCTGGCCGCTTCCTACGCCGCCAGCAGCATCGCGCTGGGATTGGTGGCCGTCTCCCTGACCACCACCTTGGTGCGCCGGGTGCGGGTGCACTCGTGACCGCGGTTGCGGTGTGGGCCGGGGTGGCGGTCGTCGGCGGCATCGGGTCGGTGCTCCGCTTTCTGGTCGATCGCGCGGTGGCCCGCCGCGTAGCCCGCGCGTTCCCGTACGGGACCTTGGCCGTGAACATCAGCGGCGCCGCGCTGCTGGGCTTCCTCGGGGCCCTCACGTTGGGCAAGGACGCGGCGCTCGTCGCCGGGACCGGGTTCGTCGGGGCCTACACCACGTTTTCCACGTGGATGCTGGAAACCCAGCGCCTGGGCGAGGAACGCCGGACGCGGACGGCGCTCGCCAATGTCGTCGTCAGCCTCGTGCTCGGGATTGCCGCCGCGATACTCGGGCAATGGGTTGGGCAGCAATTCATTTCGCGTTCGTGACGCCCCTCAGCAGCGCGTCCAGCAGGCCATCGAACCGGGGTTTGGGGATCGGTTGCGCGAGCGCCTGCAGGAGCAGGGTGCCGATCAGCGCGCCCGCGACCGCATCGAGGTCGGCGTCGGCGCGCAGTTGTCCCTCCTCGACAGCCTGACGCAGCCGGGTGGTCAACCCGTCGTGTTGGGGCGCGCTCAGCTGCTGGTACAGGGCCGCGCCGTCCGGCGGTCTGGCCGCCGCGGCGGCGACCAGCGCCCGCACCAACGCAGCGTTCGCCGGCTCGCCCAGGAACTCGGCGTGCTCGTCGAGCCACGACCGCAAGTCGGCGCGCACGTCTCCGGTCTGCGCGACGGGAAACGAGCCCGACCCCCCGTACGCCTCCAGGACCGCCTCGGCGACCAACGGCGCCTTCGACGGCCACCGGCGATACAGGGTCTTCTTCCCCACCCCGGCGCGCGCCGCGACGCTTTCCATCGACAGTTCGGCGTAACTTCCACTGGCCAGCAGCTCGCGGGCGGCAACCAGGATCGCCCGGTGCAGTTCGGTATCGCGGGGCCGGCCGCGGGCCGAGGTCATAAGCGATACGATACGTGTCGTTTCCCTTATTTGCGTCGAAAGGATCGTCGTGACCAACCCGCTGCCGGTGCCCAAGGCCTGGGAGGACATCACCCCGGAATGGATGACGGCGGCGCTGGCGGCGGACCATCCGGGTGCGACGGTGGAAGCGGTAACCGTCGATGCGCGCGACGACGGCACCAACCGTCGCGCCCGCCTACGGGTGACCTACTCGGCCGGCAACGGGCCGGCGACGGTGTTCGCCAAGGCCGCCGATCCCGCGCACAAGGCGATGATCCGCATGACGAGCGGCATGTTCCACGAGCCGCGGCTGTTCACCTGCGGGGCACAGCTGCCCTTGGAACATCCCGCCGTCTACACCGCCCTCATCGACGAGGCGGACTACGACTTCGTGATGATCATGGAGGATCTCACCGCCCGCGGGGCCGACCCCCGCGACGCCACCCGGCCGATGACCGTCGACGAAGTCGCTACCGGTGTAAGGGGTTTGGGGCGGATGCACGGCAAGTACTGGGGCGACCGGGTGCTGCGCGATCCGGCCCTGGGCTGGCTCGAACCGTTCTTGCCCTGGGACGGAATGGAATTCGCGCCGCTGCCCAGCGCGCTGGAACGACTCAGTGACGACACTCCCTCCGCCGTGACGTCGTTGACCATCGACGGGCTGATCGAATCCCTCTGGAAGCCCTACATCAGAACGCTGACCACATCGCCGCAAACCCTGCTGCACGGCGACCCCCACATCGGCAACACCTACCTGCTGCCCAGCGGCGAGGTCGGCTTCCTCGACTGGCAGGTCGCGCGCCGCGGCAACTGGTCGTTGGACCTGGGCTACTTCCTGCAGGGCGCGCTGACCGTCGAGGATCGTCGCCGCAGCGAGCGCGCGCTGCTCGAGGAGTACCGCGGTTCACTGGGCCTGCCCGCCGACGAGATGCCGAGCGCCGACGAGATCTGGTTACGTTACCGGGCGTCGGTGGCACACGGGCTGACGCTGTGGTTGTGCACGGCCAGCGCCGGGGAACTGTGGCAGCGTCCCGACATCGCTTTGGCTCTGGCGCAACGGTATTCGATCGCCTACGGCGACCTCGACACGGCCTCGGCCCTGGCCGAGATCGCCGGATAACCCAGGTCAGGCCTCGCGGAGCTTGGGAATGTCCCCGGGGGTCAGCGGCAGCGCATAAAGCGCCATGCGCCGATTCGACATGTCGTGCTCGCCGAGAAACACGCAACCGGCCCGCTCACAGAACCGCCGCGCGGTCTTGTTGCGGTGGTCGGGATCGAACATGATCCGCCGGCACCGTTCGTCCTGGCCGAGCACGCTGGCCACGAAGTGGGGCAGCACGAACCCGGCGATGCCCTGGTTCACCAATTCTTCGTTGGCGATGGCGGCGTGTATTCCCAAGTCGAACGGGCCGGCTTCGTACCGGGTGGCGATGGAATCCTTTGCGGCGCGGTACAACTCGATGTAAGCCTGGTCTTGGCCGTCGAGGCTGGCGAAAAACGGCCGGGAATAGGCGCCGTCGAGTTGCGCGCGCAGGTAGCGACGCCAGCGTTCGGCCGGCCAGGCGTACTCCCACGTTTCGGCGAGGGCGGGCCGGTTCATCCATTCGGCGACCATCTCCGCGTCGGCCTCGGGATCGGCAAGCCGGAACGCGTACGGCTCGGGGACCTCTGCCGTACCCGGCGGCGGCGGGACGTTGCGGACCTCGTCGCTGATGTCGGTCAGCTCCCGCGGCAAGATCACTTCGGGTTCGCTCATAACGAAATTCCAGCCTACCGAAGCCACCCGTCGGCCAGGCCCGTCACCCGACGGCCGGCGGCTTCCGGGCGGTCCGACGGCGCCGCCACGAGCACCATCTCGTCGACGCCGAACGCGGCGAGGTCCGCCGCGGCCGAGCTCATCGTGCTCATCGGTTCAAGCCAATCCGCTTGTGCGGGAACGGCTATCACACCGCACGATCGTCTCACGCCGGTCGACGGCCTTTGAGAAGCCTGGCCAGCACGGCCGCCTGGCTGATGTCGACCGCACGGGTGGCCGTCACCAGGGTCACGACGCCTTGCTTCGTCAGCTTGCGCAGTTCGCCCAGTGCCGGGTTGTCGCGGAGCTCGTCGGCGTAGCGCTCCGCGAACTCGTCGAACTTGTCCGGGTCATGGCTGTACCACTCCCGCAGTTCTTTCGAGGGCGCGACGTCCTTGAACCAAGTGCCGACCCGTGGGTCGTCCTTGCGGATTCCGCGTGGCCAGATGCGGTCCACCAGCACGCGGTGCCCGTCGTCGGGACCTGGGTCCTCGTACACGCGCGCCACCCGGATCCTGCTTTTGGCACCCATGGAGGCCACAGTAGCGCCGTGCCGGGAGGCCTGGTATAGTCGAACGTATGTTCGATCCACTGGTGGCCGTAGACCCGTTAGCCGACGAGAAGGCGCTGGTAGAGCGCATCGCGGAGCTGGAGCGCGTCAAGTGCGCGGCGGCGGCGGGTCAGGCCCGGCTGGCGGCCGCTTTCGACGGGGCGCGGCGTGCGGCCGAGGCCGCCGCCGGGGTGCCCGCCGCGCGGCGCGGGCGCGGGGTGGCCGGCGAGATCGCGCTGGCCCGGCAGGACTCCCCCTTTCGCGGCGGTCGGCATCTGGGTTTCGCCAAGGCGCTGGTGCACGAGATGCCCCACACCCTGGCGGCGCTGGAATGCGGGGCCCTGTCCGAGTGGCGGGCCACGCTGATCGTGCGCGAGAGCGCGTGCCTGGACGTCGAGGACCGCCGCAGATTGGACGCCGAGTTGTGCGCCGATGCGGCCGGGCTGGCCGGGATGGGCGATGCCCGGGTGGCCGCGGCGGCCAAGGCGATCGCCTACCGGCTCGACCCGCGTGCCGTCGTCGAGCGCGCCGCCAAGGCCCACGAGGAACGCACCGTCACCATCCGCCCGGCCCCCGACACCATGGCGTATCTGACGGCGCTGTTGCCGGTGGCCAAGGGCGTGGCGGTATATGCGGCGCTCAAGCGCGCGGCCGACACCACGTTCGATGACCGCTCCCGCGGACAGGTCATGGCCGACACCCTGGTCGAGCGCGTCACCGGACGGCCCGCCGAGGTCGCCGAGCCGATTGCGGTCAACCTGGTCCTGCCCGACGAGACCCTGCTCGGCGGTGACGGCGCGCCGGCGGACCTGCCTGGCTACGGACCCATTCCGGCGGGTGTCGCGCGCTCCATGATCGCCGACGCGGTCAACGACCGGCGGTCCAAGGCGACGCTGCGCCGGCTCTACGCCCACCCCCGTTCGGGCGCGCTGGTCGCCATGGAGTCACGCGCGCGGCTTTTCCCGCGCGGGCTGGCCACCTTCATCGAACTGCGCGACGGGCGCTGCCGCACCCCGTACTGCGACGCGCCGATCCGCCACCGCGACCACGCCGAGCCATGGGCCCACGGCGGTCCCACCACCGCCGCCAATGGTCTGGGCTGCTGTGAAGCGTGCAACTACACCAAGCAAGCCCCCGGCTGGCGGGTCCGCACCACGGTCGACGAATCCCACACCCACACAGCCGAATTCACCACACCGACGGGCCAAACCTACCGGTCGACCGCACCGCCGCGCGCGCCGGTCGTGACCGTCAACGAAGTCGAACTCCACGTGGGCGTCACGCTTGTGAGATACGCCGCGTAGTCACGACGCCCGCGGTTAGCCCGGGTTGGTCAGGCGCTCGACGTCGACGACCTCGCCGCGGTTGATGCTGACCCAATCCCGCCCGTCGAGGTAGGGGCGCAGGCTTCGGCCGATGAGCTCGAGGTCGGCCGGCGCCTTGGGCCGCTGCAGTTCGTAGACGTGCGGCAGCTCGGCCATGCCGGTGACAACGCCCCACAACGTCAGGGCGGCGGGGCCGGTCGGCGGATCCACCAGCACGGGCCCGAACAGGCATTGCCCCGACAAGAACAGCGTCGGCACGCCGAATCCGCCGGCGTCGACGACGCGCTGGTGGTCGGCGCGGATCTCGTCGTGGGTGGTCGTGTCGGCCAGCGCCGCGTCCAAAACCGTGGCATCGACACCGATGTCGCCCAACAGCTTCCGCGCGACCGCGGGATCGTGGGGCTTTCCGCCCAGGGTGTGCAGCTCACGCCCAATCGCGGCGTACCACCGGTCCAGCGCCGCCATGTCCGTGCGACGCAGCAGCGCCCCGATTCGCATCAGCGACCAGCCGTAGGACCATTCCCGCTCCCAGGGGTGCTTTTGCCCCTCGGACCGGTTGACCTCCTCGAGGGAAAAGAACCGCCAATTGACGGTGATGCCGAGCTGCTCGCGGACGTCGCGGATCCACAACGAGGTCTGATAGGCGAACGGGCACATCGGGTCGAAGTGAAAGTCCACGGCGACGCTCATCGGAACCCGTTCCTAGTAATGGTAGGTATCCGACGGCGCCGGCGAATGAACCTTTTCCTCGTCGTCGAACTCCGAGGCCACGATGCCGTACGAGCGGGCCAGCTCGAGAATCTTGGTCGCCCGGGCGATGCGCGGCAGGTCGGAGCCGTTGCGGATCTCTCCGCCGTCACGTTCGAACTCGGCGAAAAACTCCTTGGCCCAGGAGATTTCGTCGTGCGAAGGCGACAACCCCTCGTTCACCACGGCGCACTGGTCCGGTGTCAGGCAGATCTTGCCGGTCATGCCGAATTCGACGGAAACGGCCGTTGCCTCGATGAGCTTGAGCGCGTTGGAACCAATCGTCGGCCCGTCGATCGCGCTCGGCAGGTTGGCCGCCTTGGCCGCGATGGTGAAGCGTGAGCGCGCGTACGCCAGCGTGGTGGGGCTCTCCCCGAATCCGGTGTCACGGCGAAAATCGCCGATGCCGAAGGCGAGCCGGAAGGTGCCCTTCGCCGCGGCGATCTCGGTGATGCGCTCCAGGCCGCGCGCCGTTTCGACCAGTGCCACGATCGGCACGTTGGGCAGGCGTTGGGCGGTCTCAGTGACATGGTCCACCGACTCGACCATCGCCAACATCACCCCGCCTACCGGGGTTCCGGCCAGTGCCGCCAGGTCGTCGGCCCACCACGGGGTGCCGAACCCGTTGATGCGGACCCAGTCGCCGTTTTCGGGACTGAGCCAATTCACGACGTTGCCGCGCGCAGCCTGCTTGTCCTTGGGCGCGACGGCATCCTCGATGTCGAGCACGACGATGTCGGCGCGCGAGTGCGCCGCGGCCTGGAACCGGTCGGCATGCGTGCCGTTGACCAGCAGCCAACTGCGCGCCAGCACGGGATCGATGCGCCACCCGATGTCGGCGGGATCCGGCGTTGGGTCGTCGACCTGGTCGTACATTGCGTGATCTGTCGCCATTTTCATTCCGTGGGTGCTAACTGGTGTGCTTAAACCGTAGCGGCACGGCGAAACGTGTGGTCCTAAGCCCCGCCCTGCCGCAGCCTGCCCCGCCGCCACAGCACGCCACCGATCGCGAGGACGACACACAACACCAGCGCGGCGAGCAACGACTGCAGCGCAAAGACGGCCAAGTCGTTGACGTCGTAGAAGTCACCGCCATTCACACACTGGAAGCGCACGCTGGTGCCGGACTGGCCGGGCTTGTAGCTGTACTGCGAGGTCTTGTAGGCCATGTCGTACCCACTGCCGCACACGATGGGGCTCATCCATAGCGCGGTCGACGGGATGAGCGCGGTGACTGCCGCCGCACCGCCGACACACAGGCCGACCGCCCCGCCCAGCATCCCGATGATCGCGCCGGCACGATCGGCGCCGACGCGCTTGCGCCGCGGCTCCGGCGTGTACTCCGCCGCGTAGGTGCGCCCGCGAGGGGCCAGGTAAACGGGATCGGAAGGGTCGTAACGCTGGTAGACGACCTGGCCGCCGATCTTGATCGTCCCGCCGGCTCGCAGACCGGCGCGATCCAGGGCATCCCTGTACTGATCTCGCGACAAACCCGCCTCGACGACAGCGCGCGACAGCGCCTCGCGAAGCTGCGCCACCTGCGGTCCCGACGACTGGCCGCGGTGGGCCTGCAGGCCCTGCACCAATCGGTGCGCGTGCTCGTCGACGGCCTCCAGCTGGGCGGCGGAGGCGCGGGCCGGCCGCCCGACGGATTGTCCCAACCCGGCGGCGAATTTCGCTTCGGCCAGTTGGCGCTCCAGGTCCGCGATGCGCTTTTGGTGCGCGAGCCGGCGCTCCAGCTCGGCGACGCGCTCGGCGGGATCCTGCGGTCCCATCAGCAAATGATCGCACTTTGCGATTGACACCGCATCCATGCTTTGAATTCCGCTTGGACCCCTCAGTCCGCGTTTGCCCAGCAACCTGGGCGGCGGGCCGCGCGCGGCGAACAATCGCTCGCACTGGGTTTCACCGGGGGCGTGGCGGGTAGCCGACGGCTTGCGATACGTCGCTTCCCGAGGGGACTAGAGCGAACTGGCCCCGAACTCTGTCTCGGTCATCCCGTCTCGATCGAGAGAACCCATTCAGGAGTAATCATGCGCAAAACCATTGCAGTCATTTCGGCGACCGGAGCGCTGTTGTTCGGCGGGGCCGGCGTCGCCAACGCCACCGTCGAGAATGCTCTGGCGCCGTCGCCAACCACGACAACTTTGGCGGACAACAACAATGACCAGCAGCAGCACAGCGACAACTCAGGTTTGTGGGGGCTGCTCGGCCTCCTCGGCTTGGGTGGGCTCGTGGGGCTGAAGCGCCGCAGGGACGCCAACGCGGTGACCGGTGTCGGGACAACCACACCGCGCGGGGGTGCCGTCTAGCCGGTTCCTTGGCGGCCCCCGCCAGACGCTGGGCGCGTCTGGCGGGGGTCCGCGCGGCATGGCACCCGCGTTTACACGTCCCCCCGCCGGGTACGCCTGGCGCAGCGGTGCACAGCCCGAAGCCCGCCCCCTCAATCCCCTATCACCGGAGGTATCGGCGATGGCCGAGATGATCGTCCAATCACCCGAGGAAGTCGTCGCGTTCCTCAAGGCACAGCACAACCTCATCGAGGACATGTTCGACGACGTGCTGCACGCATCGGACCCCCAGGCGCGCGAGGCGCCGTTCATCGAATTGCGCCAGCTGCTGGCCGTACACGAAACGGCCGAGGAGATGGTGGTGCATCCCCGGGTGCGCCGCGAGGCCGACGCCGGCGACGCGATCGTGGACGCGCGGCTGCAAGAAGAGCACGAGGCAAAGGAATTGCTGTCCGCCATCGAAAAACTCGACGTCACCTCGCAGCAGTTCCTCGACGAGATCACCAAGCTGCGCGACGCAGTGCTCGACCACGCCCGGCACGAGGAGGACGAGGAATTCCCCGTGCTGGAGCGCAACGTCGACACCGACGACCTCAAGCGGATGGGCGCGGCGGTGCGCGCGGCCGAGGCCATCGCGCCCACCCGGCCGCATCCGGGGGTGGAGTCGGCGAAGCTCAACTTCGCCGTCGGGCCGTTCGCCTCGATGCTCGACCGCGCCCGCGACCTGATCGCGCAGGCGATCGGCTAGCCCGGGGCTTTCCGTAGTCTCGGTGAGGTGAGCGTCGCACCCGTCACCACCGTCGCGTTAGACGACCGGTTCTTCCGCGAGTTGCCGGAGTTGGCCGTGCGCTGGCAGGCGGAGACGGCCCCCGAACTCCGGCTGCTCGCCCTCAACGAGTCGCTGGCCGCGGAGCTCGGCCTCGACGCCGCCTGGCTGCGCGGGCCGGAGGGCCTGCGTTTCCTGGTGGGCAACCTGGTCCCCGATGGTGCCATCCCGGTGGCCCAGGCCTATGCCGGGCATCAGTTCGGCGGCTACATCCCGCGGCTGGGCGACGGCCGCGCGTTGCTGCTCGGCGAGCTCGTCGACGCCGACGGGCGCCTGCGCGACATCCATCTGAAGGGGTCCGGTCCCACCCCCTTCGCCCGCGGCGGCGACGGCCTGGCCGCGGTCGGACCGATGCTGCGCGAATACGTCGTCAGCGAAGCGATGCACGCACTGGGTGTCCCGACGACGCGGTCGCTGGCCGTGGTCGCCACCGGGCGACCGGTGCAGCGCGAGACGGTGCTGCCCGGCGCCGTCCTCGCCCGCGTCGCCAGCAGCCACCTGCGCGTCGGGAGCTTCCAATACGTGTCGGCCTCCGGCGACGTCGGCCTGCTGCGCCGGCTCGCCGACCACGCGATCGCGCGCCACCATCCGGACGCGGCGCAGACCGACCGCCCGTACCTGGCGCTGTTCAAAGCCGTGGTCACCGCCCAGGCGGCGCTGATCGCCCGCTGGATGCTGATCGGGTTCGTCCACGGGGTGATGAACACCGACAACATGACGATCTCCGGCGAAACCATCGACTACGGACCCTGCGCCTTCATGGAGGCGTACGACCCGGAGACGGTCTTCAGTTCGATCGATTTCTGGGGGCGCTACGCGTACGGCAGCCAGCCGGTGGTCGCGGGGTGGAACTTGGCACGGTTCGCCGAGGCCCTTCTTCCGTTGCTGTCCAACAACATTGAGGAATCGGTGGCGCTGGCCGAGGAGGCGTTCGGGGTGTTCCGGCCCACCTACGACGCCGTGTGGTCCTCAGGCATGCGCGCCAAACTGGGCCTGCCCGCCGACCTCGAGGCGGGCATCGTCACGCCGTTGGTCGACGACGTGCTCGCACTGCTACAGGAGAGCCACGTCGACTTCACCTCCTTCTTCCGCCACCTGGGTCGAGCGGCGCGGGGCAATCCCGAGTCCGCGCGTGGACTGTTCGCCAACCTCGCGGGCTTCGACGACTGGGCGTCGCGCTGGCGAGCCTTGGGCCCCGACGCCGACGCGATGGACCGCATCAACCCGATCTACATCCCCCGCAACCACCTGGTCGAGGAGGCGCCGGCCGCGGCGACGGCCGACGACCTCGACCCTCTGGTGCGGCTGCTCGATGCTGTCGGCGCGCCCTACGTGGAACGACCAGGCCTTGAGCGCTACGCCAGCCCGGCGCCGGAGGAGTTCGGGAAGTACCAAACGTTTTGCGGCACTTGAGATTGCGTTAGCGTCGCGAACTCTCGTCACGCGGCTCGGCCGGGATCCGGCGGGTCGCGCCCCAAAGCCCGACCCCGATGCCGACCGCGGCGCCGCCCAGGCCGACGAGCCGCTGCACGGGCTGCAACTCCCGATGCACCCGCAACCCCCCGAGCAGGTCGGCCGCGTCGGCGCCACCCGAGGCGAGGAACCAGCCGCGGGTGCCCCTGCCGCGCAGGGCGGCGACCGCGAGGAGCCCGCCGATCAGCGCATCGCGATAGCCCATCGAATGCAGCAGCAGTCGCGCCGTCGGCGTCGGCTCCTCCATATCGCCCCACAACCGGTTCGCCCGGAGCGGGTCCACAAGAAAGGAGACACCCGACGCGAGGCGGATGGTCCCGGCGAGGAGCCCGGCGCGGTCAATCGACATGGCCGCAGCCTAGACCAACCCGGCGGGCCGGCGGCGAAAAAACCGGTCGTCATATGCCGGGTGTGGAAGCGAACTATTGTTCACCGAAAGTTCGGCTTTCGATGACCGGCCTCCTGACGGTCGGCGCGACGAATGTAACGGCTGGGTCATGGAAGGCCGCAAACGTGTTTTGGCGCCAATGGATTTGCCGCGACGTGTTGCCCGCCGGCGGTTGCGATACCGAAAAACTGAGCGACCAGGCACAAGGGCTTTCAGTTTGATCTTGAACGTAACTATTGTGCATTCGTCTAATGGCGTTCCGGCAACATCAGTCCGGGTCGCGCACGCGCTCGGCGATTAGTAGATCGGCTTGGGCTTTACGAAAGTGCATGTGTACGAACGGTTCGCGGTTTATTTTGCTTAACTATGACGGGACAGGGGGATCCGCTCGCGCGTCGGCAGCAATTCGTCGGCCATGCGGTCACACCGCGGCGGAAAAAGCTCGCGCCCGATCCGGAGGTGCGCCGCGCCATCGTGGATGCCGCGTCGAAATCGGTTCGCGAGCAGGGGGTTCGAGGGCTCAGCATCGCCGCGGTGTTGGAGCGCGCGCGGCTGAGCACCCGCGCCTTCTATCGGCATTTCGATTCCAAGGACCAGTTGGTCGCGGCGGTCTTCCTCGACTTGACGCGCACCGAGGTGGCGCGGCTGAGGGCGAGGATGTCGCACGCCACCGACCCGGTCGACGCGGTCGCCGCCTGGATCGACGGGCGACTAGACCTCGCCTTCGACGAAGACATCAAGGCGGAGTTGCGCCAGCTGTCGCTGGAGGCGCAGTCCAAGGCGGTCTCCTCACCCGACATGGTGGCTCCCGCCTACAGCGCGATCCTCGAGCCGCTCATCGAGCAGCTTCAGCACGGCCTGGAACTCGGGGTGTTCAAGGACATCATTCCGGCGACCGCGGCCAAGTCGATCCACGGCGTGGTCTGGGCCGGCACGCAACGGCAATGGGCGGTGAACCACTGGGACCGCGAGCACGTCCGCGACCGCGCCGTGCGCTTCTGCCTGCGCGGGCTGGGCGTGGCACCGCACACGATCGAACAAGTCACCGCGGACGAGGAGGCTGTCGGTTAGCCCGGGCGGCGAAAGGCCGCAGCCTAGTGAAAGCGATCGTTTTCACTAGGAAAAGGACGTTTTCAATAACCGAGTACGGGGGTACCTACGCACCTGTGACACACATGTCTGATCCGGCCGTCCCAGCCAGGCGCAACAAGCTCGCTCCCGACCCCGATGTGCGATGCGCCATTTTGACAGCCGCGTCCAGCTCCATGCACGACCACGGGGTCCGTGGACTCAGCATCGCCGCGGTGTTGGAGCGCGCGCAGCTGAGCACGCGCGCGTTCTACCGCCACTTCGAGTCGAAGGACCAGCTGGTGTCGGCGGTCTTTCTGGAACTGGCTCGCATGGAAACCCAAAGGCTGCGAGCAAGAATGGCGGACGCCGCCGACCCGGTGGAGGCCGTCGTCGCCTGGATCGACGGGCGACTAGAACTCGCCTTCGGTGACGGCACCGACCTCGGTCGGCGCCGGCTGACCCTCGAGGCCCACTCCAAAGCGTTCTCCTCGCCGGAGATGACCGCGCCCGCATACAGCGCGGTTCTCGAACCGCTCGTCGAGCAGCTCGAGCGAGGACTGGAACTTGGCGTGTTCGAAGACATCGTCCCGGCCACCGCGGCCAAGTCCATCCACGGCGTGGTGTGGGCCGGCACCCAGCGGCAGTGGGCGACGCACCGCTGGGATCGCACGGTGATCCGTGACCGTGCGCTGCGGTTCTGCTTGCGCGGACTGGGCGTCGCACCGCACACAATCGACCACGTCACCCGCTGCGAAACCGCCGCCAGCTAGCGGCACCCGCCGGTCACCTGACCGGGCATGCATCGGCGATCTGGATCGAAGCCGGCCACAACGCCGCCGTCACGCCGAAGGCCGCGACGTCGGCGCCCAACGGCACCGCGCCCTCCAGGCGCGTTTGAATCCGCTGCGTTTCATCGCCATGCAGGACAGCCCAGACGAAGCCGATGCACAGGTACGGAATCGCGAGCCACAACGCCAGCTCGATCAGCGCGCCGACAGTGACCTCGTACTGCAGCACGCGCCGCAGGCTATTCATCGCGACTGACATAACGCGCACCCCCACACGACATGGCTTCAACCTCACGTGAGGCTCTCACGATCGGTTGACGATGGCTACCATGACCGTCATGGCCGAGCCGTCCCCGGCTGGCGACGAAACGTTCGCGCTCAACCGCGCCGACGGCGCAGGACTCGCCGACCGCGAATCGTGGAGCGCCACCTGGCGCAAGGCCGCCGCGCTGCTGCTGGGTGGGCTCGCGCTGGCCGGGGGAATCGTGCTGGCGTTTTGGCTGGCGAGCCCGACATCCGAGGGGCCGCCGCAGCCGGCGAACGGCAGCGCGGCACCCGCCCCGACGACACCGTCGGCCTCCGCCGCCGCGCCGTCGTCCATCGCGTCCACGCCGGACCAGGACGACAAGTACGTGCAGGACCTGAACGACCACGGCATCTCGTTCGCCAATCCCGCGGCCGCCGTTCACAACGGAAAGGTGGTCTGCGACGACATCCGCCAGGGCATGACGGTGCCCCAGATCGTCGCGTCGTTTCGTGCCAGCAATCCCGGGCTCGACGCCGACACGTACGTGACCCTCTCCGTGCGCGCGTACTGCCCGCAGCACAACAACCTGGTTGGCGGATCGTAAAAGGCCCGAAATGCTAGGCGCGGTGCAGCGTCAGCGATACGATCGGCGCATCGTCGAGACGGATTCGAGTTGGCCATGAATCGCACGCGGCCTCCCGGGACCCCGGGCAGCCTGTACGGACCGCCGCAACCGTGACAGACTTCGACATCGGCCGCCAGGCTGATGAACTCTGGAATGCAAACGGTGCGAGATTGATTGGACCTCGAGTTACCCGGGCGAGAGGCTGCGCATGACTGTCGACGGCCGCGATGCCCCAACCGGAGCGGTGTCTCATCCGCGTCGGCCGGCGACTCGAACCCGCCAGGCGCCCGTGGCGGTCCTCATCGGCGCCGCAGCCTTCGCGGTGGCCGCCCTGGCGGGGCTGATCTCCGTCGGCGTCTACCTGTCCCGGGACAAGACGGCGACATCGCCGGGACCGCAGACGGTGACGATCAGTCCGTCAGCGGCGGGGCTGTCCCCGGCCGACGGGGCCGACGCTCAATTCATGTCCACGTTGGACAGCTACGGCATCACGGACAACGGCAAGGCCGGTATCCGTCAGCGGTACATGGAGTTGGGCCACCACACCTGCTTTCTGCTGTTGCCACCGCGGCCCCAATCGCTGGAGTTGACGGTGACCAACATCATGGACGCGCAGACGCAGGACATCACCGCCGGCAATCGGTGGCCGAAGCGCTTCACGCATGACGACGCCGAGCATTTCGCGCAGGCCGCTGTCGGCGCCTATTGCCCGAGCGCGGCGAAGTGACGCGGTGGTTTTCGTCGACCGCCGCCAGCTGCTCCGGGTAGTCGGCGGCGTCGGCCTGGCGTCCGTGCTCGGCGGATGCTCGAGTACGGCTGCGGCGGGTCCGCCTGCCGCGTCTGCTCAGTTGCTGTGCCGGGACGCCTGGGGCGCGCGGCCGGCCCGCCCCGGCGGGCGACCTCACACCATCAAGCGGATGACCCTCCACCACGAGGCGGTCGTTCTCGGCGACAACCGCAACGCCCCGGGCCGGTTACGCCAGGATCAGCACTACCACCAGGATCAGCTGGGCTGGATCGACATCGCGTACCACGTCGGCGTCGACCGCAACGGCAACCTGTACGAACTGCGCAACACCGCGATCGCCGGCGACACCGCGACGGACTACGACACCACCGGACACTTCCTGGTCCTGTGCGAGGGAGACTTCGACCAGGAGGCGGTGTCGGAGGCCCAATTGCACGGCGCCGCCGTCGCATTCGCGTGGGCCGCCCAGAACTTTCGCGTCTCCACCGACACACTGGCCGGCCATCGCGACTTTGCCCAGACGTCGTGCCCGGGCGCCAACCTGTATGCGCATCTGACCTCGGGCGACCTCAAGCGGCGCATCGACGGGCTGCTGGCCGCCGGGGGCGTCGACCTGCAGCGCTTCTGCGGACCCGACGCCGCCGCGCGGGTCGCCGCTATCGAGGCGGGCAATTAGCTTGCGCCGCACCGAGTGTGAACACCTGCACTGCGGCTGACTTGCCCTTCAACGCGTGCGAGCCGCGGTCGACGAGGCCCGAAGGCCGGTCGGCCAGCGCGTCGACACACGATCCGGTGAGCAGGATCGCGTCGCCGGTGGACTTGGTGAGCTGCTCGACGCGGGCGGCGACGTTGACGGTGTCACCGATGAGGGTGAACTCCAGCTTGCCTCCCCCACCGATGGTGCCGGCGATCACCGCGCCGGTGTTGATCCCGATGCCGATCCGAAGCGCGTCGCCGAAGCGCTCCGCGACGAGACGCTGAATCTTGACGGCAACGGACACCGCCGAGTCGGCGTGTCCCGCAAGGTCATTGGGTGCACCGAAGACGGCCAGCGCCCCGTCGCCGAGGAATTTGTTGACATGCCCACCCGCATCGACGACGGCGGGCACCACGATCTCGAACAGGGCGTTGAGCCGGGCGACGGTGTCCTCGGCGGTGTTCGCCTCGGCGAACGGGGTGAAATCCCGGATGTCGACGAACATCACGGTCACCTCGCGCCGCTCGCCGCTGAACACGTCGTCGCCCTGCTCGAGCAGCCGCGCGGCCAGCGCCGGGTCGACGTAGGTGCCGAACGCGCCCTGAAGCCGTTGTCGCTCAGCCAAACCCGCCTGCATGCGGTTGAACGACGCCGACAGGGCTCCGAGGTCGTCGTCCTGCACGACGGGCAGGCGCTGGCCAAAGTCCCCCGCCGCAACGCGTTCGGCGCCCTTGGCGAGGTCGCGGATGGGTTGCAGCGACCTCGAGAATCCGAAACCTACGGTCACCGGCACCGCGAATGCAATCGCCATTGCACCCCCGATCACCACGGACAGGATGGGGGCAGCGCTGACTCGATTGGACGCTGCGGCAAGCAATGCCCCTCCGGCGCCGTATGCAAACGTGGCGGCAACTACTGCCACGTTTGAGCGCCCGGCGAAAGTGGGGCGGGACCGTGGCAGCGAATCCCCGAGCCCCGTGTCACCGGCGAGGGCGATCCTGACCGGGCGGAACGCTCCCTCCACGATGCTGTGATAGGCGACCAGCTGAATGGCCGCCACCAGGACACCGGCGACGATGCCGTATTGCACCAGCCGTGTCCCGTGCGCTCCGGCGAGCACTCCGACGACGACCGCGAGCGCGGCTGCCCAGACACCGGCGCCCCACACCGCTCGGACGGATGCTTTTCGGGTGTAGATGTAGGTGCCCTCCAGCGCGGCGGCTCGATCGACGTTGTGGCCCGCCGCCCACCGCTGCACGGGGCGCGCCCATTGGCGACCCGGGAGGATAAAGATGCATACGAGTACCACCACCGCGACGATGGTGACGACTCCGACCTCGACGTAATGATCGGACTTCTCGAACGCGACGATCGGCAACGATACGAATACCGAGTAGATCGGCAGCGAAATGACAAACGCGAACACGCTGCATGCCCAGAGATACCGGGCGCCAAACCGATCCCACATCCCCTGAATGATGCGCTCCATTCCAGGAGATTACCGTCCGGCCGCGTACCCCTCCCCCGGCGAGCGCGCGTGTTTGCACACGACGCGCCGGTAATTGTTGGCATTTTGGGGACTCTCGCGGGCAATGAACTTGGGCAAAGTGTCGACACAACGGCCGGCGGAATGCGAAGGTAGGGCCGATGTCTCGACGTGCCCGACGAATTCTGGGTGTGCCGCTCGCGGTTGCCGCGGCCGCGATGCTGACGGCTGCCCCGGCGGCGGCCGTCGGCGACTGGGAATGCGGCGTCATCCTGCCGGTGACCGATCGGCTGGAACCCTGGTTCAACGCGGTGTCCCCGACGGGGACGCCGTCGTGGGTGGCGGGACAGATCCGCAACGCGCTGGCGCCGCTGCACGGCGTGACCGTTCCGGCGGCGATCGATCTGCGGGTCCGATCGGGCATGCTGGCGTCGCAGATCGACGGCAGCGATGTTTACCGGCCGTCGAACCCGGAACAACTCGCCGGCGATCTCGCCGAAGCCAGACGGCAACTGGCCGCTTCCCGCGACTTCTGCGCGCCCTAGGGACCGGCTACCGTTGCTGCCCCTGGCGCCAGCGCCGGATTTCGATGCGCTGGGCGTCGGGCCAGATCGCCATGGCGGCCGGTGACGCGCAGAACGTCTCCTCGGCCTGACGGAGGTTCATGTTCACCGCGTGCAGGCCGTCTTCCTGGTGGGCGCGGCAGACGACGGTCAGGACCCGGTGCGTGTCCGGGTCCACCTCCTCGGCTTCGATGGTCAACACCACGACGAGCGTGTACCCGGCTCCGGTCGGCAGATAGTACGTGAGGTCGCGGCTGTCCAGCCCGCCGCCGTTGGTAACCAGATAGCCGTCGCCACTGGGATAAATGGCCTGACCGACCATCTGGGTGCGTTCGTAGTGCAGGCGGTCATCCGGTGCGCGCCACACCGAGAACAGCGTGTTCGGGCTGCCGTTGAACGGGTTTCGGGCGATCGGGACGATCAGCTCGTCGCGGCCGTCGCCGTCGAGGTCCTGCATCCCGACGCCCCCCGGGCTCGTCGGCTGCAACAGCTCGTCGATGGTTTGCACCACCCCGCCCGACGGATCGGTCACGACGACCTTCGCCGCCCGGGGCCCGGGCAACTCCGGCGCGGTCCAGTAGGTGACGGCGAAATCGAGGGAACCGGAGTGCAGGCGGCAATCCGTATGCGGCGACGTGGCTTTCGGACTGATCAGCGCCGGGCCCTGCGGGCACGGGGGCAGTGCGGTGTCAGCGGTCGCCGCGGGGTACGCGGGACCGACGACGCCCGCGGTAGCCATCGTCACCGCAACGGCCAGCAATGAGAGCCGCTGCACGGCCGCGCACCTACCGCTTCGGAGCCGGCTGGACGGGAGCCGGGGCGAGCTCCGGCGGGAGCTGCTGCTCGACGGGGGGGTGCGCGCCGGTCTTGGGTCCGATGTCGCAAACCTGAAACGCGTTGCCCACCTTGTTGACCGTGACCTGCAGCAGGATGATCGATACCTTCGGCGTCGGGTTTTGCAGGTTGCGCGTGGTTTGATGCGCCGACACCACCACCTGGTAGGCCCCGCCCGGCTGGGCGGTCGCGTCGGTCGCCAGCACCTCACCGGTGGAGCTCACCTGCGCCTGCAGCATGATGCCCTTGAGCAGGTCGGAGGCGTTGACGTATTTGTCCTTAAGCTGTTGGCACACACCGTCTTCGACCGAGCGGAAGAAGGCGCCCGGGTCTTCGAAGGTGTAGGTCAGCGACTTCTGCGCATACTCCTTGGCCAGCTGCGCCGCCGCGGCGCGGTCGGCCTGGTCTCGGCGCAACTGCGCGAGTTGGCCGGTCACCTTGCGATATTCGATGAACCCGAACGCGCCGCCGGCGATCACCGCCACCGCCAGGACGGCCGCGACCCAGCGACCCGGCCGCTCGGGCCGCAGCCTGGCCAGTCGGCCGGGCCGGGATTCGTCGCTATCTGCGGCGTCAAGCTCGGTGTCGTCCACCTTTTCGTCTTTGGTGTCGTCTTTGATCGTCGAGTTGGCCATGTCCGTTCTTTCTTTTCCTGTCACTGGTGCCAATCGGGGACGTTGAGTTGCACCCGCATGCCGCCGGTGTCGTTGAAGGTCGATTCCCAGAAGTCGAGCCAGTGCCCGGCATCGACCTTGACGTCGCGCAGCGGTGCGACCGCGGGCTGCAGGACGGGCGCGAGGGTACTCAGCGGGCCGGCCAGCATGTCGAGGTATTCGCCGAGCTTGGTCACCAGAATCCCGGCCGCGTCGTCGGGGCCCACCACACCGATCCCGCTGTGCGAGAGGGTTTCGATTTCGTGGATCAGCCGCAAGAACGCCGGCACCGAGCGCGGCAGCAGCTTGCCGGTCTCGCTGATGATCTCGCCGGCATTGATCTCACCCAGGTTGGTGGTGAACGTGGCGACGTTGCCGAACAGGGTTGCCATCAACAGCTTGTCGTCGTGAATGACCTTGGCCGTCAACCCGGCGGTGGTAGCCAGGGAATCGAGGGTGCCGTCGTTGTCGGCGAATGCCACGCCGATATTGCTGATCACGGTGCGCGCGTGATCGGGGTTAAGCGCCGAGATCAGGGCATTGCCCTTGGTGAGCAGGTCGGCGCCGGTGACCATCGGTGCCACCCGGTCGGGGGGGATCACCGTCCCGTCGGCAAAGTATGGCGGCGCAATCAGTTTCGGCTTGAAGTCGATGTACTGTTCACCCGCCGCCGAGAGGTTCTCCACGCTGATCGCGCTGTTGGCGGGCACCGGGTGGGAACGGTCGAGGTCGATCGAGACCGCCAGCCCCGCCGCAGTGGTCCGGATGCCCGTCACGCGGCCGACCTTGACGCCGCGCATCGTCACCTCCGATGTGGGCAGCAGGCCGCCGGAAGTGTTGAGCAGCAGGGTAAGTCGGGTTACCTCTTTGGTCGGGCCCATGTCCAGCACGCCGACCGCCATGTAGGCCGCACCGAGCAGCGTCAGCGCCGTCAGGATGGCCAGCGTGATGCGGGCGTTGAATTTCA
This sequence comes from Mycobacterium sp. NGS57, assembly GCF_059812405.1. NCBI lineage: Bacteria > Bacillati > Actinomycetota > Actinomycetes > Mycobacteriales > Mycobacteriaceae > Mycobacterium > Mycobacterium sp. NGS57. The sequence goes on along the minus strand of NZ_JCALCP010000002.1, from coordinate 443,775 downwards.
TGGCAGCAGTCCCATCGTCCGCATCGCGGAGACCGCCGCGTCCGCCTTGTCGGCGGGGTCCACGCCCTCGTGGCCGGTCGGTGGATGAAGTTCGGAGACAATGTATTTCGGACCGCCGTTGCGGAAGAACCCGAGGAGCTTGTAGTGCAGGAACGCGATCAGCTTGTCGGCGAGCACAGGGATGGTCGTATCGGCGGTCGCCACCGTGTTGATCCACGGTGTGATGTAGGACAGGATCTGCATCAAGTCGCCCGTTACCGGGTTGACAATTTGTCCGCCGAGTTCGCCGACGTCTTTGGAGTCCGCGACGACATGCAGGATCGCCAGTGTGACCGCGGACAGGCCTTCCAGCTTCGGGGGGCCCTCGATGACCAGCCGGTTGAACACCGCGGTATTGGACGCCAGGCTGGCGCTGATGTTCTCCAGGCTGGACAGGATTCCGTTCATCGTGTCCTGGTTGGCCGCCAAGTCGTTCAGTACGCCGCCGACGGTCTGCTGGATCCGGGTCAGCTCGCCGGGTTCTTTCGGGAAGGCCTTGTTGAAGTTGACGACGGTATCTTGCAGCGTGCCGATCGTGCCGCCGGCCACCAGGTTCGACACCGACCGCAGAACGTCTTCGACGTTGGCGGCCGGAGCGGTGTTGCGCAACGGGATGGTGTCGCCGTCGTGCAGCACGGTCGGCGACGGACTGTCCGGCGGCAGCAGCGCGATGTAGATGTCACCGAGCGGGGTGGCCTGGCGCAGTTCGGCGCGGGTGTTGCCGGGAAGGCTGCTGCCGCCGGCCATGTCGACGAAAGCGACCGCCGTATTGCCGTCGAGCTGCACGTGGTCGAGCACGCCGATCTGCACTCCCCCGGAGTCGACCTTGGCGCGCGCGGGCAGGTTGAGCACGCTGGAGAATTCGATCTTGACCCGGAACGGGTGATGGGGGGTGTAGGCGCCCGGCACCGGCAGACGGGTCGGATCCAGTGAGCACGCCGCCGTCAGGCTGATCGCTGCCGCGGCCAGCAATATTCGGGCCGCGTGCGTCCATCGGCGGGTCATGACAGCGCAGCCCCCAGGATGAGGTCGGTCAGGCCGAGCGTGACCGGATCCGAACTGGCGCCCGACGCGCACGCCGCCGCGGCGCCGGGGATGTGGCGTCGCTGCAGCCCGTCGCAGATGGCGCCGGCCTGCGACGGTGAAATCGCCACCTGCGGAGGGATATAGGTGACGTTGTGGGTGCCCCAGGCCGGCTCGTAGATGTCGGTCAGCCAGTGGCTGAACTGCGGCCACGAATTGACGGTGGCGAGGACGGCCGGGCCGTGAGCGTTCAGCACCCGCTGCACCCAGGAGACCAGCTTTTCGATCTTCTTGTAGATCCGCGGTCCGAACCGGTTCATCATCTCGACCAAGATCGGCAGCATGTGTGTCATATAGCTGATGGCGGCCCCGAAGTTGTCCGACAGGCCCTCGATCAATTGGGTTGTGGCGGGAAGCGTTTGGATCACCGACGCGAAGCTGTCCCAGTTCCTGAGGAAGTCCGAGGTGAGGATCTCACCGTTTTCGAACAGCGCCCGATAGTCGGCGTCGGCCTTGTAGGGGTCGGCCAGCATGGTGACCAGATTGCGCAGCGTCTTGTTGATGCCGGCCCCGGTGCCGTCCAGCGAGCGGCTGGCCGCGTGCAAGCTGTCGTTGATGGCCTGCACGCCCGGCGCCTTCGACGGGTCCCGACCGTCCTGGGGGCCAAGGACCGCATCGGCGAGTTTGCCGATGGCGGCGAAGGTTTCGCTGACACTGATCGGGGTTTTGGTGGACTTCAGCTTGATGCACCCCGGCCCGGTGAACTTCGGGCCACCGGTGTAGGGCTTGGTCAGTTCGATATGGCGGTCGGTGACAATCGATTGCGAGTAGGTGACCGCGCCGACATCGGCAGGCAGGTCGAGGTCGGCGGGCACCGTGAAGTCGACCTCGACGAAGGCGGGCTTGTTGACGATCGCTGTCGTCGAACCGACCTCGATGCCCAGCAGCGCCACCTTGTTGCCCGGATACAGCCCGACGGCATCGGTCAGTTCGGCGCACATCGCCCGGGTGTTGCTCGGCATCACCAGCTTTGCCCCGATGACCGCCGCCGTGGTGACGGCGGCGACGACGGCCACCACCGTTGCGATACCCCATGGGGACCGCAGCCGCGAGCCGAGCGCCGACATCCTGGTCATCTCAACAGTTCCTCATGAGGTTGGGCAGGCACAGGTCCTGTCCGGGCACCAGCCGGTTGTGCTGGTCGAAGACGACCCCGTTGCCGCTGAGCATCGGGACCAGGATGTTGAGGGTCTGTCCGAGGCCCTCGAGCGCCTCGCCGATGCGCTCGGGGTGGGCGGTCAGCGTGTCGGTGATGTCGTCGATGCCGTTGCCGACCGGCGCGACCTCCCGCGCATAGAAGACACCGATGCGGTCGAGGACGCGCGATAATTCCTTGAGCAGGCCGAAGAACTCGACGATATCGACCGACTTCGCGGTGTACGTCCTGCCCAGGATGTCGACCTGTTCGAACAGCGTGATGAGCTGTTGACGTCCGGCGACCATGGCCCGCAGGCCGTTGTCGGCGAAGTCCAGGGTGCGGTGGAACTCCTCGGTGGACTCGCTCAGTGACGTGGTCAACGCGTTGGCCGAGCGCAGCAGGTCGCGTATCGCGTTGGGGTACTTGTTGGCCGCGTTGGCGACCTCGGTGAAGGTGTCGTGGATGACCTGGCCGTCGACTTCCTTGATCAGCGGGGTCGCCGCCTGGATGATGTCGTTGACCTCGAACGGCAACGTGATGCGCTGTGGCGGAATCACGTTGCGGCCCAACGGCAGGGCTCCCTTCGGGTCGAGAGCCACGTAGTGCCCGCCCAGCGGGGTCAGCAGCTTGACGTCCAGGGTGGATTCCGAGCCCACCACCACCGAGCGCATGACGTCGAAGTTCATCTCGACGACGCCGCCGGCGAGCCGCACGCCGGTGACCTTCCCGACCGGGATGCCGGCGATCCGCACCTGGTCGCCGGCGCGCACGCCGCCGGAATTGGACAGGTGCGCCATGTACCCGGTCTGGCCGGACGGATTCAAATAGGCCATCGCGGTGCCGGCCAACGCCGCGAGGATGACGACGACACCGAGGATGCCCTGCCGGCGGCTGCGGACGGCGGCGGCGTGCTCGTCGAGCACCACGCGCCGTCGCCCCAGCCGCTTGCCGAACATCATTACCGGCACACCACCAGGTTCTGCTGCGCGAACGACACCTGCCCGATTCCCGGCAGGGCGACTTCGCCGTGTGAGCAGGAAAACGTTGGGGTGGCGGCTTTGTCGTCGACCAGTGAGTCCCGCAGCCCCTGGATCAGCGACGGCATCAACGACAGGCCCGAGATGATCGTCGCGGTCTGCGGCCACATCCGGCTGAACAGGTCGTAGAGCGGGACCTTCGTCCCGTCGACAATGCGCTCGAAGTACTGCAAAAGGTGGGCGCTGTTGCGCAGGACCGGCAGTCCGCTCTCCAGCGCGTCACGGAATTCCTCACCCTTGGAAGCGAACCGCGTCACCACCTCGTTGAGCGTGGCGATCAGATGGAACAGCTGGTCTGACTTGCCGCCCAAATCCTTCGAGATCGCGCTGAGGTTGCGGATCATCGCGGTGATGACCGCTTTGCGGTCGACGGCCAACCGGGAAATGACCTCGAGGTCGTGCAGAAACGGGCCGACGCCGGCTTCGTCGCCCTGGATCAGCCGCAGCAGGTTCTCCCCCAGCAGGTTGAACTGGGCGGGGTCGAGGGTTTGGAAGATCGGCCGAAACCCGTTGAACAGCTTGGCCACATCGAACGACGGGATGGTCTGCCCCAGCGGAAGGGTGCCCCCCGCCGGCAGCCGTCGATCCGGCTTGGCCGGCTGGACGAGTTCCACGTAGCGCTGACCGAGCAGGGTTTGGTAGCGCACCGCGGCGACGGTGTTGGCGAACACCGGGTGATCGTTTTGCGCGGTGAAGTCCACCTTGGCGGTCCGCCCGTCGAGCCGGATTGTTTGCACCTTGCCGACCTGGACCCCGGAGATGCGCACGTCGTCGCCGACGTACAGCCCCGATACGTCCGAGAACGCCGCGGTGTAGCTAGAAACCGCGCCGGTGACCGGGGAACGCAAGGCGGTCAGCACGACGAGCGCACAGACCACCGCGACGGCACTGAAAACCGTCAGCCACACCACCGATTTGGTGACACTTCTCATCGGCCGCCCCGCTGCGGTTCCGGTCCGGGCGCGGTCGGTAGGGCCGCCGGCAGCCCGGGCATCGTGTCCATGACGACCTCGATCTGCATACGGACCTTGCCGTTGACGATCGGGAACGCCGCACTGGTGCGGTCCAGCAGACCCGACAGCCGGTCATAGACGGGAGCCTCGCTGCCCATGATGTAGGTGAGCGGCAGCAGCACGTCGGCCAGCGAACCGAAGATCGGGACGAGCCATGACACGTTCTTCGCGAACGTGCGGTCCATGTTGAACAACAGTTTTGCGGTCTGGTCCATGATCAGGTTCATGCGCGCGACCCCGTCGGGCTCTGCCAAAAACGCCATCCCGTTGAGCAGGTCGTAGGCCAGCCCGATGAGCGGGATGGAGTCGTTGGCGCCGTTGACCACCGACGCGAGCACCGAAAGTGACTGGGAGAACGGCACTTTCTGGGAATCGACGATCATCTTGACCAGGTCGAAGTAGGACCGCGTCACCGGCTCGGTGAGGTCGGCGTGGCGGCGGACCACCTCGACGATGTGGTCGACATCGGGCGAGTCCATGATCTGGCCGAGTTTTTGGCCCTGGCGCAGCAACCCGGTGATGGACGTCGACCGGGCGTTGTTGGTGCCGATCAACAGCGTCTGGTTGGGTCGCAGCCGGGGCCCGGTGCCGCTGCTGATCAGCTCGACCGCAGCGAGGCCGAAGGTGTTCGAGGACATGAACCTGGCCGTGGTGTCGGCCGCCAGGGCCTTCGCTTGGCCCGGTTCGAGCTCGACCGTCATCTTCTGCTTGTTGTAACCGACCGATTGCAGCGCTTTCACCGACCCGATCGTCAGGCCACGGAACTTCACCTCCGCGCCCGGCGTCAGGCCCTCACCGAGCGCATCGGTCACCACGGTGAGCTTGAACGTGTCGGAGTAGCCGCCGGTGCCCAGCTGATACAGCGTGACGCCCGCGATCGCCAGCGCGACGGCAGCGATCAGGCCCCGGATGCGCAACGCGCGGGGACTGGGCGCGCGCACTCCTTGGTCTGGAAATATCGGCATGCCCTATCCCGAGATCCGAATGCCGGGGCTGTTGCCCCAGAACAACAGCGTCAGGACCATGTCGGCGGCGACCACGGTGACGATGCTGGCCCGGATGGCTCGACCGGAGGCCCGCCCGACGCCCTCGGGACCACCGCTGGCGTAGTAGCCCTGATAGCCGTGGATGGCGATGATCAGGGTCACGAAGGTGGCCGCCTTGAGCACCGAGAACACCACGTCGGACGGCTGGATGAACGAGTCGAAGTAGTGGTAGTAGGTGCCCGACGACTGCCCGTGCAGCACGTTGACCACCAGCGCGCAAGACACGTAGCTCAGCGCCAGCGTCACCACGTACAGCGGGACGATGGTGATCATCCCCGCGATCACCCGGGTGGTGACCACGAACGGGATCGACTGAATGCCCAGGGCTTCCAGCGCGTCGATCTCCTCGGAGATCCGCATCGCGCCGATCTCGGCGGTCATGCGGCAGCCGGCCTGGGCCGCGAAGCCGATGCCCGCGATCATCGGCGCCATCTCCCGGGTGTTGGCATACGCGGAGACGAACCCGGTCAGCGGGCCCATGCCCACCATGTCGAGGGCGCCGTAGCCTTCGATCCCCACCGAACCGCCGACGGCCGCGCCCATGAACACCAGCACGCCGATGGTGCCGCCGCCGACGATCAGTGAACCGTTCCCCCAGATCATGTCGACCAACAGCACCCCGATCTGGTGCCGGTAGTGCCGGACCGTCTGCGGAATCGCGCCGAGCACCTCGAACAGGAAGGTGAGCTGGTGGCCGAGACGCTGGATGAGGGAGTCACCGCGCTCGGCAACCCACGACGAAGCCCGCAGGGGCGTGGGCCGGTAACGTGCCGGGGCAGCCATCAGCCGACTCTCAGCGGCATGGACATCGACAACCCCTGGGTGATCACCAGGTTGAGGACGAACACCGCGACCACGCCGATGACCACGGAGGCGTTGACCGCGTCGGCCACACCGCGCGCACCACCCTTGGCCTCCAGGCCGCGCTGGCAGGCCACCAGGATGACCACGACGCCGAAAAGCCAGGTCTTGAGCATGGCGACCCCGACGTCGCCGACGCTGGCGAACGACGCGAAAGACGCGATGTAGCTACCCGGGGTTCCGGATTGGAAGCCGACGTTGATGGCGTAGCCGGCCGCCAGGCCCATGAAGATGATGAAGGAGCACAGCACCGGCGCCACGAAGACGATCGCGGCCAGCCGGGGCGTGACCAGCCGTTGCACCGGGTCGATGCCCATGACGCGCAGCGCGTCGACCTCCTCGCGGATGGTGCGCGCGCCGAGGTCGGTGGCCACGGCCGAGCCGGCCGCCCCGCCCAGCAGCAAGGCGGCGACGATCGGCGCGCCCTGCCGGATCACCCCGAGGCCGCCGGCCGCGCCCGAGATCGAGGAGGCGCCGACCTGCTGGATGAAGTTGCCGACCTGCACCGCCACGATCACCCCGAAGGGGATGGACACCAGCAGCGCGGGTATCGCCGTGACGCTGATGATGAACCACGCCTGGTTGAGGGTGTCCCGCCACGGGTGGCGCAGCCGGACCAGATCCGTGATCAGGTAGGCGAAGGACTGCACGGCCAGCTCGAAGAAGCGGCCCAATGTCTTCAACGACGAATCGGTTTGGTTGACCCCGTACCGCACCGGCCTACCCAGCAGGGTCGCCGCGCGTCGGGCGATCGACAGCTGCGTCGGGTGGCTCTGGTGTTCGTCCGGCTCGGCCGGGGTGAGGACCACGAGATCGGGGACCTGGTGACCGTTCGTGGTGATGGTCGTGTCGACCGCGACGTCGGTCTCCACGGCAACGTCGACGGCGGCCAGTTCATCCTCGACAGCGGCCAGTTCATTGCCGTCTGTCTCAATCGCCGGTTCAGCCGCTGTCGCGTCGTGTACACCTGCGGTCAACGGCAGGTTCCTCCTTAACCGCTGTCACGGCGCCCCACCGACGCACAATACGCGCTTGGTTGACACACGTTTAACAGCACCGAGTACGTGCGTTCTACCAGCGTTAAAGGCCTTTTGTCCGGGGAAACAGGCGAGTGTGATCTACGCCACATTCCGTATTAGAACACCGTGGCGTGCAACTCGGCGAGGGCGTGGATCTGCTCGAGGTAGTGCTCGAGCGAGCGGTGGACGAACCTGGCCGACACCGTGGTGGTGCCGGCCGCGGCCATGGTTTGCAGCGTGTCCGTGGTCAACGACGGCTGCCCCATGGGGTCCAGCGGTTGCTCGGCGGGCAGGACGACCTCGAATCCGGCGGGCAACTCCCAGGCCCGCAACCACTCGGCGGCGGTGGCGATGGACACGTTGAACGGACACCACCCGTCGGCGAGCGTGACGGCCCGCCGCAACGACCGCCTGGTACGCCCACCGATCCAGATCGGCAGGTGCGGCTGCAACGCGCAGGGGTCGACCGTGAGCCCGCCGAACGAGTAGTACTCGCCCTCGTACACCGGCTCGTTGGTGGGCAGCGCCGCCCGCAGCGCCTTCAGGGCGTCGTCGGCGCGGGCTCCCCGGTCGTCGAACGGCGCGCCCAGCAGGTCGAACTCCTCCTTGAGGCTGCCGACGCCGACGCCGAGGATCACCCTGCCGCCGCTGACGTGATCCAAAGTGCCGTAACGCTTTACGATCGCGAGTGGATGGTGATAACCGAGCACCAGGGTCATCGTGACGAGCCGGATCTGTCGGGTGCGCGCCGACACGTAGCCGAGCGTGGCAAGCGGATCCCAGTAGCGGGATCCGCGCCGCGCGGCCTCGGCAGACGGGATGCCGATGTGCTCGCTGCAGGTCAGATGGTGATAGCCGAGCCGGTCCGCGGCCTCGGCGGCGCGGCCGATGTCTTCGATCGTGGCGTTGCGCTCCCACGTCAGCGCCGCACCCGCGACGTTGGTGACGACCGGCGTCGCGATGCCCAGCTTCAATGCAGCGGCTCTTCGCCCGCGAGCACCGTGCGGTGCATGAGTCGACCGCTGTCGGCGGCATAGGGCAGCGCCCGGTGCATGGTGCCGGTGTTGTCCCAGATCAGCAGGTCGCCGAGTTGCCACTCGTGCCGGTAGACGTAGTGCGGCTGGGTGGCCCAGTCCCGAAGGCGCGCCAGAAGCGCGCGGCTTTCCTCCACCGGCAGCCCGATCACGTAGTCCGCCGTCGCGCCCAGCAGCAACGACTTGCGCCCGGATTGGTGCGTCCACACCATCGGGCACGATTTCGTCGGCGACTTCTGCCAGAAGGTGATCTCGTCGTAGCTCATCTCCGGTCTGACGTAGTACTGCGAGCGCTCGGCGCTGTGGACCACCCGAAGCTCGGCGATGGCGTCCTTGTCGGCATCCGGCAAGTCCTCGTATGCCGCGTAGGTGTTGCAAAACTCGGTCTGGCCGCCGGAGTCCGACAGCTTCACCGCGCGCAGCAGGGTCGCGAGGTTCGGGTACGGCTGCAGGGAGCCGTCGAAATGCCAGAACATCGAGCCCTTCAGGTACTCGGCCCGCTGGTTGACGCTCGTGTCGAGGGAGATCTTGTAGATCCCGCCCTCCCCCTCGTTCTGCACAATGCTGCCAAGGGTTTTGGCGATGGCGACCTGCTGCTCGTCGCTGATCTGCAGGCCGCGGAAGAAGACCACGCCACGCCGCTGCAGCGTGGCGCGGATCGTCTCGGCTTCGCGACCGCTGAGCAGCGTATCCAGATCGGTCCTGATCTCGCTGGCGATAGTTGGTGTGCAGTCGACGATTTCGAGTTGCCGTGCTCGGGTTCCCATGCGCCTCAGCTCAATCGGGTCAGGATGGTGTTCGCCGAATGCTTCACCCGCGGCTGTCGCCAGAGCTCGACCGCGAGCGAGACGGTGATCAACGAGTACAGCAGGTTGCGCAGGTTCGCGACGTCCTCGGGCAGCGGCTCGGAATAGTCGAACTTGTCGATGTAGGCGACCGCTTCCTCGGCCCGGGGGAACACCTCGTCGTAGAACGCCTGGATCTCGGCCATGGAGCTGCTCACGCGCTTGACGTAGCGCTCGTGGCCGTCCTCGATGGCCCATTCGGCGACCAGGTGCTCGAGTCGGGAAAACTCTTGCGGCAGAAGCGCGTTCACTGGCGCGCCTTTGCCTGCTCGCCGGCGGCGACGTAATCGCCGACCACCTTGTGCAGGTGACGCAGCAGGATCTCCTCGTCGTTCATCGTGAAGTGCGTCAGCGCCCGGCTGTTGAGCATCGCCTGCAGGCCCTCGGACGGGCTGGCGTCTTCCAGGATGATGTCGTTGAGGAACGTCACCGTCAGCTCCTGCCCCAGCCGCTCTTTGTGCGTTGTGGGCGGCTGGTAGAACATCTCGACTTCGAAGATGTGGGAGTGCGGGCCCGTCGGCCAATGCGTGTGCGTGCTGAAACCCGACGAGCCGAAGATCAGCACGAAGTTGGGGAAGAACTGAAACGAATCGAAGCCGTATTTCTCCGAGCGCGTGGGGTTGAGTCCCGGCGGCATCGGGCCGCGGTCGGTGCGCTTGGTCCACGGGCCGGCCGCGCTCGCCTCCATCACGCACTCGATGGGCTTGGAGTACGGCGTCTTTTGCGACGGCTCGCCCGAGAAGGAGAACATCCGGTGCGGGCCCTCGAGCTGATAGGCCAGCGCGTCGGTGAACGGGTTCGGCTGGTTGAACGCGTCGCGGGCCTCGGCGGTAAGCGCGCCGAACGACGACGCGTGCAGGTAGGGGCCGTGATAGCTCTCGGCGAAGCCGTCGACGAAAATCTTCCAGTTGCACTGCAATTCGGTCTTGAACCGGTAGACCTGGTGCGGCCCCGCAAAGGGGTAGCCCTCGATGCCGTGCGCCAGCTTGCCGAGGAACGAGCGCAACGGCTCGGTGTTGTCCGGGTTGAGGTTGATGAAGATGAACCCTTCCCACACCTCGCAGTGGATCGACGGCACGCGGCAGCTGTCGGCGTCGAAGTCGAGCAACAGATCGGTGCGCGTCGCGGAGTGCAGCGAGCCATCCAGCTTGTACCGCCAGCCGTGGAAGCGGCAGTACAGCAGCGGCGCGCGGCCCTGCACCTCCTCGAACGGGTCGTCTTCCCACAGCATCTTGTTTCCGCGGTGTGGACAGATGTTGTGGAAGGCCCGGATCACGTCGTCCTTGCCGCGCACGATGATGACCGAGGTGTTCAGGAACCTCAGCTCACGGGTGAAGTAGCTGCCGGACTTCGGGACTCGCTCCACGCGACCCACGTAGAGCCAGGTCTTGCGGAAGACGTGCTCGCGTTCCTTGTCGTAGAACTCCGGCGAGACGCAGTCCTCGAGGGACACCGGGCCGCGGCCCAGCTCGGGATAGGCGTCGGTCCAGTGCCCGCTTGCCGGCTTGGTCACCAGGACGTCCTGACTCATGAGGCCTCCTCCGTCGTCCTCTTGGTAGGCCCCGGTCCCCTACCGGCAGAAACGTAGCACTTGACCGATGCGGCGAAATAGGCCTTCAATTGCAACACCCTGTTGCATTTTTGGAACGCCGATGGAACAAAACCTGCCGTTCGACCTCGACGCCCTGCTGGTATTCGGCAAGGTGGTCGAGTGCCGCAGCCTGTCCAAGGCGGCCACGCTGCTGGGCATGCCCAAGTCCACCGTCAGCCGCAAGCTCAGCAAGCTGGAGTCGGACCTGGGGATCAAGCTGCTGCGCAAGAACACGCATCAGCTCAGCGTCACCGATCTGGGCGAGAAGATCTACACCCACGGCGTCAACATCCTGGCCGAGGCCAACGGCGTGCGCGCGCTGGTGGAGGACAGCAGGCAGGAGCCGCAGGGTGAGCTGCGCGTCGCGATACCCGTCTTCGTCGGCATCGACTACGCCTCCCGCGTCGGCGCCAAATTCCTGCAGCGCCACCCCAATTCGCGGCTGGACATTCGCTTGGTGGACAACGTCGTTCACCCCGTGCACGACGGGTTCGACGTGGTCTTCGGGACCGGCCCGCTGCAGGATTCCACGCTGATCGCCCGGAAGGTCTTCAGCCTGGAGCTGTTCCTGTGCGCCGCGCCGGACTTCCTGCGCGGGCTCGACGAACCCATCACCACCCCGGCGCAATTGAATGACCTGCCGTTCATCGATTTCGGGATCGGCGACACGCCCCGTCGGGTGACGATCGCGAAAAGCAAGCGGCGGCAAGAGCTTTCACTCATGGTCCGGGCTCGCGCCAACAACTTTCAGGTATGCAAGCAGTACATCCTGCAGGGGCTCGGCGTCGGGGCGATGCCTAACCAGATCATCGTCACGGACGAATTGCGCGAAGGAAGCATCGTGCCCGTGCTGCCGGACTGGACCCTGGAGCGGTTGGACGTGTACATGATTCATCCCTTTGCGCTGTCGTTCTCGACGTTAATCAGCGCGTTCTACGAGACCGCCTGCGACATCATCGTCGAGAACTCTGCGCGCAGCTGAGGAGTGCAAATCGGGCCGCGGCCGGGGCAGGTGTACTACTACCGGCGCGAAAGTGCGCTTTGAGCGGCGTCGAAATGGGCATCGAACAGTGCCTTCCGCCACTCCCACACTTTGTCCGTTGCCGCGCCCAGGGGTGGCATCCCCAAGTCGTCGGTTGCATCGCTGAGGGCCAGCATGAAGCGCCATTTCTTCGACTCGTTGACGAGACCGAACTCGTTCGGTGCATCGAGCGATGCGAGCATGAAGTCCACCCCGCCTTCTCGAGCTGACCAGCACACTTGAAGTTTGCATGCAGGACCCCGATAGAACACCGCCCATGCGGGGCGCTCGCCATACTCGACGTCAGCGTCCACCTCATCGAGGCGAAACCCGAGGGCTGCCAACGTTGAACCCATATACCGTTCCACATCGTTGGCGCTCATCGTCGGTTACTGACCTTCGTACACCCAGGCATTCCCGATCCTTCTATATCCGAACTTCGCTCCATTTTGGTCTAAGAAGTTAATTTCGAACGCCGAGAAGGATTCCCGACGTACCCGTGCGACTTCATCAACACTGTCGAAGCCGTCCGGCAGCAGATACTCGATCCGAGGTATGTGGTTCTCCATCTGTGTGCGGAGGTACGCCTCATTCGGCGCCCAAGCAAGAACCTGCGTTTGTGCCTCGTTGAGCCCGCCAGTGAGGGCACCCCACGGTTCCGGTCCGGTGTCGTAGTAGATCCCTCCATGGCTCCTAGCCTCGCCGATGTAGCCACCATCCTGACCGTCGAATCTGCCCAGCACTACTCGGCCTGGGTTTTCACCGACGTAGTGCGTCGACATGTCGGCGAGTTGTTGGCTCAGGCTTCCGGTGGGTCCGCCGTGCAAGTACGAGTAGTTGAGGTCCATCGCCGCGCCCTCCACCCACGAGTGGTAAGTGGGAGGGTGATCGAAGCCAATAGGGACATGCGACGAAACCGCCGGGCCGGTGTCGAGCACACCGGCGCCCATGTCGCCGAGTCCCGCTTCAACCGCCGCTCCTTCCCCACCGAACAGCAAGCCCGGCAGCGCGATGGCACCGTCGGCGGCCTTGCCGCCGAAGTAGTAGGCGGGGCTTGGTGAGTCCAGCAGGTTTTTGACTTCACCGACCGCCCCACCGACCGGATTCAGGGCCGTCTCGACGGTGCCTTTCACCATCTGCTCCCACGACTTGAGCACGCCCGGTGCTTTTGGTCCGCCCACTCCGAAGAGGTTGTGAATCCCCTCTTCGGTAGCGAACCAGCGGTCCCGAAATCCGTCACCGAATCCCGGCGGCGGCGGGCCCTCTTGAGGCTCGGGCGGTATGTAGTGAGGCATGCCGTGGTCGAGCCACGGTTGGATCTGGCTCAGCAGGTCATCGATGCGCCCTTCGATCTGATCGGGCGGCACACCGTCGCTGCGCATGATCGGGCGAAGCAGCGCTTTGGCGCTTGCGATGTCCGCGGGCGTCGGCCGATACGGCGGTGCGCCAGGGCGCCCAACGGGCAGCTGGCCCGGCAGCGGATCCTCGTCGGTCAAGAGGTCTTGCAGCGACGGCGGTTTTCCCGCAACCTGCGTGGGGACCGGCGGGGCGCCGGCCGGCACACGACCTGGCCCGGGATCTGCCGGGCCCTCGGGCAACAGCATGTCTTGCCACGTGCGGGGTTTGCCCCCGCCAGCTGGGTTGCGCGCGCCTTGCGGCGGCGGCGCACCACCTGCCGGCGGTCCCGCGGCCGCCAGCGGGCCCTCGCCCACGGCGCCGCGGATGGCGGCGGCCAGCTCGTGGTCGGCGGCATCGGCGCGCACCTTCAGCATGATGAGCCGGTCCTGCAGCAGCTGCTGTTGTGCGGCGAACTCGATGGGATCGCGCCCAATCCAGGTGTCGCCCAAATCGATTCGCCAGTCCGGTGCGATGGTCCAGCCCTTGGCGTCGGCGACCCGCTCGATGTCTGCCAGTTCGCGTTTGCACGCGCTCACGTCGGCCTCGGCGCGGGCGACCGCCGCCGCCACCTGCCTGGACTCGTGGCCGTCGGCCTCGATGTCGCGGCGCGTCTTACCCACGTCGGCGCGAAACGCCTCCCCGGCCTCCCCACGCCAGTCGCTGAGAGTGTTCTGGACCTGCTGCAGGTTCTCCCCCAAGTGCTGCAAGGTATTAGCGCGTCCGTTGGCCGTCTCGAAGACCATCTGGATCGCGCTGAGATCCCAACGCTTGACGTCGTATGGGGTCAACGGCGCCACCCGATACTCCTACCCCCGTACCGACCTGAGAGCCCGCGCCGAGTCGTCCTCATTGGTGACATAGCCGAACATCGCCTCGGCGACGTGCGACCCCAATCCGCCGACCTGCACCTGGTGTTGGTCGTGCCGGATCTCCCACCGAGCAGTCAGCTCTGCCAACGCCAGCCGCGAGGATCCGACCCACCCGGGCGCGGCCGCGGCCAGCCCTTCTTCGTGGCTGACGAAATTGATCGCGGCCTCACCGACCGCGTTGAACATGTCCGCGCTGCCGGCGTGCAGCGCGGCGGGATCGACCCTCAACTCATAGGCCACGATGCGCCCCCATCCGCTCCCCTGCATTGCGCACGGAGATCATAAGTCGTTTCGGCGGCGCGCGCCCCTCACCCTGTAGCTCCGGAAATTCGCCACGCCCAGACGGCATCCGGTTAAGCTTCCCCACACCGGTCACGCCGATTCACGCAGAGGAGCCCGAGGTGTCGCTGCTGCTCGTGGCTCCCGACCTGTTGGCCTCGGCGACAGCGGATTTGGAGAGCGTCGGCGCGGAGCTGAACGCGGGCAATGCCACCGCTGTCATCCCGACCAGCGGGCTGGTTGCCGCCGGCGCCGACGAGGTGTCGGTGGCCGTCGCGGCGGTATTTGCCGGCCACGCTCAGGAGTTCCAGGCGCTCAGTGTGCGGGCCAGTGCGTTTCATCAATGGTTCGTCCAGACGCTGGGCTCGGGGGCGACGGCGTATCGGGCCGCGGAGTCGGTCAACGCCGCGTGGCAAACCCTCGCCCAGGACGTGCTTGGTGTGGTGAATACGCCCACCGAGGTGCTGCTGGGGCGGCCGCTGATCGGCAACGGTGCCACCGGCAGTCCGGGGCAGCCTGGCGGCGCGGGTGGATTGCTGTACGGCAACGGCGGCGCGGGCGGCGCGGGCGTCGCCACCGGGATGCCCGGCGGCGCCGGCGGTTCGGCGGGGCTGATCGGCAACGGGGGGCCCGGCGGCGCCGGCGGCCCCAACGCGGCCGGCGGGGCCGGCGGACTCGGCGGCTGGCTGTACGGCAACAACGGGCCCGTCGGTGCCGGCTCACCGGTCAGCGCGACCGTCCCGCTCTACACATCCGGCAACTTCCCCGTCGTCAACGTTTCGGTCAACGGCGGCCCGAATGTGCCCGTGCTGCTGGACACCGGATCCGCGGGCCTCGTTGTTCCCTTCTGGGACATAGGAATACAGCACCTCGGCCTGCCCACCGGGTTCGACGTCATCCGCTACGGCAACGGGGTGGGCATTGTCTACGCCCAGTTCGACACCACGGTGGATTTCGGCGGCGGAGCGATCACGGCACCGACCAACGTCCAGGTCGGCCTCCTGCCATTCCCGACCTCGGTCCAGGGCCTGGCACTGATCCTCGGGGGCCAGGCGTTCGGCCCCGGGACCGCGGGCATTTTGGGCATCGGGCCGAACATCGGGGCGGTCGCGGTGGGCGGGCACGGCAGCGTCGTGACCACGGCGTTGCCGGGTCAACTCGGCGAGGGCGAGCTGATCAACCAGCCGCAGGGTTACCTGCAATTCGGTCCCAACCCGCTACCGCCCGTCGCCTCGGTTTCCGGAGTGCCGATCACCACCCTGGACGTCCAGGTCGGCGGCTACGACCCGGCCGGACCGTACTGGACGGTGACCTCGGTTTTCGATTCCGGCGGCAACCACGGCACCATCCCCGGAATCGTCCTGGGCACGGGCCAGACGTCCGGGAAGGTGCCCGAGGGAACGGTCATCTCGATCTCCACCGACAACAATCAGACGCCGCTGTACTCGTACACGACGACCGCGGCGAACAGCCCGACCGCCACCGGCAACGTCGCGATGAACACCGGGTTCACCCCCTTCACGCTCGGACCGGTGTACATCAGCAACAGCCCCAGCGGTGTCGGGACGATCACCTTCGATTACTGACGTAGGCCAGCCCGCCCGGAATCGGGGCACGATGTCTCTCATGGCCGTTTACCGCGCGCCGATGCGCTCCCGGAGCGATGCCGTCGAGTTACAACCCGCCATCGATCGCGCTCGCCGGCTCGGCGTGTGCGGCTTCGGGCAGTACACGAATGGGCCGGCCGAACGCGAACGGCTTGACCGCCGGGTCGCGCGTTTCGCCGAGGTCGACGACGGCTCGTTTGCGTGGACCCGCGACACCGACGGGTGGTACTGGCTGGGCCGCATCACCGGGCCATACTTCTACGACGCCGACAAAGCCGCTGCGGCAGTGGATTTGGTGCACGTAAGACCGTGCCGGTGGCTGTCCAAGCCCCTGCCGGAACAGGATGTGCCGGCCGCCGTCGTCGCCACATTCGGTAGGGGTGGACGGAACTTCCAGGAAATCCACCACCGATCGATCGACGAGGAGACCCAAAGGATTTGGGATGCGCGGCAGAACCGGCCCGCAGCGGATTAGCACGGCTTGACCCGCCACTACCCAAAACCCGGCCACCAAATCGACGACGATCGCGAGACGAGCACCTCGCCCGCGCCGGCCGCTGCTGCCCAATCGGTGGCGCGGCTGTTACGTGCTCGCCAGGGTCATCGACCACCGGTCGCTTCACCGACCCGCTCGACGGTTCAACAGGCAATGACCGTGATGTCGATACCGGAAGCAACCAAAGCATCTGCCAATTCGGCGTCCTCGGTGACCAAGGACCGTTTGGCCCGCATTGCCGCAGCGGCGATCCAGCGGTCATTGTGCGACACCCCCCGCGACAGAAGCGCCGACAGTTTCCCGAACAGTTTTGCGTCACTCTCGTCAACGGCCACCCGCGGCAAGCGTCGCTGCGCCAAGCCCAGCGTGCGCTGCCGAATCGCTAACCTCCCAGCGTCGTTCGCGCGCCGCGCCGACTCCACGCCCTGAAACAGCTCACCAAGTGTGACGATGCTGATAACCGGCAGCCGCTCGGTGGCAGCCAACGCCGCGATGACATTCTGGTTGCGGCGCTCCACCCAACCAATCACCGCCGACGTGTCCAGAATCAGGGCCACAGCCGCGACTCACGCTCACGCTCCGCCTGTAGCGACGCACGCTTGTCTCGGTCCAATTCCTCTTGCGCACCCGAGTCAACGACCGGCATACGGTTGACCTCATCGAGCAAGCTCTGCACGTCAGCGTCGGCCGCTGCCGGCAGCGGACGGATCTCAGCGATGCGCCGACCGTGGCTCGTCAAATAAACCGTCGAGCCGGCTTCCAGCGCATCCAGAACGAAACGCGTGTTGTTTCGCAATTCGCGCACACTCACCTCGCCGCTGGACACTCGGCGAGTGTAGCACTTCACCATAGTAATGTGCTACGGCGTACCCAGGCGTCGGGCGCGGCAGGCCGGTCATCTCGAATGATCTCGATCAGCTCGTCCAAGGCGTTCAGGATTCCTCGGCGCGTAGGCGGCGTAAAAGATTTGGGATGCGCTAGCGACCAGGCCACAGAGGACATTTGCGACAATCGCGCCATGCCCAGCGAACCCCCACATCCACGGCCCGCGCCAAAGCCGCGACGCGAGTACGTCACGGCCGAGGACTTGGAGGGGTACGGCGATGAGGAGCAGGCGCGTGCCGCGTTAGACGAGAGCCGGCTCCGCGACGAGCAACCGCCGCATCACCACTAGCGCGAGGCAATTGCGGCTTCCTCACGCGTAGCGAACCTGATCCGCATCAACGAGTAGACTAGACCAAACTAAGTCTAGGGTTCTACCATCGAGCGGTGACAGTAAACGTGAACATCCACGAGGCGAAGACGCACCTCTCTCGACTCCTCGAGAGGGTCGCGGGCGGAGAGCGTGTGGTCATCTCGAAGGCCGGCAAGCCGATCGCGGATCTGGTGCCCCATCAAGCCGTCGATGTCACATTCGGCGGACTGCGGGGCCAGCTCACCTACGACGACTCGTCCTTCGACGTCGATGCGGAGATTCAGGAGATGTTCTACGGCGCGCAACACCACGGCGATGCTGCTTCTTGACAGCCAGACCCTCCTATGGCTGCTCGATGACAGCCCACGACTCGGCCCAGAGGCTCGCACGATCATTAGTTCGGCGCGCGGTGTCCATGTCTCCGCTGCGACCGTCTGGGAATTGACCATCAAGACTATGCTCGGCAAGCTCTCGGTGCCGACCCCACTGTCCGCAGTCCTAACCGGACAGGGTCTCCTACTGCTGAACATCACTGCCGAGCATGCCGAAGCGATCCACGACTATCCCGAATTGACGCGGCACGACCCGTTCGATCGGCTCCTCGTTGCCCAGGCTGACCGTGCCGGATTGCGACTGCTCACCGCCGACAGGGTGCTGCTCGAACTCCGCAGGGACTTCATTCTCGACGCCACGAAGTGACGCCGATGACGCGAAGCCGACATGCAGATAGTACGTAAGACCGTTGATAGGGACAGGTTCTCAGCGATTCGCTGCAGAAGCGAGTTGACCTCGACTAAGCCGTGTCGCTGAGGAGCGGGCCGCGCATCCGCAGCCCCGGCAGGGCGAGAGCGCAGTCGGCGGCCTCGCCGCAACGATGCCCCGTGGCCGCGTCAAAGCCGCGACGCGAGTGCCTCACGAAGAACTCGGAGACGTATGGCGATGAGGAGCAGGTACGCGCGTCGTTTAGACGAGAGCCGCTCCGCGACGAGCAACCGCCGCATCATCGCTAGCGCGAGGTAATTGTGGCTTCGCTGGACGTCGCCCGCCAGTCTGGTCATACTTATGACTATGCCCGAAGTCAGCTCCCTCGCCGAGGCAAAGGCGCATCTGTCGGAATTGGTCGCCCGCGTCGGCGAACAGCACGAGCGCATCACCGTCACGGTGCACGGCCGACCCACCGCGGTACTGCTCGCCGTCGACGACCTGGAGTCACTCGAGGAAACCATTGCGGTGCTCTCCGACTCAGCAACGCTTCGCGCTCTTGGCGAGGCCGATGCTGAGCTATCCCTCGGGGAGGGGGAGGACCAAGACAGCCTCACTGCGGCGATGCAAGCACGCCGAGCCAGGCCGTGACCCGCGGTCGATACGAACTCCAAATTGCGCCGACGGCGAAAAGTCAATTAGCCGAGCAACTTCCGGAAGCAGTGGCGTTCGCTGCCTACGAGTTCATCATCGGTCCGCTACTCGATAATCCGCGCAGAGTTGGCAAGCAGCTCCGACCACCGTTGCATGATCGCTTCAGCGCTCGTCGCGGCACCTACCGCGTGATCTACCGAATTGATGACGAACTGCGGCGAGTCACCGTGGTCGGCGTATTCAGCCACGCCGATGCCTACCGTCCTCGATGAGCGGTAAGCATTTCTAGTTGTGGAGCTGCCGGGAATCGAACCCGGGTCCTACGGCATTCCCTCAAGACTTCTCCGTGCGCAGTTCGCTATGTCTCTACTCGGATCTCCCGGTCACGCGAACCAGCCAGGATGACGATCCCAGTCGCTGTGTATGTCCCGATGAGCCCCGCGACCGAACTCACCGGTGGATCCCTCTAGCTGACGCCAGGCTCCGGGTCGAGGGCGTTCCCGGTCTGACGGACTAGCTGTCGCTTAGGCAGCGAGAGCGTAGTCGCGCTGATGTGAATCGGCGCTTATATGGTTGCAACGACGCTTACGGTGGTCTCTTGCCTGCACCGGCACGCTTCCCTTGATTCGATGCGCGAAGTCGAAACCGTTCAGCCCCTTGTCTTGTGTTCTTCGAGCATCCCCGCCGACTGTCGGCAGGACATTCCATGGTACCCGGCTATCAACACGCGGCAACGCAATTAAGTTCCCACCAAAGCCGGATACCCCCCGGTCTGGCGACGTCAGGGGGTATCCGGTTGCCGAGAACGGCGCTGGTTGGCTTACTTGATGCCGACGACGTCCTGCGCGATGGCCGCGACGCGCGTCTGCGCGGCGGAGACGATGCGCTGACGATTCTTGTGCGCCTCCTCGTAGGCGATGATCGCGCGAACGTCATTGGGAGCCGTCAGCTTCTTGATCGCATCCACGGCCTCGTTGACGTTCAGGTCGTCGTACTTGCGGATGGGCAGTTCCTTGGCATCCAGGACCCCCGCGGCGGTGCGACCGGCGTGCAGGGCGTCCGCGGCGTCGTCGGCTCCCTCGGAACGGGTGACCCGCTCGGCCGCCTTGAGGGCGGCACTCTGGGACGCGGACAGCGCCTTGGCCGCGATTTCGCCCGCATTGCCGCCCCGCTTGACGAGGTCGTTGAACGCCGGGCCCGCCGAGCGCAGCGCCTCAACGGTCCGGTCGACCCCGCGCGCCGACCACGCGGCCGGCAGGTTGACCAGCTTGACCGCGGTCCCGGCGGCCGCCTGCAGCGGCGTGCGGCGCAGCGCGGCCGGTCCCCCGAGCGCGTCCTCGGCCAGCACGGTCGTGAGCCAGTCCACGGTGGCCGAATGGGCGTCGATCAGGCGGTCGGCAAGGTTAACGACGTCCTGGCGTCGGGCGGCGACGGCCAGCGCCTTGGCGTAACGGGCGCGGTCGAGCAGCTGGTCCTCGAGCGCGAGGTCGCCCAGCAGCGCCTCGTCGAACGGTTGCGCCTGCTCGGTGAGCGCCTTGACCGCCGCGGCGGCGCGGCCAAGGAAGGGGCCGATGACGTCGGGGTAACCGCCCAGCTTGCGGATCGCGGCCTCGAGCGAGTCGGCCCGCTTGCGGCCGTTCGCGGCGTTCTGCGAGAGTTCGCGGCGCACGGCCTCGGTGCGCGCCTGGGCGACGCGGGTTTCCGCGACCTGGATCTCGGTGTTGGTCAGATCGAGCAGCGTGCGCAGTTGCGCGAGCAGACGAGTGGTGTCGGGTGCAGTCATAACTGTCGGCCCTCCTGGGGTTGACGATTCGGGTGTCGGCGCGAGGTGCGCCCGTACGTGTTCGGCTACCCAATCGGCCCGCGCGGATACACATATGTCGCGCACTGTGATTTAAATCGCCGCGAAAGAGGCTGTCAGATCACGAAATTCAGGTGCTCGATGACCTGGTTGGCGACGCTTTTGTCGCCGTCAAGCTCGATGTCCTGCGAGCGCGCGGCGCTCATCGGTCGACCGCCGGAAAGCCGCGTGAACTGCAGCCCGTCCATCCGGATCGTCGCCGTCGGTTCGTCGCCGTCGAAGTCGTCGACCAGCCGGGCGCGGCCGTCCACGTTGACGCGGACGCTGCGGGCCAGCGGGCCGGTCAGCTCGAACAGAATGCGCGACCCGTCGGGCACCTTGGCGAGCTTGCCCACCACGTACCCCATGGTGGACGTGACCTCGTCGAGGGACAGTTCGGACGCGGGGCCGCGCAGCGAGCCCTCGGACGACGGCCGCGCCACCGCATCGCGGATGTCCTGCTCGTGCATCCAGCAGTCGAACACCCGTACCCGCATGAACCGCCCGTAGCTTTCCGGGCCCACCGGCGTCGGCGTCACCGCGTTCCAGTCGCCCTCGGACATTCCCGCCAGGGCCGCGCGCCGATTGGTGGTCACCGCGCGAAAACGCTCGAGCACCTCGGCGCCCGCTTCCCCGCTGAGATGGCGCACCCAGCATTCGTTCATCGCGCCGATGTCGTTGCGCACATGTTCAAGGGACCTGACGTCGACGTCCGGTTCGGGCGCGGCGATGCCGGCCAGGAACGACTCCGTTCCGACCATGTGCGCTACCACGGCCTTGACGTCCCATCCCGGCAGCGGGCTGGCCGTCCGCCAGCCGCTTTCGGGTAGCTCGTCCAGCAGCGCGTCGAGGGAGTCCCACACCGCGAACAGCCCGGACAGGACGTCGGATTTGTCCAGCAGGGTGAGAGGGCGATCGGCCATGGACGGATCCTAGGCCGGGCGGCTAGCTCGCGGCGATCATCGCCACGGAACCCATGGCCATCACCATGCCGACCCCCTGCCAGCGGCTCACCCGCTCGCGCAGCACCACCATCGCCAAGACGACGGTGGCCGCCGGATACAGCGAGATCAGGATGCTGGCCAGCGACAGCAGCCAGGTGTGCAGCGCCAACAGCATGGTCACGTTGGCGCCGACGTCCAGCAGGGCCACGCCCATGGCCAGCTTCAGCGGCTTGCCGTGCGGCAGCCGCACGTTGTTGCTGAATGCGGCCATGATGACCACCACCGCGGTGGCCGACAGCCGGGCGAACACCAGCGGCCACAGCTTGCAGGCGTGCGGCGCCTGATGCAGGAACACCAGGTTCAGGCCCATCGCCGAGCCCGCCACGACCGTCAGCCACGCCACCTTCGGCGTGAATCGGTACGGAGTGGTGCCCTCGGCGGTGGCCTCACGACTGACCAGCGTGACCGCAACCAGCGCCAGCACGACGCCCACCGAGGCGGCCTGGCCCGGCCGCTCCCCCAGCGCCACGCCGACGGCGACCGGCACGGCGGCGTTGAGGACGGCCGCCAGGGGTGAGACCACCGAGATCGGGCCCGCGCCCAGCGCCGCGAAGAACGCCCACATGCCGAACGCCATGCCGACGCCGTACAGACAGCCCCAAAAGATCGCGCCGAGGGTGATCGGCCCGCCCACGACGAACGCCATCGCGCCGAGCAGGATCGTCTCGATCGGGTACGCCACGAGCATCACCCGCAGTGCCGGCACCCGTCGAGCGGCTACACCGCCCACGAAATCGCTGACACCGTACGTAACGGCGGACAGCTGGGCGTAAGCGGCCCCAATCAGTTCATGCCCTTAGCTCGGCGCCCGAGTTCACGGTGCACCTCGCGTTGGGCATCCCGGCGAGCCACGTCCTGGCGCTTGTCGTACGCCCGCTTGCCGCGCGCAAGAGCGAGCTCGACCTTGACCTTTCCTTCGGAGAAATACAGAGACAATGGCACGAGGGCGAGGTTACCATCACGGATCTTGCCGACCAGTCTGTCGATTTGTTGCCTATGTAACAACAACTTTCGATTGCGACGTGGCTCATGGTTGGTCCAGCTACCGTGCTGATACTCCGGAATATGCAGGTTACGCAACCACACTTCGCCGTCGTCCACGGTTGCGAACGCGTCGGCCAACGACGCTTGTCCCTCCCGCAGGCTCTTCACCTCGGTGCCCTGCAATGACACGCCTGCCTCGAAAAGCTCGATAATCGAATAGTTGTGCCGCGCTTTGCGATTGGTGGCCACGATTCGTTTGCTGCCACGCTTGTCACCCGCCGCCTTGGTCCGGCTCGAGTCTTTGGGCACAGCTACCGCCGCACGTAGAGGCGCAGGGTCACGTAGGCGGTAAGCGCCGCCATCGACACGCCGAGCAGGAACAGGATCGGCGAGATGTAGATGATGTCGGCGTAGTCGACCCGGGCGATCAGGTTGGCTTGGTAGAACTGGTTGAGCGCGTTGTCCAAAAACGTTGCCCGCACAAGGATTAGCCCGGCCACCGCGATGGCCACACCGACAACCGCGGCGACCATCGCCTCCACCAGGAACGGCAGCTGGGTATACCAGCGGCTGGCCCCGACCAGACGCATGATCCCGATCTCCGTGCGCCGCGTATACGCCGCGACCTGGACCATGTTGGCAATCAACAGGATCGCGCCGACGGCCTGCACCAGGGCGACGGCGAACGCGACGTTGCTCAAGCCGTCCAGGACCGCGAACAGCCGGTCGATCAGGTCTTTCTGGTTGAGCACGGACAACACGCCGGGCTGCCCCTGCATCGCGGTGTCAAAGTCCTTGTGCTGCTCGGGGTTATTTAGCTTGACAATGAAAGACGCTGGGAATGAATCCTTCCCGGCGACGTCCTTGTACTGCGGGAACTTCCGGATGGCGTCGTTGTAGGCGTTCTCGCGGTTGAGGAACCGCACCGATTTCACGTCGTCGCGCTTTTCGATCCGTTCTCGCAGCGCCTTGCACGGGTTGGTGCTGCAGGACGGGTCGTTGGCCGAGACGTCCTCGGTCAGGAAGACCTGCGTCTCGACGCGGTCGAGATAGATGGCCCGGGAGTGCTCGGCCAGGCGAACGACCAGCAGGCCGCCGCCGAACAGCCCGATCGAAATCGCGGTGGTCAGGATCATCGCCGCCGTCATGGTCACGTTGCGACGAAGACCGGTCAGGACCTCGTTGAACAGGAAGCCGAAGCGCACTTAGCGATCCATTCCGTAGACGCCGCGCTGCTCGTCGCGAACCAGCCGGCCCAGCGACAACTCGACGACCCGCTGCCGCATCGAGTCGACGATGTGGTGGTCGTGCGTGGCCATCAGCACCGTCGTGCCGGTGCGGTTGATCCGCTCCAACAAATCCATGATGTCCTTACTGGTGTCGGGGTCGAGGTTGCCGGTGGGCTCGTCGGCAAGCAGCACCAGCGGCCGGTTGACGAACGCGCGGGCGATAGCGACCCGTTGCTGCTCACCACCCGACAACTCGTGCGGCAGCCGGTTGGCCTTGCCGGACAGGCCGACCGTATCGAGCACCTCGGGCACCACCCGGTTGATCGCGTCGCGGCGCTTGCCGATGACCTCCAGGGCGAAGGCGACGTTCTCGTAGACAGTTTTTTGCTGCAGCAGGCGGAAGTCCTGGAAGACGCAGCCGAGCACCTGACGCAGCTTGGGCACGTGGCGTCCTGGCAGCTTGTTGACGTGAAACTTCGACACCCGGATGTCGCCCGTGTTGGGCGTCTCCTCCGCCAGCAGCAGCCGCATGAACGTCGATTTTCCCGATCCCGAGGGCCCGATCAGGAAGACGAATTCACCCTTGTCGATTTTGACGTTGATGTCATCCAGCGCCGGCCGTGCCGACGCTTTGTACTTCTTGCTGACCTTGTCCAGGGTGATCATCACGGCACGCCAGTGTAGCGGTGAATTTCGCTGGTAAGCGAAGTCAGCTGGCCGGGGGCTGCGAAGTCGGCGCCGGACCGGGGCCGGGTTGCGGTAGCTGCGGCGGCGAAGTCGGTGCCGGTGCGGCGCTGGTACTCGGCGGACAGAAGGGCGGCGGCAACAGGCACGGGGGCTTCGGCAGCTCAAACGGTGGCGGCGTGGTCGTGGTGGTCGTGAGCGGCGGCGTGCTGCTCGGCGGGATGGTGGTGGTCGGGGTCGGGGTGAAGCTGGGTGTCGCCGGAGGCTGCTGCACCCGGCTGCGCGGCACCCAGGTGTAGTTGGGGTCGGGCACAAAGCCCGGCGGCACCACCTGCTGGGCCGGCGGCTTGGGAGCCGGTTCCGGGCGATAGGTGTCGTAGAGCCACCAGACCGCGAAAAACGCGACGATCAGCACGAAGGTCGACGTGCGCACACGCCCGCCGAACAGGTGGCTCCAGCCTCGTCGCTGCTCGTCGCTGCGCTTTTCGAAGATGTTCAGCGTGAATTTCACGACTGCCGCACCGTGCCGCCGGCCTTCTCGGCCGTCTCGGTCGCGGGCAGCGCGGCGTCGTCGACGATGCCGACCGTCGCGTCGGCCGCGGTCACGATCCCGACACGGGCCAGCGCCCGGATGACCAGCACCCGCAGCTGGCGGCCGACCTCGAACTGCTTACCGGGCAGCGTGCGGGCCACCATGCGCAGGGTGACGGTGTCGACCTGGATGCTTTCCACGCCCATCACGGTGGGGGCATCCAACAGCAACTCCCCGAGCACCGGGTTGTCCATCGCGCGTTCGCATTCCTGGTGCAAGACCTCGTTGACCCGGTTGAGGTCGGCGCTGGTCGACACCGGAATGTCCACCACCGCGCGTGCCCAGTCCTTCGAGAGGTTGACGACCTTGACGATCTGGCCATTTGGGATGGTCAGCACCTCGCCGTCCGGCGAGCGCAGCCGGGTCACCCGCAGCGTCACGTTCTCGACCGTGCCGCTGGCCTCCGTCGCGCTGACGATGGTCAAGGTCACCAAATCCCCGAAGCCGTACTGCTTCTCGACGAGGATGAAGAAGCCGGACAGCAGGTCCTTCACCAGCTGCTGAGCACCGAAACCCAGCGCCGCGCCGACCACCGTGGCCGGCGCGATCAGGCCACCCACCGAAAACCGCAGGATGTCGGCGATCTGCAGCATGACCCAGATCCCGATGATCACGATTGACACCCACGAGATCACCGACGCCACGGCCTGGCGATGCTTGGTCGCCTCCGAGCGCACCAACGCGTCGCTTTCGGCGAAACCCACGTCGAGCTGCCGGGTCACCTGGTCGGCCACCCAGTTGACGAAACGTGCCGCCAGCACCGCGGCGATCAACACCATCGCGATCCGCAGGCCCCGGGTGATGATCCATTCACCGATCTGGCCGTGCCAGAAGTCCCCCCAGCGCCGCGCCGGTGACGCCGCTGCGGCGGCCATCAGGTTCGTATTAATCGTCATCTTTTCGGTTGCGCCACCGGATCCCCGCTTCCAGGAACCCGTCGATGTCTCCGTCCAGAACGGCGGCCGGGTTGCCGACCTCGTACTCGGTTCGCAAATCCTTGACCATCTGATACGGGTGCAGCACGTACGAGCGCATCTGGTTGCCCCAGGAGCTGCCGCCCTCGCCCTTCAACGCGTCAAGCTCGGCGCGCTCTTCTGATCGCTTGCGCTCCAACAACTTTGCCTGAAGCACCCGCATCGCCGAGATCTTGTTCTGCAGTTGCGATTTTTCGTTCTGACAAGTCACGACAATACCCGTCGGGATGTGGGTCAAACGCACCGCGGAGTCGGTGGTGTTCACCGACTGCCCCCCGGGTCCGCTGGACCGGTAGACGTCCACGCGCACGTCGCCTTCGGGAATGTCGATGTGGTCGGTGGTCTCCACCACCGGCAGCACCTCGACTTCGGCGAACGACGTCTGGCGCCGGCTCTGGTTGTCGAACGGGCTGATCCGCACCAGCCGGTGGGTGCCCTGCTCGACGGACAACGTGCCGTAGGCGAAGGGGGCGTGCACCGCGAAGGTGGCGCTCTTGATGCCCGCCTCCTCGGCGTAGGAGGTGTCGAACAGCTCGACCGGATACTTGTGCTGCTCGGCCCAGCGGATGTACATCCGCATCAGCATCTCGGCCCAGTCGGCGGCGTCCACCCCGCCTGCCCCCGAACGGATGGTGACCAGCGCCTCGCGCTCGTCGTACTCACCCGACAGCAGCGTGCGCACCTCGGTGGCCTCTATATCGGCGCGCAGCGACTTGAGTTCGGCGTCGGCCTCGGCCAGCGCGTCCTCTTCGTTCTCCTCGACCGCCAGCTCGTAGAGCACCGGCAGGTCGTCGAGGCGCTGCCGCAACTCCTCGATGCGGCGCAGCTCGCCCTGGGTGTGGGATAACTCGCTGGTCACCCGCTGGGCGCGGGTCTGGTCGTCCCACAGCTTGGGATCGGAGGCCTCCTGCTCCAGCTTCTGGATGCGGGTGCGCAGACCGTCCACATCGAGCACCCGCTCCACCGTGGTCAGGGTGGAGTCAAGGGCGGCGATATCGGCTTGACGGTCGGGTTCCACAGCCGACAAGGCTACCGGCAAGTCACGGGCGTCAACGATTAGCATCAGGAGACCATCATGTGCACCGCGCGACTGCGGCCAGTTTCTCCACAGCCCCTTGCGCCGCAGCCGGGCACGAGCAGAAGGCCTCACATATGCGCCCATACCATGTCGCTATCGTCGGCTCCGGGCCGTCGGGATTCTTCGCCGCGTCGTCGTTGCTCAAGGCGGCCGACGCCTCGGAGGACGTCGACGTGGCCGTCGACATGGTCGAGATGCTGCCGACACCATGGGGGCTGGTGCGCTCCGGCGTGGCGCCCGACCACCCGAAGATCAAATCGATCAGCAAGCAGTTCGAGAAGACCGCCGAGGACCCGCGGTTTCGTTTCTTCGGCAACGTGGTGGTGGGTGAGCACGTCGAGGCCGCCGAACTCGCCGAGCGCTACGACGCCGTCATCTACGCCGTCGGGGCGCAGTCCGACCGCGCGCTGAACATCCCCGGCGAGGAGCTGCCGGGCAGCGTCGCCGCCGTCGACTTCGTGGGCTGGTACAACGCGCATCCCAACTTCGAGCAATGCACCCCGGACCTGTCGGGCACCCGGGCGGTGGTCGTCGGCAACGGCAACGTGGCGCTGGACGTCGCGCGCATCCTGGTGACCGACCCCGACGAACTGGCGCGCACCGACATCGCCGACCACGCGTTGCAGTCGCTGCGCCCGTGCGGTGTGGACGAAGTGGTGATCATCGGCCGGCGCGGGCCGCTGCAGGCGGCGTTCACGACGCTGGAGCTGCGCGAGCTGGCCGACCTCGAAGGGGTGGACGTGATCGTCGACCCGGCGCAATTCGAGAGCATCACAGACGAGGACGCGGCCGCGGCGGGCAAGACGACAAAGCAGAACATCAAGGTGCTGCGCGACTACGCCCAGCGCGCACCGCGGCCCGGGCACCGCAGAATCGTCTTCCGGTTCTTGACTTCTCCGATCGAGATCAAGGGCGACGGCAAAGTGGAAAGCATCGTGCTGGGCCGCAACGAACTGGTCAGCGACGAGAGCGGGTGGGTGGCGGCCAAGGACACCGGCGAACGCGAGGAACTGCCGGCCCAATTGGTCGTGCGATCGGTCGGCTACCGCGGTGTGCCCACCCCGGGGCTGCCGTTCGACCACAAGAGCGCGACCATCCCCAACACCGGCGGGCGGGTAGAGGGCAGCCGCAATGAATACGTCGTCGGGTGGATCAAGCGCGGGCCGACCGGTGTGATCGGCACCAATAAGAAGGACTCCCAGGACACCGTCGACACGTTGTTGGACGACCTGGCCCGCGTTAAAGAGCGGGCCGAACTCGCGGACGTCCCCGCTGACCACGCCGACAGGGTGGCCGACTGGCTGGCGTCGCGCCAACCGAAGCTGGTGACGTCCGCCCACTGGCAGGTCATCGACCGCCACGAGCGCGCGGCCGGCGAGCCGCACGGACGTCCCCGCGTCAAGCTGCCGAACCTGGCCGAACTCCTGCGCATCGGGCACGGCTGAAGCTGGGCATTCGGTCCTCAACCGGGGGCCGTTGGTCCCTATCCTTCGCACAAGTACTGTCGCGACCCCACCGGACACGGTTGGATGGCTATGACGTCGCCTCTCCACGTTTAGTAGATGGGAGTTCGCCAGATGGCCGCTGAGCCGTTGTCCACCGCGCAACAATTCGATCAGCCGTCTACTCAACCGCTGATCGGGAAGGGCTGGATCCAGGGTGTCGCCCTGGTGATGATCTTCGGGTTCCTCGTGATGGGCATCCTGGCCTACCGGACCTACACGGCGTCGATGCCGATGCCCGACAAGGTGGTAACCGAGACGGGCCAGGTGCTGTTCACCGCCGACGACATCACGAAAGGCCAGGAGCTGTACCAGGCTCGCGGGTTGATGGAGTACGGGTCGGTGCTCGGCCACGGCGCCTACCTGGGTCCGGACTACACGGCCGAATACCTGCGCAGGGCAACCGACGACGTCGCCAATCAGCTGCGGGCCCAAGGCGTGACCGACACGCACGATCGGGTGGTGACCGAGTTCCGGACCAACCGGTACAACGCCGCGGACAAGACGCTGGTCTTCACCGGTCTCCAGGCCACCGCGTTCGGGCACATCCAAGACGAGTACGCGGCCTACTTCGGTGAGAACTCCACCAAATACGGCCTGCTGCCGCACCTGATCACCGACAAGACTCAAATCCGCCAGCTGACAGCGTTCTTCGCGTGGACGGCATGGGCGGCCGCGGCCGAACGCCCCGGCCACAATTACACCTACACCAACAACTGGCCGGCCGAAAAGCGCGTCGACAACGGCCCGACCGCGGCGGTGATCGTGTGGTCGGCGCTGTCGCTGATCGCCTTGCTGGGCGGCATCGGCGTGATGTTCGGCGTCTACGGGCGGTGGAGCCAGAAGGTCGGCTGGCACAGCGCCGAAGCGACCACGCTGTCGTTCCGCCAGCCCGGCAGCGTGAGCCTGACCCCGGCGCAGCGGGCCTGCATCTGGTTCTTCGCGGTCGTGTCGGTGCTGTTTTTGGCGCAGACGCTGTTGGGCGCGGCCGCCGAGCACTACCGCGCCGATTTGGCGACGTTCTTCGGCCTGGACCTGGCCCGCGTGCTGCCCTACAACCTCGCCCGCACCTGGCATCTGCAGCTGGCGCTGTTCTGGACCGCGGCGGCATTTCTGGCCGGCGGCATCTTCCTGGTGCCGTTCATCGCGCGCCGTGAGCCCAAACGTCAGGCGCTGCTGGCCTACGTGCTGCTGGGTGCGGTCGCCGTGGTGGTGTTCGGCTCGCTGATTACCGAGGCGCTCTCGATCTACGGCGTGATCCCCGCGGGCGGACCGCTCTCCCAGCAGTGGGAATATCTCGACCTGCCGCGGTTGTGGCAAATCCTGCTGATCATCGGGATGTTCGTGTGGATCGCGATCATCTGGCGGGGCATGCGAGCCCGGCTCAAGGGCGAGTCGAAGATGAACATGCCCTGGCTGTTCTTCTTCTCCGGCTTGGCCATTCCCGTGTTCTACGCCGTCGGGTTGCTGGCCGGCAGCGGCACGCATTACACCGTCGCGGACTTCTGGCGGTTCTGGGTGGTGCACCTGTGGGTGGAGGACTTCCTCGAGCTGTTCACGACCGTGATGGTGGCGTACATGTTCGTGTTGCTCGGCGTGGTGCGGGAACGCATCGCGCTCGGCGTGATCTTCCTCGACGTCATCCTGTATTCCGCCGGCGGCGTCATCGGCACCATGCACCACCTGTACTTCTCCGGCACCCCGGTGGAGCACATGGCGCTGGGCGCGTTCTTCTCGGCCGCAGAGGTCATCCCGCTGACCTTCCTGACCGTCGAGGCGTGGGCGTTCCTGCAGCTGGGTGCGCGCCAGCAGTCCGGTGACGCCAACCCGTTCCCCCACCGCTGGGCGGTGATGTTCCTTGTCGCCGTGGGCTTTTGGAACTTCCTGGGCGCGGGCATCTTCGGATTCCTGATCAACCTGCCGGTGGTGTCCTACTACCAGATCGGCACGGCGCTTACGGCCAACCACGGGCACGCGGCGATGATGGGCGTGTACGGCATGCTCGCCGTCGGCCTGGCCATGTTCGCGTTCCGCTACGTGATCCCGGCCGACAAGTGGCCGGAGAAGCTGGCGCGAATCTCGTTCTGGTGCATGAACATCGGCCTGGCGTGGATGGTGTTCGTCACCTTGCTACCGCTTGGTGTGCTGCAGCTGTACCACTCGGTCAACGACGGCTACTTCGAGGCACGGTCGCTGGGCTACATCACCAAACCCGGCAATGCAGTGATCGAGTGGCTGCGGATGCCCGGTGACATCATCCTGATCGTCGGCGGTGTGCTGCCCTTCGTCTGGATCGCCTTGACCGCGCTGCGCAACTTCCGTTCGGGAACGACGGTCGACGAACTGCCCGAACATCCGCTCTACACCGAGGCCGGGGCCGACGACGCCCGGGTTCCGGCGAAGGACTGACCGGTGGCGCCGCCGGCCGCGACGGTGTGGCTGATCGCCGGATATTCGTTGGCATTGCTGGCGATCGGGTGGAGCTTCGACGGCATGGCACGGCGCGCCTCGGCGCGCGCGGCGCAATGGCGCATCGGCCAGTTCACCTACCGGCCCGACCACGACGCCTGGGTTTGTCCCCAGGACCACTGGCTGTGGCCCAGCTCGTTCGATCCGCGGCACCGGGTGACGCGCTATCGGGCACTGCCGGTCGTGTGCAACAGTTGCCCGGTGAAATCCAGTTGCACGACATCGGATCACGGCCGCGAGATCAGCCGCGAAATCGATCCGTGGCCGCACTCGGACGCCGGGCGATTCCACCGGGGAATCGCCTGCAGCGTGGCCGCATTCGGGGTGGTGCTGCCGCTGGCCACGCTGATCGCCAGCCATTCAGCCAGTGAGACGCTGATCCTTGTGGGCACCGTGGTGTTGGTCGTGCTGCTGGGCCTGCCGCTGGCCCAGCACCTGTGGAACACTCCGTCCAACGCGCCGGACTACCTGCCGCACCGCACCGCGCAGGAGGACGCCGTCGCCGTCGCGATCGACCGCTACTCCACCCGCTGGGGGGGCTGGGACGGCAAGGGGGACACGCCGTCGTGACCGCATGGGTGATCGCCGTCATCGCGGTGGGAATCGCGATCCTGGCCGTGCTCGCCGTGCTGTCGCTGGCGGTGCTGCGCGAGTACGAGCGCGGCGTCGTGTTCCGGATGGGCCACGTGCGACCGCTCTACAATCCCGGGCTGCGGTTTCTGATTCCGCTGGCCGACAAGATGATTCGCGTCGATCAGCGGCTGGTGACGTTGACCATCCCGCCCCAGGAGGTGATCACGCGGGACAACGTGCCGGCGCGAGTCAACGCCGTCGTGATGTTCCAGGTCACCGACCCGCTGAAAGCGATTCTGGCGGTGGAGAACTACGCGGTGGCCACGTCGCAGATCGCCCAGACGACGCTGCGTTCGCTGTTGGGTCGCGCCGACCTGGACACCCTGCTGGCACACCGCGAAGACCTCAACAGTGACCTGCGCACGATCATCGAGAAGATGACCGAACCGTGGGGCATCCAGGTTCGGGTGGTGGAGATCAAGGACGTCGAAATCCCCGAGTCGATGCAACGGGCGATGGCCCGTGAAGCCGAGGCCGAACGCGAGCGCCGCGCGAAGGTGATCAACGCCCGCGGGGAACTGCAGGCCTCAGAGGAACTGCGGGAAGCCGCCGAAACACTGTCCAAGAGCCCGGCTTCGCTGCAGTTGCGCTATTTGCAGACGCTGCTCGAGCTGGGCGCGGATCAAAATTCCACGGTGGTTTTCCCGCTGCCCGTCGACATCATTACGCCGTTTCTGCGCCACCCCGAAATCCTGCAGGACATCGCTGACAACTTCACCAACCGTGGATGACGGACCGCGGCGGCATCCGCGAAGCGGTGCGGGCGCTCAACCCGGGCTACTTCGCGCTGGTGATGGCCACGGGCATCGTGTCGGTCGCGATGTATCACCACCACGCCTATGCGCTGTCCGTCGTTCTACTCTGGCTGGCCGGCGCCGAGTTGGTCGTGCTGATGGCGCTCAGCGCGGCCCGAATTGTCTTCTTCCGCACTGACTTCGCGAAGGACCTGGCCGATCCGGGACGCGCGTTCGCCATGTTCACGTTCGTCGCCGCCGTCGACGTGGTCGGCACCCGCCTCGCCCTCGACTCGCACCACGCGGCCGCGCTCACCCTGCTGGCGGTCGGCTGGATCTTCTGGCTCGCGCTCGGCTACGTGGTGCCCTGGACGGCGGTTCTGCACAGCGCCCGCGCGCCCGCACTGCAACGCGCCAACGGCACCTGGTTCACCTGGGTGGTCGCCAGCCAGTCGATCGCCGTGCTGGCCGCGGTGCTGCAGCCGGCCATCGGATCCGGACGGCGGGAGCTGGCCCTGCTCGCGGTGTTCTCCTGGTCGGTCGGGGTGTTCCTGTACGGGGCCGCAGGCGTTTTCGTCACCGCCCGCCTGTTCGTCTATCCGCTGGAACCGGAGGATCTGACTCCGCCGTACTGGGTCGCCATGGGCGCCACGGCGATCACCGTGCTGGCCGGCGCCCGCATCGTGGAGATGGCCAACGCGCCGATGGTCGCGGCCACCCGGGGGCTGATCGCCGGAATGTCGGTGGTGTTCTGGGCATTCGGGAGCTGGCTGATCCCACCGCTGATCGCCGCCGGTGTCTGGCGCCACGTCGCGCACCGCATCCCGTTGCGCTACGAAGCCTCGCTGTGGAGCATGGTGTTCCCGCTGGGGATGTACGGGGTCGGCGGCCACTACCTCGGGCAGGCCGACGAGCTGCCCATCGTGCAGACCATCGGCGACGTGCAGAGCTGGATTGCATTGGCGGCATGGGGGGTCACGTTCTGCGCGATGCTGCATCACCTGGTAGTGAATCTGGCGATTTTCAGTTGCCCTGACACACTTGACAATTCGTCGTAAATTGCGGACGCGAACGGCCACCGGCGCCTACATTTTTATGACCGCCGCCAATGGGGGTGGTTGACGCAGACATACCCACAGGGAGATTTGACAATGGATTACGTCTTTTTTCCGCCGGAGATCAATTCCGCGAGAATTTACAGCGGCCCGGGGTCGGGGCCGCTATTGGCAGCCGCGGGAAGCTGGGATTCGGTGTCCGCCGAACTGGGCACCACGGCCGAGACCTATGGCTCCGTGCTCGCGTCGCTGACCGGGTTGCACTGGCACGGCCCGGCATCGGCGTCGATGACGGCCGCGGCCACACCCTACGTCGAGTGGCTGTCCGCGACCGCGCGGCAGGCCAAGCAGACGGCCATGCAGGCCAGGGCGGCCGCGGCGGCATTCGATCAGGCGTTTGCGATGTCTGTGCCCCCGCCCGTGATCGCGGCCAACCGCGTTCAGCTGAAGGCGCTGATTGCGACGAACTTCTTCGGCCAGAACACCTCGGCGATCGCGGCCACCGAGGCTCACTACGCGGAAATGTGGGCCCAAGACGCCACCGCGATGAACACCTACGCCACCGGCTCGGCGGCGGCCACCCGGTTGGCGTCGTTCGTCTCCCCGCAGCAGACGACCAACCCGGACGGCGTGGACGCGCAGAACGCCGCCGCCACCCAGGCGGCCAGCGATCCGCTGTCCGACCTGTACCAGACGCTGTCGGAATGGAGCGGACAGATTTCCAACGGTCTACAGAACTTGCTGAACCTCAGCCCGATTCCGATTACCCCCAACGGCTGGAGTCCTCTTAGCCTGCTGGATTCCATACAGCTGGTGAACACCGCGATGCAGGGGACCGGAACCATGGCGGGCATCCCGGCGTCGCTCAGCGGCAACACCGCCAACCTCTTCGGCATCCAAGCCAACATGGCCTACCTGTCCGGCCTGGCGTCACCCGCCCCCGCGCTCGGGCCCATCGGGCTCGGCCAATTGCAAAGCGCCACGGCCACAACGGGGCTCGGAGGGTTCGGCGGCCTGCCCCACGCGGTCACGGTGAGCATGGGCAAGGGGAACGTGATCGGGCCGATGTCGGTTCCGGCGAGCTGGACGGCACCGTCCACCGGACGGCTGGCGCCGCTGCAGCCCGCCGGCCTCACCACGTTCGGCGCCGACGAGGCCGCCGGGTCCGGCTACCCCGGCGTGCCCGGGATGCCCGCCGGCACGGTGGGGCGCGGCTCGGGCGTCCTGCCTCGCTACGGGACCCGGCTCACCGTGATGACGCGGCCCCCGGCGGGCGGCTGACTAGGTGGCCGGCGGTTCGGGCGGCGGCTCGGGCGCAAACCTCCAGTTGTCCGGATTCTTGGGCGAATACACCACCGGGAGCAGTTGGCCCATCGTCGGCCAGTCCGCGACGTCGACCTGCATGCGCTGATACACGGCGTACTCGCTGACCGTCGGGCCGGTGATGACACCGGCGATGGTGACGTAGTGCTGACCGGCGGCGTCCGGTCGCGGGCTGACGCCGGTTACCAGCAGCGTGCCACTGGCCAACTCACCGCGCGGGCCGCGCGGGGCGAACCGCTGGGCCAAGAACACCGCCAGGACCGCGACGAGCAGGATCAGCAGACCGAATTCCCACACCCTGGCCATGGTAGGACTTGCGTCATGAGTCGCACGGATCTGGCGCTGGCCCTGCAACTGGCCGACCGCGCGGACGCGCTGACCTCCGCGCGGTTCGGCGCCCTCGACCTGCGCATCGACACCAAACCCGATCTGACGCCGGTGACCGACGCCGACCGCGCGGTCGAAACCGAACTGCGCGAAGCCCTGGGGCGCGAACGGCCGGAGGACGGCGTCGTCGGCGAGGAGTTCGGCGGCACCGCGACCTTCCGTGGGCGCCAATGGATCATCGATCCGATCGACGGCACCAAGAATTTCGTGCGCGGGGTGCCGGTGTGGGCCACGTTGATCGCGCTGCTCTCCGACGGCGTCCCGTCGGTCGGCGTGGTGAGCGCGCCGGCGCTGCGGCGCCGCTGGTGGGCGGCGCACCGCCGGGGCGCTTTCGCCGCGTTCGACGGCGGCGCACCGCGCAGGCTGTCGGTTTCGTCTGTGGCGCAGCTGGATTCGGCCAGCCTGTCGTTTTCCAGCCTGTCGGGATGGGCGCAACGCGGCCTGCGCGATCGCTTCGTCGGGCTGACGGACTCGGTCTGGCGGGTCCGGGCCTACGGCGACTTCCTGTCGTATTGCCTGGTCGCCGAGGGCGCGGTCGACATTGCCGCCGAACCAGAGGTGTCGCTGTGGGATCTGGCGCCCCTCGACATCCTCGTGCGCGAGGCCGGCGGGACGTTCACCGCACTGGACGGGACGGCCGGCCCACACGGCGGCGACGCCGTGGCGACCAACGGCCTACTGCATGAGCAGGCGCTCCGGGCTCTGGTTCTGTGAATTAGTTAACAACTGTTTCCACCTATCTTACTCCGGAGTAAGATAGGTTTATCCGCGTCGCCCAACCACCGAGGCAGCTGACATGACCGACACCGGTTCACCACAGACTTCGCCCCCCCGCTCGCGCGCCAAACGGCGCGGCCGTAAGACCGGCGTCGGGCTGCAGCCGCACAAGCGGACGGGGATCGACATCGTCCTGGCGCTGCTGACTCCGCTGGTCGGGCAGGAGTTTCTCGACAAATACCATCTGCGCGACCCGCTCAACCGGGGCCTGCGCTACGGCACGAAGACGATCTTCTCGACCGCCGGCGCCACCTCCCGCCAGTTCAAGCGGGTCCAGAGCCTGCGCGGTGGACCGACGCGGCTCAAGTCCAGCGGCAAGGACTACTTCGACCTGACGCCCGACGACGAACAGAAGATGATCGTCGAGACCCTCGACGAGTTCGCCGCGGAGGTGCTGCGGCCCGCGGCACACGACGCCGACGAGGCCGCGACCTATCCGCCGGACCTGATCGCCAAGGCCGCCGAGTTGGGCATCACCGCCATCAACATCCCCGAGGATTTCGACGGCATCGCCGCCCACCGCTCCAGCGTGACCAACGTGCTGGCGGCCGAGGCGCTCGCCTACGGCGACATGGGCCTGGCGTTGCCGATCCTGGCCCCCGGCGGCGTGGCGGCCGCGCTGACGCACTGGGGCAGCGCCGACCAACAGGCCACCTACCTCCACGAGTTCGCCGGCGAGAAGGTACCGCAGGCCTGCGTGGCCATCGCCGAACCCCGTCCGCTGTTCGACCCCACCCGGCTGAAGACCACCGCGGTGCGCACGCCGAGCGGCTATCGGCTCGACGGCGTGAAATCGCTGGTGCCGGCCGCTGCGGATGCCGAGTTGTTCATCGTCGCCGCGCAGCTGGACGGCAAGCCGGCGCTGTTCATCGTCGAGTCGTCCACCAAAGGCCTTACCGTCAAGGCGGATCCGAGCATGGGGATCCGTGCGGCGGCCCTGGGCCAGGTCGAGCTGACCGGGGTGTCGGTGCCGCTGAGCGCGCGGCTCGGTGAACCGGATGCGTCCGACGCGGAATACGACGAGGCCTACTCCGAGGCGCTCGCGCTGTCCCGGCTCGGTTGGGCGGCGCTGGCGGTCGGCACCTCGCACGCGGTGCTCGACTACGTCGTCCCCTACGTCAAGGAACGCGAGGCGTTCGGCGAGCCGATCGCGCACCGGCAGGCCGTGGCGTTCATGTGCGCCAACATCGCCATCGAACTCGACGGGCTGCGGCTGATCACCTGGCGCGGCGCCGCCCGCGCCGAACAGGGCCTTCCGTTCGCGCGTGAGGCGGCGCTGGCCAAAAGGCTGGGCACCGACAAGGGCATGCGGATCGGCCTGGACGGTGTGCAACTGCTCGGCGGCCACGGCTACACCAAGGAACACCCGGTCGAACGGTGGTACCGCGACCTGCGGGCCATCGGCGTCGCCGAGGGCGTCGTCGTTATCTAGGTCGTCATCTACCACGAGCTGAAAGACCAACCATGGCAATCAATCTGGAACTGCCCCGCAAGCTGCAAGGCGTGATCGTCAAGACCCACCAGGGCGCCGCCGAGATGATGCGGCCGATCGCGCGCAAGTACGACCTCAAGGAACACGCCTACCCGGTCGAACTCGACACCCTGATCAACCTGTTCGAGGGGGCGTCCGAATCGGTCGCCTTCGCCGGGGCCGACGCGCTGCGCGACGAGGACGAGGACCGGGACCGAAACCACAACGGCGCCAACATGGCCGCGCTGCTGCAGACGCTGGAGGCCTGCTGGGGCGACGTCGCGATGATGCTGTCGGTCCCCTATCAGGGCCTGGGCAACGCGGCCATCTCCGCGGTCGCCACCGACGAGCAACTGGAGCGCCTGGGCAAAGTGTGGGCGGCGATGGCCATCACCGAGCCCGGCTTCGGGTCCGACTCGGCCGCGGTGTCCACCACCGCGAAGCTGGACGGCGACGAGTACGTCATCAACGGCGAGAAGATCTTCGTCACCGCCGGATCGCGCGCCACCCACATCGTGGTGTGGGCCACGCTGGACAAGTCGCAGGGCCGCGCGGCGATCAAGTCGTTCATCGTCCCGCGCGACCATCCCGGCGTCACCGTCGAACGGCTCGAGCACAAGCTCGGCATCAAGGGCTCCGACACCGCGGCGATCCGGTTCGACAACGTCCGCATTCCCAAGGACAACCTGCTGGGCAACCCGGAGATCGAGGTCGGCAAGGGCTTTGCCGGGGTGATGGAGACCTTCGACAACACCCGGCCGATCGTCGCCGCCATGGCCATCGGGGTCGGCCGCGCCGCGCTCGAGGAGATCCGCAAGATCCTCACCGAGGCCGGGGTCGAGATCTCCTACGACAAGCCCTCCCACGCGCAGAGCGCCGCCGCGTCCGAATTCCTGCGGATGGAGGCCGACTGGGAGGCCAGCTACCTGCTGTCGCTGCGCGCGGCGTGGCAGGCCGACAACAAGATCCCCAACTCCAAAGAGGCGTCGATGAGCAAGGCCAAGGCCGGGCGCATGGCCAGCGACGTCACCCTCAAGTCCGTCGAATTGGCCGGCACCACAGGGTATTCCGAACAGTCGCTGCTGGAGAAGTGGGCGCGCGACTCGAAGATCCTGGACATCTTCGAGGGCACCCAGCAGATTCAGCAGCTGGTGGTCGCCCGGCGCCTGCTGGGTCTGTCGTCGTCAGAGCTCAAGTAGCGATCGGGCGCGGAGGGTCCGCGTCGTCGGGACCCCGCAGATCGAGCTGCCACCACACGACGTCATGCCAGGCGCCGTGCTTCCACCCCACCCGCCGGTAGTGGCCGGCCGGACGGAAACCGAATGACCGGTGCAGCGCGTCGCTGGCGTCGTTGGGTTGAGCGATGCCGGCGAACGCCCGGCGAAAGCCCCGCTCGGCGAGACGGCGCAGCAGCTCCGCGTAGAGCACCCGGCCGCCGCCCCGGCCCAGCCGTGACCGAGCGAGGTAGACGCTCGTCTCGACCGACCATTCGTATGCGGCACGCGAATTGAACTGGCCCGCATAGGCGTAACCCACGACGTCGCCGTCGACCTCGAGCACCAGCCATTCATGCCTGGCCAGCGCGGCGGCGATGCGGTCCGCCATCTCCTCGACCGTCGGCACGTCCACCTCGAAACTGATCACGGCGTCCAGCACGTACGGACGGTAGATGTCGACGCACGCTGCGGCGTCGGCGGCGGTGGCGGGCCGGACGCGCATCAGGCGGCGACGGCGTTCAGCCGCTCGCGGGTGTCGTCGTCCAGCTCGATCGAGGCGACAGCCATGTTCTCCTCCAGGTGCCCCACCGACGAGGTGCCGGGAATCAGCAGGACGTTGGGCGCCACGCCCAGCGTCCACGCCAACGCGACCTGCGCCGGGGTGTGGCCGAGCCGCTCGGCGGCCTCGACCACCACCCGGTGACTCAGCACCGGGTTCGGCTGCATGAAGGCCGCCCCGAGCGGAAAAAACGGGACGAACGCGATCCCCTGCCTGGTGCATTCGTCGAGCACCGGGGCCGAGTCCCGGTGAACGAGATTGAAAGCGTTTTGCACACAGGCGATCTCGGTGCGCCCCAAGGCGTGCAGTAGGTGCTCACGGTTGATGTTGCTGAGCCCGATTCCGCCGATCAATCCCGCGTCGCGGGCCTCGATCAGGACCGAAAGCTGGTCGTCGAACAGTTGGTCGGGCCCGTCGCTCTCGAAGATCCGCAGGTTGACCACGGCCAACCGATCGACACCGAGGGCGCGCACATTGGTTTCGATGTCACGGCGCAGATCGGCGGGCTCGCTGGCAGGCAGCCAGGCGCCGGTGTCGTCGCGGCACCCGCCGACCTTGCTCACCAGCGCCAGGTGCTCCGGGTACGGGTGCAGCGCTTCGCGGATGAGCTCGTTGGCGACGTCGGGTCCGTAGAACTGGGCGGTGTCGATGTGGTTGACGCCCAGCTCGACCGCCCGCCGCAGCACGGCGAGCGCCTCGTCGCGGTCCCGCGGCGGCCCGAACGCGTTGGGTCCGGGCAGCTGCATGGCGCCGAAGCCGACGCGGGCGACGGAAGAACCACCGAGCGGAAAGGAATCCATGCGGTGAGGTTAGTAGGCTGGTCGGGCATCGACGACGGAGGTGGCATGCGCGCTGCACGGGTGACCCGGCTGGATGGTCCGGACGCGATCGAGGTGGGCCAGGTCGACGAACCCTCGGGTGACGGTGTGGTCGTCGAGGTGCACGCCGCCGGCGCGGCATTCCCCGACGCGCTGCTGACCCGCGGCCTGTATCAATACCGGCCCGAGCCGCCGTTCGTGCTCGGCGCGGAGATCGCCGGCGTGGTGCGGTCGGCCCCCGACGACGCCCACGTCCGCGCCGGCGATCGCGTCGTCGGGCTGACGATGCTGGCCGGCGGCATGGCCGAGGTCGCGATACTGCAGCCCGACCGCGTGTTCAAGCTCCCCGACAACGTCAGCTTCGAGGCCGGTGCCGGCCTGCTGTTCAACGACCTGACGATGTATTTCGCGCTGAC
Source organism: Mycobacterium sp. NGS57 (assembly GCF_059812405.1). Taxonomy (NCBI): domain Bacteria; kingdom Bacillati; phylum Actinomycetota; class Actinomycetes; order Mycobacteriales; family Mycobacteriaceae; genus Mycobacterium; species Mycobacterium sp. NGS57. The sequence goes on along the minus strand of NZ_JCALCP010000002.1, from coordinate 403,102 downwards.
CGTGCGGGGCCGGCTGGCCCACGGCGAGACAGTGCTGGTGCACGGCGCGGCCGGCGGTATCGGAACGTCGACGCTGCGGCTGGCGTCGCTGCTGGGGGCATCGCGCAGCATCGCGGTGGTCAGCACGGAAGCCAAGGCCGACGTCGCGACGGCCGCGGGCGCCACCGACGTGGTGTTGGCCGAAGGCTTCAAGGACGCGGTCAAGGAGCTCACCGGCGGTCGCGGCGTCGACATGGTGGTCGACCCGGTCGGCGGGGACCGGTTCACCGATTCCCTGCGCTCGCTCGCCCCGGGCGGACGGCTGCTTGTCATCGGGTTCACCGGCGGGGAGATTCCGACCGTCAAGGTAAACCGCTTGCTGCTCAACAACATTGATGTCGTCGGCGTGGGCTGGGGCGCCTGGACGGCGACGCACCCGAACGCGCTGGCCGAGCAGTGGGACGGGCTCGAGGGTCTGCTCAGCTCGGGGCGGCTGGCCGCGCCCACGCCGGAGGTCTACCCGCTGGAGCAGGCCGCCGCCGCGGTCGCGTCGCTCGAGAATCGCACCGCCAAGGGGAAAGTCGTTCTCCGCGTTCGTGATTGACGCCCCACCGGCCTCCGCGGCGGAGGAGTCGGCCGATTGCCCGCAAACATGGTGCCCTCCGGCCAGAGGCTGGTGTGGCCGGTGTGACTTGCCCTGCGAGCGCACGCAATCGGCCGCCCCTTGTGCGGCTGGAAAACAAAAAGTAATGTCACTTTTAGTTCTGTAAGCCGAGTAGCCACCCCTGGAGTCGTCCCATGGAATCCTTCGTTCACCTGCGAAAAGGGAAAACACCGCGGCGCCTGCACGCCGACCTGGACGGGCTCAAGGACGACGAACTGGGCCGGGGCGGCTTCACCGGCCGCACCGCCAACATGTACCGCCGCAACGACCCCACCGCCTACCGGTCGGCCGGGCCGCTGCGTCCCATCGACGTGCTCGCCGCCGAGCTGAAGCCCAGCGACGCCACCGACGCCTACGGCGGGCCGCTGCTGATGTTTCACAACGACGATTGCCGCATCCTGCTGAGCCGCCGCCACGAGCCGATGCCGTACTACGCCCGCCACGTCGACGGCGACCTGCTGTGCTTCGTGCACCAGGGCGCGGGCCTGCTGGAGACCGAGTTCGGGCCGCTGCGCTACCGGGACGGCGACTGGGTCTACATCCCTAAGGCGTGCACCTGGCGCCAGGTGCCCGACAGCGAGACGACGCTGCTGATGATCGAGGCCACCGACGAGTTCCGGGTGCCGCCGCCCGGCGCGCTGGGCCGCCACTTCCCGTTCGACCCGTCGCAGGCCACCATCCCCGAGCCGGCGCCGATCGACGATGACGGCCGCGACGAGTACGAGGTCCGCCTTGTCCACCAGGGTGGCCCGACAACGCTTTTCTACCAACACAATCCGATCGACGTCGAGGGCTGGCGCGGCGACAACTTCGCGTTTACCTTCAACATCGCCGACTACAACGTGGTCACCTCCGACAGCGTCCACCTGCCGCCGACGGTCCACCTGTTCATGCAGGCGACCGGCGTCTACGTGATGAACTTCCTGCCCAAGCCGGCCGAAGGCGTACCGGGCACCGAACGCACGCCGTGGTATCACCGCAACGTCGACTACGACGAGATCGCGTTCTTCCACGGCGGTTCGCTCTACGGTATCCCGATGCCCCCGGGTCTGATTTCGCATGCGCCGCAAGGGGTTCACCACGGCGCACCGGAGAAGGCGCGGGAACGCGCGCGCCGCAAGTTCGACGAGCATTCGCGAGTGGACTGGCAGGTGATCGCCGTCGACACCCGGCGCCGGCTGACGCCGTCCGCCGAGGTACTCGCCCACGACCTGGGACAGCACTGACCATGAGGACGGTTGTGAAGCACGAATACGAGCGCATCCCTTATCTCGTCGCTTTTCAGAACAATTCCGGCGTCCGCGACGTCTACGGCGGGTTGGCCGAGATCACCGTGCTGGAAAGCTATCTGCTCAAGCCGAAGGACAGGCCGTCGGACACCGTGCTGGTCTTCATGCATCCGATCGGCGGCGGCGCCTACCTGCCGATGATCAACGCGCTGGCCCGCGCCGGCCACCACGTCATCTACTGCAACAGCCGGTTCCGCGGCACGGATTCGGCGCTGCTGATGGAAAAGGTGGTCGAGGATCTCGGCGAATGCATCAAGGACGCCAAGAACCGGCTCGGCTACACCAAGGTGGTGCTCGCCGGGTGGAGCGGGGGCGGCTCGCTGTCGATGTTCTACCAGCAGCAGGCCCAAAAGCCCACCATCACGTCGAGCCCGTCCGGCGACGGGCCCGACCTGACGCAGCTCGACCTGACCCCCGCGGACGGCATCATGCTGCTCGCCGCGCACATCAGCCGGCACGGCACGCTGACCGAATGGCTGGACGCCTCGATCCTCGACGAAACCGACCCGACCAAGCGCGATCCCGAGCTGGACCTGTACAACCCCGACAACCCCAACCAACCGCCCTACAGCCAGGAGTTCGTCGACCGCTACCGGCAGGCGCAGATCGACCGCAACCGTCGCATCACCGCATGGGTGCGGGAAAAGCTGGCCGAATTGCAGGCTGCCGGGCGGCCCGATGACGAGTTCGGGTTCGTCGTGCACGGCACCATGGCCGACCCGCGCTGGCTGGACCCTACGGTCGATCCCAACGAACGCACCCCGGGAACCTGCTACCTGGGCGACCCTCAAGTGGTGAACATGAGCCCCGTCGGGCTGGCCCGCTTTTCCACGCTGCGCGGCTGGCTGTCGCAGTGGAGCTACGACGACGCCCGCGGCGACGGGGTCGACTGCGGGCGCGACCTTGCGATCCCGGCGCTGGTGATCGGCAACCTGGCCGATGACGCCTGCACGCCGAGCCACACCCGTCGGCTCTTCGAGGCGATCGCCCACCCCGACAAGGAGATGCACGAAATCCCCGGCGCCACACACTATTACGCGGGTCCCGACCAGCGCGACAAGCTGCGGGCGGCCGTCGAGATCGTCACCGACTGGCTGGTCCGCCACGATTTCGCGAGCGCCGAATGACCGGTGCGCTGGACGGCATCCGGGTGCTCGAACTGGGCACCCTGATCGCCGGACCATTCGCCGGGCGGCTGCTCGGCGACATGGGCGCCGACGTCATCAAGGTGGAGCCCCCGGGCGCCCCGGACCCGCTGCGCACCTGGGGCCAGGCCGAACTCGACGGGCAACACGTCTTCTGGACCGTTGCCGCGCGCAACAAACGGGCGATCACCCTCGACCTGCGCAAGCCACGCGGGCGCGAGCTGTTCCTCGATCTGATTGCGAAATCCGACATCGTGGTCGAGAACTTCCGACCGGGCACGCTGGAGAAGTGGAACCTGGGCTACGACGTGCTGTCCGAGCGCAACCCCGGCATCATCCTGGTTCGGGTGTCCGGCTACGGCCAGACCGGGCCCGACGCGCACAAGGCCGGCTACGCGTCGGTGGCCGAGGCCGCCAGCGGGCTGCGGCACCTCAACGGCTTTCCCGGCGGTCCACCGCCCCGGCTGGCGCTCTCGCTCGGCGACAGCCTGGCCGGCATGTTCGGCGCCCAGGGCGCGCTGGCCGCACTATACCGGCGCAGCGTCACCGGCCGTGGACAGGTGGTCGACGTGGCGCTGACCGAATCATGTTTGGCGGTACAGGAGTCCACGATCCCCGACTACGACGTCGGCGGCGTGGTGCGCGGCCCGTCGGGCACCCGGCTGGAGGGCATCGCGCCGTCCAACATCTACCGCAGCGCCGACGGCTCCTGGGTCGTGATCGCCGCCAACCAGGACACCGTGTTCGCCCGGCTGAGCAAGGCCATCGGCCGCCCGGAACTGGCCACCGACGAGCGGTTCGCCACCCACGGCGCCCGCGGCCGCAACCAGGACGAACTCGACGAGATCATCGGCGCGTGGGCAGCCGAGCGCGAGCCGGGTGAAATCACCGAAACCCTTTCCGCCGCAGGCGTGATCACGGGCCCCATCAACACCGTCGCCGAGGTCGTCGAGGACCCGCAGCTGCGCGCGCGCGGGATGCTGGTCGACCATTATGACGAACGCATCGGGCGCAACGTCCTGGGGCCCGGCATCGTGCCGGTGCTCTCCGAATCGCCCGGCGCCGTGCGTAACGCCGGCCCCGCGCGCCCGGGCCGACACAACGACGACGTCTACCTCGGGCTGCTGGGCAAGACCGCCGACGAGCTCGACGAGCTCAGGGCCGAGGAGGTGCTATGACACACGTGGACATCCGCGAGGTTTCCCTGCGCGACGGCCTGCAGATAGAGAAGCCAATCCCGTTGGCCGCCAAGCTGGAACTGCTGGCCGCGGTCGCTGCCACCGGGGTGCGGGAGGTCGAGGCCACCGCCTTCGTCTCCCCGTCGAAGGTGCCGTCGATGGCCGACGCCGCCGAACTCGCCGCGCAACTGCACGACTACCCCGACATCGAGTTCTCCGCGCTGGTGGCCAGCCCCAACGGCGCCAAGCGGGCCGTCGCCGCCGGACTGCGGTCGATCGAATACGTGGTGGCCGCCGACGACACGTTCAGCCAGGCCAACGTCGGGCGCACCAGTACGGAGGCCACCAGCCAGATCGACGAGATCGTCGCCATCGCCCACGGCAGCGATGCCACCGTCGAGGTCGTCATCGCCACCGCGTGGGACTCGCCGTTCGAGGGCCCTACCCCGCCGCAGCGGGTGCTCGACATCGCCGCGGCCGCCCGGGACCGCGGCGCCGACCGGCTGTCGATCGCCGACACCATCGGCACCACCACGCCGGGACGGGTGAGTTCGCTGATCGCGCAACTGCTCCCGGTGATCGGCGACATGCCGCTGGGCGGGCATTTTCACAACACCCGCGGCTCCGGGCTGGCCAGCGCGTACGCGGCGGTCGGCGCGGGGGTCACCCGGCTCGACGCCTCGGTCGGCGGGCTCGGCGGCTGCCCATTCGCCCCGGGCGCCACCGGCAACATCGCCACCGAGGATCTGGTGTACCTGCTGACCGACAGCGATGTCGAGGTCGACGTCGACCTGCAGGCGGCCATCGCCGCGGCCGAGGTCGCCAGATCCGTTGTGGGTCACGACTTGCCGAGCTCTCTGTTGCGCGCCGGCGACCGGATGCGGACCTGATGGCGGCCGAACCCTCGACCGTCAAGGGCCGCCAGACCAGGCGGGCCATCGAGCAGGCCGCCCGAAAGTTGTTCGCCGAACGTGGCTTTCACGGCACCACGCTGGCCGACATCACGTCGGCGGCGGGCAAGTCGCCCGCCGTGTTCTACCGGTATTTCGCCGACAAGGAAGACCTGCTGGCCGCCCTGGCCGAGTCGTTTCTGCACGAGGTGGTGGCGCCGTCGGGGTTGAGCGTCGAGCTACCGCAGTCGCCGGACGACGACGCGTTCTTCACGTCGGTGGTCACCGGGTATTGGAACATGTTCAAGCAGAACATCGGCATCATGATCGCGGTGGCCCAGCTGGCCGCCACCCAGCGGCGATTTGCGGCCGTCCAGAACGAATTCCGGCGCTTCGGGATGGACATCGTGGCCGCCTCGGTGCGCCGCGCCCAGGCGCAGGGCTACGGGGCCGAACTGAACCCGCAACACACCGCGGCGGCCATCGCCCTGCTGTTCGAGAACTTCACCACGGTGTTCGTCGGCACCTCGGCTCCGGGGGGCCTCGGCATCAAGATCAGCGACGCGGAGGCCGTCACGACGCTATCGACGGTCTGGAAGAAGACCCTCTACGGCAGCTAAGGAGCGCACACATGGATTTCACCCTCCCCGAACACCTTCCGGGCGTGCTCGCCGAGATGGACGCGTTCATCGAGTCCGAGATCAAGCCGCTGGAGCGCGAGCACATCCAGTACTTCGACCGGCGCCGCGAGCATGCCCGCACCGATTGGGACAACGACGGCATCCCCACCCGCGAGTGGGAGGACCTGCTCGCCGAGATGCGCCGGCGGGCCGATCGGGCGGGCTGGCTGCGCTACGGGCTGCCGGCGTCGCTGGGCGGGCGCGACGGCACCAACGTCGACATGGCCGTCATCCGGGAACACCTGGCGCACAAAGGCCTTGGCCTGCACAACGACCTGCAGAACGAGTCCTCGATCGTCGGGAACTTCCCGCAGGTGATCATGATGGAGCGCTTCGGCACCGACGAGCAGCGCCGCCTGTGGTCGGAGGCGTTGATCACCGGGGAACGGTCCATGGCCTTCGGGCTCACCGAGCCCCGGCACGGCTCGGACGCGACGTGGCTGGAAACGCACGCCCAATCCGACGGGGACGGCTGGGTGATCAACGGCTCCAAGCGCTTCAACACCGGGGTGCACCGCGCGACCCACGACCTGGTCTTCGCCCGCACCTCCGGTGAGCCGGGTTCCGCTGTGGGCATCACCGCGTTCCTGGTGCCGACCGATGCGCCCGGCTTCAACGTTCCCTACTACTGGTGGACGTTCAACATGCCCACCGACCACGGCGAGGTCGAGCTGACCGACGTGCGGGTGCCCGCCGACGCGGTGCTCGGTGAAGTCGGCCGCGGCCTGGCGGTCGCCCAAACCTTCTTGCACGAGAACCGGATTCGGCAGGCGGCCAGCAGCCTGGGCGCCGCGCAGTACTGCATTGACCGCGCCGCCGAATACGCGGCCCAGCGCACGGTGTTCGGCAAGCCGCTGTCGGTCAACCAGGCCGTGCAATGGCCGCTGGCCGAGCTGCAGACCGAAGCCCAGATGGTGCGCCTGCTGGTCCAATACGCGGCCTGGCACCTCGACCGCGACCACCACATGGAGGTCTCGGACAAGGTGTCGATGGCCAACTACCGCGCCAACCGGCTGGTCTGCGACGCCGCCGACCGCGCCATGCAGGTCTTCGGCGGACTGGGCTACAGCCGCCACGAGCCGTTCGAGCACATCTACCGCCATCACCGCCGCTACCGGATCACCGAGGGCGCCGAGGAGATCCAGATCCGCCGGGTGGCGCAGCGGCTGTTCAAATTCGGCCAGCGGTGACCGCCTTGGACCCGGGCGGGGACCTGCCGGGCAAGCTGGCTCGCGTGCTGGCACCGGCGCTCGGTGCCGGCTCCGAAGTCGTTACCATCGAGAACCTGCGCGCGCTGACCGGTGGCGCCAGCCGCACCACCTGGGCGTTCGACGCCGTCGCCGATGCGGACCGCCGCCGGTTGATCCTGCGCACCGGCCCGCCCGACGACGTGCACGCCGGCATGGAGCTCGAGGGCCGCGCCCAGGCCGCGGCCGCGGCCGCCGGCGCCCCTGTCCCCCACATCCTGCTCGCCGACGATTCGGTTGCCGCACTGGGTAATCCGTTTCTGATCTGCGAGGAAATCGCGGGCGAGACCATCGTCCGGCGCATCCAGCGCCGACTCGACGACGCGGGACGGGCGCGCCTGCTCCCCCAGTGCGCGCGGGCGTTGGCGGCCATCCACCGGGCCGATCCGCACATTGCGGGCCTGGCCCGCGAGGACCAGCTCGGCCAGTGGCGCGAGCGCCTCGACGCCATGGGCGACACCACCGCCAGCTTCGAATGGGCGTTTCGCTGGCTCGAGGCCAACCGGCCGCACGAATCCCGGCCGTCGGATCCCGTTCTCGTGCACGGGGACTACCGGATGGGAAACCTCATCGTCGACGGGTCCGACCTGGTCGCCGTCCTGGACTGGGAGCTGGTCCACCTCGGCGACCCGTACGAGGACCTCGCCTGGTTCTGCGTCCGCGCCTGGCGATTCGGCGCCCCGGCCGGCCTCGGCGCCGGCGGCCTCGGCAGCATCGACAGCTTCCTGCGGGCCTACGAGGAGGCCAGCGCGACTACCGTCGACCGGGTGGCGTTCCACTGGTGGCTGGTGCTGGCCACGCTGCGGTGGGGCGTCATCTGCCGCTACCAGGCGGAGCGGCATCTGAGCGGCGACTCCCGATCGGTGGAGCTGGCGACGATCGGCCGCCGGGTCTGCGAAACCGAATGGGATCTGCTCGACTTGCTCGAGGGGGCCGATAGGTGAGCGACAGCATGCACGGCCGTCCGACCGCGTCCGAGTTGATTGCCGCGGTGGCCGAGTTCCTCGAAACCGACGTCCGCGCCGCCACCGACGGACAGGTCAACTTCCATGCCAGAGTGGCCGCCAACGCGTTGCGCATGGTCGAGCGCGAACTGCTCGACGACGGCGGGGTTGACTGCCGAGCCGCGCTGGCCGGCCTGGGTTTCGCCGACGAAAAGGGGCTGGCCGGCGCCATCCGGGCCGGTGAGCTGACCGACCTCCCCGACGCGCAGGTCATCGCCTGCCTGCGCACGCTGGTGGGCCACCGGTTGGCGGCCGCCCACCCCGGATACGAGCACACGGATTAGGAGCCACCATGCCCACTGCCGACGCGCAGACCATTGTCGACGTGGCCGACCGCCTGTTCACCGCGATCGAGAACGGCGAGGTGGCCACGGTCGGCGGGCTATGGAGTGAGGACGTCGCCGTCTGGCGGGTCGGCTCGCGCCGCGATGACGACAAGGCCCGCGCGCTGCGGGTCATCGATTGGTTCATCGGCGCGACGACCGAGCGCCGCTACGAGATCCTCGACCGGCGGCTCTTCGACGGCGGCTTCGTCCAGCAGCACGTCCTGCACGCCACCGGCCAGGCCGGCCAATCGATCTCGTTGCGGGTCTGCATCGTGATCCGGGTGGGTACCCGCGGAATGATCGACCGGATCGACGAGTACTTCGACCCCGCCGGGATCGCACCGCTTTTGTGAGGTGAGCTGACATGACAACGCTGGAATCCCTGCTCAATGACCCCGACCTGGTCGGCGCCTGGACCGTGGTACCGGACCGGTCGGCCATCACCTTCAAAGTCGCCAACATGTGGGGCCTGCTGAACGTCAAGGGCCGCTTCACCGAGTTCACCGGCGAGGGGCAGCTGGCCGGCGCGGGCGCGGTGTCGGGCCGCCTCGACATCCGGGCCGCGTCGCTGGACACCGGTATCGGCCGTCGTGACAAGCACCTGCGTTCGGCCGACTTCTTCGACGTCGAGCGTTTCGGTGACATCAGCGTCGTCGTCAGCGCCGTGCGGCCGACCACCGGCAGGCGCGCCGATCTGCAAACCAGTCTCACGCTCAAAGGCGTCACCGCGCCGCTGACCCTGCCCGTCACGATCACCGAACTCGACGACGGCTCGATCCACATCGCCGGCGAAACCCAAATCGACCGTTCCCAATTCGACCTGGGCTGGAACAAGTTCGGCATGATCGGCACGAAGGCGACGGCCGCCGCGCAAGCGGTATTCGTTCGGGCGCCCCGGTGACGCCGGCGCACCACCAGTACCATCTGACCGTGCCCGAATCCAGCCCCACTGCAACGTTGGTCCTGCGGATCCTCGTCTACAGCGACAACGCCGAGACCCGCGAGGCCGTGATGCGCGCGCTGGGCAAGCACCTGCACCCCGACCTCCCCGAGCTGAGCTACGTCGAGGTGGCAACCGGCCCGATGGTCATCCGGACAATGGACGAGGGTGGCATCGACCTGGCCATCCTCGACGGCGAGGCCACCCCGACCGGCGGCATGGGCATCGCCAAACAGCTCAAAGACGAACTTGCGAGCTGCCCGCCCGTGGTGGTGCTCACCGGCCGCCGCGACGACGCGTGGCTGGCCAGTTGGTCGCGCGCCGAGGCCGCGGTGCCGCATCCGCTCGACCCCATCGTGTTGGGCCGCACCGTGCTGGGGCTGCTGCGCACCCCCACTCGCTAGACCCTGCTCACCTGCGCCGATACCCGGACACACGCCGCCGCACCGTCGACCCCGGCGCGGGAACATCGCAACCCGGCGAATAGCACCACCCCGCGCACGTGCGCGAGTCGCCGCGACGCTATGTTGAAAGTCACTGTGCCGGGCTCCAGACCCAGCCCGTCACAGCAGCCCGGTTACCGCGCGGCCGCTACTAAAAGCCCTTAGCGGCGGCCCCCACGACGGATCATGGAGCGAGTTGAACGTCTACATACCCATCCTGGTGCTGGGCGCCATTGCCACCGCCTTCGCCGTGGGCTCGGTTGCGATCGCGAGCCTGGTCGGCCCGTCGCGGTACAACAAGTCGAAGCTGGCGGCCTACGAATGTGGCATCGAGCCCACCGAATCACCCGTGAGCGGCCCGCACGCGACGGCCGGGCAACGGTTCCCGGTGAAGTACTACCTGACCGCCATGCTGTTCATCATCTTCGACATCGAAATCGTGTTCCTGTACCCGTGGGCGGTCAGCTACGACGCGCTGGGGACTTTCGCGTTGGTCGAGATGGTGGTGTTCATGCTCACGGTCTTCGTGGCCTACGCCTACGTGTGGCGCCGCGGCGGACTGACATGGGATTGAGGGCTGAAATGGGATTGAGGTAGGCGTGGGTCTGGAAGAACAGCTGCCCGGCGGCATCCTGCTGTCAACGGTCGAGAAGGTCGCGGGCTACGTCCGCAAAAATTCGTTGTGGCCGGCGACGTTCGGGCTGGCCTGCTGCGCGATCGAGATGATGGCAACCGCCGGACCGAGGTTCGACATCGCACGGTTCGGCATGGAGCGGTTCTCGGCGACACCGCGCCAGGCCGACCTGATGATCGTGGCCGGACGGGTCAGCCAGAAGATGGCGCCGGTGCTGCGCCAGATCTACGACCAGATGGCCGAACCGAAGTGGGTCCTGTCGATGGGCGTGTGCGCGTCTTCGGGCGGGATGTTCAACAACTACGCGATCGTGCAGGGCGTCGACCACGTCGTCCCGGTCGACATCTACCTCCCCGGCTGCCCGCCCCGCCCGGAGATGCTGCTGTACGCAATCCTCAAGCTGCACGAGAAGATTCAGGAGATGCCGCTGGGCGTCAACCGCGAAACCGCGATCGCCGAGGCCGAGCAGGCGGCGATGGCGGCCCGGCCCACGATCGAAATGCGCGGACTGCTGCGATGAGCTCGCCCGACCAGGACCCCCAGGAAGCAGTCGGCCAAAGCGACGAAAAAGTGATTGACGTCCGGCACGGCATGTTCGGGGTTTACGACACCGGTGACACGTCGGGATACGGAGGGCTGGTGCGGGAGGTCACGCTCCCGGGCAGCAGTCCCCGGCCCTACGGCGGCTACTTCGACGATGTGGTCGACGGCCTCGCCGAGGCGTTGCACAAGAGCGGGGTCGAATTCCACGACGCGATAGAAAGAGTCGTGGTGTACCGCGGCGAGCTGACCCTGGACGTGCGCCGCGAGCTGCTGCCTCAGGTTGCCCAGCGGTTGCGCGACGAACCGCACCTGCGCTTCGAGATGTGCCTGGGCGTCAGCGGGGTGCACTACCCCCACAAGACGGGACGCGAACTGCACGCCGTCTACCCGCTGCAGTCGATCACGCACAATCGCCGCATTCGCTTGGAAGTGGCCGCCCCGGACAGTGATCCGCACATTCCGTCGCTGTTTGCGATCTATCCGACCACCGACTGGCACGAGCGCGAAACCTACGACTTCTTCGGAATCATCTTCGACGGGCACCCGTCGCTGACGCGCATCCAGATGCCCGACGACTGGCACGGGCACCCGCAGCGCAAGGACTATCCCCTCGGCGGCATTCCCGTCGAATACAAAGGGGCGCAAATACCCCCGCCCGACGAGCGGAGAGCCTACAACTGATGACCGAAGCTGATACCGTCCTCGTCGCCGGCGGCCAGGACTGGAACCAGATCGTCGACGCCGCGCGCAACGCGGATCCCGGCGAACGCATCGTCGTCAACATGGGCCCCCAGCACCCGTCCACGCACGGGGTGCTGCGGCTGATCCTCGAGATCGAGGGCGAGACCGTCATCCAGGCCCGATGCGGAATCGGCTACCTGCACACCGGAATCGAAAAGAACCTCGAATACCGCTACTGGACCCAGGGCGTCACCTTCGTGACCCGAATGGATTACCTGTCACCGCTTTTCAACGAGACCGCCTTCTGCCTGGGTGTGGAGAAGCTGCTCGGCATCACCGACGAGATACCCGAACGCGTCAACGTCATCCGGGTCATGATGATGGAGCTCAACCGGATCTCGTCGCACCTGGTCGCGCTGGCGACCGGCGGCATGGAACTGGGCGCGATGACCGCGATGTTCATCGGCTTCCGGGGGCGCGAGTACATCCTCAACATCTTCGAAATGATCACCGGTCTGCGGATGAACCACGGCTACATCCGCCCCGGCGGCGTGGCGCAGGACCTGCCGACCAACGCCAAGGCCGACATCGCGAAATGCCTCGAAGAAGTGCGGAAATCCGTACGGGATTTGGGCGAGCTGCTCAACGAGAACGCGATCTGGAAGGCCCGCACCCAAAACGTCGGCTACCTGGACCTGACCGGATGCGTGGCGCTGGGCATCACCGGCCCGATATTGCGCTCCACCGGACTGCCGCACGACCTGCGCAAAAGCGAACCCTACTGCGGATACGAGAACTACGAATTCGACGTGATGACCGCTGACACCTGTGATGCCTACGGGCGCTACATGATTCGCGTCGACGAGATGTGGGAGTCGCTGAAGATCGTGGAGCAGTGTCTGGACAAGTTGCAGCCGGGCCCGATCATGGTCGAGGACCGCAAGATCGCCTGGCCGGCCGACTTGAAGGTGGGCCCCGACGGCATGGGCAACTCGCAAGAGCACATCGCCAAGATCATGGGCGCCTCGATGGAGGGGCTGATTCACCACTTCAAGTTGGTCACCGAGGGCATCAGGGTGCCGCCGGGCCAGGTCTACACCGCGGTCGAATCGCCGCGCGGGGAGCTCGGCGTGCACATGGTCAGCGACGGCGGCACCCGCCCCTACCGGGTGCACTACCGGGACCCCTCGTTCACCAACCTGCAGGCGGTCGCCGCGATGTGCGAGGGCGGGATGGTCGCCGATCTGATCAGCGCGGTCGCCAGCATCGACCCGGTCATGGGCGGGGTCGACCGGTGACCGGTCCGCAAGGCCAGCCGGTGTTTCTGCGGCTCGGCCCGCCGCCCGAGGAGCCCAACCAGTTCGTGGTGGAGGGTGCGCCACAGTCGTACTCGCCGGAGGTGCGGGAACGACTGGAGCTCGAGGCCAAGGAGATCATCGGCCGCTACCCGGAAAGGCGCTCGGCGCTATTGCCGTTGCTGCACCTGGTGCAGGCCGAGGATTCGTACCTGACGCCGGCCGGTTTGGAGCTGTGTGGTGAGCTGCTGGGGCTGACGGGGGCCGAGGTGGCGGCGGTGGCCAGCTTTTACACGATGTATCGCCGCGGGCCCACCGGCGACTACCTGGTCGGGGTGTGCACCAACACGTTGTGCGCCGTCATGGGCGGCGACGCGATATTCGACGCCCTCACGGAGCATCTGGGTATCGGCAACGACGAGACCACCGAGGACGGCTCGGTCACGCTGCAGCACATCGAATGCAACGCCGCATGCGATTTCGCGCCCGTGGTGATGGTCAATTGGGAGTTCTACGACAACCAGACGCCGGAGTCGGCGCGAGAACTCGTCGACACGCTGCGCTCCGGTGAGCCCGCGACGCCCACCCGCGGCGCTCCGCTGTGCGTCTTCCGCGAGACGTCGCGCATTCTGGCGGGGCGGCCCGACGAACGGGCCGACCAGGGCCAGGGCGGCGCCGGCGCGGCCACCCTGGCCGGTCTGCGGGTGGCAAAGGAACTCGGCATGGACGCGCCGCCCGCGCCGGGAGGCCAGTCATGACCACCGCGCAGGCGACGCCGCTGACTCCGGTGCTGAGCCGCTTTTGGGACGACCCCGAGTCGTGGACGTTGGAGACCTATCACCGCCACGACGGCTACCGGGCGATGAAGAAGGCCCTGACGATGGAGCCCGACGACGTGATCGCCACCGTCAAGGACTCCGGGCTGCGCGGGCGCGGCGGCGCGGGCTTTTCGACCGGGACGAAATGGTCGTTCATCCCGCAGGGCGACACCGGCGCGGCGGCCAAGCCGCACTACCTGGTGGTCAACGCCGACGAGTCGGAACCCGGTACGTGCAAGGACATTCCGTTGATGCTCGCGACGCCGCACGTGCTCGTCGAAGGCGTCATCATCGCCGCGTACGCAATCCGCGCCCACCACGCGTTCATCTACGTGCGCGGCGAAGTGCTGCCGGTGCTGCGCCGCCTGCAGAACGCGGTGGCCGAGGCCTACGCCGCCGGCTATCTGGGCCGCGACATCAACGGCTCGGGCTTCGATCTGGAGTTGGTGGTGCACGCCGGCGCGGGCGCCTACATCTGCGGTGAGGAAACCGCGCTGCTCGACTCGCTGGAGGGCCGGCGCGGGCAGCCGAGGCTGCGGCCGCCGTTCCCCGCGGTGTCGGGTCTGTACGCCTGCCCCACCGTGATCAACAACGTCGAGTCCATCGCCAGCGTGCCGCCCATCATTCTCAACGGCGTCGAGTGGTTCCGGTCGATGGGCAACGAGAAATCGCCCGGCTTCACGCTGTATTCGCTGTCGGGTCACGTCGCCCGCCCGGGCCAGTACGAGGCGCCCCTGGGAATCACGTTGCGCGAGTTGCTCGAATACGCCGGCGGGGTGCGGGCCGGGCATCGGCTCAAGTTCTGGACACCGGGCGGGTCGTCGACACCGATCCTCACCGAGGAGCACCTCGACGTGCCGCTGGACTACGAGGGCGTGGGCGGGGCCGGTTCCATGCTGGGCACCAAGGCGCTGCAGATTTTCGACGAGACCACGTGCGTGGTGCGTGCGGCCCGGCGCTGGTCGGAGTTCTACAAGCACGAGTCATGCGGCAAATGCACGCCGTGTCGCGAGGGCACCTACTGGCTGGTTCCGATCTACGAGCGGCTGGAAACCGGCCGGGGCACCCAAGAGGATCTGGACACGCTGCTCGACATTGCCGACGTGCTGTTCGGAAAGTCGTTCTGCGCGTTGGGCGATGGCGCGGCGATGCCGGTGCAGTCGTCGATCAAGTACTTTCGCGACGAGTATGTCGCCCACGTCGAGGGCGGCGGTTGCCCGTTCGACCCTCGAGACTCGATGCTGATGGCTGACGGAGGTAAGGCGTGACGCGCGCCGGCGACGATGCAGAACGAACTGACGTGGGGGCACTCCCCAGCTTCACGGGGGCCCCACCCGCTTGCGGGGGAAAGGAGCGGCGCCAATGACGCAGGCGGCCAAACCTGAGACCGGCGACGGGGTGGCCCAGCCGGAGATGGTGACGTTGACCATCGACGACGTCGAAGTCACCGTTCCCAAAGGAACTTTGGTGATCCGCGCGGCCGAGTTGCTGGGCATCCAGATCCCGCGGTTCTGCGAGCACCCGTTGTTGGACCCCGTCGGCGCGTGCCGGCAGTGCATCGTGGAGATCGAGGGCCAGCGCAAGCCGATGACGTCGTGCACGGTGGTGGCCACCGACGACATGGTGGTGCGCACCCAGCTGACGTCGGAGGTGGCCGACAAGGCGCAGCACCTGGTGATGGAGCTGCTGTTGATCAACCACCCGCTGGACTGCCCGATGTGCGACAAGGGCGGCGAGTGCCCGTTGCAGAACCAGGCCATGTCCAACGGCCGGCCCGAGAGCCGCTTCCACGACGACAAGCGGCGCTTCGCCAAACCCATCAACATCTCGTCGCAGGTGCTGCTGGACCGGGAGCGCTGCATTTCGTGCGTGCGCTGCACCCGGTTCTCCGACCAGATCGCCGGCGACAAATTTATCGACGTGCTCGAGCGCGGCGCGCAGCAGCAGATCGGCATCTACGCCAATGAGCCGTTCAACTCCTACTTTTCGGGCAACACGGTGCAGATCTGCCCGGTGGGTGCGCTGACCGGGACGGCCTACCGTTTCCGGGCCCGCCCGTTCGACCTGGTCTCCAGCCCCAGCGTGTGCGAGCACTGCGCGTCGGGGTGCGCCCAGCGCACCGACCATCGCCGCGGCAAGGTGCTGCGCCGGCTGGCCGGCGACGACCCCGAAGTCAACGAGGAATGGAACTGCGACAAGGGCCGGTGGGCCTTCACCTACGCGACCCAGCCCGACGTGATCACCACCCCCCTGATCCGGGACGCGAACGGCGAACTGCAGCCGGCGTCGTGGTCGCACGCGATCGTGGCAGCGGCCCAGGGGCTCGAGGCGGCCCGCGGACGGACCGGCGTGCTGGTCGGCGGGCGGGCCACCTGGGAAGACGCCTACGCCTACGCGAAGTTCGCGCGAATCGTGTTGGACACCAACGATATCGACTTCCGCGCGCGACCACACTCCGCCGAAGAGGCCGACTTCCTGGCGTCCCGCGTCGCCGGCCGGCCGGTCACGGTCAGCTACTCCGACCTGGAGTCGGCGCCGGTGGTGGTCCTGGCCGGGTTCGAGCCGGAAGACGAGTCGCCGATCGTGTTCCTGCGGTTGCGCAAGGCCGCCCGCAAGAACGGTGTGCCCGTGTTCGCGGTCGCGCCGTTCGCCACCCGCGCGCTGACCAAGATGTCGGGCAAGCTGATCGAAACCGTTCCCGGCGCCGAGGCGGCGGCGTTGGACGGGCTGGCCGGCGGTGACGTCGGAAAGCTGCTCTCCAAACCCGGCGCCGTCATCATGGTCGGCGAACGCCTGGCCACGGCACCCGGCGGGTTGTCCGCCGCGGCGCGCCTCGCCGAGGCCACCGGCGCCCGGCTGGCGTGGGTGCCGCGCCGGGCCGGGGAGCGCGGCGCGCTGGAGGCCGGCGCACTGCACTCGCTGCTGCCCGGCGGCCGCCCGGTTGCCGACGACGCCGCCCGCACGCAGGTCGCCGCGGCGTGGAACGTCGACGAATTGCCTTCTGCCGCTGGGCGTGACGCCGACGCCATCCTGGCCGCCGCCGCCGACGGATCCCTGGCCGCACTGCTGGTCGGCGGCGTCGAACCGAACGACTTCGCCGACCCCGAAGTGGTGCTGGCCGCGCTGGACTCCGTCGGTTTCCTGGTCAGCCTCGAGCTGCGGCACAGTCCCGTCACCGAACGCGCCGACGTGGTGTTCCCGGTCGCGCCGACGACCCAGAAGTCCGGTGCGTTCGTCAACTGGGAGGGCCGCTACCGCCCGTTCGAATCGGCGTTTCGCGGCACCAGCCAGCAAGCCGGCGAATCCGACCACCGGGTGCTCGACACGCTGGCCGACGAGATGGGCGTCTACCTGGGAACGACGACGGTCGAGGCGGCCCGCGAGGAGCTGGCGGGGCTGGGGACGTGGGACGGCGAACACGCCGCCGCGCCTCAGGTCGCGGCCCCCGAACCGCCCCGGCCCGAAAAAGGGCAAGCCGTGCTGGCCGGGTGGCGGCTGCTGCTCGACGAGGGCCGGATGCAGGACGGCGAACCGCATCTGGCGGGCACCGCACGCGAACCCGCCGTTCGGCTGTCGGCGGGCACCGCCGCCGAGATCGGTGCCGCCGACGGCGAGCACGTCACGGTCGGCACGGCGCGCGGATCGATCTCGCTGCCGCTGAGCGTCACCGACATGCCCGACCGGGTGGTGTGGCTTCCGCTGAACTCGTCGGGTTCGGCGGTGCACCGGAAATTGGGCGTCACCGTCGGCAGCATCGTGGACATTGGAGCGGGCGCATGACCTCGCTTAGCGCCTTCGGGCACGACACCTGGTGGTTGGTGCTGGGCAAGGCGCTGGCCATCTTCGTCTTCCTCATGCTCAACGTGCTGGTCGCGA
This sequence comes from Mycobacterium sp. NGS57, assembly GCF_059812405.1. Lineage (NCBI taxonomy): Bacteria > Bacillati > Actinomycetota > Actinomycetes > Mycobacteriales > Mycobacteriaceae > Mycobacterium > Mycobacterium sp. NGS57. The sequence continues at coordinate 385,470 of NZ_JCALCP010000002.1, read as the reverse complement.
TCTTGCTCGAACGCAAGATTCTTGGCTGGATGCAGCTGCGGCCCGGCCCCAACCGGGTGGGGCCGTGGGGCGCCCTGCAAAGCCTGGCCGACGGGATCAAGCTGGCGCTGAAGGAAAGCATCACCCCTGGCGGCGTCGACAAGTTCGTTTACTTTGCGGCGCCGGTCTTTTCGGTGATCCCCGCGTTCACCGCGTTCGCGTTCATCCCGTTCGGCCCGGTGGTGTCGGTGTTCGGACACCGGACGCCGTTGCAGCTGACCGACCTGCCGGTCGCGGTGTTGTTCATCCTGGGCCTCTCGGCGATCGGCGTGTACGGCATCGTGCTGGGCGGCTGGGCGTCGGGATCGACCTACCCGCTGCTGGGTGGGGTGCGCTCCACGGCTCAGGTCATCTCCTACGAGGTCGCGATGGGCCTGTCCTTCGCCACGGTGTTCCTCTACGCCGGCTCCATGTCGACGTCGCAGATCGTGAACGCACAGGACCGGGTGTGGTACGTGTTCTGGTTGCTGCCGTCGTTCGTGATCTACCTGATCTCCATGGTCGGCGAAACCAACAGGGCGCCATTCGATTTGCCCGAGGCCGAGGGCGAGCTGGTCGCCGGGTTCCACACCGAGTACTCGTCGCTGAAGTTCGCCATGTTCATGCTGGCCGAGTACGTCAACATGATGACGGTCTCGTCGCTGGCAACGGTCATGTTCTTCGGGGGCTGGCATGCCCCGTGGCCGCTGAACATGTGGCCGGGAGCCAACCTCGGCTGGTGGCCGGTGCTCTGGTTCACCGTCAAGATGTGGGCCTTCCTGTTCATCTACATGTGGCTGCGCGCCACGCTGCCCCGGCTGCGCTACGACCAGTTCATGGCTTTGGGCTGGAAGCTGCTCATCCCGGCATCACTCGTGTGGATACTGATCGCGGCGGTCATCCGCACGTTGCGCAACCAGGGGTATGCGCATTGGACCCCGCTGCTGGTGATCAGCAGCATCGTGGTGGCCTCGGCGGTGGTGCTGCTGTTGCGAAAACCGTTCACCACACCGGGCATTCGCGCGATGGAGCGGCAGCTGCGCCGGCAGCGCGGCCAAGTCTCGACGTCGCAGGACGCAGAGGGCCCTGGGCCGGCCTTTCCGACACCGCCGCTACCGGCCGCCAGCAAGGAGAAAGCACGTGCCTAAGTTCCTCGACGCCATAGCGGGTTTCGGTGTGACGCTCGGTTCGATGTTCAAAAAGAGGGTCACCGAGGAATATCCGGAGAAGCCGGGGCCGGTCGCGCCGCGCTACCACGGCCGCCACCAACTCAACCGCTACCCCGACGGCCTGGAGAAGTGCATCGGGTGCGAGCTGTGCGCCTGGGCCTGCCCCGCCGACGCGATCTACGTCGAGGGCGCCGACAACACCGAGGAGCTGAGGTATTCGCCCGGGGAACGCTACGGACGGGTGTACCAGATCAACTACCTGCGCTGCATCGGGTGCGGACTGTGCATCGAGGCCTGCCCGACCAGGGCCCTGACGATGACCAACAACTACGAGATGGCCGACGACAACCGCGCGGATCTGATCTACGAGAAGGACCGGCTGCTCGCCCCGCTGCTGCAAGACATGCTCGCGCCGCCCCACCCGAGGGCGGCCGGCGCCACCGACAAGGACTACTACCAGGGCAACGTGACCGCCGAGGGCTTGCGCGAGGCCGAAAGCGCCGGGGACACAAGGTGACCGGGTACTTGGCGACAGAGGCGATCGTTCGCACCTCCACCGGTGAGGCCGTGACGTTCTGGGTGCTGGGCACGCTGGCGCTGGTCGGTGCGCTGGGGGTGGTACTGGCGGTCAACGCCGTCTACTCGGCGATGTTCCTGGCGATGACGATGATCATCCTCGCGGTGTTCTACATGATCCAGGACGCACTGTTTTTGGGCGTCGTCCAAGTGGTGGTCTACACCGGCGCGGTGATGATGCTGTTCCTGTTCGTGCTCATGCTGATCGGCGTGGACTCCGCGGAATCACTGAAGGAGACGCTGCGCGGCCAGCGTGTCGCATCGGTGTTGACCGGCATCGGGTTCGGCGTGCTGCTGCTGGCCGGCATCGGCAACGTGGCGACCGGCAGTTTCGTCGGGCTCACCACCGCCAACGCCAACGGCAACGTGGAAGGCCTGGCCGCCCTGATCTTTTCGCGCTACCTGTGGGCGTTCGAGTTGACCAGCGCGCTGCTGATCACCGCGGCCGTCGGGGCGATGGTGCTCGCGCACCGGGAGCGATTCGAGCGTCGCAAGACCCAGCGCGAGCTGGCCGAGGAACGCTTCCGGCCCGGCGGGCGACCCACCCCGCTGCCCAACCCGGGCGTCTACGCACGCCAGAACGCGGTCGACGTGGCCGCGCTGCTGCCCGACGGCTCCTACTCGGAGCTGTCGGTATCCCCCATCCTGCGGATCCGCGGCGCCGACGGGAACGAGGTCGGAGAACTCCGAGCGACTCGCTCCCCCGAAGCCGTGACAGGCGGCACGTCATGAATCCGGCAAACTACCTCTACCTTTCGGCCCTGCTGTTCACCATCGGGGCCGCCGGAGTGCTGTTGCGCCGCAACGCCATCGTGATGTTCATGTGCGTCGAGCTGATGCTCAACGCCGTGAACCTGGCGTTCGTCACGTTCGCGCGCATGCACGGCCATCTCGACGGCCAGATGATCGCGTTCTTCACGATGGTGGTGGCCGCGTGCGAGGTCGTCGTGGGCCTGGCCATCATCATGACGATTTTCCGTGCCCGCAAATCCGCGTCGGTCGACGACGCCAACCTACTCAAAGGCTGAACAGCGCCAACATGACTCACTACACCTGGCTGCTCGTGGCACTGCCTTTGGCGGGCACCGCAATCCTGCTTTTCGGGGGCAGGCGCACCGACGCCTGGGGCCACCTGCTGGGCAGCGCCGCCGCGCTCGCGTCGTTCGGCGTAGGCGCGGCGCTGCTCGCCGAGATGCTCGGCCGCGACGGGGCCGGGCGGGCCATCCAGCAGAAGCTGTTCAGCTGGATCCCCGTCGGCGGGCTTCAGGTCGACATGGGGCTGCAGATCGACCAGCTGTCCATCTGCTTCGTGCTGTTGATCACCGGCGTCGGGTCGCTGATCCACATCTATTCGATCGGCTACATGGCCGAGGACCCGGACCGGCGCCGGTTTTTCGGCTACCTCAACCTGTTCTTGGCCTCGATGCTGCTGCTGGTGGTCGCCGACAACTACGTCGTGCTCTACCTCGGCTGGGAAGGCGTCGGCCTGGCCTCCTACCTGCTGATCGGTTTCTGGTACCACAAGCCGACGGCGGCGACGGCCGCCAAGAAGGCGTTCGTGATGAACCGGGTCGGCGACGCCGGGCTGGCGCTGGGAATGTTCGTCATGTTCAGCAGCTTCGGCACGCTGTCGTACTCCGGGGTGTTCGCCGCCGCGCCCGGGGCGAGCCGCGGCGCGCTGACCGCGATGGGGTTGCTGTTGCTGTTGGGCGCTTGCGCCAAGTCCGCGCAGGTACCGCTGCAGGCCTGGCTGGGTGACGCGATGGAGGGCCCGACCCCGGTGTCGGCGTTGATCCACGCGGCCACCATGGTGACCGCCGGTGTGTACCTGATCGTGCGGTCCAACCCGCTGTACAACCTGGCGCCCGACGCGCAACTGGCCGTGGTCGTCGTCGGCGCCGTCACACTGCTGCTCGGGGCGTTCATCGGCTGCGCCAAGGACGACATCAAGCGCGCCCTGGCCGCGTCGACGATGAGCCAGATCGGCTACATGGTGCTCGCCGCCGGCCTGGGCCCGGCCGGCTACGCGTTCGCGATCATGCACCTGCTGACCCACGGGTTCTTCAAGGCCGGGCTGTTCCTCGGCTCCGGCGCCGTCATCCACGCGATGCACGAGGAGCAGGACATGCGCCGCTACGGCGGCCTGCGCGCCGCGCTGCCGATCACGTTCGCCACCTTTGGCCTGGGCTATCTGGCGATCATCGGCGTGCCGCCGTTCGCGGGCTTCTTCTCCAAGGACAAGATCATCGAGGCGGCCCTGTCCACCGGCGACACCCGGGGCTACGTGCTGGGCGGGGCCGCGCTGCTGGGCGCCGGCGTCACCGCCTTCTACATGACGCGCGTGATGCTGATGACCTTCTTCGGCGAAAAGCGTTGGGCCCCGGGCTCGCATCCGCACGAGGCGCCGGCCGTGATGGCGTGGCCGATGATCCTGCTCGCGGTCGGCTCGGTGTTCTCCGGCGTGCTGTTGTGGTGGGGAGGCGCCCTGCAGCACTGGCTGGAGCCCGTCGTCGGAACGCACGAAGAAGCCGCCCATGCGCTTCCGTCCTGGGTCACCACCGTCGTAGCGCTGGGGGTGGTCGCCGTCGGCATCGTGGTGGCCCTCCGGATGTACGCCACCGCCCCCGTCCCGCGGGTGGCCCCGGCCCGCGTCTCGACCCTCACCACCGCCGCGCGCGCCGACCTCTATGGCGACGTCTTCAACGAGGAGGTGTTCATGCGCCCCGGCGCGCAACTGACCCACGCGTTGGTCGAAGTCGACGACGCGGGCGTGGACGGCTCGGTCAACGCGCTGGCGGCGTTGGTCAGCCGCACGTCGAATCGCCTGCGGGAGTTGCAAACCGGCTTTGCCCGCAACTATGCCCTGTCCATGCTGGTGGGCGCCGTGCTGGTGGCCGCGCTGATCCTGGCGGTGAAGGTCTGGTGAGCTCGAATTCCTTGACTGCGGTTCCCTGGCTGAGCGTCCTGTGGCTGGTGCCGCTGGCCGGTTCCGTGCTGATCATCCTGCTGCCCCCCGGCCTGCGCCGGCTCGCCAAGTGGACGGGCCTGGTCTTCGGCGTGGCGACGCTGGCGGTGGCGATCGTGGTCACCGTCGGGTTCAAGACCGGCGGCCCCACCTACCAGTTCGTCGAAAGCCACCGCTGGATACCGGCTTTGGGCGCGGGCTACTCCCTCGGCGTGGACGGCATCGCGGTCGTGCTGGTGCTGCTGACCGCGGTGCTGATCCCGCTGCTGCAGGTGGCCGGCTGGAACGACGGCAGGCAAGGCACGCAGCCCGATAGCCGTAGCGTGCACGCCTACGTCGCCCTGACCCTGGCCATCGAATCGATGGTGCTGATCTCGCTGATCTCGCTGGACGTATTGCTGTTCTACGTGTTCTTCGAGGCCATGCTCATCCCGATGTACTTCCTGATCGGCGGCTTCGGACAAGGCCCCGGCAAGTCGCGCGCAGCCGTGAAGTTCCTGCTGTACAACCTGTTCGGCGGCCTGATCATGCTGGCGGCGGTGATCGGGCTGTACGTCGTCACCGCGCAGCACGGCCCGGGCACGTTCGACTTCCGCGACATCGTCGCCGGGGTGGCGTCGGGCCGCTACGGCGCCGACCCCGCCGTGTTCAAGGCGCTGTTCCTCGGCTTCATGTTCGCGTTCGCGATCAAGGCCCCGCTGTGGCCGTTCCACCGCTGGCTGCCCGACGCCGCCGTCGAGGCGACACCGGCGACCGCCGTGCTGATGATGGCGGTGATGGACAAGGTCGGCACCTTCGGCATGCTGCGCTACTGCCTGCAGCTGTTCCCCGACGCCTCAACGTATTTCCGCCCCCTGATCATCGTGCTGGCCGTCATCGGGGTGGTCTACGGCGCGATCGTCGCGATCGGTCAGGCCGACATGATGCGCCTGATCGCCTACACCTCGATCTCCCACTTCGGGTTCATCATTCTGGGCATCTTCGTGATGACGAGCCAGGGGCAGAGCGGGTCGACGCTGTACATGCTCAACCACGGCCTGTCCACCGCGGCGGTGTTCCTGATCGCGGGCTTCCTGATTTCGCGGCACGGCAGCCGGACGATCGCCGACTACGGCGGTGTGCAGAAAGTGGCGCCGATCCTGGCGGGCACGTTCCTGGTGTCGGCGATGGCCACCCTGTCGCTGCCCGGGCTGGCGCCGTTCGTCAGCGAATTCCTGGTCCTGTTGGGCACTTTCAACCGCTATTGGCTGGCGGCGGCGTTCGGTGTCACCGCGCTGGTGCTGTCGTCGATCTACATGCTGTGGCTCTACCAGCGCGTGATGACGGGACCGGTGGCCAGCGGCAACGAACGCATCGGTGACCTCAAGGCGCGCGAAATGGTCGTCGTGGCACCGCTGATCGCGCTGCTGCTCGTTCTCGGCGTCTACCCCAAGCCGGTGCTGGACCTGATCAATCCCGCCGTCGCGAACACCATGACCACCATCGGCCAGCACGATCCCGCGCCGATCGTGCCACCGGGTACCGCCCTTCCACAGACAGCCGAAGGACCGCACCGATGACCCTCCCGACCCCCAGCGTCGAGTATTTCCTGCTGAGCCCGATGCTCATCGTCTTCGGTATCGCGGTCGTCGGCGTGCTCGCCGAGGCGTTCCTGCCCAGGCGAATTCGCTACGGCGCCCAGGTGGCGCTCGCGCTCGGTGGCCTGATCGCGGCGTTTGTCGCCGTCGTCGCCGTGAGCCGCTCGGTGCAACCCGGCGGGCGCACCGGGGTACTGGGCGCGGTCGCCATCGACCGGCCGACGCTGTACCTGCAGGGCACCGTGCTGCTGGTCGCGGTGCTGGCGGTGATCTTCATGGCCGAACGGACGCAAGCCAGGGCCGGCAGCAAGGTCGCCGTGGCGGTGGGCCCGGGCGGGCTGGATTCCTTTACGCCCCAGGCCTCCGCGGTTCCCGACAGCGACGTCGAGCGCGACGCCGAGCGCGCCGGAGCGGCGCAGACCGAGCTCTTCCCGCTGGCGATGCTGTCCGTCGGCGGCATGATGGTCTTCCCGGCGTCCAATGACCTGTTGACGATGTTCGTCGCGCTGGAGGTGCTGTCGCTGCCGCTGTACCTGATGTGCGGGCTGGCCCGTCACCGCCGCCTGCTGTCGCAGGAAGCGGCGATGAAGTACTTCCTGCTGGGCGCGTTCTCCTCGGCCTTCTTCCTGTACGGCGTGGCGCTGCTGTACGGCGCCACCGGCACCCTGCTGCTGCCCGGGATCCGGGTTGCGCTGGCCGCCCACGGGGATAGCTCGATGGCATTGACCGGCGTCGCGCTGTTGTCGGTCGGACTGCTGTTCAAAGTGGGTGCGGTCCCGTTCCATTCCTGGATTCCCGACGTCTACCAGGGCGCGCCCACCCCGATCACGGGGTTCATGGCCGCGGCCACCAAGGTGGCGGCGTTCGGCGCGCTGCTTCGGGTCATCTACGTCGCGCTACCGCCGCTGCACGACCAGTGGCGCCCGGTGTTATGGGCGATCTCGATCCTGACCATGGTCGTGGGCACCATCACCGCGGTCAACCAGACCGACGTCAAGCGATTGCTGGCCTATTCGTCGGTCGCGCATGTGGGTTTCATCCTCACCGGCGTCATCGCCGACAACCGGGCGGGCCTGTCGTCCACGCTGTTCTATCTGGTCGCCTACAGCTTCAGCACCATGGGCGCGTTCGCCATCGTGAGCCTGATCCGCAACGCCGACGGTGTCGAGGACGCCAAGATGTCGCACTGGGCGGGCCTCGGACAGCGTTCTCCCATTGTGGGCGTGATGTTTTCGATGTTCCTGCTGGCTTTCGCCGGGATTCCGCTGACGAGCGGGTTCGTCAGCAAGCTCGCCGTGTTCAAGGCGGCCGCCCAGGGCGGCGCCGCCGCGCTGGTCATCATCGGTGTGGTGGCCAGCGGTGTCGCCGCCTACTTCTACGTGCGGGTGATCGTGTCGATGTTCTTCACCGAAGCGACCGACAACACCCCGCAGGTGGTGGCGCCGGGCATCCTGAGCAAGGCTGCGATCGCGGTATGTGCCGCCGTCACAGTGGTTTTGGGGATCTTCCCGCAGCCGCTGCTCGACCTGGCCGATCAGGCGGCCCAGCTACTGCGCTGAGCCAGCGCCCGGGCTAGCCCCCGAGGAACAGGCCGGCCAGGTCGGCGCCGGCGGCCAAGGCCTGGTCGTAGGCGCCCACCGGGCCGCCGATCTGGCCGCCGTTGAAGACCTGCTGCCCGCTGCCCAGCAGCAGGCTGGAGTTGAAGCCCGTCCCAGGTTGCGCACCGGTGAACCCGTTGAGCGACTGTTGCGCGGTGCCCCACAGCAGGTTGCCGACGTTGAAGCTGCGGTTGACGAACCCGTTCAACGCGCTATCGGTGCCGAAAGTGCTTGTCTCCCAGGCCACCTCGCTGTTCACCAGCGAATGGTTGAAGGTGAGCTCGCCGTTGACCAGGTTGGTGTTGAAGTTGGTCTGCGCCGTGTCGAGCTGCTGCAGGAACGCGTTGAACGGGTTGGTGGCCGCGGCGCTGCCGGCGGCACCGAGCGCCGCCTGCGCCGGCGTCCCGAGAGCGAGGGTTACCTGCGCCGGGAACAAGCCGGCGAGGTCGGCGCCCGCGGCCAGGCTCTGGTCGAAGGCGCCCAGCGGTCCGCCGATGGCGCCGCTGTTGAAGGGCTGCGCCGCGCTTCCGATCAGCAGGTTCGAGTTGAAATTCGTCGGGACCTGCGCACCGGTGAAGAGGTTGGCGGATTGCTGAGCGCTGCCCCACAACAGGTTTCCGACGTTGAAGCTGCGGTTCACGAACCCGTTGAGCGCGGTGTTGGTGCCAAAGGTGGCTTGCTCGAAGGCCAGCTCACCGTTCACCAGCGAGTGGTTGAACGCCATCTCGCCGTTGACCAGGTTGGTGTTGAAGTTGACCTGCGCCGTCTCGAGCTGCTGCAGGAATCCGGTGACCGGGTTGCTGGTGGCCGCGCCGGCCAGCTGGCCGGGCAGGTTCTGCAGCGCCGCCGGCAGCGACATCAACTGCGTGGCCGCCGCCGACACCCCGCCGTGATAACCCACCATCGCGGCCACGTCGGCGGCCCACATCTGCTCGTAGTTGGACTCCACCGCCGCGATCGCCGGCGCGTTCTGCCCGAACAGGTTCGACACCACCAGCTCCACCAGATCCGAACGGTTGGCCACCACCGCCGCCGGATGCACCGTCGCGGCGAACGCCGACTCGAACGCGCTGACCACCGCCTTGGCCTGCGCCGCCGCCCCGGACGCCCGGGCCGCGGCCGCCGTCAGCCACCCCGCGTAGGGGGCGGCCGCCGACACCATCGCCGCCGACGCCGGACCCTGCCACGCCTGGCCCGCCAGCCCCGACGTCACCGACGAAAACGACTCCGCCGCGGAGCTCAACTCCGCCGAAAGGCCGTCCCAGGCCGCGGCGGCCGCCAGCATCGGCGCCGCACCGGCACCCGAAAACATCCGCAGCGAATTGATTTCCGGTGGAAGAGTCAAAAAGCTCATCAGCTTGCCCCCTTGTTGCATGCCGCACGACGCCCATCCCCAGGCCGCGCGGGCCGGCCGAGCATGACCCGGCCGTCGACAATAAACTCTAGGGATACTGTTTCCGCCTCGTCCGAAAACGGTCACTTTCAAACACCGGGCGCCCGGCCGCTCAGCTCGCGAACGGGCGTGTGGCGAGGACATAGATCGCCAGCACTCCCAACGGCGCGGCCACCGGCAGCCACGGCAGCTGCAGCGGGAACGACACCGCAACCACCCCGGCGCACGAAAACCCCACGGCGGCAACGACCGTCGGCCAGCTCCAGATGACGACACCGGCGGGCGTCCCGACCGCGTGGCGGCATACCAGGTAGGCGGCGGCGCTCAGCCCGGACCAGGCGGCGAATATCGGCGACGGGTCCGAGGCCGCAATCGTCGCCACCGCCAGCAGCACGGCGATCGTCGCCGCCGGGCGGAAGGCCAGCCCGGCACCGACCGCGACGGCAGCGGCCACGGCCGCGACGACCGCCGCCGGCGCCGCCGGCCGCGCGCCGGCGGCGGCCAGCCCGACCATGAGCCCACCGAAAACGGTCGAGGCCGGCAATGCGATCGGATTCATGGTGCTATCCCCCGAGCCGTCCCCGCACGCGGCGGCGGCGGTCCGGCAACACACCCATCGACTGATCCAGCGTGCTGTCCCCCCGCCACGGCACGATGTCCACCCCGATGGTCGCCATGTCGCGGTACATGGCCGAGCGCTGCAGCGCCCACATCCGGTCGATCAGGGGATCCTGCTGGGTCTCGAACGGTGAGCTGTCCAGGATGTCGACGGCGAGCACGACGTGGCCGCGCTTGCGGAGGTCGATCAACGCCAGCGCGAATTCGGTGTCGAGCAACGTAGAGAACGCGATGACGACCGCGCCGACGGGAACCGCCGCGCGCGGCGCCAGTGTGCCCGTGGTGTGTTCGAATCGCTCGCCGGCACCGAGCACCGTGTCGAGCACCCGGTAGAACTGGCGCTGTCCGATATCGGCGCCGAGCCAGCGCGGCCGGTTGCCGCCGAGGGCGACGATCCCGGCGCGATCGCCGTGCCGCAGCGCGGTCTGCACCACCTGCGCCGCACCGCGCACCACTCGTTCGGTGGCCTCGGTCGCCGGGCCGGCCGGCTGCCGATAGGTGTCGATCAGCACCACCACGTCGGCGGCGCGGTCGGTCAACCGCTGGGTCACGTGCAGCTGGCGGCGGCGCGCGCTCACCGGCCAGTTGACCGCCCGCAGCTGGTCGCCGGGGACGTACGGGCGGATGTCGGCGTACTCGACGCCCGGGCCGATGTGCCGGGTGAGGTGGGCGCCGAGGCGGTCGAGCAGCTCGATCTGCGGCAGCGGCGTCGACTGCGGGGGTGTCAGCGGAAACACGATGACGTCGGCGGCGTCGACGGTGGCCGTGCCGGTGAGCAACCCGCCGCGCGCGACCGCCTCGATGCGGGCCCGGATCGGATACCGCCCCCAGCGCTCCGCCGTTGCCGCAACCGATTTCGCGTGGGGCGACTCCGGCTCGAGCGCGTCGAACTGCAGGCCCGCGACGGGCGCCAGGGCGAGCTCGGCCGCCGCGGGCCCGTGTTCGTGGGTCAGCCACACCTTCACCCGCGCCGGCTCGGTTTCGAAGCAGCGCTGCGAATCGGGTTCCCCGTGCACCCAGAACCTCGGCACCGGACGCTGCCAGGTGATCGAGCACAGCACGCCGAGCAGTGGCGCCGCGAACGCGATCAGCTGCCAGCGCCCGCCGATCACGGCGACGGCCAGCGCGACCCCGGCGGAGGTCGCGATCGCCCGCGTCAATGGTGATGCGCGCCAACTGAACTCGGCTTCCCGCGTTGCGATCACGCCGGGCTCACCCAGTCCCCCCGTGCCCCCCGCCGGTTCGGGGCACCGGCAAGCGGCGCAACAGCTCACCGACCACGTCGGCGCCCTGAATCTTGCGCACCCACATCTCCGGGCGCAGCGTGATCCGGTGGGCGACGGCCGCGACGGCGAGCGCCTTGACGTCTTCGGGGATCACGTAGTCGCGACCGAGCAGCAGCGCACGGGCGCGCGCGAGTTGAACGAGGTCGAGTTCCGCGCGCGGGCTGGCGCCCACCGCGACCTGCGGATGGTGGCGGGTGGCGGTGGCCAGGGATACCACGTAGTGCAACACGTCCTCGTGCACGGTCACCTGCTCGACCGACTCGCGCATCGCCAGCAGGTCGTGGGCGTCCACCACCTGGTTGACCGTGGGCTCGGCCGAACCGCGCTCGAGGCGGCGGCGCAGCATCGCGGTCTCGTCGTGCTCCGAGAGGTAGCGCAGTTCCAGCCGGACCGCGAACCGGTCCAGCTGCGCCTCGGGCAACGGATACGTGCCCTCGTACTCGATCGGGTTGTCCGTCGCCAACACGATGAATGGCGTTGGCAGCTTGTGGGTTTCGCCGTCGATGCTGACCTGGCCCTCGGCCATCGCCTCCAGCAGGGCCGCCTGCGTCTTGGGCGGCGTGCGGTTGATCTCGTCGGCCAGCAACAGGTTGGTGAAGATCGGCCCGGCGCGGAACGCGAAGCGGCCCGACTGCATGTCGTAGATCGTCGAGCCGAGCAGATCGGCGGGCAGGAGGTCCGGCGTGAACTGCACCCGGGTGAATCGAAGACCCAGCGCGGCCGCGAAGGACCGCGCGATCAGCGTCTTGCCCAGGCCGGGCAGGTCTTCTATGAGAACGTGGCCGCGCGCGAGCACTGCGGTCAGGATGAGCGTCAGCGCCGCGCGCTTGCCCACCACCACGCGTTCGATTTCGTCGAGCACCGCCTCGCAGCGCGCGGTGGTGGTACCCGCTGGCATGGCGGCCGGCAGTGTCATACCTTCTCCAACTTCCGCAGAATTTCTTCCAGCACCGCACGGCCGGGCCCGGGCTCGCGGTCCCCGGTCCGCGTCACATTGTTCGGGTTGACCCATTCCCACAGTTCGGCGCCGAATAGCATTCGGCCGGTCGCGTGATACGCCGCGCGGTCCTTGGATTGCCTTTGGCCCGTGGTCATTTCGTAGCGTCGCGCGAGCATGGGTCGCAGGTGCCGGTCCCAGTCCGCGCGGGAGGAGTCCGACCACCGGATCGTCGTCTCGGTGGTGGCCAGCCAGCGGCGCAGCGAATCGCCCAGGTCGTCGTGGCCGGACTCCCCGGGCGGTTCCGTGCCGCGTCCCAGGTAGCGACGGACGTTGAGCAGTACCAGGGCGAGACCAATGCCGGACGCCGCCAACAGGAATCGCCGGCCGTGCAGCATCAACACCAGGAGCTCGACGGACAGCACCAGGCAAACACCCAGGGTTATCAGCCTTTTCATGCCGCGCACCGCAGTTCCGCGAGAACCAGCCGCAGGACGTCTACCGCCAGCTTGCGGTGCTCCTCGCTCATCACGTGCGGGCTGAAGCGTGCCTCTTCGAACAGGTTCACCAACTGCTCGGCATTATCGGCGTGCAGCGCGTGGTGTTCGACGGCGCGGACGAGCACCTCGGTCGGCGTGTCGAAGTCCTGCGGGGCGGCGCCCGGAACATGGGCGAGCTCGCTTTCCATCGCGGCGTAGCAGGCGATGATCGCCTCGCGCGGCTCCCGGTTGAGGTCGCCGATCTCGGCCAGCCCGACTTCGGCGGCGCGGGCCAGCGTCTCCGAGGGCGGCGCCGGCGCCTCGACGTGACCGTCGAGGCGATCGCCGGTGACGCTCGGTGTGGCCGCCCGCCACCGACGCCCGGCCATGACGGCCGATCCGGCGACGATCACCAGCAGCATCGGGATGGTGGCGGCGAGCAGGATGCCGATGGTGTCCGCGGAGTTCTTCGGCGGGTGCCGTGGTGGCGGCCGGCCTGCGGGCTGGCCCGGCGGCCGCTCGGTACCGGACTGACCGGGCGCGGCGGGATTGATGTCGTGCGGCGTCAGGTACTGGACGAGCAATGTCGCAATCACCAGCCACGCCACGATCACGGCCAGCCCGATCAGCAACACGCGCCACCTCGGTCCGCCCCGGTCGGTACCCAGCATCCCGGACAGGTCCCCCTGCTTCGGCGCCACCGCCCGCGGGTCCCGCAACCGCGCGATGACGGCGATCACCAGCAGGGCGAGAGTCGCGCCGAGTGCCCCGATGACGAATATCAGCGCCACCCTGGCGCTACCCGGCTCCGCGCGCATCGCGCGGCCCTGAGCCGGTAGGTATCCGCGCAGGGCGGCCGCGTCGAAGAACATCACGACGATCAGCGCGACAACGCGCCCCGTCGGCTTGTCAATCCCGGGCTTGATAACGGGCATGCCCCACCACTCGACCGGTTGCCTGCCGCCGTTGCGGCACTGGCTTTGTACATACTTGCACGTCGCGCAGCTATGTCGCCAGGAACGCCGCTGGTGGGCGCTGCGACGTCGGCTGCGCCGAGGTCCCGCCCTGCGCTCACGCCCGACGCCATAGCTGCTGTCCGACGATCCGCCGCCCGGGCCCTGGCGGGTGTTTCGCGCCCGGCGGTGCGACACTGAACGCGTGCCGCCGTACCGCGACCTCGCCGCGTTCGACGACCGAGCGCCCGCATACGACCGCGGGTGGCGCGGTCGGCTGCATCATGAGATCGCCGACCGCACCGCGCATCTCGCGGTGGCGACCGAAGCCGCTCCCGGCCGCGTGCTGGACGTGGGCTGCGGGACCGGCTATCTGCTGCGCGCGCTGGGCCACCGCTACCCGGATGCCCGGCAACTGTGCGGCGTCGATGCCGCGCCGCAAATGATCGCGGCCGCAAGCTCTTTCGGCGGCGACGACCGGTTGAGCTTCACCGTGGGGGTGGCTGAGCGGCTCGACCACCCCGACGGCGCATTCGATCTCGTCGTCAGCTCGACGTCGTTCGACCACTGGACGGACCAGCAGGCCGGTCTGCGCGAATGCGCCCGGGTGCTGCGCCCCGGCGGTCACCTGGTGCTCGCCGACCAGTTCTCGTGGTGGCTGGCGCCGACCCTGGCCACCAGTCGTCGGGGCAAGGCCCGCACCCGGGGCCGCGCCAACGGCCTGCTGCTGCGCGCGGGTTTTGGTTCCCCGCGATGGCACCGAGTGTGCGCGGTCATCATCAACGCGGTGACGACCACCAAGCTTCAGCCGGGCGCGAACGGCCGGAAGCTGCCGTCGAGCACCTGATGATGGCCGATCGTGCGCCCGGTGACCACCGCGGCGTCCACCAGCGCCAGTTCCGCTGCGGCCCGGGCAAATTCCTCGGCCGTGGCGGTGTCGGCGAACTCGCGGGCGTAGTACGACAGGCCCGGGGTGAGGATCGGTTTCGACGGCGACAGCGCGTTCACCGCGATGTTGTGGTCGGCGAGGTCGAACGCCGCGCACTGGGTGAGGTGCTCGAGCGCCGCCTTGGATCCGCCGTAACCGGGCAGCACCCCGCCGCTGCGATCGGCGTACGGTCCGTCGCCGGGCAGCCGCGACGCGACCGAGGTGACGTTGATGATCGACCCCCCGCCCAACTCGATCATGTCGGGGCACACCAGTTGCATCAGCTCGTAGGCGGCGAACACCGCGATGTCGAAATGCCGCCGAAACGCGTGCAGCGGCGTGCTGACGAACCCCGGCCAGCCGGGCTTGGCGGCGCCCGTCGCGGCCCTGGGGGGCTTTGCGCGTTGCTCGGAGCCCGGCGCCGGCGGGCGCCCGGGCGCGGTGAAGGCCGCATTGTTGACCAGAATCGTGATGGGCCCCAACGCTTCTCGAGCCTCATCCACCAGCCGCGCGACGTCGTCGCGGTCGGTGAGATCGGCACGGATCGCCACGGCGCGCCCACCTGTGGCCTCGATGCCGCCGACCGTGGCACCGATGGTTCCCGGCAATCGCTCGTCCCATACCTGTTCGGTGCGCCCGACGACGGCCACCGCCGCACCCTCGGCCGCCAAGGCCAGCGCGATCGCCCGGCCCAGGCCGCGGCTGGCGCCGGTGACGATGGCGGCCCGGCCCGCCAGCCGCCCGGTCATCCCGTCACCCCGTGCAAGACGATGGCGGTCGTCTGCCGCACCCAGGCGTCGTCCAGCTCCTCCTCCGGGCGCAGCAGCATCCGCAGCATCGTCGCCCCTCCCATCAGCTCGATCAACCGGTCCGGGTCCACGTCGGGATGCGCCTCGCCGCGGTCGATGGCCTCGCCCAGCCGCACCCGCACCGCCGAGAACACATCGGCGAAGCGCGACATCACCCGCGCGTTCAGAGCGGGATCGGCGGTCATGTCGGCCACCAGGCCGGGCAGCGCGGCGCGCACCACGGGCGTGGTGAACACATCGCGGGTGGCCTCGATCATCATCCGGACGTCGGCGGCGATGTCGCCGGCCGGAGCCTCCAGCGCGGTGGGGGCGGTCGGGAACGCCGCCTCGTGCACGAGTTCGGCCTTGCTCGACCACCGGCGGTACAGGGCCGATTTCGTGGTGCCGGCCCGCTCGGCCACCGCGGCCAGGCTGAGATTCGAATAGCCGATCTCCACAAGCAGTTCCGCGGTCGCCGACAGGATCGCCGAATCGATGCGGGGATCCCGGGGGCGGCCGGCACCGGGGACCTTGTCAAGGTAGGGCGGGTCTGCTTTCATAACGCTACCTACCGTATCGTAATTGCCCCGAAGAAGTCTCGAAGAATGGAGGCACCCGTGGCCACCGAACCGGCGCTCGACAATGTCGACCGGCTTCAGCGCTCCAGCCGCGACGTCACGACCGTGCCGGCGGTGATGTCGCAATGGCTGTCGACCGTCCTGCCCGATAACGCGAACCCACAGGTGACAGTGGAAAGCGGCGTCGACGCGACGGGCATGTCGTCGGAGACCATCATCCTGACCGCCCGCTGGCAACAGGACGGGGCACCGATCGAACAGAAGCTGGTGGCCCGGGTGGCGCCGACCGCCGAGGACGTGCAGGTCTTCCCGACGTACCGGCTCGACCACCAATTCGAGGTGATCCGCGAGGTCGGCGATCTCACCGACGTGCCCGTGCCACGCGTGCGCTGGCTGGAACCCAGCGGCGACGTCCTGGGCACCCCGTTCTTCGTCATGGATTACGTCGACGGCGAGGTGCCGCCCGACGTCATGCCCTACACCTTCGGGGGCAACTGGTTCGCCGACGCGCCCGCCGAGCGCCGGCGCGCGCTGCAGGACGCCACGGTGGGCGTGCTCGCCAAGCTGCACGCAATCCCCGACGCGCAGAACATGTTTGGCTTCCTGGCCGAGGGCGCAGACGGTGACACCGCGCTGCGCCGGCACTTCAACTGGGTGCGCTCGTGGTACGACTTCGCGGTCCCCGACATCGGCCGATCGCCGCTGCTGGAGCGGACCTTCGAATGGCTGCAGGACAACTGGCCGGCCGAGGCGGACGCCCGCGAGCCCGTGCTGCTGTGGGGCGACGCGCGGGTGGGCAACGTGCTCTACCGCGACTTCGCCCCGGTGGCGGTGCTGGACTGGGAGATGGTGACGCTGGGTCCGCGCGAACTGGACGTCGCGTGGATGATTTACGCGCACATGGTCTTTCAGGAACTCGCCGGTCTGGCCACGCTGCCCGGGCTGCCCGACGTGATGCGTGAGGACGACGTCCGCGCCACCTACCAAAGACTCACCGGGGTGGAAATGGGCGACCTGCGCTGGTTCTACGCCTACTCCGGGGTGATGTGGGCCTGCGTGTTCATGCGCACCGGCGCGCGGCGGGTGCACTTCGGCGAAACCGAAAAGCCAGACGATGTCGAATCGCTGTTCTACCACGCCGGATTGATGAGGCGGCTCATCGGAGAGGAGCAGTAATGCTTGGCCCGCTCGACGAATTCCCGGTCCACCAGGTTCCCCAGCCGATCGCGTGGGCGGGTTCCTCCGACCGCAACTTCTACGACCGCTCTTACTTCAACGCCCACGACCGCACCGGCGACATCTTCGTCATCAGCGGCATCGGCTACTACCCCAACCTGGGCGTCAAGGACGCGTTCCTGCTCGTCCGGCGCGGCGACACCCAGACCGCGGTGCACCTGTCCGACGCCATCGACTCCGACCGGCTCAACCAGAACGTCAACGGTTATCGCGTCGAGGTCAGCGAGCCGCTGCGCAAGCTACGGATCGTGCTCGACGAAACCGACGGCATCGCAGCCGATCTCACCTGGGAGGGCCTGTTCGACGTCGTCCAGGAGCAGCCCCACCTGATGCGCTCCGGAAACCGGGTGACGCTGGACGCCCAGCGATTCGCCCAGCTGGGCAGCTGGAGCGGCCGCATCGCCATCGACGGCGAGGAGATCGCGGTCGACCCCGCGACCTGGATCGGCAGCCGCGACCGGTCCTGGGGCATCCGGCCGATCGGTGAGCCCGAACCGGCGGGCCGGCCCGCCGATCCGCCGTTCGAGGGCATGTGGTGGCTCTACGTGCCGATGGCGTTCGACGAGTTCGCCATCGTGCTGATCATCCAGGAGGAGCCCAGCGGGTTCCGCTCGCTCAACGACTGCACCCGGGTCTGGCGCGACGGCCGCGTCGAACAGTTGGGCTGGCCGCGGGTGAAGATCCACTACCGGTCGGGCACCCGCATCCCGACCGGGGCCACCATCGACGCGACCGCCCCCGACGGGACACCGGTGCACTTCGACGTGGAATCCAAGCTGCCCGTGCCCATCCACGTCGGCGGCGGCTACGGCGGCGACTCGGACTGGCTGCACGGCATGTGGAAGGGCGAAAAGTTCGTCGAGCGGCTGACTTACGACATGACCGACCCGGCGATCGTCGCGCGGTCGGGCTTCGGCGTGATCGACCACGTGGGCCGCGCGGTGTGCCGCGACGGCGACGGCGATCCGGTCGAGGGCTGGGGCCTCTACGAACATGGCGCACTCGGCCGCCACGACCCGTCGGGCTTCCCGGACTGGCTGACCGTCGCGCCCTAGCTCGGCCCCAGCTCGTCGACGATCTCCGACAAGGTCTCGAGCGCGATCGGCGACGGCTGATACAGGCACACGGTGTCGGAGACGCCGTCGACGCGGTCGCGGATGTGGGCGGCGATTTCTTTGGGGGTGCCGCAGGCGGCGATGGTGTGCAGCATGCCGTCGTCGATCAGGCCGCCCATCTCCTGCCAGCGGCCCTGCTTGGACATCGCGTTGAGCTCGGGCTGTAGGTCCTCCCAGCCGTGCGCGGCCAGCACGGGCCGGTAGGCCGGCGTCGACCCGTAGAAGGCGAGCAGCCGCCGGGTGGCGGCGTGGTCTGCCGCGCCCGAGCCGGCCGAGACGATGATCTCGGGAATCACGGCGAAGTCCTCGCGCCGGCGGCCGGCCGCCGCCAGGCCGTCGCGCACCGCGGGCAGCGTGTTGTCGTGCAAAAACCGCTTCGAGCCGAACGGCATCACCAGCAGGCCGTCGGCGTGCCCGGCCACCGCGCGGGTCAGGCGCGGACCCAGGGCGCCGACATAGATCGGCGGCGGGCCGTAGGGGTTCGGGCCGGGGCTGAAGGTCGGCGTCATCAGCGTGTGCCGGTAGTACTGGCCGCGAAAGTCCAAGCGGCCGCCGGTATTCCACGCCGCAAAGATCGCGCGCAGGGCGCCGATCAGCTCGGTCATGCGGGCCACCGGGTGATCGAACTGCGCGCCGAACCGCTTCTCGATCTGCGGGCGGATCTGGGTGCCCAGGCCGAGGAAGAATCGCCCCCCGCTCAGCAGCTGATGGTCGTTGGCCTGGTGCGCCAGGTGGATGGGATTGCGCGGAAACGCGATCGCCACGTTGGTCATCAGGTCCAGGCCGCCCACGGTGGCGGCCAGCGTCAGCGGGGCGAACACATCATGCGGGCCCTCGAAGGTGGCGACGCCGGTGGCGCCGGCGTCGCGCAGCTCCCTCGCGCGCCCGGCCGCATCGACGGGCCCGTACAAGGCGGTGAAGACTTTCATGTACCTACCTTGTCGGCCCTGTCGGCGCTGCGGGAGGAAATTTATCTTACGAACTCCGCGAAATGCGGTTGACTGGAGGACGTGACAAAGCCGCCGCCGGTTGTCGACGTTGTCGTGGTCGGTGCCGGCTTTGCCGGGCTGTCCGCGGCGCGCGAGCTGGCGCGGCAGGGCCACGACGTGCTGGTCTTCGAGGGCCGCGACCGCGTCGGCGGCCGGTCGTTCACCGGCAGCGTCGCCGGCCTCCCCGCCGACCTGGGCGGCACCTTCGTCGGCCCGACTCAGGACGCCGTCCTGGCACTGGCGGCCGAACTCGACGTGGCAACCACGCCGACCCATCACCACGGCAAGAACGTGATCCACTGGCGCGGCTGGGCGCGCCCCTATCACGGCACCATCCCCAAGCTGTCGCTGACCGGGCTGCTCGACATCGGCCGGCTGCGTTGGCAATTCGACCGCATCGCCCGCGGCGTCCCGGTCGCATCGCCCTGGGACGCGCGCCGCGCGCGCGTGCTGGACGCCATGTCCCTGGGCGGATGGTTGCGCTCGGTGCGCGCCACCGCGTCGTCGCACGACCTGATGGCCATCGTCGCGCGGGTGACGTGGGGGTGCGAGCCCGACGACGTGTCGATGCTGCACGCCGCCCGCTACACCCACGCCGCCGGCGGACTGGACCGGCTGCTGGACGTGGAAAACGGCGCCCAACAGGACCGTTTCCCGGGCGGCACCCAGCAGATCGCGGAGGCGGCGGCCGCCGAACTCGGCGCCCGCGTGGTCCTGGGCGCGCCGGTGCGCCGCATCGAACGGCACGGCTCCGGGGTCACCGTCACCACCGACGCCGGCTCGGCCGAGGCGGGATTCGTGATCGTCGCGATCCCCCCGGCCCATCGCGCCTCCATCGAATTCGCTCCCCCGCTGCCCGCCGAATACGAGCAGCTCGCCAGGCACTGGCCGCAGGGCAGGCTCAGCAAGGCGTACGCGGCCTACGAGACACCGTTCTGGCGGGCCGACGGATTCTCCGGGCAGGCGCTGTCCGACCGCGGCCCGGTTTTCATCACGTTCGACGTCAGCCCGCACGCCGACGGCCCCGGCATCCTGATGGGCTTCGTCGACGCCCGCGGGTTCGACTCGCTGCCCGCCGAACAGCGCCGCCGCGACACGCTGCGCTGCTTTGCGTCGCTGTTCGGCGACGAGGCCCTCAAACCGCTCGACTACGTCGACCATCGTTGGGGCGCAGAGGGTTTCGCGCCGGGTGGCCCGACCGCGGCGGTCCCACCGGGGTCGTGGACGCGATTCGGGCCGTTGCTGCGCCAACCCGTCGGGCCGATCCATTGGGCCGGCACCGAGACGGCCGACGAGTGGACCGGTTTCCTCGACGGCGCGGTCCGGTCGGGGCAGCGGGCGGCCGCCGAGATCACCGCCCTGCTATGAGCTGATCCGGTGGTCGCGCGCGTCGTGGGCCACCGATTCGACCAGCTCGCGCAGGTGCCGGTTG
Organism: Mycobacterium sp. NGS57; assembly: GCF_059812405.1. NCBI lineage: Bacteria > Bacillati > Actinomycetota > Actinomycetes > Mycobacteriales > Mycobacteriaceae > Mycobacterium > Mycobacterium sp. NGS57. The sequence goes on along the minus strand of NZ_JCALCP010000002.1, from coordinate 364,835 downwards.
ACCTCGCGCGGGTGTTCCAGCATGGAGCAGTGGCCGCCGGGCAGCTCGACCAGCCCGACCACGTTGGGCGCGGTGCGCGCGATCCTGCGGGACTGGCTGATCGGCGTCAGCCGATCGGCTTCGCTGCCGACGACCAGCGTCGGGACCGTCAGGCCGTCGAGGTCCAGATGGCGCGAGCCCAGCGCCTCGACGAGCATCCTCGCGCACCCGCCGCGCCCCGCCGCCGACGTCTGCGCGAACAGCTCGCAGACGACCCGCGCGGCGCTCGGGTCGGCGTCGCGACCGACCGCCAGCATCGCGACCAGGTAGCGGCTCGGGATCCGGGCCGCGGGCGGCAGCGGAAACCCGCCGAACGCACCGATCAGGCCGCGCGCGGCCAGCACCCGCGCGGCCGAGAACCCGCCCGGCACCGCCAGCAGCTTGACCTCGCGCACGAGATCCCCGGTGGTGGTGTTGATCAGCGCGACGGCGTCGGCGCGCCGGGCCACCTTGTGCCGGTAGTGCGACGCCCACGCGGCGATCGTGATGCCGCCCATCGAATGTCCGGCCAGTACCGCCCGCTCGCGCGGCGCCAGCGTCGCGTCGAGCACCGAATCCAGGTCGCACGCAAGGTGTTTGAGGCTGTAGCCGCCGCGCCGGGGAATGCCGCTGCGGCCGTGGCCGCGGTGGTCGAACGCGATGACCCGATAATCGGCTGCCAGGTCGGTGATCTGGTGGGCCCACGCCCGGATGGCGCAGGTGATGCCGTGCGTGAGCACGATGGGATAGCCCTCGGGCGGGCCGAAAACCTCTGTGTGCAGCGGGGTTCCGTCGATCGCACGAACCGTCAGGGCGCGGCCGGGCGGCAGTTCTTCGGATAGCCGAGCACTCATCGCCGCTCCCCCTTCGAACGCGGCCACACCGCCGATGTACGCGAGTGTATCCCCGCCGCGGCGACGGACAGGTGAAAACGGCCCATTACACGCCGCGAATTCGCGCACGACCGTCCCACAACCGCGCGCCGCGTGTGAGACGCTGGCAGCCGTGTACCCGATGTCGCGTCGGGGGTTCATCGCGGCCACCGCGAGCGTGGTCGGCGGCGGGCTGGCGGCCGCCTGCGCGCCGGGCCGTCCGCCGCCGCCGGATACCGGGGCGGTGCTCGTCGTCGGGGCGGGCATGGCGGGCCTGTCCGCCGCGCGCAACCTCGCCGACGCGGGATGGCCGGTGCGCGTCATCGAGGCCCGCGACCGCATCGGCGGCCGGGTGTGCACCAACCGCGACTGGGGTGTGCCACTGGAGATGGGAGCGTCGTGGATCCACGGCACGTTCAACAATCCGCTGATGGACCTGGCACACCAGGCGCGGGCGCAGCTCGTCCCCACCGACTACTACGGATGGGCCAAGCTCGCCGTCGATCCGCGACTGCCGCCGCTGCGGTACGACCCCCAAAACTGGCGCGCCTTCGTCACGCGGGCCCGCGGCGACGTCGACGACGGCAGCCTCGGGGCCGCCGTCGACGCCGCGGCCACCCGTGCCGAGCTGTCCGATTCCGACCGCGCCCAATTGGCCTTCTATCTCACCACCGAAATCGAGGACGAATTCGCCGCCGGCGCGAACGAGCTGTCCGCCAAGGCCTTTGACCACGCCGAGTACGCCGACGGCGACCAGGACGTCGTCACCAACGGCTACGACGCCCTGCCGCGGCTGCTCGCCGGCGGCCTGCGGATCCAGCTGAACACGCCGGTAACCGCGGTCATCCGGCGCGACGACTCCGTCACGGTGCGCGCGGGCGACAGCTCGTTCGACGGGCCCGCGGCGATCGTCACCGTCCCCCTCGGCGTGCTGAAATCCGGTGCGATCGCGTTCGATCCGCCGCTACCCGACCCGCAAGCCCACGCCGTGGGAGCCCTGGGCTTCGGCGCGCTGTCCAAGAGCTTCTTTCGCTTCAGCCGGCGCACCTGGGAGGTGGACAACGCCTTCTATCAGTACCTGGGCGCCGAGCCGGGCCCCTGGGCGCAATGGTTCACCCTGCCGAGCGCCGCGGGGCCAATAGTGTTGGCGCTCAACGCCGGCGACCGCGGCCGACGGGCGGAGTCGTCGTCGCCTGCCGACCTGCTGGCCGGCGCGGGGCCCATCGCCCGCCAGCTGTTCGGCCCCGACGCGTCGCCGCTCGAGGTCCGCACGTCGAACTGGTCCGCGGACCCGTATGCGCTGGGCGCGTACTCGTTTCATGCCCCCGGTTCCGGACTCGCCGATCGGCACCGGCTGGCCGAACCGATCGGCGAGCGGCTCTACCTCGCGGGCGAGGCCGTCGGCGTCGACAACCCGGCCACCGTGACCGGCGCCGTGGCCAGCGGCCGATACGCCGCCGGCCAATTGATGAGCCGATTGAGCCGCTGACGCTACCCCCGCTCGAGCGCCGCGGCGCAGGCGTCAAGGATGGCAACAAAACTCGACCGCAGCATCCGGCGGGTGAGCGCCTCCAACAGCTTGCCGCCGGCCCGGGCCGGGTGGGTGTAGTTGGTCAGCCAGTCCACGTGCGTGCCCTCTCCCGACGCCGTGAACGTCAGGGTGCCGCCGTCGTGATCGAACGGCGGGAACGATCGCACGATGAGATAGGTGTAGCTGCGCGGCCGATCGTAGGCCGTGATCTCCTCCCGGAACCACGCGCCGGCGCAGACCACCCCGCGCAGCGCGCCCGCCTCGCGCCCCGGCGAATCCTTCGCGTAGTAGCCCCGCAGCGCCAGTGGGGCGGCTGCCAGGTTCGGCGGGTCGGCCAGCCAGTCGAAGACCTGCTCTACCGGCGCGGCGATCGTCCGCTGCAAGTGAATCTCGACCATCCGACCGATGCTAGACGCGATGGTGGGGTACCCGTAGCGTTGACGAACGGTAGCCGATGAGAACGGTATTGCTGGACACGGACGACCTGGGGAAGGCCGAGGAGGTCCTCGGCCGGGCCTACGGCGCCGTGCGCATCAGCGGCTCCGAAAGCGACGCCACCCGCGTGCGGATCTCGCGCAGGTCCCTGGGGCCCCTGTGCATCGACGACGCCGAGGTCGATTCCGACGTCGGCTACGACGCCGACGCGCCGGAGAAAATCCTGCTGTGCCGGATGCGGTCCGGGGTGATCGAGGAGGGGCTGCCCGGCCGGCGACCGAATTCCGTTGGCGCCGACGAGATCCTGGCCCTTGGCGCGCTCGGGCTGCCGTTCAGCGGTCGCGCGAGACGGGCCCGCTGCGCGGTGGTCACCGTCGACAGGGACATCTTGGATCGGGTGGCGGCGGCCGGCAACGGGCGCCGGCGCGAGCCGGTCCGGTTGACCGATTCGCAGCCGGTTTCCGCGGCGGCCGCCCGCCGGCTGATCCACGCCGTCGACTATCTGCGGGACGGCGTGCTGGCCGACCCGGCGCTGGGCGGCGCGCCGCTGGTCGCCTCGACCGCGATGCAACACCTGGCGGCCAGCATGCTCGCCGCATTCCCCAACAACGCGCTGCTGGATCCCACGACCGCGGATCGGCGCGACACCGCTCCCGCGCTGCTGCGGCGCGCGATCGCGTTCATCGAGGAGCACGCCGACAGCGACATCGGTATCGCCGACATCGCCGGGGCCGCCTACGTCACCCCGCGCGCGATCCAGCTGATGTTCCGTCGCCACCGCGATTGCACGCCAATGGAATACCTGCGGCGGGTGCGCCTCTACCACGCGCACCAGGATCTGCTGGCCGCCGATCGGGCGCACACGACGGTCACGCAGATCGCCGCGCGGTGGGGTTTCGCGCACACGGGCCGGTTCGCGGTCTACTACCGGCAGCTCTACGGCCAAAGCCCGCACTCGACCCTGCGCAATTAGCCGGTCCCGGCACCCGCCTGTTTGAGGGTGGCGTGGGGGCTGTTGCCGTAGGTCTGTCGATACAGCACGGCGAAGCGGCCCGTGTGGGCGAACCCCCAACGCTGCGCGATCTCGGTGACCGTGCAGTTGGACGGCTCGCCGGCGGTCAGGTCCTGATGCGCGCGATGCAGCCGGATGCGGCGCAGGTATTCGGTGGGAGTGGTGTCGAGCTGGCGCCGGAACAGGTACTGCACCGCCCGGGGTGTGAGGTGCACGGCGGCCGCGATGTCGTTGATGCTCACCTCGCCGGCGACGTGCCGGTGGATGAACGCGACCGCGTCCCGCAGCGATTCCGGGATCGCGGGATCTCCGGCCAGCTCCTGTTCGGTGATGTTGGACGGGTAGCACTCGAGCAGCGCGCCGGCCAAGAGCGGTGCCAGCGCCGCAGCTACCAGCGGTTGCCCGGCGGTATCGGGTGCGGCCAGGGTCGCGGTCACATAATCCAGCGCTCGATGCCACGCGCGCAGGGCACCGCGGGACCGTGGGCGCCAGTTCAAAAACCGGACCTGCTGCGACAGCGGGGCCTGCCAGTTCGCGGCGACCTTGCGCAGCGCGTCGGCGGCGATGGTCACCACGTCGAACCGGGCACCGTTGACGCGCAGCGCGCAGGACATGCCGTGCGAGACCAGGATGGGACTGTCCACGCTCGGGAACGGGCCACCCGTCACGGCCAGCGACCCGGCGCGTGGCTGAATCACGAGAACACTGTCGGCGGGCGGGATTTCGAAGGCCAGCCGTCCCTGGATCAGTACCTCGTCGAGTGCCAGCGAGCCCGCCACGCAGCGGCGGTGGGTGACGGCCAGCGGGCTCGCGAGCCCGCCGACCCGCCAGCCCGGGGCGTAGGCGCCGGTGAAAAACCGCCGCGTGGCCTCCGCCTCGACGGTGCGGAACTGCTCGTAACGAACCGCCGCGGGACGCTGCACCGGCCCCGGGCCACGCGCCGGGGCGGGCGGGGCGGGGCGCAGCTCGACCCGGATCGAGTCGGGTTCGTCGACCGCGTCGACGACGTCGACGCCGGAGGAAACGCCGTCGGTGATGGTCGTCATCGCAGTACCGGGTCGTCGGCCGGCTGGAGCTTGGCCGGCCCGCCGTTTTGCGGGACGAGCGGGCGATAGATGTTCAGCGCGTCCAGCGCGATGCGGTCCCAGGTGAACCGCGACACGGCGCGGCTGCGCCCGGCCGCGCCCATGCTCTGACACCGGAAGCTTTGCGCGAGAAGGCTTCTCAACACCGCGGCGACCGCGGTGGGGTCATGGTGCGACAGCACCTGGCCGGTAACACCGTCCACCACGACGTCGGTCAGGACACCGACGGGAAGCGCGACGACGGCCACCCCGCTGGCCATGGCCCGCAACACCGGCGTCGCGCGCGGCGGCTGCCGGGGCGTGCACGCGACGATGTCGGCGGAGCGCAGCAGCGACGGCAGTTCGGCGCCGGCCGTGCCGGCGAGGTGAACCCGATCGGCGACGCCCAACTCGGCGGCAAGGCACGCGAGCCGGGCGCGCGCGTCGTCGTGGCCGGGTTCGCCGGCCGTGACGGCAATGACGAGCTCCGCATCGGCGACCTTGGGCAGCGCTCGCATGGCGATATCAAACCCATTGGCTCCCAACAGGTCCGGGCCCATGCACAGAATCCGATGACGCCCGTTGCGGGCGGCCACCGAGCCGACCGGACTGTAAGCTTCCACGTCGACGCCGCTACACAGAGTGGACACTCGGGCCCGGCCGCGGCGCAACCGGCACAGGATGTCGGCGTCGGCAGTGCACTCACCGGTCACCCAGGCCGCGCCCCGCGCCAACAGCGGCTCGATGCGGCCGCGCAGGTCGTCGGCGACCGGACGGGACGCCCCGGCCAGCCCCTGGAAGCTCTGCACCGTGGGTATCCGCTGCTGCCGTGCCGCCAGTTGCGCGGCCAGGCCGCCGAGGAATCCATATGCGTGCACGACGTCGGGCGGGTCCGACACCCACAGGCGCTCGAGCATGGTCACCCATTCCCCGACGTACGGCAGCACCTGCGCGGCCGAAGCCGCGGCGCGCGGGCCGACGCGGATCGGCACCGTTCGATAGCCGCTTTCGGGATGTGCTCTCGCGCGCCGCCCGTCCCGCTGCCTGACGTAGGACGTCACCTCGTGTCCCCCGGCCGCGAGCGCGGCGCCAAGTTGCGCCGGGTCGTCACCGACGACGTCGTCACCAGTGACGATCGCGATCTTCACTGCCGCCCCCTTCGGGTTCGCGCGCGGAAACAACGACCCAGGAGTGCTACCCCGCCCGGTACAAACGAAACGCGCCCGCCGCGTCCTTCGCCTGTCGTCCAGCCGTTTCGCATATCGGCTGGCCGGGCCGACCGCCCCGAAGAGGACACTGAAGGGATGACCGCGGCCATCGGCAACGTCCAGCGCCCGCCGCTGGACCTGGTGGTCCTGCTGGCCTCGGCGGGCGGGCTGGATGCGTTGTCGGTGGTCTTGCACGACCTGCCGGCCGAGTTTCCGGCCGCCGTGGTCGTGCAGCAGCACCTCGGGGGCCTCAGCAGCGTGCTGCCCACGATCCTGGGCAGGCAAACGCCCCACCGGGTCAGTTGGGCGCTGGACGGCCAGTCGGTGGTGCCCGGGCAGGTGGTGGTCTGCCCGCCCCAGGTGCAGCTGGAGCTCGCGCCCGGCGGCTGCTGTCGGCTGCGCGCCATGTCGGGGCGCTCGGAGCGGCGCATCGACCTGCTCCTGGCGTCGGTGGCCGCCTCGTACGGGCCGCGCAGCGTGGCGGTGGTGTTGTCGGGCTCCGGCCAGGACGGTGCGGTGGGGACCGCGGCGATGAAGCGCGCCGGCGCCATCGTCATCGCGCAAAGCCCGGACACCGCGCTCTACGCGTCGATGCCGCTCGCGGCGGCGCGTGCCGGTGCCGACCTCGTACTGCCGATTCACGAGATCGGGCGCGTGCTGGCCGGGCTCGTCGCGGGTGGCGCGCTGCCTGAGCAGACTCGGGTGATGCCGCCGGCGCAGGCCACGGAACCGGGAGAAGGGGGATCAATGGATGGGCATGTCGCACGGGGCGACGGTACGTGTCGGCTGACGCCGGACCACCTGCCCAACAACGCGGCCGGCCGTGCCGAGATGGCGCGACGGCGCGCCGCCGAGCTGCGGCGCAGGCGGCAGGATCTGTCCGAGGGGTTCGGTGCCACCGCGCGGACCGTCGCCGTCGCGCGCAGCCGGGCCCAAGAGTCGTTGCGCCGCGCCCAACTGGCCCACCAGGCGGCCTCGGAGGCGGCCGCGCGCTGGGGGCACTAAACCGCTATTCCAGGACCTCCATCAACAGCAGCGCCCCGCCAACGGTTCCCTCGGGCGACCGAAACGAAGTGCACACCACCCGTATCCGGGTGGGTCGGCCGCGCCGGTTGACGGCGTCCACCACGGTTTCACCGGAGCTCTCCGGGTCGACGAACGCGTTGCCGATCAGCGGGCGGATGCCGTCCAGCGGCAGCCCGATGTCCAGCCCGGTCAATCGGGCACCCGTCGTCTCGTCGGCACGCAGGCCCCATAGTTCTTCGCAGCCGCGGTTCCACACCACCACCCGCATCTCCCGGTCCACCACGACCATGCCCAGCTGAACCGAATTGGTCAGCGACTCCAGGAAGTTCTTGGCGTCGTCGAGTTCGACGCTGCGTTCGCGCAGCGTGTCGTTGATGGTGTGCAGCTCGTCGTTGGTGGACTGCAGCTCCTCGTTCATCGTCTCGAGCTCTTCGTTGGTGGACTGCAATTCCTCGTTGGTGGTCTCGAGCTCCTCATTGGTGGACTGCAGTTCCTCGTAGGCCGCCTCGAGCTGGCGGTTGGTCTGCACGACCTTGTCCAGCAGCGCGCGCGTCGCGGTGACGTCGAAGAACACGATCGACACACCCAGCAGGCCGTTCTCGGCGTCGACGAGCGGGTTGATGTGGATCTCGAACCACACGGTCTCGGCACCGGGCCGCTGCCACTTGACGTCCGGGATCCGGGTGGATCGCCGCTCCACCTTGGCCTGTTCGAGGTAGGCGCGCAGCTCGACCGGACGGTAGGACACCTCGAGGTCGCGCAGTAGCCGGCCGATGTCGCGGGCCGACAGGCCGAAGATGCTCTCCGCCTGCTGGTTGATCATGGCGACGGTGTCCTCGCCGGTGATCACGATCTGGGCGACCGGGCTGGCGCGAAATGCCAAGTCCCGCACCGTGGCCAGCCCCGGCAGGTCGGGGTGGCGATCGTAGAAGGCGGCGGCCGGGTCGTAGCGTTCCACGTGGGCCTGGGATCCGATGATCTTGCGGAAGATCCGGTTCTTGAGGCTCAACGGGGCGAAGCGATCACTGTGGCTCAACAGCATCTCGGCGTGCCCGAGAAACAGGGTGCCTTGGGGCGCAAGCGCGAAATGCAAGCGCCCCAACACGTTTCGCTGCGTCTCGGCGTTGAGGTACATCAGGGTGTTGCGGCACACCAACAGATCGACGCGGGAGATCGGCGCGTCCTTGACCAGGTCATTGCGGCCGAAGATGACCGCTCGGCGCAGGTCCTTGTGGAAGACGTAGCGGCCATTGACCTGTTCGAAGTAGCGGCCGAGCAGGTCCGCGGGCACCCCCTCGACCGCCTTGGCCTCATACGATGCCGTGCGCGCCTCGGTGAGCGCCTCCTCGTCGATATCGGTGGCGTAGATCTTGACCCGCTGCCGAAACGCGTCGGGGCCCAGCGCCTCGGCCAGCAGCATGGCCAGCGTGTAGGCCTCCTGCCCGGACGCGCACCCCGCGCTCCACACCCTGATCGGGTCGCCGGGACCACGCTCGGCGAGCATCCGCGGAATGACCTCGGCGCCGATGAACTCCCAGGCCTCCGCGTCCCGGAAGAACGCGGTGACGTTGATCAGGATGGTGTTGAACAGCGCCGCGAACTCGTCCGAGCTGGCCTGCAGGACGTCGAGGTACTCCTCGAAGGAGGGATAGCCCGCCTGATCCATCCGGTGCCGGACCCGGCGCATCAGCGACGTGCGCTTGTAGCCCGTGAAGTCGAAGCCGCGGGAGTCGCGCATATATCGCAGCAGCGCCTCGAAGGCCTCGTCAGTCGTGCCGTCCATGTAGTCCCGTTCGCAAGAGCACTTCGTCCTAGGAGCAAAAGGATCTGCAGGCGCAGAAGAATGTGAACACTACTCGCGACGTCAAAGCTGATTTTCGTGACCGACCATCGCCCACACCGTCTTGCCCGACATGGTCGGGGTGGCGCCCCACGACCGGCACAGCACGGACACGATGGCCAGGCCGGACACGATTTCGGCGCCGCGGTCGGGGTCCTCGTGCCGGCCGGGCAGGTGCTCGCTGCAATCCTCGACCGCGACCGTGACGGTGTCGCGATAGTTCTCGACCATCAGGACCGGCGCGCTCTGCGTATGGTCGAGGACGTTTTCGACGAACACCGTCGCGACGGTCGCCGCGACCGGGATCAGCTCGCGTTGGTCCCATTGGGTGAGCCAATCGGTGACCATGGCGCGGGCCAGGCCGACACCGGCCGAGGTGACCGGCAGCTCGGTGCGCGCCCGCCGGCGCAACGGCAACTCCCCGTCGCCGAGGGCATCCAGCGCCAACAACCGGGTGGGATGCACCGGCACGTAGCGGGTCACGCCGCCGGCGATGATGGCCCTGCGCACCCGCGGCTCTCCGCAGACCAGCAGAATCGGCACGTCCGGCCAGACACTGACGTGCCAGCGGGCGCTGGTGAACACCGCCCACGCCGACGCGGACGGCACGGACAGGCGGTTGACATCGACGACGACGCCGCGCGGCTCGTCGAGCGCGGCCTTGATCACGGCGTCGCGGACGGTCCGATACGTGGAGCCGTCCAGCACCCCGTCCAGCACCAGGATCGGCACGCCGCGTTGCGGTGCTGAGTCGATCCGCACGACCGACCCGTACTCAGCCACCGGTATCACCGCTTGGGGGGGCGGTGCCCGCGAGCCGTTCGCTGAGCACGGCCAGCGCGCGTTCGCTTTCCTCGGCCAGGTTCATGTAGTGGCCGAACAGCGGGCCGGGCCCGGCCTTGTCGGCAAGCTGGCGAGCCAGTTTGACCTTCTCCCGCAGGCTGCGCACGGCGACCCACAGTGCGCCCTCAAGCTCGTCGTCGCGCGCGGTGAGCAACGCGTCGGCCGTCCACGCATGGCCGACCTGACAGCGGAAATTGTTCTCGCTGACGGAGATTAGCGAGCCGTTGCAGTCGGGGCAGGTGTAGCCCGACGGCGCGCCCAGCTCCTGGGTGTCGAAGTCGGTCGAGAACCTGGAGGCCATAGCGATGCGATTTTCCAGTTCCAACGCCGCATCGGGTTCCATGTTCGGCTCCTCGATTTCCCGGTACGAAAGTTCTTTGAGGACCGCGCCGATCTCGGCCGCGGCGGCCTGCCGGTCCAGCACGCCCGCATTGAGCGCGTTGACGGGCATGGCCGGGAACAACGCGTCCTCCGGTGACTGGCCGATGGTGGCGCCGCCGCGCGAGCGGATCGCGGCCAGCCCCAGCACGCCGTCGTCGAGCACCCCGGAGAGCAGCACGCCGATCGCGCGTGTCCCGAATGCCACGGCCACCGAGCGAAACAGGGCGTTGATGGCGGGCCGATGGCCGTTCTCCGTCGGGCCCTGGGACAGCACGACGCGGTGGTCGACGACCAGCAGATGACGGTCCGGACTGCTGACGTAGATGTGGCCCGGCAACAGCGGCGCACCGTGCTCCGCCGTGATCGCGGGGAGGGGGCCGCTGCGATCGACGATCCGGGCCAGGACGCTCGGCACACCGGCGGGGACGTGCAGCACGATCAAATAGGCGTACGGCAGATCCGCCGACAGACCGGCGGCCAACCGGGACAGCGCGTCCACGCCGCCCGCAGAGGCGCCGATCGCGACCACTCCCCGCAGGCCGTCCGCGTCGTCCCGTTGACTGGACGCGTCAATCACCACCCTCGACTACTCCGCTCAAGCTTACGTAACCGCGCGGCCGGTGGATAGAAGCACGTGGTGCCGGTTTTGGGTTGAGCGGACGGTGGTAACCGGACGCCATGGCCAAAGACGACACACCGGATCCGAAGCAACACGACCTCGAGTCGGCGCGTTTCCGCCGCGACACCGGGTACCTGACCACCCAGCAGGGGGTCCGCGTTGATCACACCGACGATGCGCTGAGCGTGGGCGAGCGTGGCCCCACGCTGCTGGAGGATTTCCACGCCCGCGAGAAGATCACCCACTTCGACCACGAGCGCATCCCGGAGCGGGTCGTGCACGCGCGCGGCGCCGGCGCGTACGGCTTCTTCGAACCGTACGACGATTGGCTGGCCCAGCACACCGCGGCGAAATTCCTGACCACGCCGGGCACCCGGACACCGGTGTTCGTGCGTTTCTCCACGGTGGCCGGGTCGCGCGGCTCGGCCGACACCGTCCGCGACGTGCGCGGGTTCGCCACCAAGTTCTACACCGAACAGGGCAACTACGACCTGGTCGGCAACAACTTCCCGGTCTTCTTCATTCAGGACGGGATCAAGTTCCCCGATTTCGTCCACGCGGTGAAACCCGAGCCGCACAACGAGATTCCGCAGGCCCAGTCGGCCCACGACACGCTGTGGGATTTCGTGGCGCTGCAGCCCGAGACGCTGCACACCATCATGTGGCTGATGTCCGACCGCGCGCTGCCGCGCAGCTACCGCATGATGCAGGGCTTCGGCGTGCACACGTTCCGGCTGGTAAACGACCGCGGCGAAGGCACTTTCGTAAAGTTCCACTGGAAGCCGAGCCTCGGCGTGCACTCGCTGATCTGGGACGAATGCCAGAAGATCGCCGGCAAGGACCCCGACTACAACCGGCGCGACCTCTGGGAGGCCATCGAGTCCGGCCAATTTCCCGAGTGGGAACTCGGCGTGCAACTGGTCGCCGAGGCCGACGAGTTCAAGTTCGACTTCGACCTGCTGGATGCCACGAAACTGATTCCCGAGGAACAGGTCCCGGTGCGCCCGGTCGGCAAGATGGTGCTGAACCGCAACCCCGACAACTTCTTCGCCGAAACCGAGCAGGTCGCCTTTCACACCGCCAACGTGGTGCCCGGGATCGACTTCACCAACGACCCGCTGCTGCAGTTCCGCAACTTCTCCTACCTGGACACGCAGCTGATCCGCCTGGGCGGCCCCAACTTTGCGCAGTTGCCGGTCAATCGGCCGGTGGCCGAGGTGCGCACCAACCAGCACGACGGCTACGCCCAGCAGCGGATCCCGCAGGGCCGGACCAGCTACTACAAGAACAGCATCGGGGGCGGTTGCCCGGCGCTGGCCGACGAGGACGTCTTTCGCCACTACACACAGCGGGTGGACGGCGTCGCCATGCGCAAGCGCGCGAAGTCCTTCGAGAATCACTACAGCCAGGCGCGCATGTTCTGGAAGAGCATGACGCCGGTCGAGGCCGAACACATCGTCGCCGGATTCGCCTTCGAGCTCGGCAAGGTGGAAGTGCCCGACATCCGTGCGGCGGTGGTGGCCCAACTTGCCCGCGTCGACCACCAACTGGCCACCCGGGTGGCGGCGAAGCTGGGGCTGCCCGCGCCGCCCGACGAAGCGGTCGACGGTGCAGCGGCCGCCTCGCCGGCGCTGTCGCAGATCGCCGTCAGCGACACCATCGCCTCGCGCAAGATCGCGGTGCTGGCCGCCGACGGCGTGGATGTCGTTGGGACGCAACGCTTCAAGGAGCAGATGGAACAGCGCGGCGCGATCGTCGAGGTCCTTGCGCCGGTTGCCGGCGGCGCGCTGCGCGGCGGGTCCGGCGGTGAACTGCCCGTCGACCGGGCGTTCACGACGATGGCGTCGGTCCTCTACGACGCGGTGGTCGTGGCGTGCGGACCGGACTCGGTGTCGACGCTGTCCGGGGACGGATACGCCGTGCACTTTGTGGTCGAGGCCTACAAGCACCTCAAGCCGATCGGCGCGTACGGCGCTGGGATCAAGCTGCTGCGCGCCGGGGGCATCAAGTCCCGCCTCGCAGAGGACACCGGCATTGTCAGCGACCAGGCCGTCGTCACCACGACGGCGGCCGCCGACGAGCTTCCCGACGCGTTCGCCGAGGAACTCGCCGCCGCGCTGGCACGCCATCGCTGTTGGGAGCGCCAAACCGATCCGGTGCCGGCATGAGCGTCATCGGAATTTCGACACCAAGGAGGATGAAGAATGCCACGTTCGTCGATCAAGAACGAAAAGGTGTACCAGGACCTGCGCAAGAAGGGCGACTCCAAGGAGAAGGCGGCGCGGATCTCCAACGCCGCCGCCAGCCGGGGCAAGTCGTCGGTCGGCCGCAAGGGCGGCAAGTCCGGCTCGTACCAGGACTGGACGGTTCCCGAGTTGAAGAAGAAGGCCAAAGAGCTTGGCATGTCCGGCTATTCAAGCCTGACCAAGGACAAGTTGGTCGCCAAGCTGCGCAACCACTGACCCGGGCTCAACCGGTGAGGCCGAGCCGGCCGGCGAGCACCAGGAACGCGGCCGCGTAATCGTTGGTGGCGGTGCTGGTTTCGATGTCGCGCCAGTCCAGGCGTTCGCGGACCGCGCGCACCGGCGGAAGCAGCCTGGCGAAGTCGCAGTGATGTTCGTTCAGGGCGCGCAACTTCTGGATCACCACCACGGTGGGCGGCAGCACCGGCATCCCAATCGCCAGCACCTCGCGTTGCTCCGCGCACTCCAGCATCGCGGGCTCCACGCGTTCGCCGTTGATGCGGTGCAACACGTCCACGACCGTATCGCCGGTGCGCGCCTTGAACAGCCAGTCCTCCGGGGGATGTTCGACGGCGAAACCGGCGCCGGCGAGGGTGGCCTCCGCCTCGGCCACATCGGACTCGGCCACCACCAGGTCCACGTCGTGGCTCGGCTCGGGCGCGCCGTAGGCCCACAGCGCATAGGTGCCGGCCAGCGCGAAGCGCGGGCCGTTCTCCTTGAGCGCGGAGGCCGCCCTGCGCAACGCTTCCCGCAGCTGCTCGCAGGCGACCGGCGCCGTCGCGTCCGCGGGCGTCTCGATGGGTGTCATGGTCCCTAGGTCATACCCCCCGCCGGCCGGATGCAACCGGCCGGCAAAGGCGGTGACGTCGCTCCTCGTTCGTTTAAGCGCCAGTGAGACTGGGCAGTTATTCACTTATGTCAGCCGCACGGTTCCGCGCCCGCCATGAGGGTGACCGCGCGTGACGGCGGGATTGGTGCAGCACTGGCTCGACTCGGGACGACTCGAGTTGCCGCTACCCGCTGCGGGGCGCACCGCCGAACGCTGGCAACGCCTGGCGCGGCTGGCCGAGGAGGACGTGGTGGCGGCCCGCATTGCCGAGTCCCACCTCGACGCCGTGGCGATCCTGCACGAGCTCGGCGGCAAGCCCCCCGATTCCGGGCAGCTGTGGGCCGTGTGGTCGGCTGAGTCGTGCGACGCCAGGGTGACCGCCACCGAGATCAGCGGCGGAGCGATCATCCTCAACGGCACCAAGGTGTGGTGCTCGGGCGCCGGATTCTGCAGCCACGCGCTGGTGACCGCGCGGCTCGACGACGGCAGCCGCGGCCTGTTCGCGGTGACGGTCAGCGAACCCGCCGTCAAAGCGCTGCCGACCACGTGGTGGAACGTCGGGATGGCCGGCAGCGACACGCGGGCGGTGCAGTTCACCAACGCCCCCGCCGTCGCCGTCGGTGATCCCGACGAGTACTTCAGCCGACCCGGGTTCTGGCACGCGGCCATCGGCGTGGCGGCCTGCTGGCTCGGCGGTGCGCGCCGGGTTGCCGAGCCGCTGTACCGCTGCGCCACAAGCGAATCGGCTGACGCGTACTCGCTGGCGCACCTGGGTGCCGTCGACGCCGCGCTCGCCGCGGGCGAGGCGATCCTGGCCGCCGCGGCTGCCCAGATCGACGCCGATCCGTTCGATCGCTCCGACACGGCTCAACTGCTGGCCCATCGCGCGCGCACCGTCGTCGAGCACGCGGCCGACGAAGCCATCACCCGGACCGGCCGGGCCCTCGGGCCGGGCCCGCTGTGCCAGGACGGCCGGCACGCCCAGCGCGTCGCCGACCTGACCATCTACATCCGCCAGAGCCATGCCGAGCGGGACCTGGCCGAGCTGGGACGGCTGGCCGGGCGGCAGCGATGACGACCCTCGAGCACCCTGTGCACACCGTCACCACCCTGCCGGCCGGCAACTACGCGAAGTTCGCGGCGAAGCCGCTGACCCGCGGCGGCACCCCGGTGCCGGTCTGGCTGACCGCCCTGGACTCCCATCCGCTGCCGCCCCTGGACCTTTCGGCCTGCCCGGGCCTGGTCGTCGTCGCGCCCCATCCCGATGACGAGACGCTCGGACTCGGCGCGACGACCGCACAACTGGTGGCCTCCGGCGTCGCCGTCCGGGTGATCTCGGTCAGCGACGGTGGCGCCGCCCGGCCCGCGGCGCGGCCCGCCGAGCGGGTCCGTCTCGAAATCACCCAGCGGCACGAGCTACGCAGGGCGACAAGTGTTCTGGGAGCACCGCCGCCGGTGTCACTGGGCCTGCCCGACGGGCAGCTGACCGACCACGAGGACGAGATCGGCGACCTGCTCACGGGGATCCTCGAGGACACCGCACCCGGGACCTGGTGTGCCACCACCTGGCGGGGCGACGGGCATCCGGATCACGAGGCCGTCGGGCGCGCGGCCGCGCGCGCGTGTGAACGCACCGGCGCCGCGCTGCTGGAATACCCGGTGTGGATGTGGCACTGGGCCGGCCCGGCCGACCCAGCGGTCCCATGGGAGCGGGCCCACGCCGTGCGCGTGCCCGCTGGCGCGCTCGCCCGCAAACGCCTTGCGGCGCGGTGCTTTCGGAGTCAGCTCGAGCCGGGAGTCGCCGGCGCGCCACCGGTGTTGCCGGGGTTCGTCCTGCAGCGGCTGCTCGCGGTGGGAGAAGTGATATTCCGGTAAACCCATGCGCGTGGCGACCTTCAACATCCTGCATGGCCGCACCGTCGGCGACGGCGTGCACCCGCGCCGGCTGGGCGAGTGCGTGCGCCGCCTGGATCCCGACATCCTCGGGTTGCAAGAGGTCGACTTCGACCAGCCGCGCTCGGATCGCGCCGACCTGACCGCCGTCGCGGCCGAAGCCATGGGAGCCGTCGAGCACCGGTTCGTGGCGGCGATCTCCGGTACGCCCGGCGCGACCTGGATGGCCGCCACCGGCCACGAGCAGCCCGGCACGGCGGCCTACGGGATCGCCCTGCTGTCCCGCTTCCCGGTAGCAAGTTGGCAGGTGGTGCGGTTACCGCGGATTCCGGTGCGCTTTCCCATGTATCTTCGGCAGCCGAACCGGGTGACCGTCGTCGACGAGGAACCGCGAGCGGCCGTCATCGCCCAGCTGCACACCCCGCGCGGCGGCCTGACGGTGGCCAACACCCACCTGTCCTTCGTGCCCGGCTGGAATCGGCGCCAGCTGCGCCGGCTCGTGCGCGACCTGCGCGGCTTTCCGGGCCCGCGGCTGCTGATGGGGGACCTGAACATGACGCCCCACGCTGCGCAGCGCTGGTCGGGCATGCGGCCGCTGGCCACCGCGACGACGTTTCCGGCCGCAACGCCCCACCGCCAGCTCGACCACATCCTCACCGACGACGAAACCCTGCGCGGCGGCGCGGCGCGGGCCGACGCGATGCCGATATCGGATCACCGGCCGCTGGTGATCGACCTGCACCGGGCATGAGCAAAGGGCCCGGTCCGATTGCCGGACCGGGCCCCCGCGGGATCGGTTACTGGTTGTCCTTCTGGCGCTCCTCGGCGGCCTTCGCGCCGGCGCGCGCCGACTCCGCCTCGGCTTCCTTCTTGCCCGCGTCGCGCTGGGCGTCGGCCTTGTCCTGCTGGGCCTGGCCCTCCTCGACCATGTCGTCGCGGCCGAGGACGGTTCCGCCAACCTCCTTCGCCTTGCCTTTGACGCCTTCGACCGCGCCCTTGACGGCCTCTTGCGGTCCGCTCTTGTCATCTCCCATGGGTCGACCTCCCTGTGTTGGTTGCGTCTTGGTCGTTCGCCTTACCGGCTTCCCCCGCGCCGCCCGCCCAAACACCCCGGGCCCAGCTGTGCGCGTGATCACGCGATGCGATCCGCCTGGCGAAAAGGCTGGTTTGAACGACATCTATCCGGGTAGCTCCACCGGGCGACCGCGTAAGGGGGGTGAGGCTACTGAGCACCGTCGCTGTCATCGGGGCGACCGGCACGGCCGGGTCGCGCGTCGTCGCCAGGCTGAACGCCCGCGACGTCGCGGTGGTCGAGATGTCGCGCGCCCAGGGTGTCGACGTGGTCTCCGGGCGGGGGCTCTTCGAAGCGCTGGCCGGAGTCGACGTCGTCATCGACGTCTCCAATCCGCTGCCGGCCGACGGACGCTCGGGCATCACCCGGACGGTGGCCACCGCGACCCACAACATCGTGGGAGCGTGCGCCGCGCGGAATGTCCGGCGGCTGGTGGTCCTGACGATCGCCGGCGTCGAAGACCCCGCGTTCGACGGATTTCCGTACTACGCGGCCAAGCGGGCGGCCAAGGAGATCGTGCTCGACGGCCCGGTGCCGGCGACGATCGTGAAATCCACCCAGTGGTACGAATTCGCCAACAACCCCGCCGCGGTCACCGCCCAGGACGGCGAGGTGGTGGTCGAGGACTGGCTGATCCAGCCCGTCGCCGCCGACACGGTCGCCGATGTGCTGGTCGAGGCGGCCCTGGGCCAGACGCACCCGCCGCGCACCGTCACCGGCCCCGAGGCCGTCCGGCTGCCCGACCTCACGTCGAAACTGCTCGTGCGGCAAGGCGATCGCCGCCACGTCCGCGCGGTCCAGCCCGCGCTGCGCGCCCTTGGCACCGGGGCACTGCTGGCCTCCGACGGCGCGGTCGTCGTCGGCCCGGACGTCGACACCTGGTTGAGCACCCTGGCGCCGGACGGGACCGACGGCAGCTCGAACGGGGACGGCAGCACCGCGCCGACGAGGCTGCGGGCGCGGGATCTGTCCAACACGAGCCGCTGAGCATGTCACGGTTTTGTCACGATCCGTCTTGCAATTGCTTAAGAACCGATCGCGTTCTCTAAGAATCCTCAGCTTTTTCGGCCCGATTTGGTTGCTGTCTTAGCGAAACCGGCGCCCAACGGCCGCACCGGGCGGTGCGCGACCGCAATATGCGTTTGCGAGTGACGGCCGCCACTTTCGGGCTCCGCTACTTTGGTTTTCGAGGGCCTCGGGACCCTCTGTTCGACCAGTTCGATCGCTCTCGATCAATTTCATCAATTTCGAAGGACAACACTCATCATGAAAATCAGCAGTATCGTCGCGCGCCGGCGAGTCGCCGGCATCAGCGCGGGTTGTCTGCTCGGGGGATTGACCATGGGCATCATCGGTGCCCCGACGGCGGCCGCGGCGCCCGACTGCAGCCCGGCCGGCGTCAACGCCACGGTGTCCTCGGTGCAGGGCGCGGCACAGCAGTACCTGGCCGCACATCCGGACGCCGGCCAGGTGGTGACGGCCGCCTACAGTCAGCCGCGGCCGGAGGCCGCGTCCAACCTGCGGGCCTACTTCACCTCGCACCCCCAGCAGTACTACGACCTGCGGGGCATCCTGGCGCCGATCGGCGACACCGAGCGGCAGTGCAACGTCAAGGCGCTGCCGCCGATGCTCGACTCGGCCTACCAGGAGTTCATGGCCGGCTAAACGCGCCGGAAACGACCCGCCACAGCGTCGTGGCGGGTCGTTTCGCGTGTTGGGCGCGCGGGTAATTGTCCAGTCACCCAGACGGACTGGAGGCAAGGATGCGGTTGCGTCGCAGCGAGCTCGGCAAACCGGGGATCACCCGCAAACGCCGCGGCAAGGGGTTCGCCTACCACGACCCCGACGGCAACCGGCTGACCGATCCGGACGCCCTGGCGCGCATCAAGGACCTCGTCATTCCGCCGGCGTGGAAGAAGGTCTGGATCTGCCCCTACCCCAACGGCCACATCCAGGCCGTCGGCACCGACGCGGCCGGACGCCGCCAGTACCTCTACCACGCCGCGTGGCAGCAGGAGCGCGCCGAGGAGAAGTTCGACCGCGTGCTGGAGCTCTCGGCGCAGTTGCCGATGTGGCGGGCGCGGGTCGGTAAAGACCTGCGGCGCCGCGGTTTAACGCGCGAGCGGGTCCTGGCGGTAGCGCTGCGTCTGTTGGACCGCGGCTACTTCCGCGCCGGCGGCGAGCAGTACGCCGAGGAGCACGAGTCCTACGGAATGGCCACCCTGCAGTGCAGTCACGTGACGGTGCGCCGCGGGTCGGTCGCATTCGACTTTCCTGCCAAAAGCGGGGTCCGGCGCACCGTGGAGATCGAGGACGCCGAAATCGTTCGGGCGGTGCGTGCCCTGATGCGACGCCCGGAGCGCACGGAACGACTGCTCGTGTGCCGCACCGGATCCGGATGGGTCGACATCCGCTCGGACGATCTCAACGCGCGGTTCAAGGAGATGGTCGGCGACGAGTACACCGTCAAGGACCTGCGCACCTGGCACGGCACGGTGCTGGCCGCCGCGGCGTTCGCCGACGCGGACCCACCCGTCTCCCAACGGGTGGTCAAGCGCGTCACGTCCGCCGTGATGAAGGAGGTCGCCGAGGAACTCGGCAACACCCCCGCGGTGGCCCGCGGCTCGTACGTGGACCCCCGCGTCGTCACCGGTTACGAGCGCGGCCTGACGATCGGCGCGGCGACGCGTCGCGCCGCGCGCGCCCGCCGGCCGGAGGCGGCGCAGGAGATTCTGGAGAAGGCCACCCGCATGCTCATCCGCCGAGTGGCCAAGGGCCACGACGCATCCGGGGCGCTGCCCAAGAGCGCATGACCCGGCCCTTGCACGCATAAGGGGACGCGATTGCGGGTATGCGGGATTCCGTGTGGCGAAACCGCCGGTCGGTGTCGGCTGCCGTACTGACGGAGCCGGCAGCCGAACCGCCCGCTTCGCCCGCGCCAACCGGCACGTCCAACCAACGGCGATCCGGGGGTCACCTGCAATGTCACCCTGCTGTCCGTCGCTGTCCGTCGAGGAGGACAACCCATGGCTAAACAAGAGGTCTCGGACTACCTGTTGGAACGACTGCGGGCATGGGGCGTCGAGCACGTATTCGCCTATCCCGGCGACGGCATCAACGGGCTGCTGGCCGCGTGGGCCCGCGCCGACAACAAGCCCATGTTCATCCAGTCGCGCCACGAGGAGATGAGCGCGTTCGAAGCCGTGGGTTACGCGAAATTCAGCGGCCGGGTCGCGGTGTGCGCGGCGACGTCGGGGCCCGGGGCCATCCATCTGCTCAACGGCCTCTATGACGCCAAGCTCGACCACGTCCCGGTGGTGGCGATCGTCGGCCAGACCAACCGCAGCGCCATGGGGGGCTCCTATCAGCAGGAGGTCGACCTGATGAGCCTGTTCAAGGACGTCGCCAGCGACTACCTCCAAATGGTCACGGTCCCCGAACAATTGCCCAATGTCCTGGACCGCGCCATCCGGGTGGCGATGACCCAACGCGCCCCGACAGCGCTGATCATCCCGTCGGACGTGCAGGAACTGCCGTACTCGCCGCCGACCCACGCCTTCAAGATGGTGCCGTCCAGCCTGGGCATCGAAGCGCCGGCCATCGCCCCCGACGACGCCGCCATCACCCGCGCAGCCGAGGTGCTCAACGCGGGCAAGAAGGTGGCGATGCTGGTGGGCACCGGCGCCCGCGGCGCACACCGGGAGCTGGCCGAGGTCGCCGACCTGCTCGGCGCCGGGGCGGCCAAGGCGCTGCTGGGCAAGGACGTGTTGAGTGACGAATTGCCTTGGGTCACCGGATCTATCGGCCTGCTGGGCACCCGGCCCAGCTACGAGCTGATGCGCGACTGCGACACCCTGCTCACCGTCGGGTCCAGCTTCCCCTACACCCAGTTCCTGCCGGAGTTCGACCAGTGCCGGGCCGTGCAGATCGACGTCGACGGCCGGTTCATCGGGATGCGCTACCCGTATGAGGTCAACGTCGTCGCCGACGCGAAAGCCGCGCTGCAGGCGCTGATTCCGCACCTGCGGCGCAAGGAGGACCGCGGATGGCGCGAGACGATCGAGGCCAATGTGGCGCGCTGGTGGGAAACGATGGACATGGAAGCCAACGTCAGCGCCGACCCGATCAACCCGATGCGGATGTTCTCCGAGCTGTCACCGCAGCTGCCCGACAACGCCATCGTCACCGCCGACTCCGGCTCGGCGGCCAACTGGTACGCGCGAATCCTGCGGTTCCACGGCGACATTCGCGGATCCCTGTCGGGCACCCTGGCCACGATGGGCCCCGGCGTCCCCTACGCGATCGGCGCCAAATTCGCCAACCCGGATCGGCCGGTCATCGCGTTCGTCGGTGACGGCGCCATGCAGATGAACGGCATGGCCGAACTCATCACGATCAAGCGGTACTGGCAGGAGTGGGGCGATCCGCGCCTGATCGTCGCGATCCTGCACAACAACGACCTCAACCAGGTCACCTGGGAGATGCGGGCCATGGCCGGCTCCCCCAAATTCGCGGAGTCGCAGAACCTTCCGGATATCGACTTCGCCGGGTTCGCCGCCAGCCTCGGCCTCAACGCGAGGGCCGTCAAGGACCCCGACGAGCTCGGGGACGCCTGGCGCAACGCTTTGGCCTCCGACCGTCCCACCGTGCTGGACGTACACGTCGACCCCGACATGCCGCCGATCCCTCCGCATGCCACCTGGGACCAGTTCAAGGCGGCGACGGCCGCGGTGCTGTCCGGGGACGAGGACCGCGTCGGCTTCGTCAAGGTGGGCCTGAAGACCAAGGTGCAGGAGTTCTTGCCGCACAAGAAGAGTTGAGCGCGAGCCTCAACTCGCGTAGGCGATGCGGGCGCTGCAGAGGTCGTCGACGAACGATTTGTAGGAGTCGTCGTGGGCGGCACTGCGGTCCCGCAGCACCGACGACGGGTGCACCGTCGCCACCACGATCGGCTCCGGCTCGAGCGTCACGTCGACCGTGTCGGGCAACTCGACGACCCGACCGCGCTGAGCCGAGACCCGAAACGCCGGTCCCAGCAGGGATTGCGCGGCGGTCGCCCCGAGGCAGACGATCACCTGCGGGCGCACGGCCTCGATCTCGGCGATCAGCCACGGCCGGCACGCGACGACCTCGGTGCGGCTCGGCTTCTGGTGTATCCGCCGCTTGCCGCCCTTGCGGGTGAACTTGAAATGTTTGACGACGTTGGTCTGGTAGGTCAGCGTCGGGTCGATGTCGGCCTCGTCGAGCGCCCGGGCGAGTAGCCGCCCCGCGGGGCCGACGAACGGCAGACCGGCCCGGTCCTCCCGGTCGCCGGGCTGCTCACCCACCAACATGATGGGCGCGCCCGGGTTTCCGTGACCGAAGACCGTCTGCGTGGCGTCGGCGAAAAGCGGGCAGCCGCGGCAGCCGCCAGCCGCGGTCTTCAGCGAATCCAGCGCGCGATCCTCGGGAAGGTAGCGCGCGGCGCTGGCCTTGGTGGCCGCCACCGTTCAGGCGGGTCGCGGATCGAGCAGGGAGCTGCCCAGGAACGTCACGGCCCTGGGCATACCCCCGCGTCGCGCCCGGAAAACGCCAGTCCTTGCCGACGACGGCGCGCGGGCCCGGTCCAGCATCGCCGCCACTTCGCGCTCCTCGTGCTCGGCGTGGTCTTGTCTCGCGCCGAGTGGGAAACTGCGTGTGATGTGTGCCGATTCGGGTAATCCCCAGCAAATGTCGGGTGAAAGGGCGGAGCGATGAGCGTCATACGAAATCACCCTCGGCCCGCGGTCAAAGCCAACGTCGACATCGACAACGACGTCGCGTTGATCACCCGCCAGATCAGGGCGCTTCGGGAACTGGCGGCACAAGACGACGAGGAGCCGATCAGCGAGAACCAGCGCTACGACTTCAGCATCCGGTGGGGCACGGTGCTGACCGGACGGCTGCGCCGGTTGCGGCACTACGGCTCGCTGGGCCGGCTCGACGTCGCGGACCTGCGCAGGCTACAGACGTTGCGCGACGAGCTGGGCAGGGTCGCGCACCTGATCGAGCGCTTCCGGCTCGCCCACCCGGAAAGCCCTCCTCCGACACGTTGATCGGTGGCCGGGCGTCGTCGTCGGCTACATTCTCGGCAGGCTCCCAGGCTAAGGAGACCGCCGTGTGAATCCCCAGGATCCTTTCGGGTACGGCCCGTTCACCTACGATCCGCTGGGGCGCCTGCCGCCGGCCGGGCCGCCCGCCGCGCAACCGGTGCCGGCGTCCCCGGCCGCGCCGCCGCAGCGCGCGCGCGTCAACGCGCTGGCAACGCAGTCGCTGGTGTTCGCGTTCGTTTCACCGCCCGTCGGCGCGGTGCTCGGGCACCTGGCGCTGGCGCGGCTGCGCCAGAGTGGTGAGCGGGGCAGGGACCGCGCGGTGGTGGGGATGGTGCTGTCGTATGCATTCGTAACGCTCGCGGTCGTCGCGGTGGTCGCGTGGGCGGGGCTGGCCGCGTTCCGTGCCGACCCAAGCCGCCCGGCGGCGCCCGCCACCACCGCCGCGGCGCCCCCGCGGCCGACGGTCGCGCCGGACGCCATAGCCGCGCTGCTGCCCGGGCTCAGCGAGCTGAAGACCATGACCGACGACCAGAACCTCGAGGCCGGTCAAACCTGGGACCATCCGGCCCGGTCCGACCGGGAAGGGACCATCGACCGCCCGGAGTGCTGGGGCGCCATCGCCCCCGGGACACCGGACGCCTACACCGTCGAAGCCATCTCCGGCTACCACGCGGCCGAATTCTCCGACACCCGCAGCCTGCTGAAGTCGGTCCAGGTCATCCAGGCCGTCGCGGCCTTTCGCGACCCGCCCGCGGCCCAGTCCCAACTGGGCGGGCTGCTGTCCGGATGGCGCCAATGCGGCGGCACCACGGTGCGCGTGACAATCCCCGAGGCCGGCGTGATCCCGTTCTCGTTGAGCGCTCCCGCCGACGCCGGAAACGGCATCACCACAATGGATCTGGCGCCCAAGGGGCTGCAGGTGCGCTCCGCCCGCGCGATTGCGGCCAAGGCCAACGTCGTCGTCGACCTGTACGTCTCCTGCAGCGGCACGACCGACGCGCTGCGCCCGCGGCAAACGGCGGTGAGCATCGCCGAGTACGCGCTCAACAAGATCCCCGGCTAGCGCTCGCCTAGGGTGGACCCATGAAGTATCTGGACGTCGACGGGGTCGGGCGCGTCAGCCGAATCGGCCTGGGCACGTGGCAATTCGGCTCCCGCGAGTGGGGCTACGGGGACGGGTATGCGTCCGGCGGGGCGCGCGACATCGTGCGGCGGGCCAGGGCCCTGGGCGTGACGCTGTTCGACACCGCCGAGGTATACGGCATGGGCAAAAGCGAACGGATCCTCGGCGAGGCGCTCGGCGACGAGCGCGCCGAGGTCGCTGTGGCCAGCAAGGTATTCCCGGTGGCGCCTTTTCCCGCCGTGGTCAAGCAGCGCGAGCGCGCCAGCGCGCGGCGGCTGGGCCTCGACCGCATCCCGCTCTACCAGATCCACCAGCCCAACCCGGTGGTCCCCGATTCGGTGATCATGCCCGGGATGCGCGACCTGCTCGACGCCGGAAAGATCGGCGCGGCCGGCGTCTCGAACTACTCGCTGGCGCGGTGGCGCAAGGCCGACGCCGCGCTCGGGCGGCCGGTCATCAGCAACCAGGTGCATTTTTCGCTCGCGCACGCCGGCGCGCTGGAGGACCTGGTGCCCTTCGCGGAGCGCGAGAACCGCATCGTGATCGCCTACAGCCCGCTGGCGCAGGGGCTACTGGGCGGCAAGTACGGACCGGACCACCGCCCCGGCGGCATCCGCGCGGCCAACCCGCTGTTCGGCACGGAGAACCTGCGCCGCATCGAGCCGCTGCTGCAGACGTTGAGGGAAGTCGCTACCGACGTCAACGCGAGGCCGGCTCAGGTGGCGCTGGCGTGGCTGATCAGCCTGCCGGGCGTGGTCGCCATTCCCGGCGCGTCCAGCGTCGAGCAGCTCGAGTTCAACGTCGCCGCCGCCGACATCGAGCTGCACCCGGACGCCCGCGACGCGCTGACCGCCGCGGCCCGCGCCTTCCGGCCGGCGTCGCGGGGGCGTTTCCTGGCGGACACGGTCCGCGAAAGACTGCGGCTTTAGGACTCGTCAGGATTGCGCGGCGTCCGCGAACGCCGCCGCGGCCGCGGGGGCGCCGCGGGCCACCACGACCGGCATCGACGTCGCGGCGTGGGTGCGCAGGATCGTGTGGACCACGTCGACGAGGTCCTCGATGGGCATCAGCTTGCCGGGCATGCAGCCGCGCGACGACCACAGCGGGACGGCCTTCATCGCGAGGTCCATGTCCCAGCCGTTGTTCATGCCGGTTTGGCCGTCGCCCTCGCCGCCGGCGCACTCGCCCACGATCAGGCTGGTGAAGCCGATCTCGGGGTGCTCGGCCCGCCACGCCTCGACGAGTCTCTCGAGGGCGGCCTTGCTGACGCCGTAGGCGCCGAGTCCCGGCCACGGCGGGCCGAAAGTGCCTGCGTCGGAGGACAAGTAGACCGCCTTGCCGGCGGCAGCCGTCAAGTGCGGCACCGCAGCGGCCGTCACCAGCGAGGCCCCGATGACGTTGGTCTCGAAGATGCGCCGCCACGTTTCGGCGTCGGTGTCGACCATCCGGACGAGCGGCCCGACGGCCGGGGTGTAGACGAGGTTGTCGATGCCGCCGAGCGCGTCCGCGGCGGTGCCGATCGCCGATCGGCAGGACGCCTCGTCGGTGACGTCACATTCGACGGCGACCGCGGCGGGTCCCGCCTCCTTCGCCGCGGTGTCGATGCGCTCCCGGCGCCGGGCGAGCAGCGCGACCTGATCGCCACGCTGCGCGAGGCCGACGCCGATGCAACGCCCCAGTCCGCTCGACGCGCCAACCACCACTGTCCTTGACATATTTGCCCTCTCCTGTAACGAGCCCGCTGCAGGCACAGCGTATCGATCAGGAGTTTCAGGCGTCGCCCTGGGCTTGCAGCACGACGGCGGTGTGAGCGTCCACGGTGAGTGAGGCCACCGCGGGCAACTCCTCCGACGGCGGCTCCCCGTCGGCCCCGGTGTGCACCACAACGAGCCAGGATATCCCGAACTCCTTTGGCGGCAAGGTGAATTCGATCGGCTCGTGGTGGGCGTTGAAGCACAGCACGAACGAGTCGTCGAGGACCCGCTGTCCCCGCGCGTCCAGGTAGGGGATGCCGTGGCCGTTGAGGAACACCGCGACGGACTTCGCGAAGCCCGCGCCCCAGTCCTCGTCGCTCATCTCGGTGCCGTCCGGGGTGAACCACGAGATGTCGGGCAACCCGTCCTGGCCGCGCCGGCCCACCGGCTTGCCGGAAAAGAACCTCCGGCGGCGGAAAACCGGATGGCTGGCCCGCAGCGCCGACACCGCCCGGGTGAACTCCAGCAGCCCGGCATCGGCGCTGGCCCAGTCGATCCAGGTGAGCTCGTTGTCCTGGCAGTAACCGTTGTTGTTGCCGTCCTGGGTGCGGCCCAGCTCGTCCCCGTGGCAGATCATCGGCACGCCCTGCGACAGCAGCAGGGTGGTCAAGAAGTTGCGCTGTTGGCGGGCGCGCAGGGCGTTGACCCCGGCATCGTCCGTCGGTCCCTCGGCGCCGCAGTTCCAGGACCGGTTGTGGCTCTCGCCGTCGTTGTTGTCCTCGCCGTTGGCGTCGTTGTGCTTTTCGTTGTACGACACCAGGTCGCGCAGCGTGAACCCGTCGTGGGCGGTGACGAAGTTGATCGAGGCCACCGGCCGGCGCGCGGTGTGCTCGTAGAGGTCGGCGGACCCGGACAGGCGGTACGCGAACTCGTCGAGCGTGGCGGGCTCGCCGCGCCAGAAGTCCCGGACGGTGTCGCGGTACTTGCCGTTCCACTCCGTCCACTGCGGCGGGAAGTTGCCGACCTGGTAGCCGCCCGGCCCGACGTCCCAGGGTTCGGCGATCAGCTTGACCTGACTGACCGTCGGATCCTGCTGCACGAGTTCGAAAAACGTGGCCAGGCGGTCGACGTCGTAGAACTCGCGGGCCAGCGTGGCGGCAAGGTCGAAACGGAAGCCGTCGACGTGCATCTCGGTCACCCAGTAGCGCAGCGAGTCCATGATCAGCTGCAGCGCGTGCGGATGCCCGACGTTGAGACTATTGCCGGTGCCCGTGTAGTCCATGTAGTAGCGCTTGTCGTCGTCGACCAACCGGTAGTAGGCGGCGTTGTCGATGCCGCGCATCGACAGCGTGGGTCCCAGGTGGTTGCCCTCGGCGGTGTGGTTGTAGACGACGTCGAGGATGACCTCGATGCCCGCTTCGTGCAGGGCCCGCACCATCGCCTTGAACTCCTGCACCTGTCCCCCGGCCGAGGCGGCGCTGGAATACTTCGGGTCGGGCGCGAAGAACGCAATCGTGTTGTAGCCCCAGTAATTCGACAGCCCCTTGTCGACCAGGGTGGAGTCGTTGGCGAAGTGGTGCACCGGCATCAGCTCGATGGCGGTGACCCCGATGCCCTGCAGGTGCTCGATCATCACGGGGTGCGCCACCGCCGCGTAGGTTCCGCGGAGCTGTTCGGGGATCCCGGGATGGGTCTTCGTGAGCCCCTTGACGTGCGCCTCGTAAACCACCGAGTCGGCGTATTGGTGGTCGGGCGGGCGATCGTTGCCCCAGTCGAAATAGGGGTTGATCACCACCGATTTGGGCATGCTGGCCGCGGAATCGTCGTCGTTGCGGCTGTCGGGATCGCCGAAGTTGTAACCGAACAACGACTGGTTCCACTCGAACGTGCCGTCGATGGCCTTCGCGTACGGGTCCAGCAACAGCTTGTTCGGATTGCAGCGCAGCCCGCCCTGCGGGTCATGGGGGCCGTGCACGCGGTACCCGTAGCGCTGGCCCGGCTCGATGTTCGGCACGTAGGCGTGCCAGACGAACCCGTCGGCCTCCGGCAGGGTGATGCGGCTCTCGGCGCCGTCGGCGTCGAACAGGCACAACTCCACCCGCTCGGCGACCTCGCTGAACACCGCGAAGTTGGTGCCCGCCCCGTCGTACGCCGCGCCCAATGGATAGGCCCGGCCCGGCCAGACTTCGCCGGTGGGCGTTGGGGCGGCGGCGTGTGCGGTGGTCATGGCGCATTCAGTACCCTGCCTGAGCCAGCCTCAAACTGCCGTCCGATGGGTATGCGGAAAGCGTTGTGGCACAGTACTTTCAAGTTGTTTTCAGGGTTTCAGGATGACCTTGACGGCGCCGTCCTGCTTTTTCTGGAAGATCTCGTAGGCGTGCGGCGCCTGATCCAGCGGCAGCACGTGGGTGGCGAACGAGTCGACACCGAGCGGGTCGTCGTCGCCCAGCAGCGGCATGATGTCGTCGACCCACCTTTTGACGTTGGCCTGGCCCATCCGCAGGGTCACCTGCTTGTCGAACAGGGTGAGCATCGGCAAGGGATCCGCCATTCCGCCGTAGACGCCGCTCAGCGAGATCGTGCCGCCGCGCCGCACGATGTCGATGGCCGAATACAGGGCCGAAAGCCGGTCTATGCCGGCGGTTTGCATGACCCGCTTGCCGATCGCGTCGGGCAGCATGCCGCTGGCCTGTTGGGCGAGCTTGGCGACCGGGGAGCCGTGGGCCTCCATGCCCACCGCGTCGACCACCGAGTCGGTGCCCCGCCCGTCGGTCAGGTCCCGGATCAGGTCCCCGACCGGGGAATCTGCCCGGCCCACGTCGATGGTGTGGATGCCGCGCTCGGCGGCCCGCGCCAGGCGTTCGGGCACCAGGTCGACGGCGATGACCCGGTAGCCGAGATGCTGGGCGATGCGCGCGGCCATGTCCCCGATCGGGCCGAGTCCCAGGACGGTCACCGAGCCGCCTTCGGGGATGTCGGCGTAGGCCACCGCCTGCCAGGCGGTCGGCAACACATCGGAGAGATAGACGAACCGCGAATCTGGTGGCCCCGCAGGAACTTTGATGTGGGTGAACTGGGCCTGCGGCACGCGCAGCAGTTCGGCCTGGCCGCCGGGGACCTCGCCGTAGAGCTCCGAATAGCCGAACAACGCCGCACCCATGCCGTGATCGCGCACCTGGGTGGTTTCGCACTGCGTGTAGAGCTGGTGGTCGCACATGTGGCAACGGCCACAGGAGATCTGGAACGGGATGACGACGCGGTCACCCACCCCCAGATCGCCCGTCTCACCACCGACCTCCCGGACGATTCCCATGGATTCGTGCCCGAGGATGTCTCCCGCCTTCATGAAGGCGCCGAGGACCTCGTAGAGATGCAGGTCGGACCCGCAGATGTTCGTAGAGGTGACCTCGATGATGGCGTCGGTGGGCCGTTCGATCTTGGGATCGGGCACCGATTCCACGCGGACGTCGCGTTTGCCCTGCCACGTGACGGCTTTCATGGGCATGGCACATACCCGCCTCGCGCCGGGCGAAACGCCGCTACGCGCCCCGCTCGGTCCGATGGGGCCGCTTGAGCGGATGTTCGCTGTCGATCAGCCCTTTGGCGATCTCGATCAGCTTGATGTTGGACTGTTGCGATAGCCGCGAGAGCAATTCGAACGCCTCGACCGCATCGAGGTCGAAGCGTTCCATGACGACGCCTTTGGCCTGACCGATGATGTCCCGCGACGCCAGGGCGCTGCGGAATTGGTCCTGGCGGCGCATCATCGACCACGCCAGCGCGACGTGGGTGGCGAAGACGTTGCCAAGCTCCAGCGATTCGTCGGTGAACGCGTGCGGCTGGTCGGCGAAAAAGTTGAGCGCCGACATGCTGGTGTTGTCGACGAACAGCTCGTAGGACAGGATCGAGCGGATCGGGGTCTGCTCGAGCGCGTGGCGCTGGTAGCGCGGCCAGCGCTGGTCGACGTTGAGGTCCTCGACGTGCATCATGTGGTGCTGCCACACGGCCGACAGGCAGGGCCCCTCCCCGCACTGGTTCTGGATCGTGTCCAGGACCATCGGGTAGCGGTGCGTGGCGACGACGTTGGTGACCGTTTTGGTCCTGTCGGCCAGGGTTATCCCCGCGTACTGGCAGCCCGCGACGAGCCGGGCGCCACTTTCGAGGAGTTCGCGCAGCACGGCGCCGGTATCCGTGCCGTGCCGCTCGAGATCGGCGATCAGCCCCGCGAGCTGGCTCGCGACCGTGTTTTGGCCCTCGGGCATGAAAATCAACCGCCCTGCCTCACTTGTGTCATGGTGGCGGCGACAAATCCGTCGTGTCGACGCACTAAACGAAGTCTATGAGCCATCCAACGAAGTGCCAAACGGGCAACGAAGCCGACCGCCACGAGGCGAACGGGCCCGGCGCCGCCCCGGGAGCCGGCGGGTGATCGCGGCGGAGGAGGAGAATGCTTGCGGCACAAAGGTTTCGGATGGTCGGGTCGCCACCGGCTACACTCGCATTGATGACCTCGATCGCGATCGTCGGCAGTGGCTTCACCGGATTCACCTGCGCGCGTCGCCTGGCCCGCATTCTCGGCCGCCGGGGCGCGCCGGTCGCCATCACGATGATCTCCCCCGTCGACTACATGCTCTACACCCCGCTGCTGCCCGACGTCGCGGGCGGTGTCGTGGACGCCCGCTTCGTCGCGATGCCCCTGGCCAACACGCTCAAAGGCGTCCGCGCCGTGCGCGGCCGCGTCGACGGCGTGGATTTCGAACGGCGCACCCTGACGTATCGAGATCCCGACGAACGCGGCCACTCGATGTCCTGGGATCGGCTGGTGCTCACCCCGGGTTCGGTGACGCGCTTGTTCGACGTGCCGGGGCTCGCCACGCACGCGCGGGGACTGAAAACCACCGCCGAGGCCCTCTACCTGCGCGACCATGTCGTCGAGCAGCTCGAGCTCGCCAACATCGAGGACGACCCGGCGGTGGCGGCCGCGCGGCGCACCGTCGTCGTGGTCGGGGCCTCGTACTCGGGCACCGAGCTGGTCGCCCAGCTGCGAGCGCTGGCCGACGCGGCGGCCAGGCAGATGGGCTTCGACCCCGCCGACGTCAAGTTTTTGCTGTTGGATACCGCCGAGCAGGTCATGCCCGAGGTGGGGCGCAAACTCGGCGACGCCGCCCTCAAGGCGTTGCGCCGCCGCGGTATCGACGTGCGGCTGGGCACCACGCTCAACGAAGCGCACGCGGATCACGTTGTGCTCAGCGATGATTCACGCGTCGACACCCATACGCTGGCCTGGGTGACGGGGGTGACCGCCGCCCCGCTGATCCAGGAGCTCGGACTGCCGACGGAAAGGGGCCGGCTCAAAGTACAGCCCGACCTACAGGTACCCGGCCACCCCGACGTCTTTGCGGCCGGCGACGCGGCGGCGGTTCCCGACCTGACGCAGCCCGGAAAAATCACCCCGCCCACCGCGCAGCACGCGACCCGCCAGGGCAAGGTGCTCGCCCGAAACGTGGCCGCCAGCCTGGGCTACGGCACGCGCAAGCAGTACAAACATCACAACCTGGGCCTGGTGGTCGACCTGGGTCCCGGGTATGCCGTGGCCAATCCGCTCAACGTGCACTTGTCGGGGCTGCCCGCCAAGGCCGTCACCCGCGCGTACCACCTCTACGCCATCCCGCGTGCGGTCAACCGATGGGCCGTCTCGCTGGCCTACCTGACCGACGCGCTGTTCGACCGGTCGGTGGTGTCGATCGGCCTGTCCTCCGAGGGGGACGCGCAATTCGCGGCCAGCGAAGGCATCCCGATGCCCAGGACGAGCTAGCGGCCCGGTTTCTTCTTGGCTGCCACGGTTTTTGCCGCGTCGCGCAAATCCCGGTTGGTGGCGCGCAGGTCGGAGTTGGCCGCCGACAGCGCGGTGTTGTCGTCCTCCAAACTGAGGATGCGGGCGACGCCGGCCAGGTTCACCCCGGCGTCGACGAGCGCGCTGATGCGCTGGAGCCGGGCCAGGTCGTCGGCGCTGTAGCGCCTGGTGCCGCCGTCGCTGCGCGCCGGCGTCAACAGCCCCTGCCGCTCGTAGAGGCGCAGTGACTGCACGGGGACGCCGGACAGTTCGGCGGCCACCGAGATTCCGTAGACCCCGCGGTCGGGCGCCGGCGTCCCGGTGTCGGCGGCGTTCTCGGTCATCGGAGGCCCCTACAGCGAACTCGCACGGAAATCTGTCTATCACACTTGCATTCGTCTGTCGACAGTGATATATGAAATCTATGTCACGAGACATAAGTTAATCGCCTTGCAATCAAGAGATTGGAGTGAGAGGTGACCGCCATGCTGATGCGTACCGATCCGTTCCGCGAGCTGGACCGCTTCGCCCAGCACGCGCTCGGCACGGCCGCGCGGCCTTCCGTGATGCCGATGGACGCCTGGCGCGAAGGAGACCGGTTCGTCGTCGAATTCGACCTGCCGGGGGTCGACGCCGACACTTTGGACATCGACATCGAGCGCAACGTGGTGACCGTGCGCGCCGAGCGCAAGGCCGTCGACCCCGATCGCGAGATGCTGGCCACCGAGCGACCGCGCGGGGTGTTCAGTCGCCAGCTCGTGCTCGGCGAAAACCTCAACACCGACAAAATCGAGGCGTCCTACCGCGAGGGCGTGTTGAAGCTGACCATCCCGGTGGCCGAAAAGGCCAAGCCGCGCAAGATTTCGGTCGACCGTGGGGGTGCTCACGGGCCCGTCACCGGCGGCGCCACGACGCGCGAACTCGTCGACGCCTGAGTAGCCGGCGGGGGCGGTGGCCCGGCGTTTCGGGTCATCGCCCCACCGCCCGGGAGGTCCGCGATGAATTGGCATCCCAACGGTCGAACGCCCCACGTCGAACAAGCCTCGGCCGCAGGCGCGGAAGACCTTGTCACCGCGAGGCTGGTCCAGATCAGCGAGAACCGAGCGGCCATCGAGCAGGCCAAGGGCATGCTGATGCTGGTCTACGACATCGACGACGAGGCCGCGTTCAACCTGCTCAGATGGCTGTCGCAGGAAGCGAACATCAAGCTTCGGCTGCTGGCCGAGCAGATCGCGGCGGACTTCCGCGGTGTGGGCGTGACCACGGACTGCCGGTCGGAGTTCGACCACCTGCTGCTGACGGCGCGTCGGCGCGTCCGCAACGGCCGGCCTGTCTAGATCGGGCGCCGCCACACGGCGACGGCCGCTCGCGCCGAGTCGTCGAGGCTTCCCGAGGTGTCGATTCGGTGTGCGGTGTCCCAGCCCGCCGCGCGGGCGGCCATCGCCGCGGCGATCTCCGGGGTGACCTGCGAGTTGCCCGGCTGCCTTGTGGTGATCCGGCCGGCCGCCGTGTCAACCCCCGCCACGCACCTGATTTCCACTGGCCCCGAGTGTGTTTCGGAGGCGAGCCGACGGGCCCGCGCGCGCAGCTGCGGTTCTCTCCAGGTGCCATCGAGGATCACCGAGTGCCCGGCGCCCAGCAACGGGCGTGCCCGCTCGAGGGCGTCTTCGTAGACCGCGGCCACGTTCTCCGGGGTGTACAACCCGCGATCCAGGAGGCCCGGATCCCCGCTGATCGCGCCGGAGTCCCACAGTTCGCGCCGCACATCGTCGGTCGAGATGACCTGCGCCCCAGTCCGTTCGGCGAGCACTCGGGCGAGCGTGGATTTGCCGGTGCCCGGGTTGCCGCCGACCAGTGCCAGGCGCACGCCGCCGGCCTCGAGGTGCTCGACCGCGATGGCGAGGTGGTGGGCGGCGTCGGCGACGGCCTGGTCGTTGCCCTGCGACAGCCGCACGCAGTCGACCTTTGCCCGCACCACCGCGCGGTAGGCGATGTAGAAGTGCGCGAGCGACGGCGGGGTGGGGCGCCTCGAGTGCGCGGCGTAGCGCTGCAGAAAATGCTCGCCAAAGTCTTTGCGGCCCAAGAACTCCAGGTCCATCGCGAGACATGCGGCGTCGTCGATGCAGTCGACGTAGCGCAGCTTGTCGTCGAACTCCAGGCAGTCGAGCAGCGCGGGTTCCCCGCGCCCGCAGAAGATGTCGTCGGCGAGCAGGTCGGCGTGGCCGTCGACGATGAGCCCGTCGTTGATGCGCTGGGTGAACAGCGGTCCCCGGCCGGCGATGAATTCGCCTGCGAGATGCCTTATTCGCGTCACCGCTCCCGCGGGCAGCGTCACGGCGCAGCGGTCCAGCTCGGTCAGGTTGTCGCGCCAGCGCCGGTCGATCGCGACGGCCTGGCCCTGGGCGCTGATCACCGGGCCACGCTTGGCGCTGCGGTGAAACCGCGCCAGCACCGCGGCGATGGCGTCCAGGAGGTCCCGCACGGTCTCGTCGGCGTCGCCGCGGAGCCTGGACGCCAGCCGGTCCCCGTCGCGGTGGCGGCGCATGACGACGATCGGCTCGGCCGGGCCGCCGCCGGGGTCGCTGAGGTGCGCGACCCCCAGATAGCTATCCGGTGACAGCCGGCTGTTCAGTTCGACTTCGCGGCGGCACGCGCGCTCTCGCTGCTCGGGTGTGCGGAAGTCGAGGAAGTCGGTCAGCACCGGCTTCTTCACCTTGAACGCCCGGTCACCCACCAGCACGACCATGCCGGTGTGCGTCTCGTGCGCGGCCAGGTACGGGACGTAGGGCCCTGAAGTTTCGGTCACCTGCCCCCTAGGAGGGTCGCGCCACGATCACCGGCATCCGGACCGAGTGAACCACGGCGTTGCTGACCGAGCCCAGTAGCGTCCTGGCGATGCCGCCGCGGCCGTGACTGCCGACGACGGTCAACTGTGCGGACTCCGATTTCTCGATCAACTGGCGAGCCGGCCGATCGCAGACGAGCAGCCGGCGCACCGCTACGTCCGGATAGCGTTCCTGCCAGCCCGCCAAGCGTTCGGCCAGGGCACGCTCGGCCTCGGCCTGCACCATGGCCCAATCGAATCCGGGGAGTTCGAGCACCTGGGCGTCGCTCCAGGCGTGCAGCGCCTGCAGATCGACGCCGCGGCGGGATGCCTCGTCGAAGGCGATCGCCGTCGCGAGCTCGGAGGCGGGCGATCCATCGATTCCGACCAGCACGGGCGCCTGCTGCGGGTGGGGCATCAGCGGGTCCTCGTCGCGGACGACCGCGACCGGGCAGGCGCCATCACGGACCACGCCCGAGCTGACCGACCCGAGCAACGCGCGCCCCACCGCGCCGCGCCCGCTGCTGCCCACGACGATCAGCTCGGCGTCTTTGGACAGGTCGACGAGCGTCGGCACCGGCGGCGAACACCTCAGTTCGCTGGTGATCTCGATCTTTTTGTCTTTCTTGACCGCATCCTCGGCGATCTTGACCGCACGCTCGAGAACCTCCCGGCCGTCCTCCTCCTGCCACGCCGCGACCCCGGCCGGGAGTGGCACCGGAGGAAACATCGGCGCGGCCGCACCGTACATGTGCACCAACGTCAGCGGGACGTGGCGCAGCGCCGCGTCGCGGGCCGCCCAGCAGACGGCGGCATTGGAGGGCGGTGATCCGTCGACACCGGCGACGATCCCATAACGCTTGATGGACGTGGTCATCTCGGCCTCCCTTTCAGCCCGCGGCCCAGTGCTTGGCGCGGTCGAGCTCGTCGAGCCCGAACACGGCGAGCTCGCCGGGAATCATCCACGCCAGCGCGTGCAAAACGTGTGCGACCCAGTCCTTGTCGGACACGACCGCGATCCGCTTGAAGGCCGAGTGATGCGGGAAGACGGTGCCGAAGCCCAGCTTCAGGTCCTCGACCAACCCGCCCGGCCCGAAGCCCTCGTAGTCGGGTGCGATGACCTCCACGATCCGGATCTCGCCGGTGTCGAGCAGCTCTTCGATCTCGGGCCTGACGTCGCGCAACTCGTCACCGCGCAGCCGGCCCGACACGCGGATCCCGGTCACTCCCTGCGGCATGTCCGGCAACAGTTCGATCATCAGATGCTCCTTTCGGTCTCAACGAACGACGATCACCGGGACCCGCGCCGCGTGGGCCACGGCGGAGCTGACGGAACCCAGCAACATCCCCGGGAAGCCGCCGCGGCCGCGGCTGCCGACCACGACCAGCTGGGCGTGCTCGGACTCCTCGAGCAACCAATGAGAAGGCTTGTCGCAGAACAGCAATCGCTCGACATGCACGTCGGGGTAGCGTTCCTGCCAGCCGGC
Organism: Mycobacterium sp. NGS57; assembly: GCF_059812405.1. Lineage (NCBI taxonomy): Bacteria > Bacillati > Actinomycetota > Actinomycetes > Mycobacteriales > Mycobacteriaceae > Mycobacterium > Mycobacterium sp. NGS57. The sequence continues at coordinate 328,917 of NZ_JCALCP010000002.1, read as the reverse complement.
CAGGCGCTCGGCGAGGATCTCTTGGCCCTCGCGCTCGCGGTCGCGCCAGTCCATTCCGAGCACCGGAAAGACCGCGACATCGCTCCACACGTGTAGCGCGCGCAGCCCCACTCCCCGGCGGGAAGCTTCGTCGAAGGCGAGGGCGATCGCGCCTTGTGAGGCGGGTGATCCGTCGACGCCGAGCAGCACCGGCGCCCTGATATCCTGGGCCGCTTGCTGATTCGGATGGACAACGGCGACCGGGCAGTGCGCGTGATGCAGCAGCCCCGTCGTGACCGAGCCCAACAACAGCCGGCCCATCGCGCCCACGCCCTGGTTGCCGACGACGATCATCCAGGCATCGTTGGAGGCCTCGATCAGCGCCGGCACAGCGCTGGAATACACCATCTCCGTGCGTATTTCGGGCGGGTCCGCCGGGCCCACAACGGTGTGCAGCGTCTTGCGGGCCTGATCGATGACATGCTGCGCGTCGTCGCGCTGCCAGTCGGGCATGTCAGCGTAAAGCCGCCCCACCGGCCAGCCGACGACCACCGGTGGCACCGCGTGCAGCAGCTTCAGGGGCAGCCCGCGCATGATCGCCTCGCGCGCCGCCCAGGTAACCGCAGCGTCTGACGCGGCCGACCCGTCGACGCAGACCACGATTCGTGATTCACGTGTGCCCATGGTCCCCAATGCTATTCGGACCGGCGCCGTCGGGCAGGGCCGTTCGGCCCCGCCCCGCACGCCATTGGTCACTCGTCGGTAAGCGGGGCGACCCAGTGCACCCGGGTGCCCCCGTCCGGCGGGCTGGTGATCTCGCAGGTCCCACCGAGCTGTTCGGCCCGATGCTTCATGTTGGCCAGACCGCTGTGGCGCCGATTGCCGGCGGGGATGCCGCGTCCGTCGTCAACGACGTCGAGGACGAACATATCGGCGACATTGACCTCGACGGTCAGCCGCGACGCGCCGGAGTGGCGCAGCGCATTGCTCACGGCCTCGGTGGTGACCGCCTCCGCGTGCTCGGCGAGATCGCCGCCGACCGCGGTCGTCGGCCCGTGCATGCGAACAGTGGTTGCGACGTCACGGTTTTCGGTCAGGTCGGCGACCACTCGTTGAATCCGTTGCCGCAAGCCGCCGTCGATGCCCGGCGGGGATTTGAGCTGGAAGATCGTCGTCCGGATCTCCTCGATGATGGTCTGCAGATCGTCGAGGGTGCGGTTGAGCCGCTCGGCCACCTCCGGGGACCGCGCCCGGGCCAGCGTGCCCTGCAGGTTCATGCCGGCGGCGAAAATCCGCTGGATGACGTGGTCGTGCAGGTCGTGCGCGATGCGCTCGCGCTCGGCGAGGATCGTCAGCTGCCGCGAATCCTCCCGTCCCGAGGCCAGCACGAGGGCGATCGCGGCGTGCGTGGCGAAGTCGCTCACCAGGTCGAGGTAGGTCTCGTCGAAGGGCGGCTGGTCGGCGGCGCGTGCGATCGCGATCACGCCGGCGACCTTGTCGTCGGCGCGCAGCGGCATCACGACGGCCGGGCGCAGCCCGGCGTCGCTGAACGCCTGGATCGGGTACCGCATCGAGTCGGTGATCAGCGGTTCGCCGGAGCGGAAGACCTCGCCGCTGGTGGAACCCGCCACCGGCACCCGCCGGCCCAGCGCCTCGTCGGCGTGCGCCCCCACCGCGGCGGACACCACCAGCGTGTCGGTTTCGTCGTCGGGCACGTCGGCGTCGGCCGGGACGAGCACGATCGCCTGCTCGGCATCGGTCAGGGCCATGGCGCGCTCGGCGATCAACTGCAGCGGGCGCCGGTGCGGCTCGGCGCTCGACAGCAGGGCGGTGGTGATCTCACGGCTGGCCTCCATCCACTTCACCGACAACCGCTCACGCTCCAGCACCCGCGCGTTGTCGATGGTGGCCGCGGCCGCGAATGCCAGTGCGCGCGCGGCGAATTCGTCGGATTCGGAGAACACCCGCGCCGGGTCGTCGTGGGTCAGGTAGATGTTGCCGAAGACCCGCCCACCGATGGTGATCGGCACCGCGAGAAAGGCTCGCATGGCGCGGTGCTCGGGGACCCCGACGGCGGCCGGGTGCGCTCTCAGGTCATCCAGGCGCAGCGCCGGCGTGTCGAACAGGGACAGGCTCAACAGCCCCTTGCCCACGGGCGGATGCCCGATGCGCCGAATGGTGTCGGCGTCCATGCCCTCGTGGACGAAGCGGAGCAGGTTGCCGTCGGCATCGCGGACGGCCAGGGCGCCGTACGGGGCGGAGGTCAACTCCCTTGCCGCGGTGACGATTCGATGCAGCGTCGCGTCGAGGTCTGAAACATCCGCACCGATCTCGACAACCACGCGCAGCAGGTGATCCATCCGGTCGCGCGCCGCCAGCGACTCGCCGAAAGCAGAGCCGCGTTCGTCGCCGCCGGTCACTCGGCGCGCGTTTCCGGGCGTCCGGATCGTTCCTCCAATTTCGAGGCGAATACCGCCGCCTGCGTGCGCCGTTCCATGCCCAGCTTCGCCAGCAGTCGCGACACGTAGTTCTTCACCGTCTTCTCGGCGAGGAACATCCGCGCGGCGATCTGGCGGTTGGTCAAACCCTCGCCGAGCAGCCCCAGCAGGGTGCGCTCCTGATCGGTCAGCCCGGACAGCGGGTCCTCGCGCTGCGCCGCCCCGCGCAGCTTCGCCATCAGCGCGGCCGCGGCCCGGTTGTCCAGCAGGGACTTGCCGGCACCGACCTCCTTGATCGCGTGGGCCAGTTCCATGCCCTTGATGTCCTTGACGACGTAGCCGCTGGCGCCGGCCAGGATCGCCTCCAGCATCGCCTCATCGGAAGTGAACGACGTCAGCATCAGGCAGCGCAGGTCGGGATGATCGGCCAGCAGGTCGCGGCACAACTCGATCCCGTTGCCGTCGGGAAGGCGCACGTCGAGCACGGCGACGTCGGGCTGCAGCGCGGGTATCCGCGCCTTCGCCTCCGCCACCGAACCGGCTTCGCCGACGATTTCCAGCTCGGCGTCCGAGGCGAGCAGGTCGGCGAGACCGCGCCGGACGACCTCGTGATCGTCGACGAGGAAGACCTTGACCATTGCGGGCCCTTTCTGCCGGGCGTGATCCGTCATTTTTTCACGAAAACGCCGAGTCACAAATGTCGCTGGTTGACGACCAATACCGAGCAGCCGGCCGGCCCGACGAGCTCCTGCAGGTGTTGGCGGTTGCCGGCGTCGGCGACCACCAGCTCGGCGGGCCGCGGGTTGTCGGTCAGGTACTCGAGCAGCCCGCCGCGCACGGCCACCGGTTCGACCCGCAGCTCCGGATAGCGCCGCCTGAACCGGACGAGGCGGCGGTCCAGGTCGGCCAGCGCCCGGCGATCGCGGCGGATCAGCGCCCGGAGGTCGGCGTCGCGCAGCCGGGCCTCGGAGACGGCGGCGCCCAGCAGCGCACCGCTGTCGGGTGACCCGTCCAGCCCGACGACGATCCCTTCCCCGGGGCTGTTGCCGCGGGACCGGATGATCGCCACGGGACAGCGCGCCGACGACGCCAGGGCGGCGGCGGTGGAGCCCGCCCGGCCCCGCCGGAAGTGGGTGCATCCGACCGCGCCGACGCACACCATGGCGGCCGACGCCGACGCGCGGACCAACGCCGCGACCGGCGGTCCCGGGACGAGTTCGGTTTCCATCCGCACCGGCTTGCCCGCGCCGTCAATCGCCTTGGCCGCCTGGCGAATGGCGATCTTTGCGGCGGCCACGCCGTCCCGCGCGTCGGCCGCGGACAGCAGGCGCAGGGGCGCGTCACGACTGAGCGCCTCCTCGCGCGCCCAGAGCGCCGCCTGTATCGCGGCCTGCGAGCCGTCGATGCCGACTACGACGGGCCGCGGCGCCGCCGGGCCGTTCATCGGCTTCGGGGACGGACCACCAGCACCGAGCAGTCGGGATAACCCACGATCGGGTGGCAGTTCGGGGTGACCAGGTCGGCGATCTCGGCGGCGTCGGCGGCGCCCACCACGGCCAGTTCGATGACGCTGCTTCGCCTTTCGCCGGTTCTCAGTCCGGTGCCCGCGGCCACCGTCGCGACGTGCACGTCGGGATAGCGTCGGACCCAGCTGTTCAGCCGCCGGTCGATCTGCAGCACGGTGGCGTGGCGACGCCGCCCCTCCTCCATCGCCTGGTGCACGACGTCGTCGTTGTCCGGGTCGTCGTTGAGCACGACGGCGATGACACCGGCACGTGGCCTGGCGGGATTGTTGCGGATGATCGCCACCGGGCATTGCGCGCCTGCCACCAGCGCGGCGGCGGTGGGGCCCAACAGCCCGTCTGTCGCCCGTCCGCGCCGGGAGGTGCCCACGCATACCAGCGCCGCAGCGTGCGATTCGTCGACCAGCGCCTGCCCGGGATCGCCTGAGAGAACGGCCGTTTCGACCTCCACCGGCCGCGCGGACCGTCGGACGGTGTGTTCCGCGCGGGACAGCGCCATGTCGGCGCGTTCGAGTTCACATTCGGTGCGCGCATCGCGGCGTTCGATGACGTAGACGAGGCGCAGCGGCAGCTGGCGGCTGCGCGCCTCCTCGATCGCCCATTCGGTGGCCTCGACTGCGGCTTGCGAGCCGTCGACGCCCACCACCACCGACTTCGCGTCTGGCTGGTTCATGTCGGCTCCTGACTAGCCATTTTTGGCTCAATACCAGCCTATTTCGCGGTCGTGCGGGGCGCAGGGGCCGTTAGGCCCTAGTCGGGGAGCCGTTCGTCCCTGCCCTCAGGACCCGACGCGGCCTAGCGTGAACAGTGACCATGAACGCGACGCCGGACACCCAGACCCTGAGTGCAGCGGTGCGGTTGGCGTGCCGAGCGCCGTCGGTGCACAACAGCCAGCCGTGGCGCTGGGTGGCCGAGGACGGGATGCTGCGGCTTTTCGTCGACCGTGACCGAATCCTGCCGGGCGCCGACCGCTCGGGCCGCGAAGCGATCATCAGTTGTGGCGCCGCGCTCGATCATCTGCGGGTCGCCATGCTGGCCGCGGGGTGGCGCGCCGACATCGAGAGGTTCCCCGACGCAACCGATCCCAGCCATGTGGCCTCGATCGCATTCGGTCCCGTCGAGCGCGTCACCCGCGCGCAGCGCGACCGCGCCAGCGCGATCCTGTGCCGCAGGACCGACCGGCTGCCGATGGGACAGCCCGTCTACTGGGGCCTGTTCGAACCCGTGCTGCGCAGCACCCTCGACGAAAGCCTGGTGACGCTGGACGTGCTGCCCGACGACGCGCGACCCGAGCTGATCGAGGCCTCCCGGCTCACCGAGGTGCTGCGCCGCGACGACGAGTCGTACCACGCCGAACTCGACTGGTGGACTGCACCTTTCGCCTCGGGCGAAGGGATACCGCCGAGCGCCCTGCCGTCCGACAAGGAAAGCGCCCGGGTGGACGTCGCGCGCGAGTTCCCGGCGCGCGGTCACGGGGACCGGCGCCCCGACGTCTCGGTGGACTGCTCGAAGATCCTGGTGCTCTCGACCCCGGAAGACACCAGGGCCGACGTCCTGCGCTGCGGCGAGGCGCTGTCCTACGTGCTGCTGGAGTGCACCCTGGCGCTCCTGGCGACCTGCCCGCTGACCCACCTCATCGAGCTGGACGAAACCCGCGACATCGTGCGCGGCCTGCTCGACGGCCGCGGCCAGCCTCAGGTGCTGATCCGCGCCGGGATAGCGCCGCCGATGGAAGCCGTCCCGCCGCCCACACCGCGGCGCGCGGCACGCGATGTCCTCGAAATCCGTGAGAAGGGTGGGCGAAATGTCGATGACCGATGACGGGGTGACCATCCTGTCGGAGAGCGAATGCTGGCAGCTCTTGGCCGGGGTCGCGCTGGGACGCATCGTCACCAGCGTGGACGGCCAGCCCGAGATCTTCCCGGTCAACTACGTCGTCCAGGGCCGCACCGTGCTGTTTCGCACCGCGGAGGGCACCAAGCTGGTCAGCACGGCGATCAACAACCACGTGCTCTTCGAGGTCGACGACCACAACGTCGCGGAGGGCTGGAGCGTGATCGTCAAGGGCCGCGCGCGCTCGCTTCGCACCAACGAGCAGATCGAGGAAGCCGAACGCGCCCAACTGCTTTCGTGGACGGCGTCGGAGAAGACGCACTATGTGCGAGTGGTTCCCGAGATGGTCACCGGGCGGCGGTTCCGGTTCGGCCCGGCTTAGCCGCTCACCCACTCGACGACATCGTGCAGGTCGCGCCGCGGCGTCGCCGGCAGCGGGTCGGCGTTGATCGGCGCCCAGCCCACCCGCAGCAGCATCTGCGGGTAGTGGCCGCCGCCGAATACCTCGGAGCGCACCACCTCTCGGGTTCCGGCGATCTCCAGCGGCTCGGTGACCGGACAACACGCCAATCCGGCCGAGGTCGCCGTCAGCAGCACGACACTGGTGGCCTCCCCCGCGCGCAGCTGCGCCAGCCGGTCGTCGGCTCGGGTGCCCAGCGCGAGCACGACCGCATTGTCATCGACGGGCGACGAGTCCGGCGCCATGGCCAGCGTGGGACCGGCGAAGTACCGGCCCGGTATCTTCGCCGTCGGATCCGGGGCCGGCGCGCTGCGGGCCGGGACGCCCGCGACTGAGGCGTAGCGCCCGCTCCACGCCGTGAGCTCGGCCAGGTATTCGTAGTTACGGTGCTGCCCAACGGATTCGGCGACGATGTCGTGCAGCTTGTCGAGATCTTCGACCTGGCACAGCGTCACGCCGTGTCGCGCCGTCCGCGCCGCCATGAGCGCGATGTCGCCGACGGGCACCGCCCACGAGCTGTAGTGGCGCCGATCGGTGCGACGCCGCGGGATGGCCGCGGCCAGCGCGATGTCGACGCCGTCCGCCGGGTGCGGCGACAGTTCGATGGCGGCAAGGTGATTGGGGTCGGCCGGATTCGGCAACCGGGTCACCTTGGCACGCCACCCGACGGCCGCGAACGCGACCACGCAGTGATGCAGCGCCGTGCCGCAACTCAGGATCAGGTCGCGGCCGTCGGGGTCGGTGTTGGGCAGTTGCCGGCAGGGGTCGGCGTAGAGGTGCAGGCTCGCCGCGTCGACTCGCCAGCGCCAGGGTTGGGTGTTGTGCACCGAGGGCGCCCGCGACGCCAACGCCAGGACCGTTCGTACCGTGCCGGCATCCGGAAAGCGCGCGTTCATGGCTTTGTCCCTTCGATCTCCCGCTGTCTCGCATCCACCGTCGCGCACCCGCACCGGGCCGGGCGAGGGCACGAGGGCTCTAGGCGAAGGGACTTTGGACCACTGCCGGCGGGTGTTTGCGGGGCGTTGGGTCTCGAGTGTGAATCCTTGGCTCCGAGCGTGAGCGGAGGCCGCAGAAAGTCGTCGGAGCCCCGCCCTCTGCTCACGGCGAGCGCCCTCAGCTCACGCTCGAGGTCCGCGACTCGCATCCGCCCCGCTCGGCCACCGGGTTCGACATGTGGGGCGCCACCACCCACCCCGGGTGGTAGTTCTGCTGGCGGTAGGGCCCGGCCGACGCGCGCTACGGCAGCGACGACCCGTGGATCTTCGAATTTGAATTCGGGGCGCGGCGGCGTAACCGAGCATGAAAATGGCTCCCGGAATCTCTTCCGGGAGCCATTCCCGTTTGGTAGCGGGGACAGGATTCGAACCTGCGACCTCTGGGTTATGAGCCCAGCGAGCTACCGAGCTGCTCCACCCCGCGTTGGGTAAAGGCAAGGTTACCGAAGGTGTGTCTCGGCGGCCAAATCGCGCGCTGACCAGCGGTGCCAGCCGTCGCGACGTCAGTGCGAAGGCGGGTTGAGCCCGTAGCGACGCCTGATGTCGTCCATCCACGCCGGGTTCCCGTACGTGATCCCGTATTTGTCCGCGAGCCCGCCGAACTCGGGCAGCTGATGCAGGACCAGGCCGTTCGGGTCGTCGGCGTGCTCGACGAGCAGTTCACCCAGTTCCCTGAAGTAGTGCTCGAAGCCGCCCGGGGTGATCACCTCGACGATGCGACCCGGCTCGGTGCCCGCGTTCCACATCGCGTGCATCTGCCCCCGCGGCTTGGTGATGTAGCCCCCGGGTCCCAGCACCACCTCGCTGTCGTCGGAGCGAAAGCCGATCTCGCCCGCCAGCACGATCGAGTGCTCGTCCTCGCGGGTGTGCCGGTGCGCGGCGGTGAGCACGCCGACGGCAAAGGGGTGCTCGACGATGGACACCTCGCCCCCGTTGGTCGCGCCGGACAGCTTGAAGACCGCCCCGAAACCAGGCAGCGCAACGTAATCGCCTTCCCCGGGCTGGACGACCGTGACGGGAATCTGATTCACCTCGACCACCTCCTGCTATTCGGGCCAGCTGCTGCCGAGGACGAGATCAACCATATTGCCCCGCTTGAACGACGGATCGAAGTGCGCCAGGACGTCGGCGTTCATCGTGCCGAAGGTGGTGTCCGGGCGGTGCCTCATTCCGTCGTTGAAGCTGTCCAGAATGCGCTTCTTGAAGCCGGGGCGGGGGTGGGCGGCGGTCACCGCGTCGACGGCCTCGGGGGAAAGGTCGTCACGGCCGATGCCGATGACATCGGTTTCGACACCCGCTGTGACCAAGGCGATTTCGGGGTCGAGGAACTCGGGTATGCCGGGAGTGGTGTGCAGGGCGATGCCCAGCCACACCTTCTGCGCGTCGGCTTCGTCGACCCCACGTTCCAACAGGAAGGCCCGTGCCGCGTTGGCACCGTCGACCTCGAAGCGCAGGGTGGACGTGCGGTAGCGATCGGTGAGACCGAGGTCGTGAAACATCGCACCCACATAGAGCAGCTCCAGGTCGGGTTGCAGCCCACGGCGGCGCCCCTGCAGCGCGCCGAACAAGAACACCCGTCGGGAGTGGTCGAAGAGCAGGTCGTCTTCGGCGTCGCGGATAAATTCGGTGACCTCGCGGACGAGTGGCGTGTCGGGCACGACGATGCCCGCAATGGTGTCGATCGATTGAGTCGTCATGACCAAAGTGTGCGGGTACGGCGACCCGACACCCCATGTCGTTTGAGCCGTCCTTCCCACAAATTGCGACACGGTGCGGACAATGGGCTTGTGACGGGCCCGCGGGTGATCGTGATCGTCGTCTTCGACGACGTGACCATGCTGGACGTCGCGGGGGCGGGTGAGGTGTTCGCCGAGGCCAATCGCTATGGCGGCGACTACCGGATCAAGATCGCGTCGGTGGATGGGCGCGACGTCACCACCTCGATCGGGACCCGGTTGGGCGTCACGGAGGCCATCGCCTCGATCGAGTCCGCCGACACCGTCATGGTCGCCGGCAGCAACACCCTGCCCCGGCGGGCCATCGACCCCGAACTCGTCGCGGCGATCAGGTCGGTCGCGGGCCGGACCCGTCGGCTGGCCTCGATCTGCACGGGCTCGTTCGTGTTGGCGCAGGCCGGCCTGCTCGACGGCCGGCGCGCCACCACCCACTGGCACGACGTTCGGTTGTTCGCCCGGGCCTTTCCCGGAGTCACCGTGGAGCCGGACGCGATCTTCGTGCGCGACGGCGACGTCTTCACCTCGGCCGGCATCTCTTCGGGCATCGACCTGGCGCTGGCGCTGGTCGAAATGGATCATGGCACCGAGTTGGTCCGCGCCGTGGCCCGCTGGTTGGTGGTCTATCTCAAGCGCGCGGGCGGGCAATCGCAATTCTCGGTGCTGGTCGAGGCCGATCCCCCGCCGCAGTCGCCGCTGCGCAAGGCCACCGACGCGGTCTCGGTCGATCCGGCCGCCGACCACAGCGTGAAAACCCTTGCCGCGCGGGCATCTCTGAGCACGCGGCAGCTGACCCGACTGTTTCAGTCCGAGCTCGGCACCACGCCGGCGCGGTATGTCGAAATGGTGCGCATCGATGCCGCCCGCGCCGCACTGGATGCCGGCCGCACCGTCGCCGACACCGCGCGGGTGGCGGGCTTCGGCAGCGCCGAAAGCCTGCGCCGCGTGTTCATCGACCGCCTCGGCGTCTCGCCGAAGGCCTACCGCGAGAGGTTCCGCACGGCGTCGCGGGGCTGAGCGGCTACTGTTCCGTCATGCACGTCGACGTGATGGCGGTCCCGCAGCCGCTGGCCAAGACCGGTGACCTGGCCCGCCGAACTCAGGCCGCGGGGTTCTCCGGTCTGCTGTTGACCGAGACGGGGCGCACCCCCTACTTGAACGCCGCGGTCGCCTCGCAGGCCGCGCCCGGCCTCGAGCTGTCCACCGGTGTCGCGGTGGCGTTTCCGCGCAGCCCGTTCGTCACGGCGGCCGCGGCGTGGGAGCTGCAGGAGGCGACCGGCGGACGGTTCCGGCTCGGGCTGGGCACGCAGGTGCGCACGCACGTCGTGCGGCGCTACGGCGTGGCCTTCGAACGTCCCGGCCCGCGACTGCGCGACTACGTGCGCGCCGTGAAGGCCTGCTTCTCGGCGTTTCGCAGCGGCAAACTCGACCACCACGGCGAGTACTACGACCTCGACTTCATCACCCCGCAGTGGAGCGCGGGCCCCATCGACGCGCCCGACCCCAAAGTCGATGTGGCGGCGGTGAATCCGTGGATGCTGCGGATGGCCGGCGAAGTCGCCGACGGGGTGCACGTGCACCCGCTGGGCGAACCCGGCTACCTGACCCGGCACGTGGTGCCAAACGTCGCCGAGGGCGCGGCGAAGGCGGGGCGCTCGCCGTCGGACGTCGCGATGATCGTGCCGGTGATGACGATCGTCGGCGACAGCGACGAGGAGCGCGCCGCCGAGCGCGAATCGGTGCGCGCCAGCATGGCCTTCTACGGCAGCACCCCGAACTACGCGTTCATCTGGGACGAGGCCGGCTTCGAGGGGACGACGGCGCGGATCCGGGAGAAGCAGAAGGCCGGGGACTTCGCCGGCATGGTGGCCCAGGTTTCCGACGAGCACGTTGCCGCCTTCGCCACCGAGTCGACGTGGGACGGGCTGGCCGGCGCGCTGACCGAGAAGTACGCCGGCATCGCCACGCATCTGGTGCTATACAACGCCTTTGGGGCGCTCGGCGATGCGGAGCGCTTCGAGCGGTACGGCCAGATCGCGCGCGCGTTGCGGGGCTGACCCCCTCGCCGAGCGTCCGCAAAATGCCAAGGTTTACGGCGTGTCGCCGTGCAAACACGGGCGCTCGCGGTGGGTGAGGAGCAATGCACGCTCGCGGTGGGGAGGGTTACTTGGTGTTGTTGTACTTGGTGATCGCGTCGTCGAGCCGCTGCAGCGCGGCGCCGTATGAGGCGAAGTCGCCCTTCTTCTGGGCGTCTTTGGCAGCGCCGATCGCGGCCTGGATCTCCTGCAGGGCGGCGGCTTTGGCCGGCGACAGGGTCGTCGAGCCGTCCGGAGCCGGCGGCACCGCCGCCGCGGGCGGCGGCGGTGATCCCGGCGCCGCGGCGGGCGCCGGCGGGCCGGCGGGCGGGCTCGGGTTCGCGTTCGGCGGCGCGCCGGCCTCGGTGGGCTGTATCCCGGTGGCCGCCGCACCCGCGCCGGGGCCGAACAGCCCGGTCAGGGCGTCACCCACGGTGGGCCCGTAGCCGATCTTGTCGTTGTACATCATGGCCACGCGGATCAGCCGCGGATACGACGAGGCGGCGTCGCTGGCCCCCGGGGACGCGTAGACGGGTTCGACGTAGAGCAGGCCGCCCTGGGCCACCGGCAGCGTGAGCAGGTTGCCCCACCGGATCCGGTTCTGGTTGTCGCGCCCGATCACGCCGAGGTCCTGGGACACCGCCGGGTCGGTGGTGATCGCGTTGTTGGCCAGCTTCGGGCCGTTGACCTGACCGGGGATGGTCAGCACGGTGATCCTGCCGTAGGTCGCGGGATCGGAACTCGCGCTGATGTAGGCGGCCAGGTAGTCACGCTTGAACCTGTTCATCGCGCTCGTCAACTGATACGAGGACGAATTGTCGTTCTTGGCAATGTTTTTCGCGACGATGTAATAAGGCGGCTGGTAGCTGCTGGCGGTCGGATTCGGGTCCAGCGGCACGTCCCAGAAATCGGAGGTGGAAAAGAACGTCACCGGGTCGTTGACGTGGTACTTGGCCAACAGCATCCGCTGCACCTTGAACAGGTCCTCGGGATAGCGCAGGTGCTCGGCCAGCTCGGGGGTGATTTCGGTCTTGGGTTTGACGGTGCCGGGGAACACCCGCATCCAGGCCTTCAGCACCGGATCCTGCTCGTCCTGCTGGTAGAGCGAGACGGTGCCGTCGTAGGCGTCGACGGTGGCCTTCACCGAATTGCGGATGTAGGAGACCCGCTTGTCGGGCGCCAGCCGGTTGAACGCGACCTCGGTGGAGTCGGCGGTGGCCGATTCCAGCGAGGTGAGTTCGGAGTAGGGGTAGTTGTCCAGCGTGGTGTAGCCGTCGATGATCCACACCAGGCGCTTGTTGACGATCGCCGGGTACACCGAGCTGTCGGTCGTCAGCCACGGCGCCACCGCCTCGACCCGCCGCGCCGGATCCCGATTGAACAGGATCTTGCTGTTGGAGCCGATCACGTTGGAGAACAAAAAGTTTCGCTCGGCGAACTTCGCGGCGAACACGCTGCGGGATATCCAGCTGCCGATCGGCACTCCCCCGAGCCCGGTGTAGGTGTAGTTCTTGGTCTCGGTGCTGGTCTCGTAGTCGTATTCGCGGTCGTTGCCGTTGCGTCCGACGATCGCGTAGTCGGCCGAGGTGTTGGAGATGACCGGCCCGAAGTAGATGCGCGGCTGGTCCAGCGGCGCCGGGCCGTCGGACACCACGCTGCCGTTGGCGCCCACGACGTTGGCCAAAAACTCCGGATAGCCGCCGTTCTGGTTGGGGTCGTTGGCGATGCCGCGCACCGTGTTGGCCGGCGACGCGATGAACCCGTTGCCGTGGGTGTAGACGGTGTGCCGGTTGATCCAGTCCCGCTGGTTGTCGATCAGCCGGTCGGGGTTGAGCTCCCGCGCGGCGACGACGTAGTCGCGCAGCGCCCCGTTGCGGTCGAGGTAGCGGTCGATGGACAGCTGGTCGGGGAAGTAGTAGAAGTTCTTGCCCTGCTGGAATTGCGTGAACGCCGGGCTGACGATGGTGGGGTCCAGCAGGCGGATGTTCGAGGTGGTGGCGCGGTCGGCCGCGACCTGCTGGGCGGTGGCCTGCCCGTCGCCGGTGTAGTTGCGGTAGCTGACCACGTCGGAGGTCAGCCCGTAGGCCTGCCGCGTCGCGGTGATGGAACGGCCGATGTATTCGCTTTCCTTTTGCGCCGCATTGGGTCTGACGCTGATCTGCTCGACAATCAACGGCCACCCGGCGCCCACGATCAACGACGACAGCAGCAACAACACCAGGCCGATTGCCGGAATCCGCAAGTCCCGCAGCACGATAGCGGAGAACACCGCGGCGGCGCAGATCAGCGCGATCGCCATCAGGATCAGCTTCGCCGGCAGCACGGCGTTGATGTCGGTGTAGCCGGCGCCGGTGAACGGCTTGCCGCCGCGGGTGTGCGACAGCAACTCGTAGCGGTCCAGCCAGTAGGCGACCGCCTTGAGCAACACCAGCGCGCCCACCAGACTCACCAACTGGATGCGCGCCGAGCGACTCAGCGCCCCGGTGCGCCCGGAAAGCCGGATGCCGCCAAAGATGTAGTGCGTCAACACGTTCGCCAAAAAAGCCAGGAACACGGCCACGAACAGGTAGCTGAGCAGCAGCCGGTAGAACGGCAGGTCGAACGCGTAGAAGCCGAGGTCCTTGCCGAACTGGGGGTCGCGGATGCCGAAGTCCCCGCCGTGCAGGAACAGCTGGACGCGCACCCAGTAGCTCTGCGCGATGATGCCGGCCAGCAGCCCGATGGCCGAGGGGATCCCGATGCCTACCAGCCGCAGCCGCGACACGACGACGGAGCGGTAGCGCGCCACGGGGTCGTTGGTGTTGCTGGGCACGAACACGGGGCGGGTGCGGTAGGCCAGCGCGAGCCCGGCGAACACGATCCCGCCGACCAGCAGGCCGGCGACCAAAAACACCGCGATGCGGGTGAAGAGCACGGTGGTGAACACCGAGCGGTAGCCCAGCTCGCCGAACCACAGCCAGTCGACGTAGGCGTCGATCAGCCGCGGGCCTGCGAGCAGCAAAACGATCACACCGAGTGCGATCAGGATCAGAATCCGGCTGCGCCGAGTCAACTTCGGCATCCGTGCGGTGGGCCGCATCCCCACTGGCTACGCTCCCTGATCGATCGGGCTTGGAGTTTTCTAGCTCACAACTGTACGCACCTCGCATCGCGCGAGGGGTGGGCTAGCAACTGGGCGGCTGGCCGCCCGCCCGCAGTGCGTGCAGCGCGTCCACCGCGCCATCGAGCGTCTCGACCTTCACCAAGCGCAAACCGGACGGGTTGTCGGAGCTGGCCTCGTAGCAGTTTTTCGCCGGCACCAAAAACACGGTGGCCCCGGCCGTGTGGGCGGCCGCCATCTTGTGGGTGATGCCGCCGATCTGGCCGACCTTGCCGTCCACGGAGATGGTCCCGGTGCCCGCGATGAACGTCGACCCCGCCAGGTCACCGGTGGTGAGTTTGTCGACGACGGCCAGGCTGAACATCAGGCCGGCCGACGGCCCGCCCACGTTGGCGAGGTTGAAGTCGACGACGAACGGCGCCCAGGGCGCGTCGAGCACCGCCACCCCCAAAAAGCCGTAGTCGCGATCCTTGTTGGTCCCCAGCGTGATGTGCGCCACCCCGGCCGGCTCGTTCTTGCGCCGGTAGTCGATCGTCACGTCCTGGCCGGGTTTGGTGTTTTTCAGGTACCCGGTGAACTGTTCCACGTTGGCCACCGGGGTGCCGTTGACCATGTCGATGGCGTCGCCGGCCTTGAGCTTGCCCGCCGACGGGCCGGGGTCGGTGACGGTCGCGACGGTCACCGCGGCCGGGTACTTCAGGTAGCCCAGCGCGGCGTATTCGGCGCTGTCCTCCGACTGCTTGAAGTCGGCGGTGTTGGCCTTGTCGACGTCCTCGCGCGACTTGCCCGGCGGGTAGACCAGGTCGCGCGGAATCAGCTGCTCCTGCCCCGACAGCCACAGCGTCAGCGCCTCGCCCAACGACAGCTCGTCGCGCTGGGACACCGTCGTCATATTGAGGTGGCCCGTCGTCGGGTGCGTCGTGGCGCCCTGGATGGCGACCACCTGCTTGCCGTCGACCTCACCGAGCGTGTCGAACGTCGGGCCGGGGCCCAGCGACACGAACGGCACCGTCACCACCGCGAGCGACACACCGAACACGACGATCGGCAGCAGCGCGACGATCAGGGTCAGAATCCGCCGGTTCACGCCGCTCACCCTATCGGGACGCCGCAGGGCCCCATTCAGCTACGAGCGTGACCGGAGGCCGCACGTGGCGCCGGCGCGGTGGGTACCGTTGACGTCATGGCTGACCTGCCTTTCGGCTTCTCCTCCGGCGACGACCCGGACCGCGAGCAGCCCGGGAAGAAAGATCCCGAGTCCGGTTCGGGGGCGTCCGACCCGCTGGGCGCCTTCGGCATGGGCGATTTGGGCCAGATCTTCACCCAGCTCGGCCAGATGTTTTCCAGCGCGGGCACCGTCATGGCGGGCGGGCAGACGTCGGGGCCGGTCAACTACGAGCTGGCCCGCCGGGTCGCGTCGAGTTCGATCGGGTTCGTCGCACCGATCCCGGCCTCGACGAACCAGGCGATCGCCGACGCCGTCCGCCTCGCCGAAACCTGGCTGGACGGCGCGACGGCGCTGCCCGCCGGCACGACCAAAGCCGCGGGCTGGAGCCCCGGCGACTGGGTCGACCACACCCTCGGGACCTGGAAGCGGCTGTGCGACCCGATGGCCGAGCAGATCGCGACGGTGTGGGCGTCGTCGCTGCCCGAGGAGGCCAAGACCATGGCCGGCCCGCTGCTGGCGATGATGTCGCAGATGGGCGGGATGGCGTTCGGCTCGCAGCTGGGCCAGGCGCTGGGCCGGCTGTCCCGCGAGGTGCTGACGTCGACCGACATCGGTCTGCCGCTCGGCCCCAAGGGGGTGGCCGCGATCATGCCGGACGCCCTCGAATCGTTCGCCGCCGGGCTCGAGCAGCCGCGCAGCGAAATCCTGACGTTCCTGGCCGCCCGGGAGGCCGCCCACCACCGGCTCTTCACCCACGTGCCGTGGCTGTCCAGCCAGTTGCTGGGTGCGGTCGAGGCCTACGCCAGGGGCATGAAGATCGACATGTCCGGCATCGAGGAGCTGGCGCGCGACTTCAATCCGGCGACCCTGTCGGATCCGGCGGCCATCGAAAACCTGCTCGGCCAAGGGGTTTTCGAGCCGAAGGCGACGCCGGCCCAGACGCAGGCGCTGGAGCGCCTCGAAACGCTGCTGGCGTTGATCGACGGCTGGGTGCAGGTGGTGGTCACCGCGGCCCTGGGCGACCGGATCCCGGGGACCGCCGCTTTGTCCGAGACGCTGCGCCGGCGCCGCGCCAGCGGGGGGCCGGCCGAGCAGACGTTCGCGACGCTCGTCGGCCTCGAGCTGCGGCCGCGCAAGCTGCGCGAGGCCGCCGCGCTGTGGGAGCGCCTGACGGAGGCCGCCGGCGCCGACGACCGCGACGCCGTCTGGCAACACCCGGACCTGCTGCCCGGCGCCGACGACCTCGACGAGCCGGCGGGGTTCATCGACCGCATCGTCGGCGGGGACACCAGCGGCATCGACGAGGCCATCGCCAAGCTCGAGCAGGACCCCGGCCCCGACGGCGGTGCTGGGGATAACTGAGCGCGGCACTCGCCGCGCGCGTGGCACAGTCACCACCCATGACTCAGGCCGCGTTCCAGGCCGCCCCCAAGCCCACGCTTTCGCTGTATGCGCTGGACCCGGCGATGCCGGTGCTGCTGCGCCCCGACGGCGCGGTACAGGTCGGCTGGGATCCGCGCCGCGCCGTGCTGGTCCGCCCGCCGGGCGGTCTCGCGGCGCCCGAGCTGGCCGCGCTGCTGCGGTCCATGCGGTCGCCGACGCCGATATCCGAGCTGCAGCGCCGGGCCGTCGACCGCGGGCTGCAGGACCCAGACGGCCTGGCCGGCCTGGTCGCTCAGCTGGTGGGCGCGGGTGTGGCGACCGAGTGCCGCCAGCCCCGCGGCCGGGCGGCGTCGATCCGCATCCACGGCCGGGGGCCGCTGTCGGAGCTGCTCGTCGAGGCGTTGCGGTGTTCGGGGGCGCGGGTCGCGCGCAGCAGCCAGCCACACGCCGCCGTGTCGCCGGCGGCGGTGGATCTGGTGGTGCTGTCGGACAACTTGGTCGCCGACCCCCGGATGGTCCGCGACCTGCACGCCCGCGGCGTGCCGCACCTGCCGGTACGCGTGCGGGACGGCACCGGCCTGGTGGGCCCGCTCGTCATCCCCGGCGTGACCAGCTGCCTGGGCTGCGCTGACCTGCATCGCGCCGACCGCGACGCGGCCTGGCCGGCCATCGCGGCCCAATTGCGCGACAGCGTCGGGGTGGCCGACCGGGCCACCCTGCTGGCCACCGCGGCGCTGGCGCTCAGCCAGGTCAACCGGGTGATCGCCGCCGTGCGCGGCCAACAGGCGGTGCCCGACCCGACGCCGCCCGCGGCACTGAACGCCACGCTGGAGTTCGACGTCAACGCCGGCTCGATCGTCGCGCGCCGCTGGACCAAGCACCCCCTGTGCCCGTGTTGACGCCCGCGCCTACCCCAGCCGGCCCTGGTCGGGGACGTTGGTCGCCAGCGAGGCGTACGCCCGGGCGAGCTCCTCGAGGACCTGCGCGGTCAGGGTGCCCTCGTTGCGGTTCTTGTCCAGCGTCTCGATGATCGCCCGGAACAACGCCTCGGCCGCGTCGTGCTGCGTTTGCTTGGCTGCCATGGCAATAACCTAAGGTCCGCTGATCCCGGTTGTGGCCGGATCGACCGCGCGCCGCGTCGGGCGTCATGGATGATGGGTACGTGGCAGACATCAAACGCGGCGGCGCCGCGCGTAACGCCAAGCTGGCCGGCCTGTCGGTCGGTATCGCCGGCCGGACGGCACTCGGCTACGGCAAGCGGCTGACCGGAAAGTCCAGGGACGAAGTCAACGCAGAGCTCATGGAGAAGGCCGCGCACCAACTGTTCACCGTCCTCGGTGAGCTCAAGGGCGGCGCGATGAAGGTCGGCCAGGCGCTGTCGGTGATGGAAGCCGCCATCCCCGAGCAGTTCGGCGAGCCGTACCGCGAGGCCCTGACCAAACTGCAGAAGGACGCCCCGCCGATGCCCGCGCACAAGGTGCACCGGGTGCTCGACGCGCAGCTGGGCACCAAGTGGCGCTCCCGGTTCAGCTCGTTCGACGACAGCCCGATGGCCTCGGCCAGCATCGGCCAGGTGCATAAGGCGGTGTGGGCCGACGGTCGCGAGGTGGCCGTCAAGATCCAGTACCCGGGCGCCGACGAGGCGCTGCGCGCCGACCTCAAGACCATGAAACGCATGGTCGGGGTGGTCAAGCAGCTGGCGCCCGGCGTGGACGTCCAGGGCATCGTCGACGAGCTGATCGAGCGCACCGAGATGGAGCTCGACTATCGGCTGGAGGCCGACAACCAGCGGGCCTTTGCCAAGGCCTACCAGGACCATCCGCACTTCGTGGTGCCGCACATCGTGGCCAGCGCGCCCAAGGTGGTGATCCAGGAGTGGATCGACGGGATCCCGATGGCCGAGATCATCCGCACCGGCACCGTCGAGCAGCGCGACCTGATGGGCACCCGCCTGGCCGAGCTCACCTTCGACGCGCCGCGCCGGCTGGAGATGATCCACGGCGACGCCCACCCGGGGAACTTCATGCTGCTGCCCGACGGCCGCATGGGGGTCATCGACTTCGGCGCGGTGGCGCCGATGCCGGGCGGCTTCCCGGTCGAGCTGGGCATGTCGATCCGGCTGGCGCGGGAGAAGAACTACGACCTGCTGATGCCGACGATGGAGAAGGCCGGCTTCATCCAAAAGGGCCAGCAGGTCTCGGTGCGCGACATCGACGACATGCTGCGCCAGTACGTCGAACCCGTCGAGGTCGAGGTCTTCCACTACACCCGCAAGTGGTTGCAGCGGATGACGGTCGGCCAGATCGACCGGTCGGTGGCCCAGATCCGCACGGCGCGGCAGCTGGATCTGCCGCCGAAGTTGGCAATCCCGATGCGGGTGATCGCGTCCGGGGTCGCGATCATGTGCCAGTTGGACGCCCACATTCCGACGCGGGCGCTGTCGGAGGAGCTGGTCCCCGGCTTCGCCGAGCCCGACAGCGCGGTGGTGTAGTCCGCGAGAGTGCAACTGCCGACGCCGGCTCTCGAGAAACGCGTCGGCAGTTGCACTTTCGCGGGCTGGGCGTACGGCTAGGCGGCCACGTCCTTGCGGGGGCGTCCCCGCGGGCGTTTGAAGCTGACCACCGATCCGCGCTCGAGGATCTCCCCGCCCCACACGCCCCACGGTTCGGCGCGTTCCAGCGCGGCCGTCAGGCACTGGCGGCGGACCGGGCAGCTCGCGCACAGCGTCTTGGCGCGCTCGAGGTCGGTCGGGGTCTCGGCGAACCACAGGTCGGGATCGCCGGCGTGGCATGGCAACTCCGGCGACGTCGGTCTGGGGACTGGCGGTGCCGACATGTCCTGCTCACCTGCTTCCTGGTCGGGTTTTGTGGTGATCCGGACCAGGTTGCGGGGTGTGCACCCGAAAAATAATGGCCACGGATCCTTGCTGACTTCGGGTCCGTGGCCAAATTGGGGCTAGTTAGATCGGTCCCCGATCCACGGACGCGCCAGTCGCGGCGGCGCGATGCTTGGCGGCATGGGAGGCGGCCGCGGCCAGGGCACGAGTCGGAGCCGCGGCGGCCACGCGTACACCGAACGCATTGGTGATCATCGTGGCGACCCTCCTCTCCGTGAACTCTCCGCGCCCTTGCGAGCAGCAAAATGCGCTTTCGAGGGTAGATGGTACCCGCTGCCGGCCACAACCGATTTTCTGACCTGCGCGTTTGCGCTCAGCGGGATTGCCGAACCAGCTCCAGCACGTCGGGCCCGTACTGTTCGAGCTTGCGCGCGCCGATCCCCGGGATCGCGATCAGGGCCGTCTCGTCGCCGGGCAGCAGCTCGGCGATCGCGATGAGCGTGTTGTCGCTGAACACGACGTACGCGGGCACCTTTTGCTCCTTGGCGACCTCGAGGCGCCACTCCTTGAGCCGCAGCAGCAATTCCTCGTCGATGTCGGCCGCGCACGTCTCGCACCGGCGCAGCATGATGGCCGCCGGCGTGGTCAGGCTGTCGTTGCAGATCCGGCAGCGCGTCGCGGCGCCGCGGGTGCGGCGCGACCGGGCCGGCGCGGAGTCGGCGCGGGCCTGCGGGGCGATGCCGTTGAGGAACCGCGACGGCTTGCGGCTCTGGCGCCCCCCCGGGCTGCGCGCCAGCGCCCAGCTGAGCGCGAGATGCACGCGCGCCCGGGTGATTCCGACGTAGAGCAGGCGGCGCTCCTCCTCGACGGCCTCGCTGTCGGGGCCGTGGGCCAGCGCGTGCGAGATGGGCAGGGTGCCGTCGGCCAGCCCGACCAAAAACACCGCGTCCCACTCGAGTCCCTTCGCCGCGTGCAGCGACGCCAGCGTGACGCCCTGCACGACGGGTGGGTGCCGGGCGTCGGCGCGCAGGCGCAGCTCGGCCACCAGCCCCGGCAGGTCGAGCTGCGGGCGCTGCGCCACCTCGTCGTCGACCAGCTCCGCCAGCCCGCCCAGCGCCTCCCAGCGGTCCCGGGCGCGGCTGCCCGCCGGCGGCTCGGCCGTCAGCCCCAGCGGCTCCAGCACGGCGCGCACGACCTCCGGCAATGGGGTTTCGGCCGCCTCGGAGCCGCGCTCGGCCGCCCGCTGCAGCGCCAGCAGCGCCTGCCTGATCTCCTGGCGGTTGAAAAACCCCTCCCCGCCGCGGATCTGGTAGGTGATGCCCGCCTCGGTCAGGGCTTCCTCGTAGACCTCGGACTGCGCGTTGACCCGGTAGAGCACCGCGACCTCGGACGGCGCGGTACCGGATTCGATCAGCCGGGCGATCGATTTGGCGACGGCGGCGGCCTCGGCGGTTTCGTCGGGATGCTCGCCGAACGACGGCGCCGGGCCGGGCGGGCGCTGACCCGACAGCTGCAGCTTGCTGCCGGCGACGCGCCCGCGCGCCGCGGCGATCACCTGGTTGGCCAGCGACACCACTTGCGGGGTGGAGCGGTAGTCGCGTTCCAGGCGCACCACCGTCGCGTCGGGATAGCGGCGCGAGAAGTCGAGCAGGAAGCGGGGCGTGGCGCCGGTGAACGAGTAGATGGTCTGGTTGGCGTCGCCGACGACGGTCAGGTCGTCGCGGTCGCCCAGCCACGCCGCCAGCACGCGCTGCTGCAGCGGGGTGACGTCCTGGTACTCGTCGACGACGAAGCAGCGGTAGCGGTCGCGGAACTCCTCGGCGACGGCGGGGTCGTTCTCGATCGCGGCCGCGGTGTGCAGCAGCAGGTCGTCGAAGTCGAGCAGCGCCAGCGATTCGTCGCGGACCTTGAGGGCCTCGTAGGCCGAATAGACGGCCGCGATCTGCTGGGCCTCCCGCGGAAGGTCGCGGCCAGCTTCGGCGACGGCGCCCGCGTACTGCTCGGGGCCGATGAGCGAGGCCTTGGCCCACTCGATCTCGCCGGCCAGGTCGCGCACGTCGTCGGTGCTGACGTTGAGCCGGCAGCGGCTGGCCGCCCGGGCCACGACGGCGAACTTGGTGTCGAGCAGCTGCCAGCCGGTGTCGCCGACCACCCGCGGCCAGAAGTAGCGCAGCTGGCGGTGCGCCGCGGCGTGGAAGGTCATGGCCTGCACGGCGCCGACGCCCGACCCGGTGTCGCCGGCGAGCGTGCGCAGCCTGGAGCGCATCTCCCCCGCCGCGCGCTGGGTGAACGTGACCGCCAGGACCTGGCCGGCGGCGACGTGGCCGCTCGCGACGAGCTGGGCGATGCGGTGCGTGATGGTGCGGGTCTTGCCCGTTCCCGCGCCGGCGAGCACGCAGACCGGTCCCCGAGGGGCCAGCACGGCTTCGCGCTGCTCGTCGTCGAGCTCGGCGGTCAGTGCGTCAGCGACCAGCGGCATGGCTCCCATAGTGGCAGTAGCCGCCGACAAAGGGGGCGCGGCGCCCCGGCCAGGCACTGCAAGGAATGCGTGGTGCGTCGGGTATGTTGACCGGGCTATGACCGACGCTGCGCTCACCGTTTACACGACGTCCTGGTGTGGGTTCTGCCACCGGCTCAAGACGGTGCTCAACTCCGACGGGATCTCCTACGACGAGGTCGACATCGAGCAGGATCCGGCGGCCGCGGAGTTCGTCGGTTCGGTCAACGGCGGCAACAGGACGGTCCCGACGGTGAAGTTCGCCGACGGGTCCACGCTGACGAATCCAAGCGCGGCGCAGGTCAAGGCGAAGCTCGCCGCCGCCGGCTGAGCCTGCTCAGTCGAGCCCGGCCCAGGACTCGATGATCACGCGCGCGATCGAAATCGACCCGGGCAGCAGGAGTTTCGAGTCTGATGCGCTGCTCCAATCGCCGGCCGCCAGGGCCGTGCGCACCTCGTCGCGGGTGAACCATTGCGCCTCGGCGATCTCGCCGTCGTTGAACGAGAACTCTTCGTCCGGGTCGCCCAGCGCGTGGAAACCGACCATCAGCGACCGCGGGAACGGCCACGGCTGGCTGCCCAGGTAGCGCACATCGCGCACGGTCAGGCCGACCTCCTCGCGGATCTCGCGGGCGACGCACACCTCGAAAGACTCACCGGCTTCGACGAATCCGGCCAGCAGCGAGAACATCCGCTCGGGCCACACCGCCTGGCGCGCCAGCACCGCCCGGTCACCGCCGTCGTGGACCAGGCAGATCACCGCGGGGTCGATGCGCGGGAACTCCTCGTGGCCGCTGACCGGGTTGACCCGGGACCAGCCGCCGCGGGCCGGGCGCGTCGGGGAGCCGTCCACCGCGCTGAAGCGCGCGCTGTCATGCCAATTCAGCAGCGCGATCGCCGAGGACACGAGTTGGCTGCTGGTGTCGTCGAAGATCGGGCCGAGGCTGCGCAGGTTCACCACCTCGGCTTTGACATCGGGGTCCTCGGGCGCCTGCAGCGCGCCGCGGATGGCCCACACGTGGCGGGCACCCTCGATGCGGCCCAGGAATACGGCATCTTTGGGCGGCTTGTCGGCCAGCGCGGCCGCGGCGCCCAGCACCACCCGGCCGTCGGTGACCAACACCTGGTTGCGCGAATCCACCCGCAGCAGCGCCGCGTCCGCCCAACCCGCCATCGCCGCGTCGACGTCGGTGCGCAGCTGGTCGGCCCGGTCCGCGCCCACGCGCGAGAGCACCGGGATGTCGCGCAGCTGGAAGTCCATGGGGCTAGTTTCCTCCGGGGCGACCCGTCCCCCAGCTTCGCGGGGGTACCCCAGCGCCCGGCTTCGCCGCGCTTGCGATCGCCACTAATTGCCCGCCTGTCGGACGTAGAGCAGCCGGTCGCTGGCCTCGATCGCGTCCGCCTCGGGGGCGCCGATGCGCAGCAGGCGACCGTCGCGCACCACGCCGAGCACGATGTCGCGCAGATGCCTTGGGGATCCGCCGATTTCGGCCTGCTCGACCTCGCGCTCGGCGATGGCCAGCCCGGCGTCGGGGGTCAACAGATCCTCGATCATCTCCACGACGCTGGGCGTGGTGGTGGCCAGGCCGAGCAGCCGGCCGGCGGTTTCCGAGGAGACCACCACCGAGTCCGCGCCCGATTGCCGCAACAGGTGCTGGTTTTCGGCCTCCCGGATCGACGCCACGATCTTGGCCCTGGGCGAGATCTCCCGCGCCGTCAGCGTGACCAGCACGGCGGTGTCGTCGCGGCTGGACGCGATGATGATCGATGCCGCGTGCTGGGCGCCGGCCAGTCGCAGCACGTCGGACTTCGTCGCGTCGCCGTGGACGGTGACCAGCCCGGCGGATGCGGCCCGGTCGAGGGCGGCCTGATCGGTGTCGACGACGACGATTTCGGCCGGGGGGACCTCGTCCCCGAGCATCGCCCCGACCGCGGTTTTGCCCTTGGTGCCGTAGCCGATCACGATCGTGTGGTTGCGCACTCTGCTCCTCCAACGCTGGATCTTCCACGCCTGCCGGGACGTCTCGGTGACGACCTCGAGGGTGGTGCCGACCAACAAGATCAGGAACGCGATGCGCAGCGGCGTGACGACCAAGACGTTCATCGCGCGCGCGAACTCCGAGATGGGCGTGATGTCGCCGTAGCCCGTCGTCGACAGCGTCACCGCCGAGTAGTACAGGCAATCCAGAAACGTCAGCCGGTCGCCCTGCGCGTCGTGGTATCCGTCGCGGTCGAGGTAGACGGTGATGGCGCCGATGAACAACGCCGCGATCGCGATGGCCACCCGACGAGTGATGATGCGGGCCGGACCGGCCTGCCCCTGGGGAATGCGCAGCACGCCGACGAGCGCGTAACTGGGCTGGACGGTCAACCGCTCGTCGAGACGGCCCAGCCGCCGCCAGCTACCTTTGGCCACGGAAATCCGTTACCGCATCGAACCCACCCCACGGCGCACGCACGAGTCAAATGTAACCACGTCAGACACGGGCGGCGCGGTCGTCGGCGGAATCGGTCGCCAGCGCGGCCAGCTCGGCGAGGTCCGGCAGTTCGGCGGGGGTGATCGTCCTACCGGTGCGCACGTAGTGGAACGCGGTGCGCACCGACGCTTCCGGGACCCCGGCCAGCGCGGCCCACGCCAGGCGGTACACCGCGAGCTGGACGGCGGCCTGCCGCAGGGCCTCCGCGCCGCGCGGGGGCTCGCCGGTCTTCCAGTCCACCACGGTGGCGCCACCGTCGGGGTCGGCGAACACCGCGTCGATGCGGCCACGGACCACGGTGTCGCCGATCGGCATTTCGAAGGGCACCTCGACGGCAACCGGGGTGCGTGCCGCCCAACGCGATTGGGTGAACGCGGCCTGCAGCGCGGCCAATTCCGCGGGGTCGCCGACGTCGGAGTCCGCCGCTCCCGGCAGGTCGCCCAGATCGAACAGCGAGTCGGCGCCGTAGAATTTCTGCACCCAGGCGTGAAAAGCGTTGCCGAGCAACGCGTGCGGGTCGGGGCGGGTGGGCAGCCGGTGCACCAGCCGCTGCACGGCCCCGGCCGGGTCGCGGGCCAGATCGACCAGCCCGCTGACCGAGAGCTGGCTGGGCAGCGCGCGGGCCGGCGGGCGCTCCGCGCGCGCCCGCTCGGCCAGCAACGCGTCGACGTCGGCGGCCCAGCCTTCGACGTCGAGGCCGCCGGTGCCGGCCCCCTCGATGTCGCCCGACATGGCGTGGCGCACCAGCGCCGCGCCCGCTTCGGCGTCACCGCGGCGCGCGCCCAGCGGGTCGACGGGCCACTGAGCCTCGATAACGTTGTCACGCAAGGGGTTTGGCTCACCGTCGGCGGGGTCGGACGCCCACTGCTCCACCACCCCGCACGGATCGCCGGCCGCGGCCGAACCGTCGATGATGTCCTTGAGCTCGGACAGGAATTCCGACGGGCCCCGCGGTTTGACGCCGGTGGATCCCCAGTGATGCCCGGAGACGAGCAGGGTGTCCTCGGCGCGGGTGATGGCCACGTACAGCAGCCGGCGCTCCTCGTCGACGCGTCGCTGCTCGAGGCGGCGACGATGCTCGAAGATGGTGTCGGACAACTGCTTTCGGTTGGTGACGGTCGAGGTGTCCAGCACCGGGACACCCAGCGAGCCCGCCGAGGCGCGGTCCCCGCGCAGCAGCGGGGGAAGCTCGGCGGCGTCGGTGAGCCAACTGCTGCGCGACGCCGTCGACGGGAAGATTCCGCCCGACAGGTGCGCCACGGCGACCACCTGCCACTCCAGGCCCTTCGCGGAGTGCACGGTGAGGACCTGGACCCGGTCCCGCGCGACCGTCGACGGGGCGGACGCCAAGCCGTTCTCGACGGTCTCGGCGGCGTCGAGGTAGGCCAGCAGGCCGGCCACCGAGGCGCCCGCCGACGCGTCTGCCGCCGTGCGTTCGGCGTAGCCGGCGACGACGTCGGCGAACGCGTCGAGGTGCTCGGCGCCGGCCCAGGGCCGCCCAGGCCCCGCGGCCGCCCGGACCTCGCAGTCGACGCCCAGCGCGCGACGCACCTCGGCGACCAGGTCGGGCAGGCAATGGCCGAGATGGGCGCGCAGGGTGTGCAGTTCGGCGGCCAGCGCGGTGATGCGTCGATGACCCAACGCCGAGTACGAATCGGCCGGGCCGGGATCGCTGATCGCGTCGGCCAGGCACGGCGCGTCCGAGTCCGGGCCGGCCGCCATCGCGATCGACTCGGGCGACGGCGTGGCGGCCGGGCGCGTGCCGGCGAGGGCGACCGCCCGCCGCCACAGCGCGGCGATGTCCCGGCCGCCGAGGCGCAAGCGCGGGCCCGTCAGCACCCGCATCGCCGCCGCGCCGGCGGTCGGGTCGGCGACCAGCCGCAGCATCGCCACGACGTCGGCGACCTCGGGGATGGCCAGCAGCCCGGCCAGACCGACCACCTCGACCGGAATTCCGCGCGCGCGAAGGGCGTCGGCGACCGGGGCGGCGTCGGCGTTGCGGCGCACCAGCACCGCGGCGGTCGGCGGGGGGACGCCGTCGGCACGTGCCTGCCGGTAGTGCCGGTCGAGTTGGTCGGCGATCCACTCGCGTTCGGCGCCCACGTCGGCGAGCAACGCGCAGCGTACGGTGCCGGGCGCGGCGTCGGGCCGGGGGCGCAGCGCGCGCACCGCCACCGACCGCCGCCGCGCCTCGGCGGAGACGGCGTTGGCCACCCGCAGCACCTCCGGGGGGTTGCGCCAGCTCGTCCGCAGCTCGAGCACCGGCGCCGGGGTGCCGTCGGAACGCGGGAAGTCGGTGGCGAACCGCGGGAGGTTGGTGGCCGAGGCGCCGCGCCAGCCGTAGATCGACTGGATCGGGTCGCCGACGGCCGTCAGGGCGAGCCCGTCGTCGACTCCGCCGCCGAACAGCGCCGACAGCGCGACGCGCTGGGCGTGCCCGGTGTCCTGGTACTCGTCGAGCAGCACCACCCGGTAGCGGCTGCGCAGCTCCTGACCCACCTGCGGGAAGGCCACGGCCAACCGCGCCGCCGAGGCCATCTGGGCGCCGAAGTCCATCACCTTCGCGGCGCGCATGCGCTCGTGCAGCGCGTCGAGCAGCGGTACCAGTTCGGCGCGCTGGGTCTGGGTGGCCAGCAACCGCAGCAGCCACTGGTTGGGGCCGCGGTCGCGCTGGTAGGGGCCGGCCGGCAGGCCGTGGACGAGCCGTTCCAGCTCGACGTGGGTGTCGCGGAGCTGGCGGGTGTCCACCAGGTGTTCGGCCAGCTGGCCCCACAGCCGCAGCACCATCGAGGTGACCGCGGCCGGGGTCTTGTCGGTGCGCAGCTCGCCGCGGTAGCCGTTGACGACCTCGAAGGCCAGCTGCCACAGCTCGGTCTCCCCGAGCAGCCGGGTGTCGGGCTCGACGGGCAACAACAGGCCGTGCTCGCGCAGCAGCGAGCCGGCGAAGGCGTGATAGGTGCTGACCACCGGGGCGCCGCCGGGTTCGGCGGCCGCCACGACGGCGGGGCCGGCGGAGGTCAGGCCGGCCAGGCGCGCCAGCCGGGACCGGACGCGGCGCAACAGCTGGGCGGCGGCCTTACGGGTGAACGTCAGCCCCAGCACCTGGCCGGGCTCGGCGTAGCCGTTGGCGACCAGCCACACCACCCGCGCGGCCATCGTCTCGGTCTTGCCGGCGCCGGCGCCGGCGATGACGACCAGCGGGCCGGGCGGCGCGGCGATGACCGCGGCCTGCTCGTCGGTCGGCGGCAAAAGCCCTAGCGCGCAGGCCAATTCGGCCGGGCTGTGCCGGGGATTCACGGTGCCGACCCGTCGGCGTGGGCCGGGCAGCTCGGCCGGATCGGGCAGTGCGCGCAGCCGTCGTTGCGCCGGGCGACGAACTGCGGCCCGGCCGTCGCGCCGGCCGCACGCCGGACGAGGTCGCGCCACTCGTCCCGGGCCGCGGCAGTCAGCGGGTCCTGCTCGCGCACGGTGGCGCCGCCGGCGCCCGTCTTGCCCACGTACACCAGCCGCGCGCCGCCGGGCTCGGTACCCTCCGGAATCAGCCCCTCGGCCACCGCCAGCTGGTACATCGCCAGCTGTGCGTGCTGTTGCGCGTCGTCCTTGCTGACCGGCGTCTTGCCGGTCTTGATGTCGACGATGACCAGCCGCCCGGCCGCGTCGCGCTCCAGCCGGTCGACCCGCCCGCGCAACCGGATCTCGCCGCCGTTCGGCGTGGGGAGGGTTCCGTCGACGCCGACCTCGACGCCGACCTCGGTGAGTTCGCCGCGGGTGTGCGCCCGCCACTCGAGGAACGCCCCGATCATGGCGCGGTGGCGGGACAGCTCATTGGCCGCATGCCACGGGGCGTCGAAGGGCAGGTGCCGCCAGGCGCGCTCCAGGTCGGCCAGCAATTGCGTCTCCGTCTTGCCCGGCTCGGCGATCAGCGCGTGCAGCACCGAGCCGATGGCGGAGCGCAGGTCCCGCGCGTCGGTGCCGCCGTGGCGTTCGGCCAGCCAGCGCAGCGGGCAGTCGGTGAGCGTCTGCAGGGTCGAGGGGCTCAGCGTCACGACATCCTGCTCGCCGGCACCCCGCAGCGGTTCAGTGGTGCTGACCGGTATCAGGCCGTGCCATCCGGCCGGGTCGGCGCCCGGCACCCCGGCCTTGGCCAGCCGCGCCAATTGCGTTGCCGCGCAGCGGCGCCCGGTCTCGCCCACGGTGCCCGGGGGGGCGCACACGACACCGCGCAGCCGACCGACCAGCGCGGCCGCGGACAACACCCGTGGTGCCGAGTCCGGTTGCGCGTCAACGGGCTCGAGGTCGTCACTGTCTGCCCACTGCGCAATTTCGGCAACGAACGCCGAGGGAACCGCGGCCTCCCCGCCGGCCCCGCCCGCGTCGCCGTCGATGGCCGTCACCAGTAGCCGGCGCCGGGCGCGGCCCATGGCCGCCACCAGCAGCCTGCGCTCCTCGGCCAGCAGCGGCGCCCGCACCGACGCGTCCTCGGTGACGCCGTCCAGCGCGTCGAGCAACCGCTGGGTGCCCAGCACGCCGCCGCGCGGAACGGTGTTGGGCCACAACCCTTCCTGCAAACCGGCGATGACCACGAGGTCCCATTCGTGTCCCAGCGCGGCGTGCGCGCTGAGCACCCGGACCTGCTCGGCCCCCGACGCTTCGGGGTTGGCGCGGGGCAGCTGAAGGGCCGCGACGTGCTCGACGAGCCCGCGCAACGACGCGCCCGGGGTGCGCGACACGTAGTGATCGGTGATGTCGAACAGTGCGGTCACCACCGCCAGGTCCCGGGTGGCCTGCGTGCCGGCGGATCCCCCGCGCTCGGCGGCGGACAGCCAGCGGCGCTGCAGACCGGAGCGGTGCCAGGCCGCCCACAGGGTGTAGCGCGGGTCTTGCCCGTCGCGGTGGCAGCGCACGGCGGCGTCCAGCACCGCGCGCACCCGGCGCAGGGGGCCGGGGCGTGGCGCGTCGGCGTGCAGGGCCTCGACCAGCAGCGCCCCGACGTCGCCCGGCGCCCGGTCGGGGCGGGCCCGCTGCAGCGTCCGGCGCAGCCGGCGCAGCGACACCGGATCGACGCGGCCGATCGGCCCGGTCAGCAACGCCAGTGCCCGCTCGCCGTCGAGCCCGTCGGCGGTGGCGGCCAGCACGGTGAGCAGAGCGCGGGCCGCGGGCTCGTCGGACAACGGTCCGCCCGATGCGGTCGCGGCCACCGGCACGCCTGCGGCGGCCAGTGCGCGCGGCAACCGCGCGCCGGCCCGCGGCACCGACCGGACGACGACCGCCATCTGCGACCACGGCACCCCGTCGACCAGATGCGCGCGCCGCAGCGCGTCGGCGATCATCGCGGCCTCGGCATGCCCCGAGGCGGCCAGGCGCACGGTGACGGATCCCTCCTCGGCCCCGGTACCGTCGATGCGCCGGCCGGCGCCGCCGCCGGGCAGCCGGCTCGCGACGCCGCTGACCGCGCGCGCCACGGCAGGCGCGCAGCGATGCGACACCGTCAGCGTCACCGCCGGCGAATCGTCGGCCAACAGCCCGGATGCCTCACCGCCCCGGAAGCCGAACACCGCCTGGTTGGGGTCACCGGCGACCAGCGTGACCTCGGCGCCCGCGGCCAGCACCCGAACCAGGCGCGCCGCCTGCGGGTCGAGCTGCTGGGCGTCGTCGACCAGCAGCACGCGGACCCGGGCGCGTTCGGCCGCCAGCAGCTCGGGGTCGACCGCGAAGGCCTCCAGCGCCGCGCCCACCAGCTCGGCGGCGCCCAGCGCCGGCGCCGTGGCCTGCGGGGCCGCCGCGCCGACCGCCGCGCGCAGCAGCATCACCTGCTCGTACTGTCGCGCGAACTGCCCGGCGGCCACCCATTCCTGGCGCCGGCACCGGCGGCCGAGGCGCTCCAGTTCCTGCGGGTCGACCCCGCGTTCGGCGCAGCGCGCCAACAGGTTTCGCAGTTCGGTGGCGAAGCCGGCGGTACTCAGGGCGGGTCGCAGCTCGGGCGGCCAGGCGCTCGCCGCGCGGGCGCCGTCCTCGAGGTCACCGGCCAGCAGCTCCCGGATGACGGCGTCCTGTTCGGCGCTGGTGACCAGCCGCGGGGGCGGGTCACCGGCCCGCTCGGCGGCCCGGCGCAACACGGCGTAGGCGTAGCTGTGCACGGTGCGCACCAACGGCTCGCGCACCGCGGTCCGGCCGCGGCCGGTGGCGCCCAGCAACGCCGTCGTCAACGCGCTGCGCGCGCGCATCCCCAGCCGGCCCGAACCGGTAAGCAGCAGAACCGATTCCGGATCGACACCGGCGCCGATCTGGGCGACCGCGGCGTCGACGAGCAGCGCGCTCTTGCCGGTGCCCGGCCCGCCCAGGACACGCACCCGCCCACGCACGCCGGGCGCCAGGGCGGCACCGGCCTCGTCGCTCCAGGTGTGTGGCATGGCTGCATGCAACCACGGGGGTCTGACAACTCGGCGCGGCCGCTGGATACTGGAATCAGAAAACCCCCAACACCAGCCGAGGAGGGATCGAACATCGTGTCTGCTGGCCCAGATGACGGAGTGCCCGAGGCGGACGCGGCCGATCAACACAGAGCGGTCGAAGACGAGGCCGGTTTGGACGCCGCCTACGTCGATGCCGACGCCGCGGCTCGCGAGGCCAACGAGGCCGACGTGATCGAGCAGGCTTTCGTCGTCCCCGTCGCCGACGACGACCGGGACGACTAAGCCGGGCACCGGCGGCGCCCGAACCGGCGACTGGCACCATCGACGGGTGACCGCCGACCTACACGTGCACCGCTACGGCCCGGCGGGTCCAATGCGGCTGCTCGCCCTGCACGGGCTGACCGGTTACGGGGGTCGCTGGCGGCAGCTGGCCGGCTACCTGCCCGAATTCGCCGTCGCCGCACCCGATCTGCTGGGCCACGGGCGGTCGTCGTGGGCGGCGCCGTGGACCATCGACGCCAACGTCGCGGCGCTGGCCGCGCTGCTCGACGAGGAGGCCGCCGAAGGAGGTGCGCCGGTGCTGGTGGTCGGCCACTCGTTCGGCGGGGCGCTGGCGATGCAGCTGGCCGCCGCGCGCCCGGACCGGGTGGCGGCGCTGCTGCTGCTCGACCCGGCGGTCGGCCTGGACGGGGGCTGGATGCGCGACATCGCCCAGGCGATGTTCTGCTCCCCCGACTACCCGCACCCCGACGAAGCGCGCGCGGAGAAGGTGCACGGCTCGTGGTCCGACGTGGACCCGAGATGGCTCGACACCGAGATCGCCGAGCACCTCGTCGAGCTGCCCAACGGGCGATACGGCTGGCGGGTGAGCCCGCCGGCGATGATGTCGTACTGGAGCGAGCTGGCCCGCGACGCCGTGCTGCCGCCCCCCGGGACGGCCACGGTGCTGGTGCGCGCCACGCTGACGTCCCCGCCGTATGTCGGCGAACGCCTGATCGCGGGGCTGCGGCAGCGGCTGGGAACCGACTTCCGGCTGCTGGATTTCGAGTGCAACCACATGGTGCCCTACGCCCGGCCCGACGAGGTGGCGGCGCTGGTCCGCGAGCTGACGGGACCCCGCTGAGAGTGGCGCCGGTGACCGACGAACAGGTCGAGCGGGTGCGCGCGCTGGTCGCGGCGATCCCCTCCGGCCGGGTCGCCACCTACGGCGACATCGCCTCCGCCGCAGGGCTTTCCAGCCCGCGCATCGTCGGGTGGATCATGCGCACCGATTCCTCGGATCTGCCCTGGCACCGCGTCATCACCGCGTCGGGCCGCCCCGCGCGGCACTTGACCACCCGGCAGCTGGAGCACCTGCGCGCCGAAGGCGTGCTGGCCGTCGACGGCAGGGTCGCGCTGAACGAGGTCCGCTACGAGTTTTAAAGCACCAGCCGGACCAGCGCCGCGGTGCGGGCCAGGCCCGGGAACGCTTCGGCGGTCGACCGCGGGTGCAGGGCGTGCACCGCCAGGCGAAAGATCAACGCCCGCAACAACATCTGCGGCCACTCCGGAAGCGCGTTCCAGCGTTCGATGAGTCCGTCGTCGGCCTCTCCCCAGGACAGCGCGTCGACGACGACGACGCCCGCGGCCCACGACGCCGGGCGCCAGTACGGGGTGATATCGGTGATTCCCGGCGCCGCGGTGCCCACGAAAAGCACTGTGCCGTAAAGGTCTCCGTGCACCAGCTGGTTGGCGCTCTTGGTGGGCTTGCGCAGCGAGGCGAGCTGGTTGATCAGCTCGATCGAACGTTCGCCGTCGGCGGTCGACGGCGCGGTCCGCGCACCCGGCGGCACCGACGCCAGCGGCCGCTCCTCCCACGCGGCGCGATCGGCGGCGATGAAGACGTCGACGTCGCTCCACGGCGCGGTGGGTCCCTGGGTCAGGAAGCGGGGGCGCTCCAGCTTGCCGGTCGCCTCGTGCAGCCGCACCGCCGCCGAGACGACCTCGTCGTGGCGGGGCTCCGGGGTGCCGGCGACGAAGGTGTCCGCCCGCCACCCCGACACCACGTAACGGCCGTCGGTCGAGCGCACCGGCCGGGCCAGGCGCACGCCGTCCACGAACAACGTCTCGCGCACCCGCGCCGACCAGGCCGCGCGCGCGTGGTCGGCGACGATCGACAGGACGACTTCGCCGCATCGCCAGCCGCCCTCCCAGCCGGCCCCCAGGGCAACGGGCTTCGCACCGGTCAAACCGAACGCCGCCAGCACATGCTCCGGCGGTGGCTCGACAGTCACACGGAAAGCGTAGACGAGGCCAACACGTGGCGACCGCAAGCGCGGCGAAGCCGGGCGCTGCGGGTCGCCACCACACAACTGGGGTTTCGGGTCAGTACATGACCATGTCGGGTTGCATCTGCTTGGCCCAGGCCACGATCCCGCCCTGCAAATGGACCGCGTCGGAAAAACCGGCCTTTTTCACCTCGGCCAGCGCCTCGGCCGAGCGCACGCCCGTCTTGCAGTACAGCACCGCCGTGCGGTCGTGGGGCAGGCGCGCCAGGCCCTCCCCGGAACTGATCGACGACATCGGGATCAGCTGGGCGCCGTCGATGTGATTGATGTCCCATTCGCCCGGCTCCCGGACGTCGATCAGGGCCAGCTTCGTGCCGGAGTCCATCAGCTGGCGCAACTCCCGCGGCGTGATGGCGGAATCGGCGGCGGCTTCCGGGGACGCCGCGCCGCAGAAGTCCTCGTAGTCGATCAGTTCGGTGATCCTGGGGCTGGCGGGGTCCTTGCGGATCCCGATCGTGCGGTAGCTCATCTCCAGCGCGTCGTAGATCATCAGCCGGCCCAGCAGCGACTCGCCGATGCCGGTGATCAGCTTGATCGCCTCGGTGCACATCACCGACGCGATCGAGGCGCAGATGACGCCCAGCACACCGCCCTCGGCGCAGGACGGGACCAGGCCGGGGGGCGGGGGCTCGGGGTAGAGGTCGCGGTAGTTCAGGCCGCGCTTATTGCCGCCCTCGTCGGCCGGCGCGTCCTCCCAGAACACCGACACCTGGCCCTCGAAGCGGTAGATCGACCCCCACACGTACGGCTTTTTCGCCAGTACCGCGGCGTCGTTGACCAGGTAGCGGGTGGCGAAGTTGTCAGTGCCGTCGAGGATCAGGTCGTACTGGCCGAACAGGTCGACGGCGTTGGCGGGCTCGAGCCGGAATTCGTGCAACCGCACGTCGACCAGCGGGTTGATGGCGGCGATCGAGTCGCGCGCCGACTGTGCCTTGGGCCGACCGACGTCGGCGGTCCCGTGGATGATCTGGCGCTGCAGATTCGACTCTTCGACGACGTCGAACTCGACGATGCCGATGGTGCCGACACCGGCCGCGGCCAGGTACAGCAGCGTCGGCGCGCCGAGGCCCCCGGCGCCGATCACCAGCACCCGGGCGTTCTTCAGCCGCTTCTGCCCGTCGGCGCCCAGGTCGGGAATGATCAGATGGCGGCTGTAGCGGGCCACCTCATCGCGACTCAGTTCGCCGGCGGGCTCCACTAGCGGTGGCAGTGACGACGACACCTATCCATCACAGCACCCGCGCGCCCAGGCTGCACACAGATCGCGTCTGAGGCCGGAATCACGCGCTGACGGCAGTCTCGGCGCAAACGGTTCTCAGGCGATCGGATACGGCCAGGGATTGAACCGGCAGACCTTGCCGTCGGCCTTGACGAAGTCGGGGTCGAACTTGGCGGCGTCGTCGTTGGCCGTGGAGAACGTCTGCTGCATCATCACCGGCGCGAGGCCGCCCTGCTGCTCGCAGGGTTCGTGGCGCACGTACCCGATGGCGTGGCCGACCTCGTGGTTGATCACGTACTGCCGATAGGAACCGATGTCGCCCTCGAAGGGCACGGCCCCGCGCACCCAGCGCGCCTCGTTGATGAACACCCGCGCCTGCCGGTCGGCGCCGTAAACCGGGTTGTAGCACGACGTCTCGAGCCGGAATTCGTAGCCGCAGCCGCCGCGCACCGTCACCGGGGACACCAGCGAGATGCGAAAGTCGGGCTTCGCCTTGTTGTTTGGGTCGCTGGCGTCGAGGCGGACGAACGCGAATTGCGGGTTGTGCGTCCAGCCCTTGGGGTTGGCCAGCGTCTGGTCGACCATCTGGGCGAAGGCCTCGTCGCCGCCGAACATCGTGGGGTCGATGCCGTTTTCGACCTCGACGGTGTAGTGGAACACCTTGCCGGTGCCCTGCCCGATCTGCGGCGTCGCGCCGGGCACCACGTGCCACGTCTTGTCGCCCGCCTCGGTGAAGGGGCCGCCGTCGGGCAGCGTACCGGCCGGCAGGTTGGCGTCGAAGGCCGCGAGCCCCCGCGGCGGCGCGTCCATGATCGACGTGCCCACCGCGCCGATGTCCGGCGTGCTCTGGATGGATTGGGTCGCCGTCGGTTTCGGCGCGCCGGTGCCGGTCACCGCCTGGTAGATCACCAGCCCGGTGAGCACCGCCAGCGCGGGCAACGCGTACGCGCGCCAACCGTAGGTGGAGACGAACCGGCCCAGCCAGGTCTGCTTGCGCCAGCGGCGCGATCGCTCCCGGTCGACCCGGGGCCGCCCGGCGTCCCGGGCGATCGGGTCACGCAGCGCCCGCAGCGGTTCCCGCCACTCGTCGCGCAGCACCGGAACCCGGCCGGGGCCGTGAGAGGGCCGCTGGGACGTCATTTTCCCAGGATTGCACAGCACGCGCGGTGGGTGCCCTTGGCGCGCCCGAATGCGCCGCGCTGGGCCGGTCGACCGCCGCCACCGGCGCGGACTGCGGCGATAGCGATCGTGCCGGCCCGGCGGGTAGTAAGGTCGTTGCGACTAGCCGCGCGCGGCTGGCCCCGGGGGCGGACGGCCAGTTGCACCGATCGAATGAGGACTCGATGAGCGATCTCGCCAAGGCGGGGCCACGACGTGCCGTCAAACCGGCCGAGCGTGTTCGGCCGGGCGACGCCCCGCGCGACAGCATCGCGACCGCCAACCGGCGCGGCAACCGCCTGCCCCGCGACGAGCGCCGTGGCCAGCTGCTGATCGTCGCGAGCGACGTCTTCGTCAACCACGGCTACCACGCAGCCGGCATGGACGAGATCGCCGACCGCGCCGGTGTCAGCAAACCCGTTCTGTACCAACATTTTTCGAGCAAGCTGGAGCTCTACCTGGCGGTGCTGCACCGGCACGTCGAAAACCTGGTCACCGGGGTGCAGCAGGCCCTGAGCACCACCACCGACAACCGGCGGCGCCTGCACGCGGCGGTGCAGGCGTTCTTCGACTTCATCGAGCACGACAGCCAGGGTTACCGGCTGATCTTCGAGAACGACTACGTCACCGAGCCCGAGGTGGCCGCGCAGGTGCGGGTGGCCACCGAGGCGTGCATCGACGCCGTTTTCGACCTGATCAGCGCCGATTCGGGGCTGGACCCGCATCGCGCCCGGATGATCGCGGTCGGACTGGTCGGCATCAGCGTGGACTGCGCCCGCTACTGGCTGGACTCCGACCGTCCGATCTCCAAGTCCGACGCCGTCGACGGCACCGTCCAGTTCGCCTGGGGCGGGCTGTCACACGTGCCGCTTACTCGCCCTTAGCGGCCTTTCCCGCGGCCTTGGCGGCGGCCGATTCGGCGCCGATCCCGAACCCGACCCGGCGGGCGTCGGCGACACCGATCTCGACGTACGCGATCTTGGTGCTCTGGATCAAAAACCGGCGGCCGCGCTCGTCGCTGAGGCTGAGCAGACCGGAGGCGTCGCGCAGCGCGGCCCCGACGAGTTCCTCCACCTCGGCGGGCGTCTGCGCGCTGGACAGGACCAGCTCGCGCGGACTGTCCGTGATACCGATCTTGACCTCCACCGTGGCCCCTTCCGAGTGCTGTAAAGCGTATTGAACTTCTCAGACGTCATCCGACGTGTCAGCAGCAGGCTAGTGGACGCCCGCGCGGTGCATGTCCCCCCGGGCCGTGGTTCGCGATGAGCGAAACGTCGTCCGCACGAACATAACGATTCGCTCCCAGCTCGGCCAACATGGCGCGAACCGCCCGGCTCGGACTCGGCCACATCCGTAACATCGGCACCATCAGAAACATGCTCACCGATCGTCTCGGCCCAGTTCACGACTACCCCGACGACGACAGCTACGACGGAGCCGACACCGACGTCCTGGACGGCTACGGCGAGCTGGCGTGGCCGGCGGACACCCGCTGGCGCCCGGCGGCGGCGATCCTGGGCACCGTGGTGGCCGTCGGCGCCATCGCGACCGCGGTCATCATCAACAGCGGCGACAGCGCGTCGACGAAGGCTACCGTCGGGGCGCCCGCTCCCCACACGCTGACCTCGGCGCCGGCGCCCAGCGCGTCCAGTCCCGTGCCCAGGACGTCGGCGCCCCAACTGCCGGAGACGGTGACGACGGTGGCCCCGCCGCCCAGCGCGTCGCCGGTCCCGGTGCCGGCGCAGACGCCGACGGCCGCGCCGCCCCCCGTCGCCGCGCCGCCCCCGGTCGCGCTGAACCCGCGGACGGTCGTCTACAGCGTGACCGGCACCAAACAGCTGCTGGACCTGGTGAACATCGTCTACACCGACGCCCGCGGCTACCAGCATTCCGAGTTCAACGTGTCGCTGCCGTGGTCGAAGGTGATCGTCCTGAATCCGGGCGTGCAGACGTTCTCCGTGGTGGCGACCAGCTTCTTGAGCCATCTCAACTGCTCCGTCGTCAATGCCGCCGGCCAACCGGTGGCGATGTCGGCCAACGGCGGCCCGGTGGCCACCTGCGCCCCTTAGCTCAGGCCGAGCTCGCGAATCCGCCGGTCGTGCGTCTGCTGCAGGCGATCGAAGAACGCGCTGAGCTGGCCCAGGCCGCCCGGACCGGCCACCACCAGGTCGACCAGCTCGTCGTGCTCGGCCAGCACGTACTGGGCCTGCGTGATCGCCTCGCCGAACAGGCGACGGGACCATAGCGCCAGCCGGCTGCGCTGTTTGCCGCTCGACATCACCGCGGCGCGCACCTCGGCCACGACGAACTGCGAGTGCCCCGTTTCGGCCAGCGCCGCGCGCACCACGTCGGCGACCTCGTCGGGCAGCCCGTCGGCGATCTCGAGGTACAGGTCTGCGGCCAGCGCGTCACCCACGTACGTCTTGACCAGGGCTTCCAACCACGTGCTCGGCATCGTCAGGCGGTGGTAGTTCTCCAGCGCCGAGACGTACTTGGACATGGCCGCGACGACGTCGACGCCGCGGCTCTCCAGGGCGTCGCGCAGCAGCTCGTAGTGCGCCATCTCGGCGGCGGCCATGCACGCCATGGAGATGCGTCCCCGCAGGTCGGGTGCCATCCGCGCCTCGTCGGTGAGCCGGTAGAACGCGGCGACCTCGCCGTAGGCCAGCACCGCGAACAACTCGTTGACGCCCGGGTGGTCCGCCGACAGGCGGGGGCCGGGCGAAGTGTCCACCTGGCCGGCCGACGGGGACGCTGGTGAGGGCGGGGTCATGGCAACACTGTAGTCGGCGCAATTGGGACAACCTGGGCGCCGGCTGTCGACCAGCTATCATGGAATGCGGTATTGGCGAATATTCAGTAGCAAGCCGGTACCGGCGAAATGTGCGTGCACAGCTGGCCCGCCCGGCCTGAGCCCCGCTCAGGCTGTAACGAGGGCCGCGACTCGGCGACGAATCGGAGTCGGAACTCGTGCGCGCGTGACCGCGACAGAGAACACCGACAACATCGATACCGTCACCGAAAGGCTTGCCATCCACGCATGACCGCACCTATCAGCACAACTGAACCGACCCCCGAAACCACCCCCAAAATCACCTTCGCCGGCCTCGGCGTTCGCGACGAAATCGTCCGCGCGCTGGGCGAAAAGGGCATCGAGAGTCCCTTTGCCATCCAGGAGCTGACGCTGCCGCTGGCGCTCGCCGGCGACGACGTGATCGGCCAGGCCCGCACCGGCATGGGCAAGACCTTCGCGTTCGGGGTGCCCCTGCTGCAGCGCATCACCCAAACCACCGCCGTCCGGCCGCTCAACGGCACCCCGCGGGCCCTGGTCGTGGTGCCCACCCGCGAGCTATGCATGCAGGTGACCGGCGACCTGGCCACCGCCGCCAAGCACCTCGTCGCCGAGGAGGGACGCCCACTTTCCGTGGTGTCCATCTACGGTGGGCGCGCCTACGAACCCCAGATCGACGCGCTGCGCGCCGGCGCCGACGTCGTGGTGGGCACCCCCGGGCGGCTGCTCGACCTGTGCCAGCAGGGACACCTGCAGCTGGGCGGGCTCTCGGCGCTGGTGCTCGACGAGGCCGACGAGATGCTCGACCTGGGCTTCCTGCCCGACATCGAGCGCATCCTGCGCCAGATCCCCGCCGAGCGGCAATCGATGCTGTTCTCGGCGACCATGCCGGGCCCGATCATCACGCTGGCCCGCACGTTCATGATCCGGCCCACCCACATCCGCGCCGAGGCGCCGCACTCCGCGGCCACCCACGACACCACGGAGCAGTTCGTCTACCGCGCCCACGCGCTGGACAAGGTCGAGCTGGTCAGCCGCATCCTGCAGGCGCGCGAGCGCGGCGCCACGATGATCTTCACCCGCACCAAGCGCACCGCGCAGAAGGTCGCCGACGAGCTGGCTGAGCGCGGTTTCGCGGTCGGCGCCGTGCACGGCGACCTCGGCCAGATCGCCCGCGAGAAGGCGCTGAAGGCCTTTCGGTCGGGGGACATCGATGTGCTGGTCGCCACCGACGTCGCCGCCCGCGGGATCGACATCGACGACGTCACCCATGTCATCAACTACCAGTGCCCCGAAGACGAGCAGGCCTACGTTCACCGCATCGGCCGCACGGGCCGCGCGGGCAAGACCGGCGTCGCGGTCACCCTGGTGGACTGGGACGACCTGCACCGCTGGACGATGATCGACAAGGCGCTCGGCCTGGACTCCCCCGATCCGTCCGAGACCTACTCGAGCTCCCCGCACCTGTTCGCCGAGCTGGGCATCCCCGCCGAGGTGGACGGCACGGTCGGCGCGGCCCGCAAATCGCACGGCCAG
The DNA here is from genome assembly GCF_059812405.1 of Mycobacterium sp. NGS57. Lineage (NCBI taxonomy): Bacteria > Bacillati > Actinomycetota > Actinomycetes > Mycobacteriales > Mycobacteriaceae > Mycobacterium > Mycobacterium sp. NGS57. The sequence goes on along the minus strand of NZ_JCALCP010000002.1, from coordinate 288,976 downwards.
CGCCGGGCCCAGGGCCAGGGCGCGGAAAAGGCAGCGAAGTCCGACAAGCCTGCGAAGTCCGGCCGCTCGCGCTCGGGCGAGCGCCGCCGGCGCACCCGCGGCGGCCAGCCCGTCACCGGGCACCCCGGCGCCGCCAACGGCGAGGCCGCCGCGCACACGCCGCCCGCGACGTCCGGCGCCGCGGCGGCGGGCAACGGCGGGTCCGGCCGGCGCCGCCGTCGCCGCCGCAAGCCCGCCGAGGGATCGGCGGCGGCTAACTCAGCGGCCGCGCCCGCCGGCTGACGCCCGCGCGGCAACGCATGGTCAAACCGGAGCGCCGGACCAGGGGCGACATGGTGGCCGCCGCGACCATCGCGGTCGTCGTCGCCGTCATAGCCGCGCTCGTCTGGTGGACCAGCGACGCCCGGGCCACCGTCAGCCGCCCGGCCGCCGTTCCGCTGCCCGCGCCGACTCCCGCCAAGGCGGTGCCGGCCGCACTGAACCAGCTGTGGACCGCCCGCAGCCCAGGTACGACCGCGCCCGTGGTGGTCAGCGGGGCGATCGCGACCGGCGACGGGCGCCGGGTGGACGGACGCGACCCGGGCACGGGCCAGTCCCGCTGGAGCTACGCCCGGGACCGCGAGCTGTGTGGGGTGTCCTGGGTCTACCACTACGCCGTCGCCGTCTACCGGGACGACCGCGGCTGCGGCCAGGTCAGCACGCTGGACGGGGCCACCGGCCGGCGCGGGGCCGCGCGCAGCGGCTACGCGGATCCCCGGGTGCGCCTGTCCTCCGACGGCACGACGGTGCTCTCGGCCGGCGACACCCGGCTGGAACTGTGGCGCTCCGACATGGTCCGGATGCTCGCCTACGGCGAGACCGACGCCCGGGTCAAGCCGTCGGCGCGGGGCCTGCACTCCGGCTGCCGGCTGGTTTCGGCGGCGGCCAGCTCGTCGGCGGTGTCGGTGCTGGAAAGCTGCGCGCAGCAGGCCGACCTGCGGCTGGTCCTGCTGCGCCCGGGCAAGGAGGATGACGAACCCCAGCAACACGTCGTGGCCGAACCCGGGATCAGGGCGGATTCGGGAGCCCGTGTCCTGACCGTCGTCGAGAACAACACCGCGGTGTATTTGCCGGCGCCCCAACCCAGGGTGGACGTCGTCGACGACACCGGCGCCACCGTTGCGAGCGCGCTGCTGCCCAAGCCGCCGTCGAGCGCGGCGGTGGTGTCGCAGGCGGGCAACACGGTGACTTGGTGGACCGGCGATTCGCTGATGGTCTTCGACGCCGGCAACCTGACCCTGCGCTACACCGTCGCGGCGGGGGAAAAGGCGCCGCTGGGCCCTGGCGCGATGATGGCCGGCCGGCTGCTGGTGCCGGTCACCGGCGGCATCGGGGTCTATGACCCGGTCAGCGGCGCGAACGAACGCTACATCCCGGTCAACCGCGCGCCCGGCACTGCGGCGGTGGTCCCGGCCGTGTCGGGGGCCAGGGTGTTCGAGCAGCGCGGCGACACCGTGGTCGCGCTGGGCTGAGCGCGCCGGAGCTAGACTTCGACGGCGAAGGTGGGCAACGGTTTTCCCGACTTCCAGTGCTTGATCAACGCCTGCGCCAGCTCGCCGTAGGCCGAGGCGCCCTTGTTCTTGCGCCCGGACATCACCGACGAGCCCGACGCGCTGGCCTCGGCGAAGCGCACCGTGCGCGGGATCGGCGGGGCGAGCACCGGCAGGTCGTAGCGGTCGGCGACGTCGAGCAGCACGTCGCGGGTGTGCGTGGTGCGGGAGTCGTACAGCGTCGGCAGGGCACCCAGCATCCGCAGGCCCGGATTGGTGATCTGCTGGACGTCGGCGACCGTGCGCAAGAACTGGCCGACGCCGCGGTGCGCGAGCGTCTCGCATTGCAGCGGGACGATGACCTCGTCGGCGGCCGTCAGCCCGTTGAGGGTGAGCACGCCCAGCGACGGCGGGCAGTCGATGATGACCACGTCGAACTGGTCGGCCAGCTTGGCCAGCGCGCGCTTGAGCGCGTATTCGCGCCCGGCCCGCATCAGCAGCATCGCCTCGGCCCCCGCGAGGTCAATGTTGGCCGGCAGCAGCGTCATTCCCTCCATCGTGGTGACCAGCGCGGCGTTCGGCTCGACCTCGCCGAGCAGGACCTCGTGGACCGACACCGGCAGCTTGTCGGGGTCCTGGCCGAGCGAGAAAGTCAGGCACCCCTGCGCGTCCAGGTCGACGAGCAGGACCCGCTTGCCTTCGTCCGCCATCGCCGCGCCCAACGAGGCCACCGTCGTCGTCTTGGCGACGCCGCCCTTCTGGTTGGCCACCGCCAGTACCCGGGTCTTGTTACTCACCAGCGCCCGCTCCTCCCTCGCCGCACGGTCACTGTGCCCATCCTGGCATGTTCGACAGCCGTCCGCTGCGGGCCGTGACTCCGGCGAGCCGGGACCGTCCCGTCCGGCAGAATCGGTTGATATGGGCTTGTACGACCACCAACTGCTGCTGCTCCGTCACGGCGAGACCGAATGGTCGAAATCGGGCCGGCACACCGGACGCACCGAGGTCGAGCTGACCGAAGCCGGCCGGGCGCAGGCCAAGCTGGCCGGGCGGAGGCTGGCCGCGCTGGACCCCGTCGACCCGCTGGTGATCAGCAGCCCCCGCCGGCGCGCCCTGGACACCGCCGAGCTGGCCGGGCTCACCGTCGACGAGGTCTCCGACGTGCTCGCCGAGTGGGACTACGGCTCCGACGAGGGCCTGACCACCGAGCAGATCCACGAATCGGTGCCCGATTGGCTGGTGTGGACCCACGGCTGCCCCGGCGGCGAGAGCGTGGCGCAGGTCCGCGAGCGCGCCGACCGCGCCGTCGCGATGGCGCTGGAGCACCTAAAGACGCGGGACGTGGTGTTCGTCGGCCACGGCCACTTCTCCCGGGCGGTGATCACGCGCTGGGTCGAGCTGCCGCTGACCGAGGGAAGCCGCTTCGGCATGGTCACCGCCTCGATCGCGGCGTGCGGGTTCGAACACGGGGTGCGGCAGCTCACGGCGCTCGGGCTGACGGACCGGTGAACCCGCCGTTCGCGCTGTGCGGGCCGCGCGGGACCCTCATCGCCGACGGCGCACGCGCGGGCTATCGCGACGTGGGCGCGGCCCAGGCCGCACTGCGCGACGGGTCGGTCCCAATCGTGTTGGGCGCGTTGCCTTTCGACGTGAGTGACCCCGCGGCCCTGATGGCGGCGGGGACCGTGCGCCGCGGCGACGGGCCACCCGACTGGCCGACGGGTCCGCTGCCGGCGGTGCGCATCGCCGCCGCGCTGCCGGCGCCGGCCGACTACCGCGCCCGCATCGTCCGCGCCCGCGACGCGCTCGCCGCGCCGGACAACCCGCTGCACAAGGTGGTGCTGGCCCGCGCGCTGCGATTGGTCGCCGACGCGCCGCTGGATGCGCGGATCATCCTGCGCCGCCTCGCCGCCGCCGACCCCGCCGCCTACGGCTACCTCGTCGATCTCAGCCCCGCCGGCGACGACTACGCGGGCGCGGTGCTGGTGGGGGCCAGCCCCGAGCTTCTGGTCGCGCGCGCCGGCGAACGCGTCATGTGCCAACCGTTCGCCGGGTCGGCCCCGCGCGCCGCCGACCCGGACGCCGACGCCGCCAACGGGGCCGCGCTGGCCGGCTCGGCCAAGGACCGCCACGAGCATCGGCTGGTGATCGACACCATGCGGGCCGCCCTGGATCCCCTGTGCGACGAGCTGACCATCGCGCCCGAGCCTCAGTTGAGCCGCACCGCCGCCGTCTGGCACCTGTGCACCCCGATCAGCGGCCGGCTGCGTGACAGGTCAACCACCGCAATCGATTTGGCGATGGCGCTGCACCCCACCCCGGCGGTCGGCGGGGTTCCGACGAAAGTCGCGACCCAGCTCATCGCCGAGCTGGAGGGAGACCGCGGTTTCTATGCCGGGGCCGTGGGCTGGTGCGACGCGGCCGGCGACGGCCGCTTCGTGGTGTCCATCCGGTGCGCGCAGTTGTCGGCGGACCGCCGCACGGCGGTGGCGCACGCCGGCGGGGGAATCGTCGCCGAATCCGTCCCCGACGACGAATTCGCGGAAACCACAACGAAATTCGCCACCATCCTCAATGCGCTGGGCGTCGAGCAGTGAAGCCGACCATTCGCCGGGTCGCACCGCACGACGCCGCCGACATCACCGACATGATTCACGCGCTGGCCGAATTCGAGCGTGCGGCCGACGAATGCACCGTCACCGAAACACAAATCTCTGCAGCGCTTTTCGGCGCTTCGCCCACCGTGCACGGGCACGCCGCCGAAATCGACGGCGAGATCGCCGCCATGGCGCTGTGGTTCGTCAACTTCTCCACCTGGGACGGTGTGGCGGGAATCCACCTCGAAGATCTGTTCGTGCGCCCGCAGTTTCGCCGCCGCGGCCTGGCCCGCGCGCTGCTGGCGGCGCTGGCCGGCGAGTGCCGCGACAACGGCTACACGCGGCTGTCGTGGGCGGTGCTGAACTGGAACGCCGACGCCATCGCGCTGTATGACGGCGTCGGCGCGGCGCCGCAGCGCGAGTGGACCACCTACCGGTTGTCGGGCCCGGGGCTGGCCGGGCTGGCCGGACCTTCCTGATCACCTCCGGCGGCCCACCGCACCGCCGCCGGGCTGAACAGCAGACCCAAGACCGTCAGCGCCACCACGGCCACCGGAATACCGAAGGCCGGCTGGTGCGAGCCGACCCCGAGGTACCACGCCACCGGCAGCAACAGCAGCTGGGCGACCACCGCTAGCCCGCGCCCCCAGCGCTTGCCGACCACCAGCGCGCGTCCGGCGGCCAGCACCACGGCGCCGACCACCACGAACCACACCGCCGTGGCCAGGCCGTTGACCACACGCTGGTCGGCCCCCGCGATCCCCCGCACCACCAGCACCACGGCCACCACCAGCGCGGCCAGCCCCTGGACCGCGACGATCAGGCCCGCGCCGCGCACGGTGCCCGGGGCGGCTGCAGGCTGCACAGCGTCAGCCTAATCAGGCCGCATAAGCTCGGGGATCATGCGCGCCGTGCTGATCGTCAACCCCACCGCCACCTCCACCACCTCGGCCGGCCGCGACCTGCTGGCGCACGCCCTCAAGAGCCGCCTGCAGCTCACCGTCGAGCACACCACCCACCGCGGCCACGGCGCGGAGCTGGCCCAGCGGGCGGTCGCGGACGGGGTGGACGTGGTCGTCGTGCACGGCGGCGACGGCACCGTGAGCGGGGTCGTCAACGGCCTGCTGGGCCGCCCCGACGCGCGCGCCGCGGCCCCGGGCATCCCGGTGCCCGCGCTGGCCATCGTGCCCGGCGGCTCCGCGAACGTGCTGGCCCGGTCGCTGGGCATCTCGCCGGATCCGGTGGCCGCCACCAACCAGCTCATCCAGCTGCTCGACGACTACCGCCGCCACCAGACGTGGCGGCGCATCAGCCTGATCGACTGCGGCGAGCGGTGGGCCGTCATCAACGCCGGGATGGGCGTCGACGCCGAGGTCGTCGCCGCGGTGGAAGCCCAGCGCAACAAGGGCGTCAAGGTCACCCCGTTGCGCTATTGGCGGGTGGCGGTACCCGTCACGCTCGCCTTCCGGCGCCGCGAACCGATCCTCACCCTCGAGCTGTCGGGCCAGGAGCCGGTCTCGGGGGTGCACTTCGCCTGGGTGTCCAACACCAGCCCCTGGACCTACAGCAACAGCCGGCCCTTGGTGACCAACCCCGACTGCAGCTTCGAGTCGGGCCTGGGGGTGTTCGCGCTGACCGCCATGAAGGTGTTCCCGACGCTGCGGCTGGTCCGCCAGCTGCTGGCCAAGGGCCCCAAGGGCAACCACCCCCAACTCATCCGCGACGACGACGCCCCGTGCGTGACGGTGACCTCGACCGACGGCCCGGTGGCCAGCCAGTTCGACGGGGATTACCTCGGCCTGCGCCAGACCATGACGTTCCGGGCGGTCCGCGACGTGCTGCCGGTGGTCGCCCCTCCACGGAAAACTTCCGCTGAGCTGCGCCGACGGGACGGCGACTAATTTTCGTCCTGGGCGGCGGCCGGGCAGTGTAGTACAACGGAGTAAGGGCCCGACTAAGAAATCACTGAAGTGAGATAGCCCACGAGGCAACTCGACACTATTGACATCTGTTGAGCCTGTGAAACGATCAAAAGGTTGCATGCAGAAATTTTGTAGGGGTGCGGACCCTTTTCTAGTGCACGCGTTAACAGCCGAAGAAAAAGGCCGTGCGTCTTGCTGCGCACTCAGTGAGGAGTAATTACTTATGGATTGGCGCCACAAGGCGGTCTGTCGCGACGAGGACCCGGAGCTGTTCTTCCCGGTAGGGAACAGCGGCCCCGCGCTCGCGCAGATCGCTGACGCGAAACTGGTCTGCAATCGTTGCCCGGTGACCACAGAGTGCCTGTCCTGGGCCCTGAACACCGGCCAGGACTCGGGCGTCTGGGGGGGCATGAGCGAAGATGAGCGGCGCGCACTCAAGCGTCGCAATGCCCGCACGAAGGCACGCAGCGGAGTCTGACTCGGTTTGCACACAGTGCGGCCCCGACGATTGTCGGGGCCGCACTGTTGCGTAGGGCACGTCCGGCTATAGGAGTCTCATAGCAGCAACCGGGTCCGCCGCCCGATCGGCACCCGCAGCACGACGTCGGTGCCGCGGGCGGCGCGGTGCATGCCCAGCGTGCCGTCCAACTCCGCCGACACCAACGTCCGCACGATCTGCAGGCCCAGGCTCTCGGAAGTCTCCAGGCTGAACCCCTCGGGCAGACCGCGCCCGTCGTCGTGCACGACGACGTCGAGCCAGCGCGCCGAGCGTTCGGCGCGAATGGTCACCGACCCCACCGGGGCGCCCGGGTCGAATGCGTGCTCGATGGCGTTCTGGACGAGCTCGGTGATCACCATGATCAGGGCCGTCGCCCGGTCGGAGTCCAGCACGCCGAGGTCGCCAACCCGGTTGATGCGGATGGGCCGGTCCACCGATGCCACGTCGTTCATGATCGGCAGGATCCGGTCGATGACCTCGTCGAGGTTGACCTGCTCGTCCACCGACATCGACAGCGCGTCGTGGACCAGGGCGATCGACGACACCCGGCGCACCGACTCGAGCAGCGCCTCCCGTCCCTCGGCGTTGCCCGTCCGCCTGGCCTGCAGGCGCAGCAGCGCCGCCACCGTTTGCAGGTTGTTCTTCACCCGGTGGTGGATTTCGCGGATGGTGGCGTCCTTGGAGATCAAAGCCCGATCGCGGCGCTTGACCTCCGTGATGTCGCGGATCAGCACCGCGGCGCCGGCGCTGGCGCCCTCGACGACCAACGGCACCGTGCGCAGCAGCACCGTGGCGCCGCCGGCGTCGACCTCCATCCGCATGCTCTCGCCGCCGGCCACCAGGTCGCGCATGTGCTCGGCGACTTCCTGCGCCTCGAAGGGGTCAGAGATCAGCGGCCGCGTCACCTCGATGAAACTGCGTCCCTCCAGCTCCGACGTCAGACCCATGCGGTGGTATGCCGACAGCGCGTTGGGGCTGGCGAAGGCGACGACGCCGCCGACGTCGAGGCGGATGAAGCCGTCGCCGACTCGCGGGGTGGAGCGCGACATGACGACGTCCCCGACGTCGGGAAAAGTGCCCTCGGCGAGCATGTGCACCAGGTCCGTGGCGCATTCCCGGTAGGCGATCTCCAGCGCTCCGGACGCGCGGCCCGCGGCCTGCGCGGTCTGGTGCCGCGTCAGCACCGCCACCACGTGACCGCCGTAGCGCACCGGCGACGCCTCGATGTGCGGGCCGGGCAGCTGCCACGAATGCTGTTGTCCCCCTTCGCCTTCCGTTACGGCGACGCCGGAGCCGAAACCCTCGCCGACGAGCGGCAGCCGGTCGGCGGGGACCACGCTGCCCACCGCGTCCGTCTGCAGCACCGTCGGCGCGGTGTTCGGGCGGCACTGCGCCACGCACACCAGCACACCGTCGTCGCGGCGCACCCACATCAGGTAGTCGGCGAACGACAGGTCGGCCAGCAGCTGCCACTCGCCCACCACCGCGTGCAGGTGGTCCACCGCGTTGCCGGGCAGCATCGTGTGTTCGGCGAGCAGGTCACCGAGCGTGGACATGCCGGGACTAGCTGATGACCGCGATCAGGTCGCCCGCCTGGATGACGTCGCCGACCGAGACGCTGACCTTGCTGACGGTGCCGTCGACCTCGGCCAGGACGGGGATCTCCATCTTCATCGACTCCAGCAGCACCAGGGTGTCGCCCTTGCCGATCTGGTCGCCCTCGTTGACGACGACCTCGAGCACGCTGGCCACGATCTCGGCGCGAACATCCTCGGCCATATTCACCTCATCCCGGCCATGTGTGCTGGCTGCTGGTCAAGCTGAGCTATATCGAACCACAGCACCAGTCGCGGCCACCGCACGTGGGCCGTTCAACCGCGCGCGGCGCGCCGTGAGAGACTGGGCGGCAACCCGACGGGTGCCCGGCGCCCCGTTCGAACGCCAATCACGGAGGTTTTCGACATGGCCAAGCGTGGCCGAAAGAAGCGCGACCGCAAGCACAGCAAGGCCAACCACGGCAAGCGGCCCAATTCCTGACTAGGGCTTATTCCACTCCCGGACGATGGTGGTCCGGCGGATTTCCAGGCGCAGCCGCTCCTTGAGGCCCTCGGGTGCCCGTTCGCCTTTGCACTTGGTCGCGATCAGCGCCTTGACGCGTTCCTCGATCCCGTAGTGCTGGAAGCATCCGGGGCACGCCTCGAGGTGCTGGCGCAGCCGTTCCCTGGCCTCGGGGGTGCATTCGCCGTCGAGCAGGGTCCATACCTCGGCGATCACTTCGGCGCAGCCCAGGCCGTGGGAATGGCGGTCGTCGGCGCGGGGGTCGGTGGGGCCGGCAAGGTCGCTCATGACGGCACCTCCTCGTGCGTCTGCTGACCGCGGCTGAAACCCCGCTCCTTGGCCACGTCGGCCAGGAGGCCCCGCAGCTGACGTCTGCCGCGGTGCAGCCGGGACATTACCGTGCCGATCGGCGTGTCCATGATCTCGGCGATCTCTTTGTACGGGAATCCCTCGACGTCGGCGTAGTAGACGGCCATCCGGAACTCTTCGGGCAACGCCTGCAGCGCCGCCTTGATCTCGTCGTCGGGCAGCGACTCCAGCGCCTCGACCTCCGCCGAACGCAGGCCGGTCGAGGAATGCTCGGCGTTGGCGGCCAACTGCCAGTCGGTGATCGCCTCGGTCGGATACTCCGCCGGTTGGCGTTGGCGCTTGCGGTAGCTGTTGATGTAGGTATTGGTCAAAATCCGGTACAGCCACGCCTTGAGGTTGGTGCCGGCCCGAAACGAGCGGAAGCCCGCGTAGGCCTTGACCATGGTCTCCTGCAGCAGGTCCTCGGCGTCGGCGGGGTTTCGCGTCATCCGCAGCGCGCCGCCGTACAGCTGGTCGAGCAGGGGAATCGCGTCACGCTCGAAGCGCGCCGTGAGCTGCTCGTCGGTCTCCTCGGGCGGTGCCGGCTCGGCAGCCCCTAGCCGCTGCTCGCCGTCCAGGCGCTCTTGTGGGTCGGCCATTAACCCGGTCCCTTCCGCAGCCCTGTCCCAGGACGGCGCCGGACTCGTCAGCGAGCGGGTCAACTCGTCCTCCAACAGGCTCGTAGCCGTTGGCACCAGACTGCTCCTCCCAATCTAAAGGCTGCCCCCGACAGTGTCTGATCCTGCCCGTCCAGGCCCTGTCGGAGCTGCACCGGAAACCGACTCTCTCAACAGCATCGGGCAGCGCGCTATTTCCCGGGCACAAATCCGCCGGCGCGGTCCCCCGATCCGTCCGCTCGGGGGTGGAGTTAATGTGACGGCCATGTCTCACGCCACGTCTCTGCAAGGCAAGACCATGTTCATCTCGGGCGCCAGCCGCGGTATCGGCCTGGCGATTGCCACGCGCGCCGCACAGGACGGCGCCAACATCGCGCTGATCGCCAAGACAGCCGAGCCGCACCCCAAGCTGCCGGGCACGGTGTACACCGCCGCCAAGGAGCTCGAGGAGGCGGGCGGGCAGGCGCTGCCGATCGTGGGGGACGTCCGCGATCCCGATTCCGTCGAGGCCGCGGTCGCCAAGACCGTCGAGCAGTTCGGTGGCATCGACATCTGCGTCAACAACGCATCGGCGATCAACCTGGGGTCGATCACCGATGTACCGATGAAGCGCTTCGACCTGATGAACGGCATCCAGGTGCGCGGCACCTATGCCGTGTCGCAGGCCTGCATCCCGCACCTGAAGGGCCGGGACAACCCGCACATCCTGACGCTGTCACCGCCGGTGCTACTCGGCAAGGAGTGGTTGAAGCCGACCGCGTACATGATGGCCAAGTTTGGAATGACGTTGTGCGCCTTGGGAATCGCCGAGGAGATGCGGGAGGAGGGCATCGCGTCGAACACGTTGTGGCCGCGCACGCTGGTGGCCACCGCCGCGGTGCAGAACCTGCTCGGCGGCGACGAGGCGATGGGCCGCGCCCGCAAGCCCGAGGTGTACTCCGACGCGGCCTACGTCATCCTCAACAAGCCCGCCAAGGAGTTCACCGGCAACATGCTGCTGTGCGAGGACGTGCTGGTGGAGTCCGGCGTCTCCGACCTGTCGGCGTACGACTGCATTCCCGGCTCGAAGCTGGGCGTCGACTTCTGGGTCGACGGCGTCAACCCGCCGGGATACTCGGGTCCCTAGGCCCGGCGGCCGTCAGATCCTTCGCGCGGCTGCGGGTCTGGAAGGCCGTAATGATGTCGAGGATGCCGATGGCGATCAGCCACCATCCCGCGACCAGGGCCAGGACCGCGATCGAACGCAGCGGGGAGATGATCAGCACGGCCCCGCCGACCACGATGACCAGCCCGGACAGGATTTGCCACCCGCGGCCGGGCATGTGATCCAGCGCCAGCGCGGCGGTGAGCAGCGTCATCCCGCGGAACAGCCAGCTGATGCCGATCCAGATGGCCAGCAGCCAGACCGCCTCGAATTCGTCGCGGAAGCAGAAGAACCCCAGCACCAGCGACACGATGCCGGTGATGAACGTCAGCACGCGCATCGCGGCGCCGGCGTGGGCGCCGAAGGAGGCGAACACGTATCCGATCCCGGACACCACCAGGTAGATGCCGAACAGGACACCCGCCACGAACAGTGTCTTGCCCGGCCACGCCAGCACGATGACACCCAGCGCCACTGCGGCGACGCCGATGAGCAACAGCAGCTGCCACGCGCTGCGAGCAAGCTGCTGCAGAGGACCCTCAAACACGGTCTGTTCGCTATTGATCATGCGAATATGATTCGCCGCCCCGGCGTCAGGGAAATGTCCATGGCGACACGATTCGGTATCGCGCGCGCGTATGTGCGCACAATGGAGGCTTGAGTACCGCGGTGGTGGTGGGCGGCGGGCCCAACGGGCTCGCCGCCGCGATCTGTCTGGCCGCCGAGGGTGTGCGGGTCACGGTGCTCGAGGCCGCCGACGAGGTCGGCGGCGGCGTGCGCAGCGGCGAGGCGATCGTCCCCGGCCTGCTGCACGACCACTGCTCGGCGATCCACCCGATGGCCGTCGGCTCGCCGTTTCTGGGCCGCTTCGACCTGCGCCGGTACGGCCTGACGTGGCGGTGGCCCGAGATCGATTGCGCGCACCCGCTGGACGGCGGCGACGCCGGCGTCCTGCACCGCTCGGTGGAGCAGACCGCGGGCGGCCTCGGACGCGACGGGCCACGCTGGCGCCTCGCGTTCGGCTACGCCGCCGACCGGTTCGACACCCTGAGCGACGACATCATGCGCCCACTGCTGCGGTGGCCGCGCCATCCGCTGATGCTGGCCCGGTTCGGTGCGCCCACGCTGCTTCCCGGGTCGGCGTTCGCCCGGCTGTTTCGCACCGAGGCGGGCCGGGCGTTGTTCGGAGGCGTTGCGGCCCATGCCTTTCGGCCCCTGCACCACCCGATGACCTCGGCGATCGGGATGGGCATCATCGCCGCGGGCCACCGGCACGGCTGGGCGGTGGCCGAGGGCGGATCGCAAGCGATCACCGACGCGATGGTGGCGCTGCTGACCGAGCTGGGCGGCACGATCGAGACCGGCGTCCGGATCACGACGGCATCGCTGCTGCCAGGCGCGGATGTCACGCTGTTCGACCTGGCGCCGGGCGCGGTGGCCGGGATCCTGGGGGATTGCCTACCACGCTCAGTTGCACGTCCTTTCAACAGGTTTCGCCGCGGCCCGGGGGCGTTCAAGGTCGACTTCGCCGTCGAGGGTGGCGTGCCCTGGACGAACACCGATGCCCGTCGGGCCGGCACGGTGCACCTGGCCGGCACGTACGCGGAACTGGCCGCGACCGAGCGGGAGATCCACGCCGGAGGCATGCCTGAGCGGCCGTTCGTGCTCGTCGGTCAGCAGTATCTGGCGGATCCGCAACGCTCCGTGGGCGATACGCACCCGGTGTGGAGCTATGCGCACGTCCCCCACGGGTATGCCGGCGACGCGACCGAGGCGATCGTCGCCCAGATCGAGCGCTTCGCACCGGGTTTCCGGGAACGCGTGGTCGGCCTTGCGGTTCGCTCGACTTCTGAGCTGGCCGCCTACAACGCCAACTATGACGGCGGCGACATCATGACCGGCGCCAAGGACATCCGCCAGCTGACGTTCGGCCCGCGAATCACGCTGTCGCCGTATGACATCGGGGTGCCGGGCATGTACATCTGCTCGGCGGCCACCCCGCCGGGACCGGGCGCGCACGGCATGTGCGGCGCCAACGCCGCGCGGCTCGCGCTGTCCTACTTGAAACGCTGATCCGCTGCCCGATGTGGCGTACCCTCAAGCCACCAGACAGAAGGGCCAGGTGAGGATAGCTATGCGAGATAACCGGTCGATTCGGTTGGGCGGCATCGCGGGCCTCGTCTACGTCCTCGTAGCCGTAATCGCTGCAACACTCACCGGTGCTCCGCCGGAGGCGAATGGCGATGCCGTCACCTACCGCAACTTCTTCATCGCAAATCATTCCGAGTTGGTCACACAGGCATGGATGTACGCGTTGGCGGCGCCCCTGATGTTGGTGTTCGCCGTTGCGGTGCACCGGGTCTTGCGCACATCAGACGACAGCGGCTACCTTCCGGGAATCTTCCTGCTCGGCACCGCTGCCGTCGCCACGCTGCTGCTGGTAACGCAGGCCATACAAATTGCCGTCGCCCAGCATGCCGAAGGGTTGCCGGCCGCAATCGTCTTCGCCATCGGAGTGCACTTCCCGGGTGTTCTCATCGGCTTGTGGGGCTTTTTCATGGCGGCGACGGCCTTTGCGTATGCCTACTGCGTCTTCGCAAATGGCGTGCTGCCGAGATGGACCGCATACCTGGCGGTGCTGGCGCTGGCAGTAAATCTGCTCGGGACCGCGGGCGTGTTCTTCCGCACCGGGCCGTTCAGCATCGAGGGCGGCTTCTCGGCCTGGGCACCGGCCGCCTCGACGGTGCTGTGGTATCTCGGCACATCGATCGCGGTAATCCGCACGAAGGTCCCGGTCGAGGCGGCGGCTCAAGAGTATGTGTAGAAGCCCTCGCCGGTCTTGACGCCGAGCTTGCCGGCGTCGACGTAGCTCTGCAGCAGCTCCCGCACGCTTACCGGCAGGTGCGGGAACTCCTCGGCGTAGTGGTTCTCGATGTCGAGCACGACGTCGAGGCCGATGAAATCCATCATCTGGAACGGCCCGGCCGCCACGCCCCAGTTGAGCTTGAACATCCCGTCGACGTCCTCGGGGCGTGCCACGCCCTCGGCGACCACCGCCAGCGACTCGCGCTTGATCGCCGCCCAGATGCGGTTGAAGATGAAGCCGGTCGACTCCTTACGCACCTCGAAGGGATAGACACCGAACTCGGGCAGCACGGTCAGCAGGGTGTCGAGCAGGCCGCGGTCGGTCTGGCCGTCCGACATCACGTCCACGGCGTTGAGCTCCGGTGGCATATGAAAGTGCGTGTTGCACAACCGGGTTTTGTCCCGCACGTTTTCGGCCATCAGCCGCGACGGGTACGACGACGAGTTGGTCCCGAAAATGGTGTCCGGCGGCGCCGCCCGGTCGATCTCGCCCCACAGCGGAACCTTGATCTCGAGCTTCTCCGGGACGGATTCCACGGCGAGCCACGCGCCGTCCAGCGCCTCCTCCAGCGAGGCCGCCGCCGCCGCGACGCCGGCTTCACCAAACCCGCGCTGCTGCAACACTCTTGGCAGGGCCTCCGCCACGTAGTGGGTCGCCTCGGCGAGCTGTTCGGCGCGGCGCGCGTGGATGCGCACCGTTCCGCCGCGGCTGGCGAACATCATCGCGATGCGCCGCCCCAAGGTACCCGCGCCGATCACCGCCACCGGGCGGTCACGGATGTCGTCGAAGGTGTAGGTGTACGAGCCGGTCACACAGGTATCTTAAGCGGTGCCGACAACCCGCACTCAAATCTTCTGTGTCACTTTGGCTTAGCCATCACGCTTCCGGCATGTGGCTAACCCATCCCGCTATTTCCGGGTGCGTCGAATAGCCCGCCGGTATCGCCGTTTCCGCCGGTGCTGGTGGCGCCGGGCCTGACCTCCGACCCGGGTCATCGACCTAGGACGAGAGCGTACCCACGTCGCGCACGCCGCTACAGCAGTTTCATCTGGTCCGATTGCTGCTCGACCGGCTCGAGAAGTTGCGGCCCGTTGTTGCGGATGTTGTTGACCAGCGTCGACACCTCGCGCATCCGGATGCCGCGCACGTCGGGCGTGCGGGTCAGCAGCTTTTCGTCGATCGGGGCGTCCGGGTTCAGCCAGCGGTCCCAATCCCGTTCGGGCACAACGAGAGGCATCCGGTCGTGGATCTCGGCGAGCTCGCCGGGCGCATCGGTGGTGATGATCGTGCAACTCAGCAGCGGCTGTGCGTCCTGGGCGGGCTGCCCCTTTGGTTTCCAGACCGACCATAAACCCGCCATGAACAGCGGCTCGCCGTCCTCGCGGTACATGAAGAACGGAGTCTTCGGCGATTTCTTGCCGGCGACCTCGGAATTGACGCGCCATTCGTAGTAGCCGTCCATCGGGATCAGGCACCGCTTGGACTTGGCGCTCGATCGGAACGCCGGCGAGTTGGTGACCTTGTCGGCGCGGGCGTTGATCAGCAGCGGGCCCTTGCCCTCGGGCGCCCCGTCGGGCCCGGCCTTGGCCCAGGGCGGGATCAGCCCCCAGCGCATCAGCCGCACGCGGCGGGTGGGGTCATCCTCCGGCTCGGTGTGCCGCGTGACCACCGTGGCGATGGTCGTCGTGGGGGCCACGTTGTAGTTGGGCGCCTCGGGGATGGGTGCGGTCCCGGTCGCCTCGTCGATCGCCTTGATCTTCTGCGCCAGCAGCGCCGGATCCGTCGTCACCGCGAAACGCCCGCACATGCCTCCATGGTGCCCGAACCACGCGACAGGCGATGATGGACCGGTGAGCACATGGCCGGCACCCCTTGCGGCGTCCGCCGTGCACGCGACCGTGACCGTCCCCGGCTCGAAGTCGCAGACCAACCGGGCGCTGGTGCTGGCGGGGCTGGCCGCCGCGCAGGGCCACGGCGAGTCCACCATCGGCGGCGCGCTGCGCAGCCGGGACACCGAGTTGATGATCGGGGCGCTGCGCACCCTGGGCCTGGCCGTCGACGGCGCCGGGCCCGAGCTGACGGTCAGCGGGCGAATCTCCCCCGGCCCCGGCGCCACCGTTGACTGCGGGCTGGCCGGCACGGTCCTGCGCTTCGTCCCGCCGCTGGCGGCGCTGGCCGCCGTCCCGGTCATTTTCGACGGCGACGAGCAGGCGCGGGCCCGGCCGATCGCCCCTCTCCTGGATGCGCTGCGCGGCCTCGGCGTCGGCATCGACGGCACCCGACTGCCGTTCCGGGTGCACGGCCGTGGATCAGTCGCCGGTGGCACCGTCGCCATCGACGCGTCGGCGTCCTCGCAGTTCGTGTCGGGCCTGCTGCTGGCCGCGGCGTCGTTCAGCGAAGGCCTGACAGTCCAACACACCGGTTCCGCGGTGCCCTCGGCGCCGCACATAGAGATGACGATCGTGATGCTGCGCCAGGCCGGCGTCGACGTCGACGATTCGGTCGCCAATCGCTGGCGGGTGCCCGCCGGCGCCGTCGCGGCCCGGCACTGGGACGTCGAACCCGATCTGAGCAACGCCGTGCCGTTCCTGGCCGCCGCGATTGTCAGCGGCGGAACGGTGCGCATCACCGGCTGGCCGGCGACCAGCGTGCAACCCGCCGAGCACATACTGGCCGTCCTGGGCAAGCTCAATGCCGTTGTCAGCCATACCGATTCGTCCCTCGAGGCGCGGGGGTCGGGCGACTACGGCGGCTTCGACGTGGACCTGAGCGCCGTCGGCGAGCTGACACCGTCGGTGGCAGCGCTGGCCGCGCTGGCCACCCCGGGATCGGTGTCGCGCCTTTCCGGCGTCGCCCACCTGCGGGGCCACGAGACCGATCGGCTCGCCGCGCTGAGCACCGAGATCAACCGCCTGGGCGGCGACTGCGCCGAGACGCCCGACGGCCTGGTGATCACCGCGAGGCCGCTGCGCGGGGGCATCTGGCGCGCGTACGCCGACCACCGAATGGCGATGGCGGGCGCCATCATCGGGCTACGCGTCGCGGGGGTCGAGGTGGACGACATCGGCGCCACCGCCAAGACGCTGCCGGAGTTTCCGCAACTGTGGGCGCGCATGCTGGAGCCCCGCGGTTGAGGCCCGGCGACTACGACGAGTCCGACGTCAAGGTCCGCTCCGGCAGGGGCTCGCGACCGCGCACCAAGACCCGTCCCGAGCACGCCGACGCCGAGCCCGCGATGGTGGTCAGCGTCGACCGCGGGCGCTGGGGGTGCGTGCTGGGCGGCCGGCCCGAGCGCCGGGTCACCGCGATGCGGGCGCGCGAGTTGGGCCGCACCCCCATCGTCGTCGGCGATGACGTCGACCTGGTCGGCGACCTGTCCGGCCGGCCCGACACCCTTGCCCGCATCGTGCGCCGCGGCGAGCGCCGAACGGTGTTGCGGCGCACCGCCGACGACACCGATCCCACCGAGCGGGTGGTGGTCGCCAACGCCGACCAGCTGCTGATGGTGGTGGCGCTCGCGGACCCGCCGCCGCGCACCGGGCTGGTGGACCGGGCGCTGATCGCCGCCTACGCGGGCGGACTCACCCCGATCCTGTGCCTGACCAAGACCGACCTCGCCCCGCCGGAACCGTTCGCCGAGCAGTTCGTGGACCTGGACCTGACGGTGGTCGTCGCCGGCGTCGACGACCCCCTGCTGGCGGTCGCCGGCCTGCTCGCCGGCAAGATCACCGTGCTGCTCGGGCATTCCGGCGTCGGTAAGTCGACGCTGGTGAATCGCCTTGTGCCCGAGGCGGATCGGGCCGTGGGCGAGGTGACGGATATCGGCAGGGGGCGGCACACGTCGACCCAGTCGGTCGCGCTACCGCTGGACTCCGACGGTTGGGTGATCGACACCCCGGGCATCCGCTCGTTCGGGCTGGCCCACATCGAGCCCGACGACGTGCTGATGGCCTTCTCGGACCTGGCCGAGGCGATCGCCGACTGCCCCCGCGGCTGCGGGCACATGGGCCCGCCGGCCGATCCCGAGTGCGCGCTGGACGCGCTGTCCGGGCCCGCGGCCCGCCGCGTCGCCGCCGCGCGCCGGCTGCTCGCGGTGCTGCGGGAGCAGTGACGCCCCCGCCACCCCCGCCGAGCGTGCGCGTCTGTACGCCGACACGCCGCGTGAGGCGTGCATTTGCGGCCGCTCGCGGCGCCTGGTGACGGCCGGCGGCGCTCAACCAGACTTGGCGAGCCGCACGCCGAGCTCGTTCGGCGGCACCGGATGCCCCTCGGCGCAACGGATTTCGACGCCCGCCTCGGCGCCGCAGCCCAGGTGCGTCAGCCGCAGCCGGTGGCGGCCCGGCAGGTGGCGACGGCCCCACTCGAACATCGCCCAGACCACCGGCATGAAATCGATGCCGGCCTCGGTGAGCACGTACTCCTCGCGGGCGCGCTGGCCGGGCTCGCGGTAGGGCCGCCGCGCCAGCAGGCCGAACTCAACCAGTTCCGCCAGTCGCGCCGCCGTGGCCGCCTTGGTGATTCCGACCCGCCGGGCGAAGTCGTCGAACCTCGTCGTGCCGTAGTACGCCTCGCGCATGATCAGCATCGCGGACTTGGTGCCGACGACGGTCATGGTCTTCTCGATCGCACATTCGCCGACCGCCGACCAGTTCTCCCGGTCCGCCAGGGCGCCCTGCAGAAATGTCATGTAGATCACCTCCCGGTCTGGGTTGCTTTTAGTATACCCAGGTGTTACAGCTGAATATAGCAAAGAATACTCAGCTTAAGGAGGAGCCATGAACCGCGACGCCGTCATCGTCGGGGCGGTCCGCACCCCGATCGGCAAGGGCAAGGCCAGCGGTGCGCTGCACGACGTGCTGCCCGCCGACCTGCTGGCGCACGCCCTGCGGGAATTGGTGGCCCGCACCGGCGTCGACCCCGCGCAGGTCGACGACGTGATCGCCGGCGCCGTCGCCCAGGTCGGCGACCAGGCCGTCAACATCGCCCGCAACGCGCTGCTGGGCGCGGGGTTCCCGGAGTCGGTGCCCGGCGTCACGATCGACCGCCAGTGCGGCAGCAGCCAGCAGGCCATCAGCTTCGCCGCCCAGGGTGTGCTCGCCGGCGCCTACGACCTCGTCATCGCCGCCGGCGTGGAGTCCATGGGCCGCGTCCCGATGGGCACCTCGGTGCTACCGGGCAGCGACCCGTTCGGCCACGATATGGCCCAGCGCTACCCCGACGGCCTGGTGCCGCAGGGGATCAGCGCCGAGTTGATCGCCGCGAAGTGGGGCCTCTCGCGCGCCCAGCTCGACGAGTTCTCCGCCGGCAGCCACGAGAAGGCCGCCCGCGCCACCAAGGAGGGCCTGTTCGACAACGAGCTCATTCCGATCGCCGGGCTGCACACCGACGAGATCATCCGGCCCGGCACGACGGTCGAGACCCTGGCCGGGCTGCAGCCGGCGTTCTACAGCGAGGCGGCCGAAGCGCGCTTCCCGCAGATCAATTGGGAGATCACGCCGGGCAACTCCTCGCCGCTGTCCGACGGCAGCGCCGCGGTGCTCATCACCACCAGCGAGGTCGCGGGCAGGCTGGGCCTGCGCCCGCTGGCGCGCATCCACACCACGACCGTCGTCGGCTCCGACCCGCTCTACATGCTGACCGGGGTCGTCCCCGCCACCGAAAAGGTGTTGGCCCGTGCGGGTCTCACGCTGGCCGACATCGACCTGTTCGAGGTGAACGAGGCGTTCGCGCCCGTCGTGCTCGCGTGGGCGCAGGACACCGGCGCGGATCTGGCCAAGACCAACGTCAACGGCGGCGCCATCGCGATCGGCCACCCGCTGGGCGCCAGCGGCGCGCGCATCATGACCACGCTCGTCAACGCCCTGCATCAGCACGGCGGACGGTACGGCCTGCAGACGATGTGCGAGGGCGGCGGCATGGCCAACGCCACCATCATCGAGCGGCTCGACTAGAAGGGAGCGGGCGATGGACGTAATCCGCGCAGCCGCAGTTCAACTCAGCCCGGTGTTGTACAGCCGGGAGGGCACGATCGAACGGGTGGTAGCCAAGATCGAGCAGCTGTCCCGGCAGGACGTGCAGTTCGCGACGTTCCCGGAAACTGTGGTCCCCTACTATCCCTATTTCTCTTTCGTCCAGCGTCCCTTCGAGATGCGCGCCGAGCACCTCAAGCTGCTGGATCGGGCCGTGACCATCCCGTCGCCGGCGGTCGATGCGATCGCCGAGGCGGCGCGTGCGGCCGCCATGGTGGTGTCGATCGGCGTCAACGAGCGCGACGGCGGCTCGTTGTACAACACCCAGTTGTTGTTCGATTCCGACGGCGCCCTCCTGCAGCGCCGCCGCAAGATCATGCCGACCTACCACGAACGAATGGTGTGGGGCCAGGGCGACGGCAGCGGACTGCGCGCGGTCGACACCGCGGTCGGGCGCATCGGGCAGTTGGCGTGCTATGAGCACTTCAACGCACTGGCCCGCTACGCCTTGATCGCCGACGGCGAGCAGATCCACTCGAGCATGTTTCCCGGATCGTTCGGGGGCGACTTGTTCGCCCAGCAGATGGAGATCAGCGTGCGCAATCACGCGCTCGAGTCGGGCGTGTTCGTCGTCAATGCGACCGCGTGGCTCGACGCCGATCAGCAGGCGCAGATCATGGCCGACACGGGTTGCCCGATCGGCCCGATCTCGGGTGGTCAATTCACCGCGATCATCACGCCCCAGGGCGAGTACCTGGGCGAGCCGCTGCGCACCGGCGAGGGCGAGGTCGTCGCCGATCTCGACTTGTCGCTGATCAACACCCGGAAGGTCCTGATGGATGCCGGCGGCCACTACGGCCGGCCCGAACTGCTGAGCCTGCGGATAGATCGCACCCCTCGCGCGCCCGTGCACGAGCACATCGAACTCGAGGAGGTCGAGCATGTCAGTGTCTGAAACCCGCTTCGACGGCATCCGGGTGCGTTACGACAGCGCCAAGAGCTACGACGAACTGGTGGCCGCGCTGCTGGCCGACATCGGCGAAAAGCCGGTTCCGATCGACGAACTTTCGGCGACGTTCCACACCTGGGAGTCCTACCGGGACGAGGTTGAGTCCCACGTTGGCCCAAGCGGATTCATGCTGTTCGGGTTGTTCGATCACGGTGGCTGGATCACCAAGGCCGGGATCGACCGCAAGGCGCTCCGCGTCATCCTCGGCAACCCGCTGATCGCCATCACAATGTTGCGCCACGACGTGACCGCGGGCCTGTTCGCCCCCGTCGAGCTGCTGCTGGCCGATGAGGGCACAGGCAGCAGCCTGACGTACGTGCGGCCGTCGACGCTGATGGTGGTCGAAACGAATCCCGAGTTGCTCGGCGCGGCGAAGCAACTGGACGCCAAGCTGGCCGAGCTGGCGGCCAAGGTGACCACCCTCAGCGGCGGTTGAGGTGGTCCCGGATCGCCGAGATGGTGACCGTGATCGCGTCGGCGCTGCCGCCTCCGAACGGCGCCATGCTGGCGAATCCGTGTGTCAGTGAACCGAATTGACGATGGTCCACCTCAACGCCGGCCGACCGTAGGGCCGCCGCGTACGCATTGCCCTCGTCGCGCAGCGGATCGAATCCCGCGGTGAGCACCAGGGCCGGCGCAAGGCCTGATAGGTCAGTCGCCTTCAGCGGAGACACGCGGGCATCGTCGGGCGCCAGATCGCTGCCGTCCAGATACAGGTCGTTGAACCACTGTGTGTCGCGCTCGGACAGGAAGAACCCCTCGGCAAACAACGCGCGTGACGGCGTTTTCGCGGACAGGTCGAGCACCGGGTAGAGCAGCACCTGCAGCGCCGGTTGCGGAAGGCCCTCGTCGCGGCCGCGCAGCGCGACGAGCGCCGCCAGGTTGCCGCCCGCGCTGTCGCCGCCAACGCCGATTCGGGACGGGTCCGCGCCCAGCTCCGCGGCGTGCCCCAGCGCCCATCGGTAGGCCGCGACGCAGTCGTCAACCGCCGCCGGGGCCTTGTGTTCCGGTGCCAGCCGGTAGTCCACCGACAACACATGTATCGCGGCGTCCCTGCAGACCATCCGGCACAGCCCGTCGTGGGATTCGATGTCGCCCACGGCAAAACCGCCGCCGTGGAAAAAGACAAGCAACGGCGCCGCCCCCGCGGCCGGCGGTCGGTAGTGCCGCACCGGGAGGGGGCAGGCGGGACCGGGAACCGTGAAATCGGTGACGGCAACGGCGATGTGGGTGGCCATCACCGCGTGCGAGCTTCGCATCAGGGCGCGGGCGGATTCGGGATCGCCGGCCGCCGACAGGCCCCCGGTACGGGTGCGCCGTTGGGCGGCCATCATCAGCTGAAGCGTGGGGTCAAGGGTGTTGCCGTCGATGGTGACCCGCCTGCCGCCGGCGAGCAAGCGCTTGAGCCAGGACGGAATCCATGGCACAACTTTCACGCCGGCGCGAAGCGCCGCGTTGGTCGCCGTGAGCGAGCGCGGGTGGGGTCGCTTGCGCGTCATTGACGACAAACGGCGACATCGGCGGTCGTCGAGCGTGGACGCCCTTCGGGCCGGGCGCTCATCCATGTCGACCACTTGCCCGCTCGATCATCACCGCGGCCGGAACCATCAGGATGTTGATCAACCGCAGCGGCAACGATCGCCAACACCGCCCGGGGCGCTCGGCGCCGGCTGCCGGTTGACGGCCGGTCGAGCTGTTCGGTTGTCATCGGCTTGATGCGCCGGATCGAAGTCAGAGCCAACCGGTGCGGGCCGCGGCGACCGGCTCGGGCGGGGCCGGGGCCAGGGTCCCGTCGCGCACGCCGTCGAGCATCCGCTTCACCGCGGCGACGATGTCCGGGGCCGACGCGACGAGCCCCGCCTTATCGGCCTCGCTGACCTCGCCGGGATCGATTCCCGCCCTGGCCAGCACGGTGTCCGGGTCGGCCAGCTGACCGGCCAGCCACGACACCGGGTCGGCCGACAACTCGGGGACGAAGTGCCGGCGGCCGGGTTCCCACCCGTCGAAGCGGGGGTGGTGGTGGGCGCGGTCCAGCGTGCCGGGGGGACTCTCGGTGGACCCGAACAGGTCCACCCGCCACGCCGGGCGGGTGAAGGCGATCGGGACGCCGGCGTAGATCGACCCGCGCGGCTCGTCGCGGTCGACGAGGCGCAGCTCCAGCCTGACCCCACGCTCCGGGGTCTCCTGGCCGGTGAGTGGGCGCGGGTCGACGAAATACATGTCCCCGACGACCACCCCCAGGGTTTCGAATCCGAACGCTGCGAACATCGCGTGCCTTTCCCTATGCCTCCGTCTACTCTCCCATTCCGTGCAGGCAAGCAAAACAGTCATTGCGGCGGTCCTCGTGGTTCCGGCGGTGCTGGCGGGTTGCGGGACCCAGGGCCACCCGGCGGCCCAGACCGTCACCGTCACCTCGACGCTGCCCCCGGTCACCCAAACCCAGACGGTGACCTTCACCCCGCCGCCGCCGCCCGGGCCCAAAACGACCATCACCGCCGACGGCACCTACCAGGTCGGGGTGGACATCGTGGCGGGCACGTACCGCAGCAGCGGCCGGGCCGATTGCTATTGGGCACGCCTGAGGACGCTGGCCACCAACGACATCATCGACAACGACAACGCCTCCGGCCCCGCGGTGGTGGCGATTTTGCCCAGCGACGCCGCGTTCCTGACGAAACGATGCGGCACCTGGCAGCGGTCCGGCTAACGCCGCGCCGAACGTGAAACTGTCGCGAGTTTCGGCGCGGATTTTCGCAACCAATTCACGCTCGGCGCAAGGGCTTTAGGCGGCGTCGCGGGTTGCGGCCTTCGCGGCCCGCTTGGCGCGCCGCCACCCCCGCACGGTGACGATCGCGGTCTTCAGGCCCCGTCGCCGTCCGGTCGCCGGGTCGGTGCCGCCGAAACCGGGCTCCAGTTGCGCGAACATCCGCTCGCTGCGCGTCTCCGGCGCGTCGTCGGCATCGTCGCGCAGGTACTTGTTCGGCAGCGACAGCTTGGCGATGGTTCGCCACGTCTTGCCGTACTGCAGCAGGAATGAGCCCGTGGTGTAGGGCAGGTCGTACTTGTCGCAGACCTGGCGCACCCGCACCGAGATCTCGTGCAGCCGGTTGCTCGGCAGATCGGGATAGAGGTGGTGCTCGATCTGGTGGCAGAGATTGCCGCTCATGAACCGCAGCGCCGGCCCGGCCTCGAAGTTGGCGCTGCCCAGCATCTGGCGCAGGTACCACTGCCCCTTGGTTTCGCCGATCATGTCGGTCTTGGTGAACTTCTCCGCGCCGTCCGGGAAATGGCCGCAGAAGATGACGGCGTTGGCCCACACGTTGCGGATCACGTTGGCGACCGCGTTCGCCGTCAACGTGGACCGGTACGTCGCGCCGGGCGACAGCGCGGTCAGCGCCGGGAACGCGACGTAGTCCTTGAGTACCTGGCGGCCCGCCTTGGCCAGGAACTCGTCGGTCCGCTGCCGGGCTTCGTCCCCGTCCATCCGTTTCTTGACGATCTTGCCGAGCTCGACGTGCTGCAGCCCGACGCCCCATTCAAAGAGGAGCGCAAGCATGGTGTTGTACAGCAAGTTGAAGGTGTTGAAGCGCTTCCAGCGCTGGTCGCGGGTGACGCGCAGCAGGCCGTAGCCGACGTCGTCGTCCATTCCGAGGATGTTGGTGTACTTGTGGTGCACGAAGTTGTGGGTGTAGCGCCAGTGCTTGGACGACCCGCTCATGTCCCACTCCCACGTCGAGGAGTGAATCTCCGGGTCGTTCATCCAGTCCCACTGGCCGTGCATGACGTTGTGGCCGATCTCCATGTTCTCGACGATCTTGGCCACCGCCAGCGTCACGGTGCCCGCCCACCAGGCCGAACGCCGCGAACTGGCGGCCAGCACCAGCCGGCCGGCCACCTCGAGCGCGCGCTGCGCGGCGATGGTGCGGCGGATGTAGCGGGCGTCTTTCGCCCCGCGAGAGTCTTCGATGTCCTGGCGGATGGCATCCAGCTCAACGGCCAGGCCTTCGATGTCGGCGTCCGTCAGATGGGCGAATACGTCGACGTCGGTGATCGCCATCGTCTTCTTCTCCCTATCGGTCGTCTTTTCGATCGCATTACCTACGCCATCGTAACCTACGAAACCGTAGGTTACCTGTGAGTAGCCTTTAAATATCGAGCATACAATCGCCGGAAGCGGCCGACACACAGGTCTGGATCCGGGTTCCGGGATCGTGTTCGGCGCCGGTCCGCAGGTCGCGCACGTGGCCGTCGACCAGACTGACCACACAGGACTGGCAGATGCCCATCCGGCAGCCGAACGGCATCTGCACGCCGGCGCCCTCCCCCGCGTCCATCAACGACGTCGCGGCATCAGCCGCAACGGCGCGCCCGCTGCGGGCGAACGTAACTGTGCCGCCGGCCCCGGCGGGTGCGGCCTTGGACACGGCGAAGCGCTCCAGGTGCAGCCGGTCGCCGACGCCCGCCGAAGACCACAGCTTCTCGGCCCGCGCCAGCAGGCCCTCCGGCCCGCACGCCCAGGTCTGACGCTCGCGCCAGTCGGGCACCTCGTGGTCCAGCGCGGCGAGGTCGAGGCGGCCCTGGGTGCGCGTCTGGCGCACCTGCAGCCGATAGCCGGGCTCGCGGGCGGCCAACTGGGCCAGCTCGGCACCGAACATCACCTCGGCTTCGGTGGGCGCCGAATGCAGATGGGTGATGTCGCCGATCTGGTTGCGGCGCACCAACGTTCGCAGCATCGACATCACCGGCGTTATGCCGGAGCCGGCCGTCAAAAACAGGATCGACGGCGGCGCCGGGTCGGGCAGGACGAAGTTGCCCTGCGGCGCGGCCAGCCGGACGATGGTCCCGGGCTCGACGCCGGCCACCAGGTGGGTGGACAGGAAACCTTCGGGCATCGCCTTGACGGTGATGGTCACCGTGCGATCGGAGCCGGGCGCTACCGGACTTGAAGTCAGCGAGTAGGACCGCCAGCGCCAGCGACCGTCCACCAGCAGCCCGATCCCGATGTACTGGCCCGGCTGGTAGTCGAAGCTGAAACCCCAGCCCGGCTTGATCACCAGGGTCGCGGAATCCTCGGTCTCCCGGCGTACCTCGAGGATGCGGCCCCGCAGTTCGCGCGCCGACCACAGCGGGTTTGCCAGGTGCAGATAGTCGTCGGGCAACAGCGGCGTGGTGATGCGCGCGGCGATCTTGCGCAGCGTGTTCCAGCCCGGATGCCGATCCGCCCCGGCGACGGCCGGGCGCTTGGTCTCCCCGACATTGGCGGTGACCGGTGCGTATTGCTTGCCCACTAAAAGCTCCTGCTCACGACGCCCTCCAAAAGGCTACGGTACCGTAACCTACGGTGCCGTATCCAGATGCGCTGGTCAGGACTGCGTCACAGTGCGAGGCTAAAGCAGGTCGAGTAGGAACGGCAGCTCCTGGGTCGCGTACCACGCAAGGTCGTGGTCCATCGCGTCACCGACGACCAGCCCGGCGTCCTCGTCGCCCAGGTCCGCGGCGTCGATGTCCTCGATCGCCCGGGCAACGTCGGGCTCGGCGGCGGCGTTGTCGACGTAGGCGGCGACGACCCGGTCGAGCGTGACGGGCGCGCCGAGCCGCACGACGGCGTCGTCGAGATCGGGACGGTAGGTGACGTCATCGGCCTCGGCGGCCAGCACGGCGCGCCGGGGCGGCAGGCCGGCCTCGGCGTCATCGGCCAGCAGCCGCAGCGACGCCAGCGCCGCCTCGCGCAGCGCCACCTCGGTGAGCTCGTCGTCGTCGCCCTCGGCGTAGGCCTCGCGCAGCCGCGGCGTCAGCGCGAACGCGGTGCCGTTGACCGGCCGCAGCGAGCCGTCGGCCACGAGGCGTTGCAGCATCGCCAGGGTGGCCGGGATGTAGACCTGAATTTCAGCCCCCGATCAGTGTGGCCGCGTAGTCATCCACGTAGCGGGACAGCTCACGGGGCGGGCGCCGGTAATTGTCGCTCACCACCGGACGTTCGGGCAGCTTGACCTTCGGCCGCCCGACGTCGTGGTAGGAGATCGTGGACAGCAGATGCGCCATCATGTTCAGCCGCGCGTGCTTCTTGAGGTCCGATTCCACGACGTACCACGGGCTGGCCGGGATGTCGGTGTGGACCATCATCTCGTCCTTGGCGCGCGAATAGTCCGTCCACCGATACAGCGCTTCCATGTCCATGGGGCTGAGTTTCCATTGCCGCACAGGGTCATTCAGCCGCGCCTTGAACCGGCGCAGCTGCTCGGCCTCGGAGACGGAAAACCAGTACTTGCGCAACAGGATCCCGTCGTCGATGAGCATCTGTTCGAAAATGGGCGTCTGCCGCAAGAACAGCGCATGCTCTTGCGGCGTACAGAATCCCATGACCTTTTCGACGCCCGCACGGTTGTACCACGACCGGTCGAACAGCGCTATTTCGCCCTTGGCGGGCAGGTGCGCGATGTAGCGCTGGTAATACCACTGGCCGCGTTCGCGATCGGTCGGGGCGGGCAGCGCCACGATGCGGGCCACGCGGGGATTGAGGTATTCGGTGATCCGTTTGATGGTTCCACCCTTGCCGGCCCCGTCGCGCCCCTCGAAGACCACGACGATACGCGCACCGGTGTGCCGCACCCACTCCTGCAACTTCACGAATTCCGTTTGGAGCCGGAATAATTCGGACTCGTAGACGGCGCCGGAGATTTTGCGCGGGGCCGGCTGACCGCCGGTCGTCTGAGTGCTCACACCAACGAATGATAGATCCAGGCACCGGATTTCACCCGGCCACTCAACGGGAACCCTCGAGAAGTTCCTCCAGGGCCTGGTTCAGCAGGCCCGGCAACAGGTCGACATCGCTCATCGCATCGCGGTCGGCATTGATCCCGAAGTACAGCATGCCGTTGTAGGACGTCACGCTGATCGCCAGTGCCTGCTGGTTGAGCAGCGGTGGGACGGCGTAGGTCTCCAGCAGCTTGGCGCCGGCGATGTACATCTGCGACTGGGCGCCCGGGGCGTTGGTGATCAACAGGTTGAAGGTGCGCTTGGAAAAACTCGGAAAGCTCGTCGCAACCCGAATTCCCATGGCGTGCAGCGTCGGTGGCGCGAAACCCGACAGGGTGACGATCGTGCGGGCGTCGACCAGGCTGGCCGCGGTCGGGTTGGACTCCGTGGCGTGGGCGATCTGCGACAGCCGCACCACCGGATTGGCCTCCCCCACCGGCAAATCCACCAGGAAGGGGGTGACCTGGCTGATCATCTGGCCGGGGCCGGTCGAGTCCAGTTGCTCATCGGCGTAGACCGACAGCGGCGCCATCGCACGCACCGTCGCGGTCGGCGCGACCGCCTCCCCGCGGGACAGCAGCCAGTTGCCCAGCGCGCCGGCCACCACGGCGAGCACCACGTCGTTGACGTCGCAGTCGTAGCGCGCGCGCACCGTGCGGTAGTCCTCGAGGCTGCCGCGGGCCACCGTGAACCGCCGGTTGCGCGAGACGGTGGCGTTGAGCGGGCTGCTGGGCGCCGTGCCGCGCGCCACCGCCCGCGCGATGTCGGCCACGCGGCGGCCTGCCTCGAGCAGCGCACCGGCATCGGTCACCAGCCCGGTCACCGCGGACCCGGCGGCTTGCAGCTGCGTGCCGGGCCCCGCCGCCCAGTCGCCGATCGCCCCCAGCACCAGCCGCATGTGGCCGGGGTCGCGTTCCGGTATCCAGATGTCCTCGGGAAACGGCGGCGGGCGTCGGGTCCGGTCGGCGATCACGTGGCCGATTTCCAGCGCCGTCATCCCGTTGATCAACGCCTGATGGGACTTGGTGTAGAGGGCGACCCGGTTTTTGGCCAGGCCCTCGACCAGGTACATCTCCCAGAGCGGTCGCGACTTGTCCAGCGGGCGCGCGGCCAGCCGCGCGACCAGCTCGTGCAGCTGCTCGTCGCTGCCCGGCGACGGCAGCGCCGAGCGGCGCACGTGATAGGTGATATCGAACTCGTTGTCGTCGATCCACACCGGCCTGGCCATGCCGATCCGCAGTTCGCGAACCTTTTGCCGGTAGCGCGGTATCTGGGCCAGCCGCTGCTCGACGGTGGCCAGCAGCTTCTCGTAGCTCAATCCCGCCCGTGGGCGCTGCAGGATGGACAGCGACCCGACATACATCGGGGTGGCCGTGTTCTCCAGCCGGTAGAAGGAGGCGTCCGCCGGGGACAACCGGGTCACCATTGCGGCGCTGTCCTCCTGGTTTTCGTTAAGTGAACGGATGTTCCCGCCCACGGTAATCGCCGACGCGGGGCGGGGCTCGCCACGGGTGCGCCACGGCGCGATCGGCGCGCATACGCGCCGGCTCACGCTGTGCCATGATGACCACTGACCACCCCGTCTGCCACTCTCCAGCAGCGTCGATCCGATGGAGAGTGCGCGTTGACCGTTTTCGCCGTGACGCCCGTCGTCGACTACGAGCCGCCACGGCGAGACGTCCCCCGGTGCCGGCCGCAGCCCCACGCGTCGCCGCGCCACCGCCCGCAGGCACCCCGCCGGCCGCACCCCGCCCAACCGGGCAGGAAGCCGACGGCCGGGCCCGCGGCCACCTCCGAGCCGATGCGCCAGGCGGCGGTCTTCGCCGACGCCGCGCTGCGCCGGGTGCTCGAAGTCATCGACCGGCGACGCCCCGCCGCGCAGCTGCGGCCCGTGCTCGCGCCCGGCCTGGTGGACTCCGTGCTCTCCATCGGTCGCCGCCCACCCACGCGGCACGGCGCCGCGGTGCTGCGCCGCACGCGGCTGCAACCGGCGGGCCACCGCGACCCCGAGGCCGCCGCCGAGGTGTTCGGGTCCTACAGCCGCGGGCACCGGGTGCACGCCATCGCCTGCCGCGTGGAACGGGTGCACGGCGGCGCCGGCGGCGCCCGGTGGCTGGTGGTCGCCCTGCACATCGGCTGACGATCAGGCAGCGGGCGTGGGCGCGCCTCCCACGTACCGGGCCAGCACCGGCCCCGCGATCGCCATCACGAAGACGTACGACGTCGCCAGCGCTGCGACGCCGGGGATGGACGTGCCGACCAGGCCGATGATGATCAGCGAGAACTCCCCGCGGGCGATGAGCGCGGTACCCGCGCGCAGCTGCCCGCGCCGGGCCACGCCGTCGCGGCGGGCGGCCACGACCCCGGTGGCCACCTTCGTCGCCGCGGTGACCGCGGCCAGGGCCAGCGCCACCGGCAACATCGGCAGCAGCTCCTTCGGGTCGACCGACAGGCCGATCGCCAGGAAGAAGATGGCGGCGAACAGGTCGCGCAGCGGGCCCAGCACCTGGCGCGCCCGATCGGCCGTCGCACCGGTCAGCGTGAGGCCCACCAGGAACGCGCCGACGGCGGCCGAGGCATGCAGGACCTCGGCCACCGCCGCGACGATCAGCGTGATGCCCAGGACCCGCAGCAGCAGCTGCTCGGAGTCGGGGTGCTCGACCAGCCGGCCGACGTGGTGTCCCCACCGGTAGGACGCGGCAAACGCGGCCAGCAGCGCGCCGACCGCGACGACCATGCCGGCGACGGCCCGCACCCAGCCACCCCCCGCCGCCAGCACCGCGAACAGCGGCAGGTAGGCCGCCATCGCGAAGTCCTCGAGGACCAGCACCGACAGCACCGCCGGCGTCTCGCGGTTACCGAGCCGGCCCAAATCCTGCACCAGCCGCGCGATGACGCCCGACGACGAGATGTAGGTGACCCCGGCCAGGGCCAGGATGGCGACGCCGTCCAGGCCCAGCAGCCAGCCGGCCACCGCGCCGGGCGTGGCGTTGAGGACGATGTCGACGGCGGCGGACGGCAGGTGGTGGCGCAGGCTGCTGGCGAATTCGGTCGCCGAGAATTCCAGGCCCAGGGTCAGCAGGAGCAGCACCACCCCGATCGGCGCGGCCGTCTCGATGAACTCGCCGGCCGCGGCGACCGACAGCAGCCCGCCCTTGCCCAGCGACAGGCCCGCCAGCAAATAGACCGGGATGGGGGACAACGCCAGGCGGCGCGCCACGCCGCCCAGCACGGCAAGCGTGGCCAGGAGGGCGCCGAGTTGTAGCAGCAGCGCCCCCGAAACCTGCACCTGCTCAGCCCTTGTCGATGATCTGTTCGACGCCCGCGATGCCGTCTTCGGTGCCGATGACGATCAGCACGTCTCGCGCGTGCAGCACTTCGGCCGGACCGGGCGAGGCGAGCACTTCGTCGTTGCGCACGATCGCCACGATCGACGCCCCCGTGCGGGTGCGGGCCCGGGTGTCACCAAGCGGACGGCCCGCGAAGGGGCTGCCGGCCACGACGTGAACCTGCCCCGTCTCGAGGCCGGGCACCTGCCGGGACAGTTCGGTGAACCGCTCGGCGATGCGGGGCGCGCCCAGTATCTGGGCGACGGCCTCGGCCTCGTCGTCGGCCAGGTGCAAAACCGGCCGGGCCTGATCGGGGTCGTCGGCGCCGTACAGGACGACGTCGAAGTCGCCGCCGCGACGTGCGATGATGCCGATCCGCTCGCCCTTGTGGCTGGTGAATTCGTATCGGAGACCGACGCCCGGCAGCAGCACCTCCTTGACATCCATGACACCCATCTTTACAGGTGCGCCGGGACCGTCAACCGCGGTGCGTTACCGCCGCGGGCCTGCTAAGCGAGAGTTAGTGCTGGCCAACGGTTTCGGCCGGGTGCCGGGCCGGGTGCGGGACCAGCATCGGCACGTCGCGGCGGTACTCGCGGTATTCGTCACCCAGCGCGTCGACGAGATTGCGCTCTTCGAAGTGCACGCCGATCAGGACATAGCCCGTCATCGCGAACGAGAACAGCAGGTGCCCGGCGGTCATCGTGGGCGCCGACCAGAAGGCGATGAGCAGACCGAGCATCAGCGGGTGGCGCACCAGCCGGTAGAGCCACCGCGCGTGAAACCCGATGTGGCTGTACGACTTTCCACGCCACGCCAGATACACCTGGCGCAGGCCGAACAGGTCGAAGTGGCTCACCATGAACGTCGATGCCAGCCCGATCGCCCAGCCCAGCCAGAACACGGCCCACACCACCGCGCGCCCGGCCGGTTGGCGCACGTCCCAGATGATCGCCGGCATCGTTCGCCACTGCCAATACAGCAGCACCAGCACCGCGCTCGAGGCCACCACGTAGGTGCTGCGCTCGATGGAGTCGGGCACGAATCGGGCCCACCACGCCTTGAACGACGGCCGCGCCATGACGCTGTGCTGGACGCCGAACGCGCCCACGAGCAACACGTTGACCAGCACCGCCTGGCCGATGGACGCGGTCAGCCCGTGATCGACGGTGCGCGGCACGAAGAGGTTGCCCACGAAGGCGATGAGATACAGGAACGCGGCGAGGAACAGCAGGTAGGCCGCCGCGCCGTAGGCGACGATCAGGTAGCGCTTCATGGTCCCCAGTGTCCGCCGCGCGCGCCCGGGCGTATATAGGTCATTTGCCTCAACTTCGCGCGACGGCGCCCTAGTCAGAATTGACTATTCCTCCTGAGTTGAGGCGAATGCCCCATGCGGCCGTGGCGACGGCGAACCGATGATCGCAGGTGACAGATTTCGGGTAACCACGGAGGCCACATCATGACCGAATCCATATGCACGGCAACGACCGTCGAGCCGCTCGATATCCGGCGATCAGATCGCGTGGCCCGGCCACCCGAGGGCGTTCGGGTCGACGCGGTTGGCATCAGCCGGCGCGTCGGCGACCGCCAGATCCTTCACCAGCTGTCACTCTCGGTACAACCCGGCGAACTGATCGCCATCGCCGGCGGCAGCGGAGCCGGGAAGACGACATTGCTGGAGATCCTCGCCGGACTGCAACCGCCTTCCGCGGGAAGGCTTTTGCACGACGGCGTCGCATGTCGCCCCGGCGCCGGCCCGGCGATCGGTTACGTGCCCCAGGACGACATCATCCATCTGGAGATGCCGCTGCGCCGCACGCTGCGGTACGCGGCGCTGCTGCGGCTCCCGGCGGGAACGCCCGCGGCCGACGCCGAACGGATCGTGGACGAAACCCTGCGCGATCTCGACCTGGCCGACCGCGCCGACGTTCCGGTGCGTGCGCTGTCCGGCGGTCAACGCAAGCGGGCCAGCATCGCCGTGGAGTTGCTCACCCGGCCCCGCCTCTTCTTCCTCGACGAACCGACGTCCGGCCTCGACCCCGCCACCGCGGCCGACGTGATGCGCCTGCTGCGCCGGCTCAGCCGGCGCGGGATCACCATCGTGCTGACGACACACGAGCCGGCGGGCATCGACCGCTGTGACCGGGTGGTATTCCTGGCCCGCGACGGCCACCTGGCCTTCACCGGCACTCCCACCGCGGCGCGGCGCTACTTCGGAGCAGAACGCCTCACCGAGGTGTATGAGCGCCTGGCCGGCGAGCACACCCCGCAGATCTGGGCGCAGAGATTCGCGGAGAGCCGGCTGAACTCGACTACCCGGCCCGCGGCGCCGCTACCGCCGCTTACGGCCGCACGGACCGACGTCAAGCGCACGGGCATGGTCCGGCAATGGTGGCTGCTCACCCGGCGAAATGTCGATGTGCTCGCCCGCAATCGACTGACCCTCGCGATCCTGCTCGGCTCGCCGGTGCTGGTGACGGCGATGATGGCGACGCTGTTCAAACGCGGCGCGTTCGATCCGGGCAGCGCGGCCGACGTCGGCCCCGCGCAGATCGTGTTCTGGATCGCGTTCGACGGCTTCTTCTTCGGCCTGACCTACGGCCTGCTTCAGATCGTCGGCGAAATGGCCGTGTTCCGGCGCGAACGCCTGTCCGGGCTCAGCGTGGGCGCCTACGTGGCGTCGAAGGTGACGGCGCTGCTGCCGGTTCTGGCGGGAGTGAGCGCGGTGCTGCTGGTTGTGCTACGCGCACTGGGTCGGCTCCCCGCTCTCGGGTGGGGCGTCTACGCCTCGCTGTTCGCGACGATCGTGATCGAGGCGACGTCGGCACTGGCCCTGGGCCTTTTCGCCTCGGCCGCCGTCTCCAACGCCGCGCAGGCGGCCCTGGCCCTGCCGATGCTGTGCTTCCCCCAGGTTCTGTTCGGTGGCGCCATCGTCCCCGTCGACCAGATGGCCACCCCCGGGCGCCTGATGAGCCTGGTGCTGTCCAACCGCCACGCGTTCGACGCGTTGGGTCGCGACCTGGACCTCGACCGCTACAGCAGCACGCTGCCGGCCATGTCCGCCTACCATCACGCCTTCCAGGGAGGCACCACCACCAGTCTCATCGCGCTCGCCTCGTTCGCGGTGGCCCTGACGCTGGCAACCGCATGGGTGCTGGACCGGCGATCCCGGCCCGGCGCATCCACCCGATGACGGCGGCGCGCTGTTGCATCCCTGGGCCGCGGCGTTGACCGGGCGAGCAGATACTCAGGTGGGCGCGCTGCCGGTCAGGCCGTGCCGTGTCGCGTACAAGCTGGCCCCGATCCGGTTCGAAACCCCGATCTTGGCATAGATGTGCTCAACGTGATTGCGTACGGTTTTCTCGGAAATCCAAAGGGCCGAGGCGATCTCACGGTTGGAGGACCCCTGCGCGACATGAAGCAATATCTCGGCCTCGCGGCGAGTCAGTCCCGCCGGCCTCGCGGCACGCCGTAACGGCCGGTGGCCCGCGGCCTCCAGTACGGCCTCGACCGCGTCGCCGTCGAGGCGGCCGCGGGTCGCTTCGCTTCGAAGTCGTCCAGCCGCGGCATCCTCGTCGAGTGCATCGCGATACGGCCGTGGTTCCATTGAGCCGCAGTAGCTTTCGGCGGCGGCAAATACCCGGTCGCGCACCGACAGGTCGTCACCCCGAAGGCCATTCGGATAGCCCGACCCGTCCAGTCGTTCGTGATGGACCACCGCGACCTCGCGGATGGCTTTGAGTCCACCGACCCGCGCCAAGATCCTGCCGGTCAAATACGGATGCAGATTCATCCGCTCTCGTTCGGCGTGGGTCAATTCACCCGGCTTTTCCCACACCCGGTTGGACACACCGATCCGACCGAGGTCGTGAACGTAGCCCGCGCGGCGCAGGACGTCGACCTCTTCCTGCGGCAGCCCGGCGCATTTCCCGGCGTTCTGGGCCAGCTCGGCCACGGCGCGGGAATGCCCAAGGGTGAACGGGCATTTCAAGTCGGCAAAATCCCCCATCGCGCACAAGAGGCGGTCGAGCGCGGGATCGTCCAGCGTTTCTTGGGGATCCGGCGCCAACTCGGCAGCGGTCGACCAGACATCTTCGTCCTCGCGCAACAGCTCGTCGGCGGCCGCCGTGAACGCTGCCACGATATTCGGGTCGAACTGTTTTCCGCTCCGGCGGCGCACCTCCGCGACCGCGGCCCCGGCGCCGTGGGCGCGGTGGTGCACTTCGGCGATGTCGGCGAGCTGCGCCACCCGCATCGCCACGGGTATCTGGTCCCCGGCCGCGCCGGCGGGAAGACCGCTGCCATCCCACCGCTCGTACGCGAAGGGAAGGGCTTCGCAGACGTCCGCGCCCAGCCCGATCTCGTCGGCGAGCAACGCCGCCGACAGGCAATGGGACCGCATCAACGCGCCGAGATTCCCGCGCGCGTCCAAGAACAGTTTGGCCGCCAACTGCGCTCGTTTCGGCAACGCCGACCCACGGCCGAGGTTGCCCACGAGAAATCGCCGAAACGGCGCGCCGGACCAGTCGACGAAGTGGCTGTCGTGTCGCACCGCAATGTCGTCGCCGAACCACCGCGCGTACTCGTGCGAGTCGGCGTGACACCCGATCCACATCACCAGACCGGTGTAGAAAACGGTCCCGCGCTCGCGCTCGCCGAGCCCAAGCCGCTCGGCAAGCCTCGTGCCCATCGCCGCGGATCGCAGCATGTGATCCATCGGTTGCCCGAGCCCAAGGTCGATCGCCAGAGACAGCGCCGACAAAATCTCAGTCCGCGATACGGCTGTGTCGAAGGGCACCGAACTCGCCCCTTTCTCGACCGGTCGCTGGCCTCGGCGTCAGTGCGTCAGCGCTTCTTGACCGATTTCGGCGGCTTGGTGCCGCGGCCCTGCCGCCGCGCGGCCTCGCGTCGCTCGCGCCGGCTCGCCCCACCGGGGACGCCGGCCGGGGTCTTCTGCTGGCCGCCGCCGTTGCGCTGCACCTGTGCCGAACCGTCCTCGGACGGACCGGAATACGTCATCGCGGGTGCTTCGTTATCGATTCCCTTGGCGCGCAACATGCTTGGGGGCTCTTCGCGCGCCGGGGCGGGTGGCTCGGGGGCGCCGTCCTGCGGAGCGGCCGCGGTCGCGTCCAACTCCGCCAGCCCCTCCGGCGTCGGCTGCGGGGCGACCTGCGGGGCGGGCACCGCCTCCACGGTGACGTTGAACAGGAACCCGACCGACTCCTCCTTCATGCCGTCGAGCATGGCCATGAACATGTCGTAGCCCTCGCGCTGGTATTCCACCAGCGGATCGCGCTGCGCCATCGCACGCAGCCCGATGCCCTCCTTGAGGTAGTCCATTTCGTAGAGGTGCTCGCGCCACTTGCGGTCGATGACGTTGAGCAGCACGTTGCGTTCCAGCTGGCGCATCGCGCCCTCACCGGCGATTTCCTCGAGCTCGGCTTCCCTTGCGCCGTAAGCACGTTCGGCGTCCTTGAGCAACGCGTCGAGCAGTTCCTCGCGGGTCAGGTCGTCGCTGTCGGAGTCCGCGTCGGGATGTGTCAGGCTCTCGTGGGTGATCCCGACCGGGTAGAGCGTCTTCAGCGCCGTCCACAGCGCGTCGAGGTCCCAGTCCTCGGCGTAGCCCTCGACGGTCGCGCCGTTGACGTAGGCGGTGATCACGTCGCGGACCATGTCGAGCGCCTGGTCCTTGAGGTTCTCGCCCTCGAGGATTCGGCGGCGCTCGGCATAGATCACCTTGCGCTGCTGGTTCATCACCTCGTCGTACTTGAGGACGTTCTTTCTGACCTCGAAGTTCTGCTGCTCGACCTGAGTCTGGGCGCTCTTGATGGCGCGGGTGACCATCTTGTTCTCGATCGGCACGTCGTCCGGCAGGTTCAGCCGGTTGAGCATCGCCTCCAGCGCGGCGCCGTTGAAGCGGCGCATCAGCTCGTCGGAGAGCGACAGATAAAAGCGTGACTCGCCCGGGTCGCCCTGCCGGC
This sequence comes from Mycobacterium sp. NGS57, assembly GCF_059812405.1. Taxonomy (NCBI): domain Bacteria; kingdom Bacillati; phylum Actinomycetota; class Actinomycetes; order Mycobacteriales; family Mycobacteriaceae; genus Mycobacterium; species Mycobacterium sp. NGS57. The sequence goes on along the minus strand of NZ_JCALCP010000002.1, from coordinate 252,352 downwards.
CGGAGCGGCCGCGCAGCTGGTTGTCGATGCGCCGCGACTCGTGACGTTCGGTGCCCAGCACGTACAGGCCGCCGGCCTCGATCACCTCGGTGGCCTCCTTGGAGGCCTCCTCCTTGACGACGGGCAGCTCGGCGTGCCAGGCCTCCTCGTACTCGTCGGGCGTCTCCACCGGGTCCAGGCCGCGTTCGCGCAACCGCTGGTCGGTGAGGAAGTCGACGTTGCCGCCCAGGACGATGTCGGTGCCGCGGCCGGCCATGTTGGTGGCCACCGTGACGCCGCCGCGCCGCCCGGCCACCGCGATGATGGTCGCCTCCTGCTCGTGGAACTTCGCGTTGAGCACGTTGTGCGGGACTCGGCGCTTCTGGAACTGCCGCGACAGGTACTCCGAGCGCTCCACGCTGGTGGTGCCGATCAGGACGGGCTGGCCCTTCTCGTAGCGCTCGGCGACGTCGTCGACCACCGCGATGTACTTGGCTTCCTCGGTCTTGTAGATGAGGTCGGAGCAGTCGGTGCGGATCATCGGCTTGTTGGTCGGGATCGGCACCACGCCCAGCTTGTAGATCTCGTGCAGCTCGGCCGCCTCGGTCTGGGCGGTGCCGGTCATGCCGGCCAGCTTGTCGTAGAGCCGGAAGTAGTTCTGCAGGGTGATGGTGGCCAGCGTCTGGTTCTCGGCCTTGATCTCGACGTGCTCCTTGGCCTCGATGGCCTGGTGCATGCCCTCGTTGTAGCGGCGCCCGATCAGCACACGGCCGGTGAACTCGTCGACGATGAGCACCTCGCCGTCGCGGACGATGTAGTCCTTGTCCCGGTTGAACAGCTCCTTGGCCTTCAGCGCGTTGTTGAGGTAGCTGACCAGCGGCGAGTTGGCGGCCTCGTAGAGGTTGTCGATGCCGAGCTGGTCCTCGACGAATTCCACGCCCTTCTCGTGCACGCCGACGGTGCGCTTGCGCAGGTCGACCTCGTAGTGGGTGTCCTTTTCCATCAGCGGCGCCAGCCGGGCGAACTCGGTGTACCAGTTGGAGGCGCCGTCGGCGGGGCCGGAGATGATCAGCGGCGTGCGGGCCTCGTCGATCAGGATCGAGTCGACCTCGTCGACGATGGCGTAGTTGTGCCCGCGCTGCACCAGGTCGTCGAGCGAGTGCGCCATGTTGTCGCGCAGGTAGTCGAAGCCGAACTCGTTGTTGGTGCCGTAGGTGATGTCGGCGTTGTAGGCGACGCGCCGCTCGTCGGGCGTCATCTGCGCGAGGATGACGCCGACCTGCAGGCCCAGGAAGCGGTGCACCCGGCCCATCCACTCGCTGTCGCGTTTGGCCAGGTAGTCGTTGACGGTGACGATGTGCACGCCCTTGCCGGCCAGTGCGTTGAGATAGGCGGGCAGCACGCAGGTCAGGGTCTTGCCCTCACCGGTCTTCATCTCGGCGACGTTGCCCAGGTGCAGCGCGCACGCGCCCATCACCTGCACGTCGAACGGGCGCTGGTCCAGCACCCGCCACGCGGCCTCGCGGGCGACGGCGAACGCCTCGGGCAGCAGGTCATCGAGGGTCTCCCCCTCGTCGGCAAGCCGCCGTTTGAACTCGTCGGTCTTGGCCCTCAGCTCCGCGTCGGTGAGCTTCTCGATGTCGTCGGACAACGTGTTGACATAGTCGGCCACCCGCTTGAGGCGCTTGACCATGCGACCTTCACCAAGGCGCAGCAACTTCGACAGCACAGCTATGTTTCCCCTGTTGGTAGGAGTCCTCGTTGTTTAGCGAGCGACCCCCATCGTAGGCGACGAGCCAGCCGCACCCGCCGATCAAGCCCGATCGGATCAGGCCAGTCGAATAAGCCCGTAGTCGTAGGCGTGCCGGCGGTAGACGACGGAGGGCCGTTCGGTCTCCCTGTCGTAGAAAAGGAAGAAGTTGTGCCCGACGAGCTCCATCTCGTAGAGCGCCTCGTCGACCGACATCGGGGTGGCCTCGTGCTCCTTGGTGCGCACCACGCGCCCGGGCTCGTGGTCGTCGTGAGGTTCCATGCCGTCGTGTTCGTGGGGTTCGACCGGCCCGGAGTTGAAGGCGCCTTGCGGCAGTGGGGTCACCGCGGTGGCCGCGGCCAGCGAAACCGGGGTCTTATCGCCGTAGTGGACCTTGCGGCGGTCCTTGACGCGGCGCAGCCGGCTCTCCAGCTTGTCGACCGCCGACTCGAACGCGGCGTAGAAGCTGTCGGCGCAGGCCTCCGCCCGGCTCACCGGGCCGCGGCCGCGGGCGGTGATCTCCACGCGTTGGCAGGACTTGCGCTGGCGCCGGTTGGGCGCGTGTTTGAGCTCGACATCGAAAAGATAAATGGAGCGGTCGAATCGTTCGAGGCGGGCGAGTTTTTGTGAGACGTAGACGCGGTAGTGATCGGGGATTTCGACGTTGCGGCCCTTGAACACGACTTCGGTACTGGCCAGTTCGGCCGGCCCGGCGCTGTCTGCCGGGGGTTGGTCCAGAATCTGACCGGGATCGACGGTAAGCCTTGACATACGTGTCAACTCGTTTCCTTTTCCACGTCGCACGCGCTGCGTGCCAGCTTTCAGATGACGCAACGACGGGGTGGGAACGGCTCTCGAAGGGATCGCCGCCGCAGGCTGCCCGCCGGTGCAAGGTGTCGAATACTCACCCCCTTCGCAGTGGCGTCTCAGCCCGGGGAATCGCGACAGGATGTCCCTGAACGTTGATTTCGACGTTAGCTCTAGTTCGCCTTGGGGCGCCACCAATTTCGCACAGCTGTTGCGTGTTCTTCACAACCTCTTGGCCGGCTCATCGGGGATTCAGAGGCTTTCACGCCGCCGCGATCGCCAGCACCGCGGCCACCCGGACACCGGCGGAGCGCAGGGTCCGCACCGACTCGCGCGCCGTCGCGCCGGTGGTGACGATGTCGTCGACGACCACCACTTCTGCCTCCGGCGTTCGGCCCCGCAGCACCACGCGTCCGGCGAGGTTGCGCTCGCGCGCCGACGTGCCGAGCCCCACCGAGTCGCGGGCGAGCCCCCTCATCCGCAGGGCCGCGGCAACTGTGACGTCCGGGTGCCCGGCCACCGCGGCCCGCGCCAGGCGGGCCACCGGGTCACCGCCGCGGCGGCGCGCCGCCGAGCGCCGCGTCGGCGCGGGCACGAGCGTCAGCGGGGTCTCGACCATCCCCCACGTCAGCAGCCGGTGGAGCCCGAGCGCCAGCGCCGGGGCCAGCGTCGCGACGAGGTCGCCGCGGCCGCGCTCCTTCATCGCCAGAATCGCCCGGCGGCGCGCGCCGGCGTAGCGACCCAGCGCGAACACCGGCACCTGGGGGTCGACGCGCGGGTTGATCACGTGCGGCTCGTCGGGCCGGACCGCGAGCTCCCTGGCGCAGGCGTCACACCAGCGGGTCGACGGCGTCCCGCAGCCGCCGCATTCCAGCGGCAGGATCAGGTCGAGCACGCCCGCCAGTGTGACGGTGGGGAGTGACACTCCGCCGGCGCTAGCCCGGCAGCACGGGCGCCGCCCCGGGCGTCGACAACCCGGACACCTCCGACCAGCTCTGCTGGCTTTCCGGGGCCGACGCCGAATACTGCAGCACCCCCGACGGGCCGGCGACGTACACCGTCGACGGGTTGGCCGCGACGACCGACACCGGGGTCTGCATGCCGCGGGCCGGCGCGTCGGAGTTCACCCCGTCGAGGTTGACGTAGGACACCGGATGGCCGGCGTCGGTGCGGGTCACCACGATGTCGTCGCCGGTGCGCCACGACAGCGTGATCACCGAATTGCCCAAACCGAAGCCCAGCCGGCGCGGGTAGGTCAGGGCGTACTGGCCGGCCTGCGTCTGCTCCACCCCGGCGAGGATCACCTGGCCGTTGATCGCCATCGCGGCGCGCGTCCCGTCGCGCGAGAGCTGCAGGTCGGTGATCGGACCGGGGAAGCTGGCGGACACCAGCGCGGAGTCCACCGGGATGCGCGCGGGCTGCCCCGACGCCGGCTCCTGAATCGCGCGCAGCACGTTGTTGTTGTCGACCACCACCCACACGGCGTCGTCCAGCGCCCAGCTGGGCCGGGTCAGGCTGTGCCCGTCGGCGGACTGCACCGCCTCGCCGCCGAGGTCGCCGATCCACAGCGACGCCGCCTGATCCGGGGCGCCGCGGCGCAGCGTCACCACCGACGCCACCTCGCGCCCGTTGCGCGACAGCGCGGCCCCGGTCTGGTCGCCCATCCGCCCGAAGGCCCCCGGCACGGTGGTGGCGTGCTGGCCGTCCAGCCCGACGAGCGACCCGTTGACCAGGGCGTGCAGACCGGCGCCCGCGCCGTCGGCGACGCCGGGATCGGTGGCCGCGACGTCCGAGGTGGTCCAGCCCTCGGCGAACCTGTCGTCCAGCGGCGCGCCGTCGGCGTTGATCACGTACGGGCCGCGGATGTCGGCGCGGGCCAGCGTCCAAATGATCTGCGCGGCAAGCAATTGCCGACTGTGCGGATCGGTGGTGGACAGCTTCTCCAGGTCGATGCGCGCACCGCCGTAACCGCGCCCGATCCCGTTCTTGCCGCCGTCGGCCCGCGTCACCGGCCCGCGCAACCGCAGCGGCGGTGCGAGCAGGTTGCGCACGGTGTGGGCCATCTCGGGGCGCGGCCCGGCCAGCATTTTGGAGATGAGCTCGGTGGGCAGCTGGTCGTGATCGGACACCGCGACGTAGCGGGGATCGGGCACCACCGTCTTGCCGGTCGGGTCGGCGAAGTACAGGGTGTTGCGTTTGTAGGTGGCCTGGAATTGCTGCCAGTCCAGGAAGACCCCGTTGGGCAGGCGGTCGATGCGCCAGCCGTCCCGCGTCTTGACCAACTCGATCGGGCCCGGGTCCGGCAGCACGCCCTCGGCGGTCTCGAAGACGCCCACGTCGGACAGCGAGCCCAGCATGTCGGCCCGCATGGTCGCCGAAACCCGTTCGGCGGCACGGGTTTCCACGAAAACCACGTGGTCGATCAGCAGCGCGCTGCCGGCGTCGTCCCACGCGTTGGACGCCGACTGGGTGAGAAACTGCCGCGCCGCCAGGTGCCGGTTCGCCGGATCCGCTGTGGCCTTGAGGAATTCGCGCAGCAACACGTCGGGGTCCATGCCCGGGGTGGGCTTGGGCAGGTTCGACGGCGCCGGCCGCTCGACGGTGCCGATGGCCTGCGGGGCCGACGAGCTGGGCACCCCGGCGCACCCGCCCAGCAGCACCGCGGCACACAGCAGGCCGATAAGCCGCCGCACCTAGACGCCCCTTTCGGCGGGTTCGCGCTGGCGCGCCTTGTCCGGCGGTGGCGCGGGCGCGCCCGGCGGATCGGGCTGCGGCGGAATGGGTTTCAGCGGCAGCGGGCTGGTGGTGACCTTGTGCCCGCGCACCAGCGGCAGGGTCAGCCGGAAGCAGGCACCCTGGCCGGGTTCGCCCCAGGCCTCCAGCCGGCCCTGGTGCAGGCGGGCGTCCTCGATGCTGATCGCCAGGCCCAGTCCGGTGCCGCCGGAGCGGCGCACCCGGGAGGGGTCCGAGCGCCAGAACCGGCTGAACACCAGCTTCTCCTCGCCGGGTCGCAGCCCCACCCCGTGGTCGCGGACGGTGACCGCGACGGTGTCCTCGTCGACGCCCATCCGGATGCGCACCGGTTTGTGCTCGGCGTGGTCGATGGCGTTGGCGATCAGGTTGCGCAGGATCCGTTCCACCCGGCGCGCGTCGACCTCGGCGATCACCTCTTCGGCGGGCAGGTCGACGAGCAGCTCGATGCCGGCCTCCTCGGCCAGGTGGCCCACGTTGCCCAGCGCGCTTTGCACGGTAGAGCGCAGGTCGACCGCCTCGACGGACAGCTCGGCCACGCCGGCGTCGTGCCGCGAGATCTCCAGCAGGTCGTTGAGCAGCGTCTCGAAGCGGTCCAGCTCGCTGACCATCAGCTCGGTGGAGCGGGCCAGCGTGGGATCGAGGTCGGCGCTGTGGTCGTAGATCAGGTCCGCGGCCATGCGCACGGTGGTCAGCGGGGTGCGCAGCTCGTGGCTGACGTCGGAGGTGAAGCGGCGCTGCAGGTTGCCGAACTCCTCGAGCTGGGTGATCTGCCGCGACAGGCTCTCGGCCATGTCGTTGAACGACACCGCCAGCCGCGCCATGTCGTCCTCGCCGCGCACCGGCATCCGTTCGGACAGGTGCCCCTCGGCGAACCGCTCGGCGATGCGCGACGCCGAGCGCACCGGCACCACCACCTGCCGGGAAACCAGCAGCGCGATCCCGGCGAGCAACACCAGCAGCAGCGCGCCGCCGGTGATCATCGTGCCGCGCACCAGCTGGATGGTGGCCTGCTCACTTTTGAGCGGGAAGATCAGATACAGCTCCAGGTTGGCCACCTGCGCCGACGCGGGTGTGCCGATGACCAGCGCCGGCCCCGAGAAGCCGTCGGTGTGCACCGTGGCGTACTGATAGGCCGCCTGCCCCGCCTTGACGAAGCCCCGCAGCGAATTGGGCACCTGGTCGACGGGGCCGGCCGTCGTCGCGGCGCGCGGCCCGTCGCCGGGCACCATCAGCACCGCGTCGAACGCGCCGGCCAGCCCGGCGCCCGAGGCCGGGTCGGTCTTCGACGTCAGCGTGTTACGCGCCAGCTGCAGGCTGCTGTCCAGCGAGCGCGTCTCCTCGCCGTTGACGATCCCGCTGACGGTGGTGCGCGCCCGCTCGATCTGCTCGATGGCGGCCTTGACCTTCACGTCGAGCACCCGGTTGGTGACCTGGCTGGTCAGCACGAAGCCGAGCGCGAGGATCACCGCCAGCGACAGTCCCAGCGTCAGCGCCACGACTCGCAGCTGTAGCGATCGGCGCCAGGCAACGCCCACGGCTCGACTCAACGCACCCACGCCGCGGCTCATGGGGCCGGAGCGCCCCCAACGACTTCGCGTGCGTCGCCGCGAGGCACGAATCACTCGCGACGCCCCGCATCGTCGCCGGGGCGGATCACGGAGGTCCGGCCTTGTATCCCACTCCTCGAACGGTCAACACCACGGTCGGGTTCTCAGGGTCTTTTTCGACCTTGGCCCGCAGGCGCTGGACGTGCACGTTCACCAGGCGGGTGTCCGCCGGGTGCCGGTATCCCCACACCTGTTCGAGCAGCACATCACGAGTAAACACCTGGCGCGGTTTGCGTGCCAGCGCGACCAACAGGTCGAACTCCAGCGGGGTGAGGGAGATCTGCTCGCCGTTGCGGGTGACCTTGTGCGCGGGCACGTCGATGTCGACGTCGGCGATGGACAGCATCTCGGCGGGCTCGTCGTCGTTGCGCCGCAGCCGCGCGCGCACCCGGGCGACCAGCTCCTTGGGCTTGAACGGCTTCATGATGTAGTCGTCGGCGCCCGACTCCAGGCCGAGCACCACGTCCACGGTGTCGGTCTTGGCGGTCAGCATCACGATCGGGACGCCGGAGTCGGCGCGCAGCACCCGGCACACGTCGATGCCGTTCATGCCGGGCAGCATCAAATCCAGCAGCACCAGGTCGGGGCGCAACTCGCGCACCGCGGTCAGGGCCTGGGTGCCGTCGCCGATGACCGCGGTGTCGAAGCCCTCCCCGCGCAGCACGATGGTGAGCATCTCGGCCAGCGAAGCGTCGTCGTCGACGACCAAAATCCTTTGCCTCATGGAGTCCATGGTGTCACCAGATCGGGACAAATTCGGCGCACCACACGGGCGTTTCTCGGGCGAAAGGGGCAAATCGTGACAAATTTGTGCTATCCGGCGGTCAAACTGGCCGCCAGCGTGCCCGGATCGACGTCGGCGTCGACGACGAGCCAGCGCCCGCCCCAGTTCGCGGCGGCCAGCTGGGCGTAGACCGCGCCGGTGCGCCGCTGCAGTTCGTCGTCGCGCTCGTAGCTGTCGCGCGCCCGGTCGGGCTCGCGCTCGGCGCGGTGGCGGGCCCGCTGCGCGGCGAGCTCGACGGGGACGGCAAGCAGAACCTGGCAGTCGGGCGGGGGCAGCCGCAGCCGCTCGTATTCCAGGCGGCGCACCCAGGCCGCCGCCTCCCCCGCCGCGTCCTGGCGCAGCCGCGCGGCGGTGTAGGCCGCGTTGGAGGCGACGTAGCGATCCAGGATGACGACGTCGTGGTCGCGGCCCAGGCCCGCGATCTCGTCGACCGCCCCGGCGCGGTCGAGCGCGAAGAGCATCGCCATCGCGTACGCCGACGACGCCAGGTCGCCGTGCTCACCGTGCAGCGCCTCGGCCACGACGTCGGCGGTCACCGAGCGCCCGTAGCGCGGGAAGGCCAGCGTGGCCACCGACTTTCCGGCCTCGCGGAACGCTTTGCTCAGCCCGTCGGTCAGCGTCCGCTTGCCCGAGCCGTCGACGCCCTCGATCGCGATCAGCACGGCGCGAGCCTATCGAGCGCGCGGCGCGTGCGGGCGGCTCAGTAGCGGTAGTGGTCGGCCTTGTAGGGGCCGTCGACGTCCACGCCGATGTACTCGGCCTGCTCCTTGGTCAGCTTGGTCAGGTTCCCGCCCAGCGCCTCGACGTGGATGCGGGCCACCTTCTCGTCGAGGTGCTTGGGCAGCCGGTACACCTCGTTGTCGTACTCGTCGTTCTTGGTCCACAGCTCGATCTGCGCGATCACCTGGTTGGAGAAGCTGTTGCTCATCACGAACGACGGGTGGCCGGTGGCGTTGCCCAGGTTCAGCAGCCGGCCCTCGGACAACAGGATGATCGACTTGCCGCTTTCGGGGAACGTCCACACGTCGACCTGCGGCCTGATGTTCACCTTGGTGGCACCGGAGCGCTCCAGCGCCGAGACCTGGATCTCGTTGTCGAAGTGGCCGATGTTGCCCAGCACCGCATGGTCTTTCATCGCCCTCATGTGCTCGAGGGTGATGATGTCCTTGTTGCCGGTCGCGGTGATGACGATGTCCGCGCTGCCGATCGCGTCCTCGACGGTCTCGACGTCGTAGCCCTCCATCAGCGCCTGCAGCGCGTTGATGGGGTCGATCTCGGTGACGACGACGCGCGCGCCCTGGCCCTTGACCGAGTCGGCGCAGCCCTTGCCCACGTCGCCGTAGCCGCAGACCAGCACCTTCTTGCCGCCGATCAGCACGTCGGTGCCGCGGTTGATGCCGTCGATCAGCGAGTGCCGGCAGCCGTACTTGTTGTCGAACTTGGACTTGGTCACCGAGTCGTTGACGTTGATCGCCGGGAACGCCAGGTCGCCGGCCGCGGCGAACTGGTACAGGCGCAGCACGCCGGTGGTGGTCTCCTCGGTGACGCCCTTGACCGACTCGGAGATCTTGGTCCACTTGTCCTTGTCGGTCTCGAAGCGCTTGCGCAGCAGCTCCAGGAAGACCTTCCACTCGGTGGAGTCGTCCTCCTCGGCGGGCGGCACCACGCCGGCCTTCTCGTACTGCGCGCCGCGCAGCACCAGCATGGTGGCGTCGCCGCCGTCGTCGAGAATCATGTTGGCCGGCTCGTCGGGCCAGGTCAGCATCTGCTCGGCGGCCCACCAGTACTCCTCGAGCGTCTCGCCCTTCCAGGCGAACACCGGGACGCCCTTGGGCTCCTCGGGGGTGCCGTGCTTGCCGACCACCACCGCGGCCGCGGCGTGGTCCTGGGTGGAGAAGATGTTGCACGACGCCCACCGGACCTCGGCGCCCAGCTCGACGAGGGTCTCGATGAGCACCGCGGTCTGCACCGTCATGTGCAGCGAGCCCGACACCCGCGCCCCCTTGAGCGGCTGCACCTCGGCGTACTCCCGGCGCAACGACATCAGGCCCGGCATCTCCTGCTCGGAGAGCTCGATGTCCCGGCGACCGTAATCCGCCAGCGACAGGTCGGCGACCTTGAAATCGATGCCGTTGCGAACGTCGGCGGTCAACGCGTTTTCGGTCGTCGTCATAGCGTGATTCATCCTTCAAGGGCTGTAACGGATCCGGGGCGGGTACATAGCTTAGGTATGTACCGCCGCCACTGTAGCCCCCGGGACCTCAGGGAATGTCGACGACCCCGTGCCGCTCGGCGAACGGCGTCATCAGCCGGGCCAGGTCGGCCGCGACGTCGTGATCAGCCTCCGGCGGCATCGACACGTAGCTCAGCGCCAACCGCACGATGGCGCGGGCCAGCACGCCGGCGTCCTCGTCGGTGGTGGCGATCCAGCTCTGGGTAACCGCCGAGGTCAGCCGCGACGAGGCCCGGGTGATGATGGGCGCGCTGTCGGTGGTGATGATCTGTAGCAGGTCGGGCTTGGCGACCCCGCTCAGCAGTGAGATCACCAACGGGTCGGCCGCGGACTCCGCGAAGAAGGCCCGGAAACCCTGCAGGAACGCCTCAAAGACGTTGCCGACGTTGGCGCCGAGCGCGGCGCCGACGGCGTCCACGAGGCGGTCGGCCAGGCGCAAGGCGTACCCCTGCGCCAGGCCCTGGCGCGAGCCGAACTCGTTGTAGATGGTCTGCCGACTGATGCCCGCGGCGCGGGCCACGTCCGACAGCGTGATGGCCGACCAGTCCCGGTCAAGCAGCAGGTCGCGCATCGCGTCCAACACCGAGTCACGTAGCAGGGCGCGCGACGCCTCGGCGTAGGGCATCCGCTTCACAGGCGCGAGAATAGTCGCCGGGGCACTCACGGTCGTGCCACCTCAACCATCTCGAAGTCGGATTTCGCGGCGCCGCAGTCCGGGCAGCTCCAGTCCTCGGGGATGTCGTCCCAGCGGGTGCCGGGCGCCAGGCCGTCCTCCGGCCAGCCCAGGGCCTCGTCGTACTCGAAGCCGCACTGGATGCAACGGAACAGCTTGTAGTCGGTCACTGGTTCGCTCCTTCTCGAAATCCGGCTGAAATCTCACTGAAATCGGGCTTCTCGCGCACCGAGCAGTCCGGGCAGCACCAGTCGTCGGGGACGTCCGCCCACCGCGTGCCGGGTGGAAAGCCTTCCCGGGCATCGCCTTTGGCCTCGTCGTAGACATAGTCGCAGACCGGGCACCGGTAGGCGCTCATTTTGTCACCCCGTGCCGGGCCAGCAGCCGGTCGCGCTTGCGCGGCTGCAGGTTGACCCGCGTGATGTCGCCGTCGTAGTGGGCCAGCACCCGATGGTCCATCACCTTGCGCCACAGCGGCGGGAAGTAGGTGAGCGAGATCATCGACGCGTACCCGCTGGGCAGGTTGGGCGAGCCTGCCATGCTGCGCAGCGTCTGGTAGCGACGCGTCGGGTTGGCGTGGTGATCGCTGTGCCGCTGCAGGTGGTAGAGGAACAGGTTGGTGACCACGTGGTCGGAGTTCCAGCTGTGCACCGGCGCGCAGCGCTCGTAGCGACCGTTGTCCTTGCGCTGCCGCAGCAGCCCGTAGTGCTCGAGGTAGTTGACCGATTCCAGCAGGCTGAACCCGAAGACGGCCTGGATGATCACGAACGGGATCAGCGCCGGGCCGAACACCGCGATCAGCGCGCCCCACAACACCACCGAGATCAGCCAGGCATTGAGCACGTCGTTGGACGGGTAGGTCCTGGGGTTCCAGGGGCTCTTGCCCAGCCGGCGGATTCGCTGGGCCTCCAGCCGCAACGCCGAGCGCAGGCTGCCGAATACGCTGCGCGGCAAGAACTCCCAGAACGTTTCGCCGAAACGCGCCGACGCCGGGTCTTCCGGGGTGGAGACCCGCACGTGGTGGCCGCGGTTGTGCTCGATGTAGAAGTGGCCGTAGCAGGACTGCGCCAGCGTGATCTTGGACAGCCACCGCTCCAGCGACTCCTTCTTGTGCCCCATCTCGTGCGCCGTGTTGATGCCCACCCCGCCGAGGACACCGACCGACAGCGCGACGCCGAGTTTGCCCGCCCAACCCAGCGCCCCGTCGAAGCCGAGCCAGCTCAGGTTCGACGCGGTGAACAGGTAGGCGCCCAGGACCACGCTGGCGTACTGGAACGGGATGTAGACGTAGGTGCAGTAGCGGTAGTACTTGTCGTTCTCCAGCCGCTCCATCACCTCGTCGGGCGGGTTTTGCCCGTCCGGCCCGAAACCCAGGTCCAACAGCGGCAACAGGACGTAGACCAGGATCGGCCCGATCCACAGCGGGACCTGCGCGGCGGCGTGCCAGCCGAGCCCGTTGAGCGCCCACACGACCGGCAGCATCACGAACAGCGCCGTCGGGGCGATCAGTCCCATCAGCCACAGGTGGCGCTTCTTGTCCCGCCAGACGGGCGCTTCGGCCGCTTGGGCCGGGGGGCTGAATGTGGTCATATGCCAAACCTCCTTGTGAGTCATGCCACGGTGTTGGTTTGACAATACGACGTATTGCGTCTCCTGTCTAGACATTAGATGCAGTTTTGTAAACCAGTTCCCGTGCACGGCGGCTTGAGAGTGAAAACGAGGGCGTTGAGTGTGAAAGCAGGGCTTTGGGTGTGCGCTCAGGGCGGCGCGCCGGGCCGTTTTCCCGCCCAGGATTCACTGCCAAAGCCCTAGCTTCACACTCGATTGCAGGGCTGAGCCGCCGCCCGGCCAGGACTTATCGACTGTGAACCTATGGCTTTGGGTGTGCGCTCAGGGCGGCGTACCGGGCCGTTTTCCCGCCCGGGATTCACTGCCAAAGCCCTAGCTTCACACTCGATGACGGCGCGGCGGCCGGCGCGCTAGGGCCGCGGCGGCCGGCGCGTTATGCGGCCGCGGCGGCCGCGTCGGGGTCGGACTCTTCGGCCTGCCGTTTTCCCTGCACGGAGTTCCGGTACCCGTAGCCGGCGTAGATCGCGGTCCCCACCACCAGCCACACGCCGAACCGGACCCAGGTCAGCGCGGTGAGGTTCACCATCAGCCACACGCAGGCGCAGATCGACGCGATGGGCAACGCCGGCACCCACGGGGCGCGGAATCCCCGCTCCAGGTCCGGGCGCGTGCGGCGCAGGACGATCACGCCGGCCGACACGAGGACGAACGCGAACAGCGTCCCGACGTTGACCATCTCCTCGAGCTTGGCGATCGGAAACAGCGCGGCCGTCACGGCGACGACCAGTGCGACGAGCACCGTGATCCGCACCGGGGTGCCGCGCGGCCCGGTCTTGGCCAGCGGGCGGGGCAACAGCCCGTCACGCGCCATCGCGAACAACACCCGGCACTGCCCGAGCATCAGCACCATCACCACGGTGGTCAACCCGGCCAGCGCCCCGATGGCGATGATCTTGCTGGCCCAGTGAATCCCGTTGGCCGTGAACGCCGTCGCCAGGTTCGCCGGCTTGCCGCCGGGCGACGTCCGCAGCTGGGTGTAGGACACCATGCCGGACAGCACGACCGCGACCGCGACGTAGAGCAGGGTCACGACCGCCAGCGACACCAGGATCCCGCGCGGGACGTCGCGCTGGGGCTTCTTGGTCTCTTCGGCCATGGTGGCCACGATGTCGAACCCGATGAACGCGAAGAACACGATCGACGCCCCCGCCAGCAGGCCGTAAAAACCGTAGTGGCTGCTGTGCGCCCCGGTCAGCAGCGACAGCACCGACTGGTTGATGCCCGTGGCGTCGTGCCCGACCTCCGGCTTCGGGATGAACGGCGTGTAGTTGGAACGCTTGATGTAAAAAGCGCCGACGACCACGACCAGCACCACGACCGACACCTTGATGGCGGTGATCACCGCGGAGAACCGCGACGACAGCTTCGTTCCCAGCGCGATCAGCGTCGCCACCACCGAGACGATCACCAGCGCTCCCCAGTCGAGCCGTACCGACCCCAATTGGGCTGTGCCACCGGCGAATCCGAACACCGAGCCCAGATAACTCGACCAGCCCTTGGACACCACCGCGGCGCCGATCGCCAGCTCCAGCAGCAGGTTCCAGCCGATGATCCAGGCCAGAAACTCCCCAAAAGTGGCATAGGAGAACGTGTACGCGCTGCCCGCCACCGGCAGCGTCGAGGCGAATTCGGCGTAGCACAGTGCGGCCAGCGCGCAGGTGACCGCCGCGATGACGAACGAGATCCAGATGGCCGGTCCGGTGATGTCGCCGGCGGTCGACGCGGTGACGGTGAAGATGCCGGCGCCGATCACCACCGCGACGCCGAAGACGACCAGGTCCCGCCAGGTCAGCTCCTTGCGCAGCCGGGTGTCCGGCTCGTCGGTGTCGGCGATCGATTGTTCGACCGATTTCGTGCGCCATCGACTTGCCACTCGCCCGCCTTCCTTGCCTGTTGGGCCTGTCGGGCCTGTATGGACCGCACAGTACTGGGTAGTCTGCGGTCATGCCGGATGGGGGAATCGGCCGGGGCCACGCCGTGGTCATCGGGGGAAGCATCGCGGGTCTGTGCGCCGCGCGGGTGCTGGCGGATTGCTACCCGCAGGTGACCGTCTACGAGCGCGACGAGTTGCCGGGCGCCCCGGAGCACCGCGCCGCCGTGCCGCAGGACCGGCATCTGCACATGCTGATGGCCCGGGGGGCGGCGGAGTTCGAGAGCCTGTTTCCGGGCCTGTTGGCCGACATGGTGGACGCGGGCGTTCCGATGCTGGAGAACCGGCCGGACTGCATCCACCTGGGCGCGGCGGGCCACGTCCTGGGGACGGGGCACACGCTGCGCGACGAGTTCACCGCCTACGTGCCGAGCCGCCCCCACCTGGAGTGGCAGCTGCGCCGGCGCGTCGAGCAGATCGGCAACGTCGAGATCGTGCGGCGGTCGGTCTTCGAACCGCGCTTCGATCGCGCGCGCCAGCGGGTGACCGGTGTGCTGCTGGATCCGCACGACCCACAAGGCGAGCCGGAGTTCGTGCCGGCCGACTTCGTCGTCGACGCCGCCGGCCGTGGCACGCGGCTGCCGGTGTGGTTGTCGCAGTGGGGATTCGCGCGCCCCGTCGAAGAAACCATCGACATCGGCATCAACTACGCGACCCAGCGGTTCCGGATGCCGGAGGACCTGATCGCCGAGAAGGTGGTGGTCGCCGGCGCCTCGCACGACCAGCGGCTCGGGCTGGGCATGCTGCACTACGAGGACCACATCTGGGTGCTGACGACGTTCGGGGTGGCCAACGCCAAACCGCCGGAGACGTTTCCGGAGATGCTCGCGCTGGCCGACGAGCTGCTGCCCGCGCATTTCGCCGCCGCGCTGGCGCAGGCCGAACCGGTCGGCGAGCCGGCTTATCACGCGTTCCCGGCCAGCCGGTGGCGCCGCTACGACAAGCTGGACCGCTTTCCGCTCGGCATCGTCCCCCTCGGCGACGCCGTCGCCAGCTTCAACCCCACGTTCGGGCAGGGCATGACGATGACCTCGCTGCAGGCCGGCCATCTGCGGCGAGCGCTGCAATCACCCGCTGATGACCTCGAAGGCCTTGCGCGCCAACTGAATCGGGCTACCGCCAAGACCACCTACCCGGTGTGGATGATGAACGGCATCGCCGACGTCAACTTCCACCACGCCGGCACCAAGGCCCCCGTGCCGTGGTGGTGGCGGCCGTCGGCATCGCTGTTCGACCAATTCCTCGGGGCCGCCGAGACCGAACCCGTTCTGGCCGAATGGTTTTTGCGCCGGTTCTCGCTGCTGGACAGCCTCTACATGGTGCCGCCGCCGCGTATCGTCGGCCGCACCATGGCCCACAACATGCGGCTGTGGCTGCGCGAGCGCCGCGGCGCCGTCAAAGCCGCCAAGGGGCGGCGGGCCGTCACAGCCCTACGGTCGCCCTGAACAGCTTGGCCGGCTCGCTCGCCACGAGCCGGATCGGCCCGTCGTCGGCCGCCACCCAGGCGGCCATCCCGCGTTCGAGGGTGAGCGATCCGGACTTGGCGTGCACCGTCGTGCGGCCCTCGGCGCACAACAGGACCTGCGGACCCTCGTGGGCGCAGGAGGCGTCGACCTCGTGGCCGAGGTATTCGCTCTCCAGCGACAGCAGCGCGACGGCGAACTCGTCGGTCGGCGTCTCGTACACCCGACCCAGCCCCTCGCGGCGGATGGGCGGCCGCAGCTGCTCCTCGGTGGTAGGCGCGAAGTCCAGCACCCGCAGCAGCTCGGGCACGTCGACGTGCTTGGGGGTCAGGCCCCCGCGTAATACGTTGTCGGAGTTGGCCATTACCTCCACCGCGAAGCCGCGCAGGTAGGTGTGCAGGTTGCCGGCGGACACGAAGATGGCCTCGCCCGGAGCCAGGGTGATGCGGTTGAGCAGCAACGCCGCCAGCACCCCGGCATCACCGGGATAGCGCTCGCCGAGCTCCAGCACCGTCTTGGCTTCGGCGGCGAATTGCGTTGCGCCGGAACTGACGTAGGCGATGGCGCCGTCCAGCACGGCGGGTACCAGCACGTCGATGTCGGGCTGGGGCGCGGTGATCCAGGTTGTGAACAGCGCGCGCAGGCCGTCGGCATCGGACTGATCGTTCAGCAGGTCGATGTAGGGGTCGAGGTCGGATACGGCCAGCGCCCGCAGCAGCTCGATGGTCTTCGACGCCGGGCGAAACCCGGCCAGTGCCTCGAACGACTGCAGCGCCACCAACAACTCGGGCTTGTGAGAGGTGTCGCGGTAGTTGCGCACCGGCGAGGTCACCGGGATGCCCAGCCGCTCCTCGCGCAGGTAACCCTCGACCGCCTGCTCGGCGCTCGGGTGGGCTTGCAGCGACAGCGGTTCGTCGGCGGCCAGCACCTTCACCAGAAACGGCAGCACGTCGCCGAACCGGGCGCGCGATCCCGGGCCCAGCTGCCCCTCCGGGTCGTCGACCAGCGCCTGCAGCAGCGAGACTTCATCTTTGTTGCCCTTGCCCATTTCCAGCCAGGCCGGGTCGGCGGGGTGCGCGCCGAACCACAGCTCGGCCTCCGGATGCGCCGCCGGAACCGGTCGCCCGGTGAATTCCGCCAGGGCGGTTCGTGATCCCCAGGCGTACGTACGTAACGCCCCCCGAAGAAGTTCCACTTGTGTATCTATCCCCGCACCAGTCGCATGTAAACCGCGGCCATCTCCAGCCGAACGGCCAATACTGCCAGTTGTTGCTCGGCGGGCCCGGCACGGGCCGGCACGGGCGAACCGCCCCCGGCATCCGGCGCGTCGGGTACGTCCTCGGCCGTGACCAGGTCGACATCGCTGAGGCCGGCGACCCGGGCGGCCACCACCGTCCGCTCGTCGGCCAAAGTGAGCGCCAGCGCCCGCATCCGGTCGGGCGGCGGCCCGTCGATTTGCTCGTCGTGGAAAAGTGCGTCCACCGACGAGCCCGCATCGCCGGTGCGCAGCGCGACCACCGCGTCCGCCAGCCAGGCGGCGGCGACCACCTCGCGCGCGAGCCGCAGCAGCACCGAGCTGCCGTGGCGGGCCAGCGCCACCGTGGCGGCGCAGTCGCCGGCCAGCGCCGCCCGGTGCCCGGCCAGCCGCGCGGCGATCGTCTTGGCCGGGTTGGTGAACAGCTCGCGGCCGGCGCTGTTGCGCAGCGCCTCGGCATCCAGCTCGTCGGCGAGCGCGCCGAGCTCGACGCTCGGCCGCGGGTCGACGGCATGCAGGACGGCCAGCCCGGCGGCAAGGTACCGCGGCAACCCGAACTCGTCGGGAACCCAGACCCGCGGCTCGAGGACCGCGGCGCGCCCGGCCGTGGAATCGCGCAGCGGCCCCTCATACGGCGCCGCGATCACCACCCGCGCGCCGCGGCGCACCCCGGTGGCGGCGGCGGAGACCAGCGCGGGATCGCCGGGATCGTCGCCCGCGACGATCAACACGTCCAGCGGGCCCACCCACGGGGGCGCCTCGCCGACGACCGCGATCGGCGCCGACGCCGCCCCGCCCAGTGTCGCGGCCAGCATGGCCCCCGCGGTCCCCGCGGTCCCGCGGCCGGCGACCCAGATCACGCTGCGCGCACGGTCTTCGGTGCGCAGCGGGTCCAGCGCGCCTTCGCCGGTTGCCGCGGCAATCGCGCGCACCTGCGCGCCCGCCGACGACGCCGCCCGCAACAGGCCGTCCCGGTCCGCGGCGAGCAGGCCTTCGGGGTCTTCCAGGTCGATCGACCGCGTCGCGTTCACGGTGTGGCTGCCCTGATTTCGGTGCTGACGTGGGTGACCACCGCGTCGACGTCCTCGGCGGTGCGGCCCTCCACGTTGAGCCGCAGCAGCGGCTCGGTGTTCGAGCTGCGCAGGTTGAACCAGCTGCCGTCGCCCAAGTCGACCGTCACCCCGTCCAGGTGATCGATCGAGTGAATCCGGGTGCCGAACGACTTCAGCACCGCCTCAACGCAATACGACGCATCGGCCACGGTGAAGTTGATCTCGCCGGACGACTCGTAGCGCTGGTAGTCGGCGGTCAGCGTCGATAGCGGCCGGTCCTGCTCCCCGAGCGCGGCCAGCACGTACAGCGCCGCCAGCATGCCGGAGTCGGCGCCCCAGAAATCACGGAAGTAGTAGTGCGCCGAGTGCTCGCCGCCGAAGATCGCGCCGGTGTCGGCCATCAGCGCCTTGATGTAGGAGTGGCCGACGCGGGACCGCAGCGGTGTGCCGCCGCGCTCGGTGACCAGTTCGGGGACCGCGCGGGAGGTGATCAGGTTGTGGATGACCGTGGCGCCGATCTCGCGGCCCAGTTCGCGCGCCGCGACCAGGCTGGTCACCGTCGAAGGCGACACCAGGCGCCCGCGCTCGTCGACCACGAAGCACCGGTCGGCGTCCCCGTCGAAGGCCAGGCCGATATCGGCGCCGCTGTCGCGCACGAAGGCCTGCAGGTCCACCAGGTTGGCGGGGTCGAGCGGGTTGGCCTCGTGATTGGGGAACGAGCCGTCGAGCTCGAAGTACAACGGCAACAAGGTGATCGAGTCGATCGCGCCGAGCACGGCCGGCGCGGTGTGGCCGGCCATGCCGTTGCCGGCGTCCACGGCCACCCGCAGCGGGCGCTGCCCGGCGGTGTCCACCAGCGAACGCAAAAACGCCCCGTAGTCGGCCAGCACGTCGCGGTCGGAGACGGACCCGGGCCGCCCCTCATGCGGTGCGACACCGGCGATCACGTCGTCGGTGATGACACCCAGGCCGGTGTCGGCGCCCACCGGTTTGGCCCCGGCCCGGCACAGCTTGATGCCGTTGTAGGCCGCCGGGTTGTGGCTCGCGGTGAACATCGCGCCGGGGCAGTCCAACAGCCCGGAGGCGAAGTACAGCTGGTCGGTGGACGCCAGCCCGATGCGCACCACGTCCAGCCCCTGGCCGGTCACCCCGTCGGCAAAGGCGGCCGACAGCGCCGGCGAACTGTCCCGCATGTCGTGGCCGATCGCCACCCGCGTAGCGCCCTCGCCGCGCATCAGCCGAGCGAACGCGGCCCCCAGATCCGTGACCAGCGACTCGTCGATCTCCTCGCCGACCAGCCCGCGCACGTCGTAGGCCTTGACGACACGGCGAACGGTCGCGGCGGACCGGGACATTGCGAAACTCCTGACGCCATGGATTGCTGGGGCTCTGGGCGTCAGCCTATCGGCCCCCGGGCGCCCGCCTCAGTCGCTGGGGTCGGGCAACACCCGCAGATGCCCGCGGCGCCGTCCCGACCGGCGCTCGGGCGGTGCGAGCAAACCGCTGCTCGGCGCGGTGGCATGCGCGCCGGCGTGCTGCAGGGGGGCCTCAGCGCCCGTGGCGCCCACGGCACCCATGGCGGGGGCGAAGCCGTTCAGCGGAGCGGCGGCCGCCACGTCGCGCGGGCGACCCTCGCGTACCGCGTCGGCCAGGGCGACCAGGTCGTCCTCGTCGGGGTGGGCGGGCTCGAAATTCAGCGGGCCGGCGTGGCGCACCAGATCCCATCCGCGGGGGGCGGTGATCCGGCCGGCGTGGCCGACGCACAGATCCCACGAATGCGGTTCGCGCGCGGTGGCGAGCGGGCCGACGACTGCCGTCGAATCCGAGTAGACGAACGTCAAGGTCGCCACGGCATAGTGCGGACACCCGGGCCGGCAACAGCGACGGGGAACGTTCACGTCGCAAAGGCTATCGCGCAAAAAGGCCCAGGCAGCGCCGGACACGCGCATCCGAGGGGCCCGCGATGTCCAACCGTTACCATCGGCGCGTGGGCGAAACGCGCCGCTCGGCTTCCTCCCGCGGCGCCCGGCGGGGGCGCGACATGCGCGGCCCGCTGCTGCCGCCGAGCGTGCCCGGTTGGCGCAGCCGGGCCGAGCGGTTCGACATGGCAGTGCTGGAGGCCTACGAACCCATCGAGCGCCGCTGGCACGAGCGGGTGTCCGAGCTCGACGTGGCCGTCGACGAAATCCCCCGCATCGCCGCTAAGGACCCCGACAGCGTGCAGTGGCCGCCCGAGGTCATCGCCGACGGGCCGATCGCGCTCGCCCGGCTGATCCCGGCCGGCGTCGATGTTCGCGGAAATGCCACGCGGGCGCGAATCGTCTTGTTCCGCAAGCCGATTGAGAGGCGAGCCAAGGACACCGTCGAACTCGACGAGTTGCTGCACGAGATCCTCGTGGCCCAGGTGGCGATCTATCTGGACGTCGAGCCCCAGGTCATCGACCCCACCATCGACGACGAATAGGGCTGGCGTCTTAGATGATGCCGCGCTTGAGCCGGCGGCGTTCGCGTTCGGACAGACCGCCCCAGATGCCGAAGCGCTCGTCGTGGGCCAGGGCGTACTCGAGGCACTCGTGGCGCACCTCGCAACCCAGGCAGATCTTCTTGGCCTCGCGGGTCGAGCCGCCCTTTTCCGGGAAGAAGGCCTCGGGGTCCGTCTGCGCGCACAACGCGCGGTCCTGCCACTGGTCCGGGGTGGGCAGGGGAAGGGGCTCGGGCTCGAAAACGACTGGGGTGTCAGGAACCACGGTCAGGTGCGGACGGACGGTCGCCGCCGGCGCCGTGCCGATGGTGGTGCGCGGTGTGCCTGTCATAACGCCCCGAAGGTGCTCATAAGACATGCTTCGTCCGCCTCCTCAGCTTGATTTGAGAGAGATAGTGAATTCCCACTGTTCTGATGTACAGACAATTCGAACAAGTGATCGAATCTCGGTCTGCGACACCGGAACCGGCCGGCCAACCGGGAAATGACACTGTTGTGATTAGACACTTGTTGACCTGCTTGGTCAAGCGTTCTGCCGCATTTCCATATCATCTCGTTACGAAATTTCGGCGTTTCTGTTGTCTGGGGTCTTCGGCGTGTCGATCACATCCCGTTTCGGTCGTCGAAACGGGTGCCCCGGCCGGGCAGTACTGTCGAGCCCTGTGAAGCTCAAGTGAAAGTCACCGCTCTGGTCGGTGGGGTTGGCGGCGCCCGGTTCCTGCTGGGGGTTCAACAGCTGCTCGGGCTCGGTCAGTTCGCAAACCAGCGGCGCCCGGATGCCGACGGCCACGAACTCACCGCGATCGTCAACATCGGCGACGACGCCTGGATCCATGGGTTGCGTGTCTGTCCGGATCTGGACACCTGCATGTACACCTTAGGTGGAGGCGTCGACTCGGAGCGAGGGTGGGGTCACCGCGACGAAACCTGGCACGCCAAGGAGGAATTGGCGCGCTACGGCGTGCAGCCGGACTGGTTTGCGCTGGGCGACCGCGACCTGGGCACCCACCTGGTGCGCACCCAGATGCTGAACGCCGGCTACCCGCTGTCACAGATCACCGCCGCGCTGTGCGACCGCTGGCAACCGGGCGCGCGGCTGCTGCCGGTGACCGACGACCGCTGCGAGACGCACGTGGTGATCACCGATCCCGACGACGACAGCCGGCGCGCGATCCACTTCCAGGAATGGTGGGTGCGCTACCGGGCGCAGGTGCCCACGCACAGCTTCGCGTTCGTCGGCGCCGAAAAGGCCAGCGCCGCAGCCGAAGCCGTGGCCGCCATCGGCGACGCCGACGTGATCCTGCTGGCGCCGTCGAACCCGGTGGTCAGCGTCGGCGCCATCCTCGCCGTGCCGGGCATCCGCGGCGCGTTGCGGAAGGCCGCGGCACCCGTCGTCGGCTACTCGCCGATCATCGGCGGAAAGCCGTTGCGCGGCATGGCCGATGCCTGCCTGTCCGTCATCGGGGTCGAATCCACCGCCGAGGCCGTCGGCCGGCATTACGGTGCGCGCAAGGCCACCGGGATCCTGGACTGCTGGCTGATCGCCGAGGGCGACTCGGCCGGCATCGAGGGGGTCGCGGTGCGCGCGGTGCCGCTGTTGATGAGCGACCCGAAGGCGACCGCCGAGATGGTCAGCGCGGGGCTCGAGCTGGCGGGCGTGACGTGACCGACTCAGGCACACCGGCGCCGCAACGCGGCGACCATGGCACCGGGGCCGCCGTCGAGATCCTGCCGGTGGCGGGGCTGCCCGAGTTCCGCCCCGGCGACGACCTGGGTGCGGCGCTGGCCGCGGCCGCGCCCTGGCTGCGCGACGGGGACGTCGTGGTGGTGACCAGCAAGGTGGTGTCCAAGTGCGAGGGCCGCCTGGTGCCGGCGCCGCGGGACGCCGAGGCGCGGGATCGGCTGCGCCGCAAGCTCGTCGACTCCGAGGCGGTGCGGGTGCTGGCGCGCAAGGGCCGGACGCTGATCACCGAGAGCCGGCTCGGCCTGGTGCAGGCCGCGGCAGGGGTGGACGGATCCAACGTCGGGCGCGACGAGCTGGCCCTGCTGCCGGTCGACCCCGACGCCAGCGCCGCGGCGCTGCGCACCGGGTTGCGGGAGCGGTTGGGCGTCGACGTCGCCGTGGTCATCACCGACACGATGGGCCGCGCCTGGCGCAACGGCCAGATCGACGCGGCGATCGGCGCGGCCGGTCTTCGTGTGCTGCACAGCTATTCGGGCGCCGTCGACCCGTACGGCAACGAGCTGCTCGTCACCGAGGTCGCGATCGCCGACGAGGTCGCCGCGGCCGCCGACCTGGTCAAGGGAAAACTGACCGCGCTGCCGGTGGCCGTGGTGCGCGGGCTGCCCGTGACCGACGACGGCTCCACGGCCCGGCAACTGCTGCGCCCCGGCGAGGAAGACCTGTTCTGGCTCGGCACCGCCGAGGCCCTCGACGCGGGCCGCCGGCAGGCCCAGCTGTTGCGCCGCTCGGTGCGCCGCTTCAGCGACGAACCGGTGGCGCGGCAGCTGATCGAGTCCGCCGTCGCCGAGGCCCTCACCGCCCCTGCCCCCCACCACACCCGCCCGGTGCGGTTCGTGTGGTTGCGGACCGCGGCCACCCGCGTCCGGCTGCTGGACCGGATGAAAGACCAGTGGCGTGCCGATCTCGCCGCCGACGGCCGGGCCGCCGACTCCATCGAGCGCCGGGTGGCGCGCGGCCAGATCCTCTACGACGCACCCGAAGTGGTGATCCCGTTCCTGGTCCCCGAGGGAGCCCACGCCTATCCCGACGCCCGGCGCACCGACGCCGAGCGCACGATGTTCACGGTCGCCGTCGGGGCGGCCGTGCAAGCGCTGCTGGTCGCTCTCGCGGTGCGCGGGCTGGGCAGCTGCTGGATCGGCTCGACGATCTTCGCCGCCGACCTGGTGCGCGCCGAGCTCGAGCTGCCCGCGGACTGGGAGCCGCTGGGCGCCATCGCGATCGGCCATGCCCTGGATCCCCCCGGCCCACGCGACCCGGTCGACGCCGGGGATCTGTTGATCCGCAAATGACGACGTTCGCGGGCAAGGTGGCGGCATCGCCCGACAAGGTGCGCGGCGGCTACTACACGCCGGCGCCCGTCGCCCGATTCCTGGCCCGCTGGGTGCGCGACGCCGGCCCACGGATCCTCGAGCCGTCCTGCGGCGAGGGCGCGATCCTGCGCGAGCTGGCCAGGCTCGGCGACGGGGTGCGCGGTGTGGAACTGGTGGCGGCCGAGGCGGCCAAGGCCGGCGAGTTCGCTCCCGTCGACGCCGGGAACCTGTTCACGTGGATGGCCGGGGCGGACGTCGGCGGCTGGGACGGGGTGGCGGGCAACCCGCCCTACATCCGCTTCGGCAACTGGGCCGCCGATCAGCGGGAGCCGGCGTTGGAGCTGATGCGCGGCGAGGGCCTGCGCCCCAGCCGGCTGACCAATGCTTGGGTCCCCTTCGTCGTGGCGAGCACGGTCCTGGTGCGCGACGGCGGACGCGTCGGCCTGGTGCTGCCCGCCGAGCTGCTCCAGGTCGGCTATGCCGCCCCGCTGCGCGAGTTTCTGCTGAGCCGCTACCGCGACATCACGCTGCTGACGTTCGAGCGGCTGGTGTTCGACGGCGTCCAGCAGGAGGTGGTGCTGTTCTGCGGTGTGACCGGCGCGGGGCCGGCCCGCATCCGCACCGTCCACCTCGAGGACGCCGACGCGCTGGCGCACGCCGACTTCGAACGTCTCCCTTCGGAGCCGGCGCTGCTGCA
Organism: Mycobacterium sp. NGS57; assembly: GCF_059812405.1. Taxonomy (NCBI): domain Bacteria; kingdom Bacillati; phylum Actinomycetota; class Actinomycetes; order Mycobacteriales; family Mycobacteriaceae; genus Mycobacterium; species Mycobacterium sp. NGS57. The sequence continues at coordinate 228,203 of NZ_JCALCP010000002.1, read as the reverse complement.
CGAAAACGAGAAGTGGACCAAATACTTCCTCGCCCCCGCCGCGATCCGGCTGCTGCGCACGCTTCAGGCTTCGCCGGAACTGACCCGGCTCGGGTCGCTGGCCGGGGTGGACGTCGGCATCGTGACGGGGCGGAACAGCTTCTTCACCTTCACCGACGCCCAGGCCGGCGGGCTGGGACTGCGGCCGCACTGCGTCCCGCTCGTCTCGCGCAGCGCCCAGCTGTCCGGCCTGGTCTACGACACCGACTGCCGCGCAGCCGATCTCGCGGCCGGCCAGCGGACCTGGCTGCTCGACGCGTCCGCCGAGCCCACCGACGCCGCCGTCGTCGCGCACATCGACGCGGGTGAGGCCGCCGGCGTGCACCGGGGCTACAAGTGCTCCATCCGCACCCCGTGGTGGACCACGCCGTCGCTGTGGGTTCCAGACCTGTTCCTGCTGCGCCAGATCCACCGGGCGCCGCGGCTGACCGTCAACGCCGCCGCGGCGACGAGCACCGACACCGTGCACCGGGTCCGGCTCGCGCCCGGGACGGACCCGGCCGCGCTGGCCGCGGTGTTCCACAACAGCGTGACGTTCGCCTTCGCCGAGATCCTCGGCCGCAGCTACGGTGGGGGCATCTTGGAGCTGGAACCCCGCGAGGCCGAGCAACTGCCCATCCCCGCGCCGGCGTACGCCGACGCCGAACTCGCCCGCGACGTCGACCTGCTGCTGAAGGCCAACGAAACCGACAAGGCGCTCGACCTCGTCGACCGCCACGTCCTGATCGACGGCCTCGGCCTGCCCGGCGAGGTGGTCGCGGGGTGCCGCGCGGCCTGGGCGTCGCTGCGCGACCGCCGGATGAGGCGCGGATCCCGTTGACGCTGCGCGATTCTGCGATTTCGGCGCTCACCGGGTGGCGGGCCCCCGACCCGGCGCAGGACTCGCTGCGCCACGCCGTGCTGGCATTCGTGCACGCCCGCGAAGACGCCTGCCGCCGCGAGTGCGTGCCGGGCCACGTCACCGCGTCGGCGCTGGTGCTCGACGACACCGGATCGCGGACGCTGCTGACGTTGCACCGCCGCCTGGGCCGCTGGGTGCAGCTGGGTGGGCACTGTGAAGACAGTGACGACGGCGACACAGACATCGTTGGCGCGGCGCTGCGCGAGGCCACCGAGGAGTCCGGCGTCGACGGCCTGCGCATCGACCCCGAGCTGGCCGCCGTGCACGTCCATCCGGTCACCTGCTCGTTGGGCGTGCCGACCCGCCACCTCGACCTGCAGTTCGTGGCGCACGCGCCGCCCGGCGCGCGGATCGCGATCAGCGAGGAGTCCGAGGACCTGCGCTGGTGGCCCGTCGGCGCGCTGCCCGACGGCACCGATCACGCGCTGGAGTACCTGGTTTCGCGGGCGACCCGCCGACTGTGAAGCCAGCCGCACAGTCGGCACCGAGTGTGAAGCCAGCCGCACGCTCGTGCCGGCCTCACACGTCGGACGAGTAGCGGATCCCGCCGTCGGGAATGGCCACCCCGGGCCACACCCGCGCGCCGCGCAGCAACTCGCAGCGCGCGCCGACGTCGGCGCCGTCGCCGATCACCCCGTCGCGGATCAGCGCCCGCGGGCCGATGCGGGCGCCGAAGCCGACGATCGAGCGCTCGATCACGCTGCCGGCCTCGACCTTCACCCCGTCGAAGATCACCGCGCCGTCCAGCCGGACGCCGGGACCGATCTCGGCGCCACGCCCGACGACCGTGCCGCCGATCAGCACCGCGCCCGGCGACACCGCCGCGCCGTCGTGCACCAGCTGCTCGCCGCGCTGGCCGTGCAGCGCCGGGGACGGGGCGATGCCGCGCACCAGGTCCGCCGAGCCGCGCACGAAGTCCTCGGGCGTGCCCATGTCGCGCCAGTAGGTGGCGTCGACGTAGCCATAAACGCCGACACCGCCGTCCGACAGCAGTGCCGGGAACACCTCGCGCTCCACCGAGACCTGGCGGCCGCGCGGGATCCGGTCGATCACGTTGCGCGCGAACACATAACAGCCGGCATTGATCTGGTCGGTCGGCGGGTCCTGGGTCTTCTCCAGGAACGCGGTGACCCGGCCCTGCTCGTCGGTGGGCACGCAGCCGAACGCCCGCGGGTCGCCCACCCGGACCAGGTGCAGGGTGACGTCGGCGCGGTTGGCGTGGTGGAACTCCAGCAGCTGGCCCAGGTCGGCGCCGGACAGCACGTCGCCGTTGAACACCATCAGGGTGTCGTGGCGCAGCCGGCCGGCGACGTTGGCGATGCCGCCGCCGGTGCCCAACGGGTTCTCTTCGGTCACGTAGTCGATCTGCAGGCCCAGCTTGGACCCGTCGCCGAACTCGGCCTCGAACACCTGGGCCTGATACGAGGTGCTCAGGATCACGTGCTCGATGCCCGCCGCGGCGATCCGCGACAGCAGGTGGGTCAGAAACGGTAGCCCGGCGGTGGGCAGCATCGGCTTGGGCGCCGAGAGCGTCAGCGGCCGCAGCCGGGTGCCCTTGCCCCCGACCAGGACCACCGCGTCAACCTGGGCGGCTCCCACGTCAGCGCCGTCCCGCCAGGTTGCGTCTGCGGCTGCGCAGCGAGCTGCGCACCATCAGCCGCGACCGCAGCGCCAACGACCCCCGGAAGGTCCAGCGCAGCGGCGCGCGCCACCACCCCGAATGCCGATCGGCCAGGAAGGTATAGGTGCTGCGGTGATGCGCGGCCAGGTGGCTGGCCGGGTCGCCGCCGGTGGAGTGGCCCTTGTGGTGCAGGACCTCAGCCGTCGGCACGTACACGCTCAGCCAGCCGGCCCTGCCCAGCCGGTCGCCGAGGTCGACGTCCTCCATATACATGAAATAGCGCTCGTCGAATCCGCCGACCTGGCGGAACGCCGACCGGCGCACCAGCAGGCACGATCCCGACAGCCAGCCGACGGCGCGTTCGCTGGGCTCCTGGCGCTCCTGGCGGTAGGCCGCCGTCCAGGGGTTGGTTTTCCAGAACGGCCCGACGACCGCGTGCATGCCGCCGCGGATCAGGCTGGGCAGATGCCGCGCCGACGGATACACCGACCCGTCGGGATCCCGGATCAGCGGGCCCAGCGCGCCGGCGTGCGGCCAGCGCGCGGCGGCGTCCAGCAGGGCGTCGATGCTGGCCGGGCCCCACTGGACGTCGGGGTTGGCCACGATCACCCAGTCGTGTGCCTGGTCGAGCTGCGCGACCGCGCGATTGACCGCGGTCCCGTAGCCCAGGTTGGCGCCGGTGTCGAACAGCCGCACGTTGGGGTAGCGCTCGACGGCCGCCTGCGGGGTGCCGTCGGTGGAGCCGTTGTCGGCCAGCACCACGCTGACCGGGCGCTCGGTGGCCAGCGACAGGGAGGCCAGGAACCTCTCCAGGTGCGGGCCCGGCGAGTAGGTCACCGTCACGACCGGCAGGACGTCAGTCACGCGTAGAGGGTACCGGGCGTTCGCTTGGTGACGCGGCCAGCGCCGCGACAAGCGCAGGGCGCCAGGGCCTTAGCGGCGTCAGGCCCAGCGCGGCGGACTCCCGGCTGCCCAGCGCGGAATAGGTCGGCCGCGGCGCCGGGCGCGGAAACTGGTCGGTGCTGACCGGCTGCACCCGCGCCGGGTCGGCGCCGCATTCCTCGAACACCGCGCGCGCCTGCTCGAAGCGCGAGACCGCGCCCTCGTTGGCGGCGTGCAGGATGGGCCCGGGCACCCGCTCGTCGACGACCTGCAGCAGCGCGACGGCCAGGTCGGCCACGTAGGTCGGTGTGCCGGCCTGGTCGTCGACCACGGTCACCGGGCCGTCCCCGGCGGCCAGCCGGCGCATCACGGCAACGAAGTCCTTGCCGGCGGCGCCGGTGTAGAGCCAGGCGGTGCGGACGATCACGGCCTCCGGGAGCGCCGCCAGCACGGCACGTTCGCCGGCGAGCTTGCTGAGCGCGTACACCCCCCGGGCGTCGGGTGCGTCGCTGGGCTCGTAGGGACGCGGCTCGCCGACGACGGGGCCGGTGAACATGTAGTCGGTGGACACGTGGATCAGCCGGGCGCCGACGCGCGCGCAGGTCCGCGCGAGGTGTTCGGGCCCGGTGGCGTTGACCGCGTACGCCCCGGCCTCGTCGCTCTCGGCGCCGTCGACGTCGGTGTAGGCCGCGCAGTTGATCACCACGTCGCCGGCGCGGATGATGCGGTCGGCCGCGGCGGGGTCGGTGATGTCCCACTGCGCCGACGTCAGGGCCAGCGCCTCGCGGCCCTGGGAGGTGGCCAGCGCCGCCAGGCAGCTGCCCAATTGCCCCCCGGCACCGGTGATCACGAGTCTGTCTGACATGTGTCGAGTCTGGCACGGCGCCTATACGCCTTGGGCACACCGGGGTCGGCTACGCGCCAAGCCGGTGTGTCGCAAGTAACCTATTGTGATGCCTGTGCAACGTGTGGTCCGTGTGATCGCCGCCGTGCTGACCCTCACCGTGGTGCTCGGCACCGGGCTCGCCTGGAGCAACGTGCGGGCCTTCGAGGACGGCATCTTCCACATGTCGGCGCCGTCGCTGGGCAAGGGCGGCGACGACGGCGCGATCGACATCCTGCTGGTCGGCCTGGACAGCCGCACCGACGCGCACGGCAACCCGCTGTCGCAGGAGGAGCTGGACACCCTGCGGGCCGGCGACGAGGAAGCGACCAACACCGACACGATCATCCTGATCCGGATACCGAACAACGGGAAGTCGGCGACCGCGATCTCGATCCCGCGCGACTCCTACGTTCAGGCGCCGGGCCTGGGCAAGACGAAGGTCAACGGTGTCTACGGCCAGACCCGGGAGGCCAAGCGGGCCAGCCTGGTCAAGGCCGGCGATTCCGCCAAGGACGCGGCGGCCCAGGGCACCGAGGCCGGCCGTGAGGCCCTGATCAAGACCGTCGCCGACCTCACCGGCGTCACCGTCGACCACTACGCCGAGATCGGACTGCTGGGATTCGCGTTGATCACCGATGCGCTCGGCGGCGTCGACGTCTGCCTCAAAGAGGCGGTTTACGAACCGCTTTCGGGCGCCGACTTCGCCGCCGGCCGCCAGCGCCTCGACGGCCCGCAGGCGCTCAGCTTCGTGCGCCAGCGCCACGACCTGCCGCGCGGCGACCTGGACCGGGTGGTGCGCCAGCAGGTGGTGATGGCCTCGCTGGCCCACCGCGTCATCTCCGGGCAGACGCTGTCCAGCCCCACCACGCTGCGCCGGCTGCAGGCCGCCGTCCAGCGCTCGGTAGTGATCTCGTCCGGTTGGGACGTCATGGATTTCGTGCAGCAGATGCAGAAGCTGGCCGGCGGCAACGTCGCCTTCGCGACGATCCCGGTGCTCGACGGCGCCGGTTGGAGCGACGACGGCATGCAAAGCGTGGTGCGGGTGGATCCCCACCAGGTCCAGGACTGGGTCGCCGGGCTGCTGGAAGGCCAGGCCGAGGGCAAGACCGAGGAGCTGGCCTACACGCCGGCCAAGACCACTGCCGACGTCGTCAACGACACCGACATCAACGGGCTCGCCGCCGCGGTGTCGGATGTGTTGAGCTCCAAGGGTTTTGCCACCGGAACGGTCGGCAACAACGATGGCGGCCACGTGAAGGGCAGCCAGGTCCGCGCCGCCAAGACCGACGACCTGGGCGCCCAGGAGATCTCCAAGGAGCTGGGCGGATTGCCCGTCGTCGCCGACACGTCCATCCCGGCCGGATCGGTGCGCGTGGTGCTGGCCAACGACTACACCGGGCCGGGCTCGGGACTGTCGGGCGGCGGATCACTGACGTCCGCACGGGTGTCCAACGCCGCCGCCGGGGCCGACCCCAACGTGCCGGCGCCCTCGCCGATCCTCACCGCGGGCTCCGACAAACCGGAGTGCATAAACTAACCACCCCGTGAGCACACTCTCGGGAGCCATCCTTGATCCGATGCTGCGGACCGACGCCGTCGGCCCGCGCATCACCTACTACGACGATGCCACCGGTGAGCGCATCGAGTTGTCCGCGGCGACGCTGGCCAACTGGGCCGCCAAGACCGGCAACCTGCTGCGCGACGAGATGGCCGCGGGGCCCGACAGCCGGGTCGCCATCCTGCTGCCCGCGCACTGGCAGACCGCGGCGGTGCTGTTCGGGGTGTGGTGGATCGGCGCCGAGGCGGTGCTCGAACCGGGGCCGGCGGACGTGGCGCTGTGCACCGCCGACCGGCTGGACGAGGCCGACGGTACGGGCGCCGGTGAGGTGGCCGTGCTGTCGCTGGATCCGTTCGGCCGGCCCGTACCCGACCTGCCGATCGGCGTCACCGACTACGCCACGGCGGTGCGGGTGCACGGCGACCAGATCGCCGCCGAACGCCACCCCGGGCCGGCGCTGGCCGGGCGCTCGGTGGAGCAGATCCTGTCCGCCTGCGAAAACTCTGCCGCGGCAAGGGGTTTGACGGCCGGCGACCGGGTGCTCTCCGGCGCGGCGTGGGACGGGCCCGACGAGCTCGTGGCCGGCCTGCTGGCGATCCTGGCCGTCGGCGCGTCGCTGGTGCAGGTGACCAACCCCGACCCCGCCGCGCTGCAGCGGCGGATCGAGACGGAAAAGGTGACCCGCGTCCTCTGACGGACTCATATTGATATCGCAATATTTCGATGTTAGTGTCGTGCGAAACCGGCACACACACCCAGGAAGGTTCACGCGATGGCGGCGTACGGGCTCTTGGCGAAAGCGGCATCGACGGTCGTCACCGGCCTCGTCGGGGTGACGGCCTACGAGGCGGTGCGCAAGGCCATGGCCAAGGCACCGCTGCACGAGACCGCGGTGACGGCCGCGGAGCTGGGCTTGCGCGGCACCCGCAAGGCCGAGGAGGCCGCCGAGTCGGCGCGGCTGAAGCTGGCCGACGTCATGGCTGAGGCCCGCGAGCGCATCGGCGAGGAAGCGCCCACGCCGTCGATCACCGACACCCACGACCACGAGCACTGACCGCGCGGACATGTCCGTAGGCACGGCCACCGCCGAAGACCCTGCCCTGCACGTGCTTTCGGATGCGGCCGGGCGCATGCGGGTGTCGGTCGACTGGGTGCGCGGCGACTCGCGCCGGGCCGTGGCGGTCGAGGAGGCCGTCACCAAGCAGCAGGGCGTGCGCGCCGTGCACGCCTATCCGCGCACCGGCTCGGTGGTGGTGTGGTACTCGCCGCGGCGCTGCGACCGCCCCTCGGTCCTGGCGGCAATCGGCTCGGCCGCGCACGTCGCCGCCGAGCTGATCCCGGCCCGAGCACCGCATTCCTCGGAGATCCGCAACACCGACGTGCTGCGCATGGTGATCGGCGGCGCGGCGCTGGCACTGCTCGGGGTGCGCCGCTACGTGTTCGCGCGGCCGCCGCTGCTGGGCCCGAGCGGGCGGCTGTTCGCCACCGGCGTCACGGTGTTCACCGGCTACCCGTTCTTGCGCGGCGCGCTGCGCTCGCTGCGCTCGGGTCGCGCCGGCACCGACGCGCTGGTGTCGGCGGCGACCGTGGCGAGCCTGATCCTGCGCGAGAACGTGGTCGCGCTGACCGTGCTGTGGCTGCTCAACATCGGCGAGTACCTGCAGGACCTGACGCTGCGCCGGACCCGGCGCGCCATCTCCGAGCTGCTGCGCGGCAGCCAGGACACCACCTGGATCCGCCTCGACGGCAACGAGATTCAGGTGCCGATCGACACCGTGCAGATCGGCGACGAGGTGGTGGTGCACGACCACGTCGCGATCCCGGTGGACGGCGAGGTCGTCGACGGCGAGGCGATCGTGGACCAGTCGGCGATCACCGGCGAGAACCTGCCCGTCAGCGTCGTGGTCGGGGCGGGCGTGCATGCCGGTTCGGTGGTGGTGCGCGGGCGCGTCGTGGTGCGCGCGCACGCCGTGGGCAATCAGACCACGATCGGGCGCATCATCACCCGCGTCGAGGAGGCGCAGCACGACCGGGCGCCGATCCAGACCGTCGGCGAAAACTTCTCCCGCCGTTTCGTTCCCACCTCGTTCATCGTCTCCGCCATCACCCTGGTGCTCACCGGGGACGTGCGGCGGGCGATGACCATGCTGTTGATCGCGTGCCCCTGCGCGGTGGGCCTGGCCACCCCGACCGCGATCAGCGCCGCGATCGGCAACGGCGCGCGCCGCGGCATCCTGATCAAGGGCGGCTCGCACCTCGAACAGGCCGGCCAGGTGGACGCGATCGTCTTCGACAAGACCGGCACGCTGACCGTCGGGCGCCCGGTGGTCACCAACATCGTTTCTTTGCAGAAAGATTGGGAGCCCGAGCAGGTGCTGGCCTACGCGGCCAGCTCGGAGATCCACTCGCGTCACCCGCTGGCCGAGGCGGTGATCCGCTCCACCGAGGAACGCCACATCAGCATCCCGCCGCACGAGGAGTGCGAGGTGCTGGTGGGCCTGGGCATGCGAACCTGGGCCGACGGCCGGACCCTGCTGCTGGGCAGCCCGTCGCTGCTGCGCGCGGAAAAGGTCCGGGTGTCCAAGAAAGCCTCGGAGTGGGTGGACAAGCTGCGGCGCCAGGCCGAGACGCCGCTGCTGCTCGCGGTCGACGGCAAGCTGGTGGGGCTGATCAGCCTGCGCGACGAGGTGCGCCCCGAGGCCGCCGCGGTGCTGAACGAGCTGCGCGCCAACGGGATTCGGCGCATCGTCATGCTCACCGGCGACCATCCCGAGATCGCCGAGGTGGTCGCGCGCGAACTGGGCATAGACGAATGGCGCGCCGAGGTGATGCCGGAGGACAAGCTCGAGGTGGTGCGCGAGCTGCAAAACGCCGGCTTCGTGGTCGGCATGGTCGGCGACGGCATCAACGACGCGCCGGCGCTGGCCGCCGCCGACATCGGGATCGCCATGGGGCTGGCCGGAACCGACGTCGCCGTCGAGACCGCCGACGTGGCGCTGGCCAACGACGACCTGCACCGGCTGCTCGACGTGCGGGACCTCGGCGAGCGCGCCGTCGACGTCATCCGCGAGAACTACGGCATGTCCATCGCCGTCAACGCGGCCGGGCTGATCATCGGCGCGGGCGGCGTCCTGTCCCCCGTGCTGGCGGCGATCCTGCACAACGCGTCGTCGGTGGCGGTGGTGGCCAACAGCTCCCGGCTGATTCGCTACCGGCTGGACTGAGTGACGTTCAGGATGGTCCGCGCGACCAGTTCTGGGTCGTCCATCATCGGGTCGTGGCCCGTATCGGCCAGCGTCAGGAACGTCGCGCCCGGAAGACGCTCGCGAGCGTTGGAATCGTACGAGGCGATGGGAATGGCCACGTCGTTCTCCGACCACGCCACGGTGACGGGGCACGGCAGTGGGTCCAGCGGCGCGATCCGCTGATCGTCGGACGAGAAGATGTCGCGCTTTACGGTGCAGCCGAGGTAGTCGTCGACGATCTCGACACAGCGCCGCGCGCTCACCCGATCGCCATGAGATGCACCGGTGCGGAACATTGCTCGGCGGACCGCGGCCGGCTTGAGCACGAACGGCAGGATGGGCCGGAGCAGGCGCATCGGCCCGTCGCCACCCTGAACATATGACATCGTCTTCGCCCGCAGCCCGTCGCCGGGCGCCCAAAAGCCCCCTGGCGCAAGCGCACACACCGTCGCAGCCCGGCCGCGCCGGGCCAGTTCGATGGCCAGGTAGCCGCCCATCGAGTGGCCCGCGAGATGCGGTCGCTCCAACCCTTGCTCGTCGAGATAGCTTTCCGCCCAGTCCACGAGATCAACGGAGATCGCCGGGCGCCGCTGCACCGGGGGCCCGCCGCGGTGGCCGGGGGCTGTGGGCGCGTACACGTCGTGATACTTCGAAAGGTGCCGGACGACGTCTTGCCAGGCGCCGCCGGAGGCGTTGAGCCCGTGCAGCAAGACCAGCGCCGGCTTGTCGGAGACCATGGCGCAGTCTGACACACCGCTTTCGGCATCGCGCGCGGAGGACCGCCGAATTTGCGTAATCCCTTGTGTCACTGTGGTTTCAGTGGCCACATTGCCGGGATTGTTGTCGGTGGGCGTCCCTACGATTTGAGGCATGAGCGCGAGCAGTCGTGAGCAGATCGTCGAAGCCTTCGACGCCCTCGACGCCGACCTGGACCGGCTGGGCGAGCTGTCCTTCGACGCCTTGACCACCCCGGAACGGCTGCGCGCGTTGGAGCGCCTCGAGCGCGTCGCGCGCCGGCTGCGCACCCCCCAGCACGCGCTGATCAACCAACTCCGCGCACAGGCCGGCGAGGCCGAGTTGGGTGGCACGCTGCGCCGGGCGTTGGCTGATCGGCTGCGGATCACCAAAGCCGAGGCCGCGCGGCGCATCGACGACGCCGCCGATTTGGGCGTGCGCCGCGCCCTGACCGGCGAGGCGCTGGGACCGCGGCTTTCCGCGACCGCCGTGGCCCAGCGCGACGGGCTCATCGGCGACGCCCATGTGCGCGTGATCCGCGGGTTTTTCGACCACCTGCCCGTCGAAGTCGACGTCTCGATTCGGGAGGCCGCCGACAAAGACCTGGCCCGCAAAGCGTGCGGCTACCGGCCTGATGAGTTGGCCAAATACGCCCAGCGGATCATGGACTGGCTGCACCCCGACGGCGCGTTCACAGAACAAGAACGCGCCCGCCGGCGCGGCATCGTGTTCGGCAAGCCCGAGTTCGACGGCCTCTCACGCATCAGCGGCCTGGTCACCCCCGAGCTGCGCGCGGCCATCGAGGCGCTGCTGGCCAAGCTCGCCGCCCCCGGGGCGTGCAATCCCGAAGACGACACCCCCGTCGTCGACGACCCTCCGGATGAGGCCGCGGTGCGCCGCGATCACCGCAGCACCGCCCAACGCAACCACGACGCATTCCTCGCTGCACTGCGCGCCCTGTTCGCCTCCGGCAAGCTGGGCTCACACAACGGCCTACCCGTGGGCATCGTGGCGATCACCACCCTCGCCGAGCTCGAGGCCGCCGCCGGCAAAGCCCTGACCGCCGGCGGAACCCTAGTACCCATGGCCGATGTCATCCGGTGGTCGCAGCACGCCCATCACTACCTGGCCATCTTCCACCACGGCAAGGCGCTGGCGCTGTATCACACCAAACGCCTCGCGTCCCCCGCCCAGCGGATCGTGCTCTACGCCAAGGACCGCGGCTGCACCAAGCCCGGCTGCGACGCCCCGGCCTACCACAGCCAGGTCCACCACATCAACGGCTGGCAAACCACCCGCCGCACCCACATCGACGAACTCACCCTGGCCTGCGGCCCCGACAACCGCCTCGCCGAAAACGGCTGGACCACCCGCACCAACGCCCACGGCCACACCGAATGGATCCCACCCCCACACCTGGATCACGGACAGCCCAGAACCAACTCGTATCACCACCCCGAACGACTCTGCCACGACGAAGACGACCCGTAGCCGGCGATCGCCCACCGCGGCCACCGGGAGCGTGCGACAATACTGCGCGTAAGGCGATGACGATGCAGGAAGCCGGTGCGAATCCGGCGCGGTCCCGCCACTGTCATCGGGGAGCGACCCTCACTAGCCACGGCTCAGCAGAGCTGGAAGGCGAGGCGAGCAGCGATCCGAGAGCCAGGACACTCGCGTCGTCGCATCCTGCGACCCGGGGCGGTGTACCCCGAGAGAGCTGGCAACCCCCATGCCACATTCGTCCTGGCATCGCGTCCCCCTTTTCGCCCAATGACCGCGCCGATCTGGATGGCGTCGCCCCCGGAGGTGCACTCGGCGCTGCTGAGCGCCGGTCCCGGCCCCAGCGCGTTACTCGCCGCGGCCACCGCGTGGAATTCGCTCGGCACCGAATACACCGACGCCGGCCAAGAACTCGAGGCAATCCTGGCGGCGGGGGTGGGCTCGTGGGACGGCCCGACCGCCGACGCCTATGCGGCCGCCCACGCCCCGCACCTCGCGTGGCTGGCGCAGGCCGGCGCGAACAGCGCCGCGACGGCCGCCCGGCACGAAGCCGCGGCCGCCGCCTACACCTCCGCGCTCGCCGCGATGCCGACGCTGGCGGAGCTGGCCGCCAACCACGCCACGCACGCGGTGCTGATCGCGACGAATTTCTTTGGCATCAACGCGATCCCGATCGCGGCCAACGAGGCCGACTACGCGCGGATGTGGCTCCAGGCCGCCACCGTGATGAGCACCTATCAAGCCGTCGCCGCGGCGGCGGTGACCGCGGCGCCGCATACCACCGCGGCACCGCAGATCATGACGGCCGCCGCCACCGACCAGCCGTTACCACCCGACCGGCAGAACGACATCCTGGAGTGGTTGCAGCAGAACGGGTTTACCGATTTCTACTACGAGTCGCTGCAGCCGTTGATCGACTCGGTGGCCAACAACCCGTTCTTCGCGGCGCTGTTTTCGGGCTTCGACCCCTGGCTGCCCGTGCTCGGCAATCCGCTGAGCTTTCTCAGCCCGTTCAACATCGCGTTCGCCCTCGGCTACCCGATGGACTTCGCCTCGTACTCCCTGTTCCTGTCGGAGACCTTCGCGTTCATCGCCGCGGACGTCGCCGCGGCGTTCGCCTCGGGTAATCCGACGGTCATCGGCTGGACTTTGGTGTTCGTCACCGTCGAAGCCATCGGCACGGTCATCACCGACACCATCGCGTTGCTGAAGACGTTGCTGGAGCAGAGCATTGGGCTGCTGGTGGTCTTCCTGCCGCTGATCACCGCGTCGCTGGCGCCGCTGGCCGCCGTCCCAGCGACACTGGGCGGGCTGTCCGGCCTGGCCGGCATCAAGGGCCTGCTGGTCGCGGTGCCGCCGGCGCTGCCGCCCACCATGCCGCCCGTGGTGGCGCTCGCCCCGAGCATCCCCACGCCGTCACCGACCCCGCCGCCGCCCGCGCCGGCCCCCGCGCCGGCCCCCGCGGCCGCGGCCACCCCCGCACCAGGGGCGCCGCCACCGCCGGCCACCACACCGCCGGCGGCGACCGGCGCGGGCCTGGCCGCGGGCATGGACGGCTACGGCTACCTGGTCGGCGGCCTGGGCGCGGACGCCCGCCGGGCGGCGGGGGCCGCCGCCCGCAAGACGGCCCCCGAACCGGAGGGCGCCGACGCCCCGGCGGCCGCCGCCGCCCCCGAGGAACGCGCCGCGCCGCAGCGCCGACGCCGGGCCAAGGTCACCCAGCCCGGCCGCGGCTACGAATACATGGACCTCGAACCAGACCCCGCCCCCGCGAAAACCCCCGGCTTCACCGGAACCGCGGCCAAGCCGGCCGCCGGCACGGCGGCGGGGCTCACGACGCTGCCGACGCGCGTGCCGATGATGCCCGGCACCTGGTCAGCCGACCCGGACTGACCGCCCGATCAGCAGCCGCAGGCGTGGCCGCGCCAGGACTGGATGCCCTCCCAGACCGCGATGCCGGCGATGCCGAGCCCGATCGTGGGGTCGATCCACCAACCGCCCGCCCACAGCGCCGTCGCGGCAAGGCCCACCAGCACGCCGATCGCCTGCGCGGCGCACAGGTAGTTCTGGGTGCCTTCGCCGTGGGTGGCGCCCGAGTCCAGCCGCTCGCCGAGCCGATGGTTGGCCCAGCCCAGCGCCAGCATCAGCACCGGCGCGACCCCCGTCAGCGCCATGCCGATCACCGACGTGTCGGCGCGGTGCCCGTCGGTCAGGTCGCGCAGGGACTCGGCGGCGACGTAGGGGGCCGTCAGCCAGAACGAGATCGCCACGCCGCGCTGCGCGCGCCGCTCGGCCGTCTCGGACAGCGTCCGGGATCCCGAAAAGCGCCACACCACCATCCCGCTGCCCAGCGCCTCGGCGCCACCGCCCAGCGCCCATCCGGTCAGCGCGACGGATCCGACCGCCAGCCCCTCCCACAGGCCGACAACGCCCTCGACGAGCACCACCGCCAAACTGAGCCACGCCAGCTGCCGGGCCGCGCGGGCGCTGCGCCGCCAGGCGACGTCTCGCGTGACCGCGGCCGGGCGCGGTGACTCGGCGATCGAGAGCACCATCTGCATCCGGCCATGGTAGGCGGGACGGGCCCGGCGCCGGGACGCGCAACGGCCGGGAGACCGTATCGTTATTCTGTCTAACCAGCCTCGCAACGGAAGGACCATCCGATGGCGCGCACCGACGACGACACCTGGGACCTGGCAACCAGTGTGGGAGCCACGGCCACCATGGTCGCGGCGGGGCGGGCCCGCGCCACCCGGGCCAAGCTGATCGACGACCCGTTCGCCGAGCCGCTGGTGCGCGCGGTGGGTGTGGACTTCTTCACCCGGTGGGCCGCGGGCGAAATCGACTCCGCCGACGTCGATGTCGACGGCGCCGCGTGGGGCATGCAGCGCATGACCGACCTGCTTGCGGCGCGCACGCGCTACATCGACGCGTTCTTCGCCGAAGCCCAGAAAGCCGCCGTCGACCAGGTCGTCATCCTGGCCTCGGGTCTGGACGCGCGGGCCTACCGGCTGCCGTGGGCAGCCGGCACCACGGTCTTCGAAATCGACCAGCCCGAGGTCATCGCGTTCAAGTCGGCCACCATCGCCGAGTTGGGCGCCACGCCCACGGCCGAGCTGCGCAACGTGTCGGTCGACCTGCGCCACGACTGGCCGGCGGCGCTGCAACGCACCGGGTTCGACCCCGGCCGCCCCGCCGCCTGGGCCGCCGAGGGCCTGCTCGGCTTCCTGCCGGCCGACGCGCAGGACCGGCTGCTGGATCAGATCACCGCGCTCAGCGCCGACGGCAGCCGGCTGGTGGCCGAGGTGTTCGTCAACACAGGGGTCAGCGGGGACGCGCTGAACGCCGCCGGCGAAAAGTGGCGGGAGAACGGCCTCGACGTCGCGCTCGACGACCTGGGCTTCCCCGGGGAACGCAACGACGTGGCGGCCTATCTGGAAGAGCGCGGGTGGCGCCCGGAGCGCACACCGCTCAATAAGTTGTTGGGCGACATCGGATTACCGCTGCAACCCACCGCCGAGGACGCGCCCTTCGCGAAGAACTATTACTGCACCGCGGTGCTGCACCCGGCAGGTTAAGGAAAGGCCCCACATGTCAGACAGGCCAAACAGCAAGCCCGCCAAGCCACTTGACGGCTACCGGGTGCTCGACTTCACCCAGAACATCGCCGGGCCGCTGGCCGGGCAGGTGCTGGCCGACCTGGGTGCCGAGGTCATCAAAATCGAGGCGCCCGCCGGCGAGGCGGCCCGGCAGATCACCGCGGTCCTGCCCGGGCGCCCGCCGCTGCCCACGCTGTTCCTGCCGCACAATCGGGGCAAGAAATCGGTGGCGGCAGACCTGACCGTCGACGAGAACAAAGAGCAGATCCTGCGGCTCGCCGACACCGCCGACGTTGTCCTGGAAGGGTTTCGGCCCGGCGTGATGGAACGCCTGGGGCTGGGCCCCGACGACCTGCGGGCCCGCAATCCCCGGCTCGTCTACGCGCGGCTGTCAGCCTACGGCGGCAACGGGCCGCACGGCAGCAGGCCGGGCGTGGACCTGATGGTCGCCGCCGAGTCCGGCATGTCCACCGGGATGCCGACGCCGACCGGCAAGCCGCAGATCATCCCGTTCCAGCTCGTCGACGCCGCCAGCGGTCACGTGCTGGCCCAGGCGGTGCTGGCCGCGCTGCTCAACCGCGAGCGCCACGGGGTGGCCGAAACCGTGCGCGTGGCCATGTACGACGTCGCGGTGAACCTGCAGGCCAGCCAGCTGACCATTCACCTGAACAAGCCGAGCGAGGCACCCAAGCCCGACGGCGACCCAAAACCCAAGAAGCGCAAGGGAGTCGGCTTTGCCACCCAGCCGTCGGACGCGTTCAAGGCCGCCGACGGTTACCTGGTCATCAGCGCCTATGTGCCCAAGCACTGGGCGAAGCTGTGCCAGATCATCGGCCGCCCGGATCTGGTGGACGACGAGCGCTTCGCCTCCCAGCGCTCACGCGCGCTGAACTACCACGAATTGACCGAGGAACTCGAGTCGGCGCTGGCCGCCAGGACCGCGGCCGAATGGGTCGAGCTGTTGCAGGAGGGCGGCCTGATGGCCTGCCTGGCCTATACCTGGAAGCAGGTGGTCGGCACGCCACTGTTCGCCGAGAACGAGCTCGCGCTGCAGGTCGGCACCGGCGACGAGGCGATCACCGTCGTGCGGATGCCGGCGCGCTACTCGAGCTTCGACGCGGTGGCCGCCGATCCCCCGCCCGCCCCGGGGCAACACAACGACGAGTTCCTGGTCACGGAACGAGTTTGACCACCCGGTTGTTGCCGCGGTCGGCGACGTAGACGTTCCCGTTCCCCTCACCGGCGGAGTCCACCGCCACCGCCAGCGGCGTGTTGAGCCCGGTGAAGGGCAGCACGACCGGAACGTTGGATCCGGCGGGCAGCTTTTTGACCTGGCTGCTGTCGTGTTCGGTGACGAACACGTCGCCCGCGGGGTCCACCGCGATGCCCCACGGCACCGAGACGCCGCCGAACGGCAGCTCGACCTGGGCGTTTGTCCCGACCTCCAGCTTCAGCACCCGGTTGTTGTCGGTGTCGGTGATGAACACGTTGCCGGCGGGGTCCACCGCCACGCCGTCCGGGTTCTTCAGCCCATTGAACGGCAGCACCGTCTGGGCGTTCGACCCGGACGCCAGCTTCAGCACCCGGTTGTTGCCCCGGTCGGCCACATAGACCGCGCCCTGGGAATCCACCGCCACGCCCTCGGGATAGTTGAGGCCGTTGAACGGCAGCACCGTCTGGTTGTTCGACCCGGCCGTCAGCTTCACCACCCGGTTGTTGAAGTCGGCGACGTACACCGTGCCGGCGTCGTCCACCGCCAGCCCCTGCGGCTGGTAGAGCCCGTTGAACGGCAGCACCCGCGGGGCGGTCGTCCCCGTGGGCAACTCCACCACACGGCCGTACATGCCCATGCTGGTCACGTAGACGTTGCCGGCCTTGTCCAGAGCCACCCCGCCCGGGGACAGGCGGAAGTCAATCCCGTTGAACGGCAACACGCTCTGCCCGGACGCCTCCTTCGACGGGGAGTTCGATCCGTGCAGGATGACCGTGACGATGGCGACGACGGCAACGATCACAACCGCGACGATGGCGCCGACGATCCACCACTTGCGTTTGTGGTCCGGCGGGGGCCCGCCCCGCCAGTAGTCCGACTGCGACGGACCCGTCGGCTGCGGATACGACGCGGGCATGGATTGGCTGCGCCACCCGGCGACGCCACCGGACGGCGCCATCCCGCCGCTGACCCCCGGCGCCGAGGGCCAGCTGGCGCCGCCGCTGGGTGCCACCGGACGAGCCATCGTCTCGGCGGAGTCGGACGAGCGGGCGGTGTCCTCGCCGCGCTGCAGGATCGCGGCCGCCTGGTGCTGCTCCCCCGTCGTCAGCGCGGCGTGGGCCGCGGCGGCCATGTCCCCGGCGCTGCGGTAACGCTCGTCGGGGTTTTTGGCCATGCCCCGGGCGATCACGTCGTCCAGGGCCGCCGGCACCCGCCCGGGCATGATCTGGCTGGGCCGCGGCGGCGGCTCGAGCAGGTGCGCCGCGATCAACCGTTCCATGCTGTCGGCCCGGTACGGCGGCGAGCCGGTCAGGCACTCGCCCAAAACACAAGCGAGCGAATAGATGTCGGCGCGGTAGGTGACGTCGTCGCTGGTGAACCGCTCCGGGGCCATGTACTTGCAGGTGCCCATCGCGGTCCCGGTCTGCGTCAGCCCCGGGTCCGCGGCGGCGCGGGCGATCCCGAAGTCCACCAGGTAGGCGAAGTCGTTGTTGGTGACGAGGATGTTCTCCGGTTTGACGTCGCGGTGCGTCACGCCGCTGGCGTGCGCGGCGTCCAGCGCCGCGGCGATCTGGCTCACGATGGCCACCGCGCGCGGCGGGCTCATCGGCCCGGAACGCCGCAACACGGTGGCCAGGTCGGCGCCGTCGATCAGGCGCATGTCCAGATAGAGGCGGCCGTCGATTTCACCGTAGTCGTGAATCGGCACCACGTGCGGCTCGGTCAACCGGCCCGCGGCGTCGGACTCGCGCTGCATCCGCGCGCGAAACATGGGGTCACCGGAGTATTGCTCCGATATCAGCTTCAACGCCACCACGCGGCGTTTGCGGGTGTCCTCGGCCTCGTAGACCTCACCCATCCCGCCGCGGCCCAGCAGCCGCAGCAGTCGGTAGGGCCCGAACTGCGACCCCATTCGCGAACCCGGCGCGCTCACCCTGGAGGCTCCCTTCGTCCGTTCACGAGATCGCGTTCACCGCGCCCGCCAGTTTCGACTGGAACGAGCTCGGCATCGGGATCGATCCATACTGCTCTAATCCATCTTGCCCCGGACCGATGGCGGCCTGCATGAATGCCTTGACGGCCTGCGCGGTCGCGGAGTCCGGATACTTCGAGCAGACGATCTCATAGGTCGCCAGCACTATCGGGTAGGCGCCGGCCTGAGTCGGTTTGTAGAACGACGACGTGTCCAGCACCAGGTCGTTGCCCTGCCCCTGGAATTTTGCGGCGGAGATGGTCTTGTCGACCGAGTCGGTCGTGATCGACACCGGATCCGGGCCCGCAGAGGTGATGATCTGCGCCATGTGCAACTGCTTGCCCACCGCGAACGACCACTCGTTGTAGGTGATGGACCCGTCGGTGCTCTGCAGCGCCGCCGACGTGCCGTTGTTGCCGCTGGCGCCGTCTCCGACGCCGCCGTTGAACATTTCGCCCGTGCCCTTGCCCCAGGCGCCGTCGGACGCGCCGTCGAGATATTTCTGGAAGTTGGCGGTGGTCCCGGATTTGTCGCTGCGGAACACGACGTGGATGGGCGTCGAGGGGAAGGAGGCACCCCCGTTGAGCGCCTTGATCGCCGGGTCGTCCCACTTGGTGATGGCGCCGTTGAAGATCTTCGCCGCGGTCGGCCCGTCCAGATTCAGCGAACCCACGCCGTTGACGTTGTAGGTGATCGCGATCGGGCCGAACACCGTGGGCAGGTCCCAGGCCGGGGAGCCACACCGGGCCGCCGCCCGGTCCGGCTGACCCGTCGACGGGTTCAGCGGGACGTCGGAGCCCGCCAGGTCGGTTTCGTTGTTGACGAACTCCTCGACGCCGGCGCCCGAGCCGTTGGCGTTGTAGTCCAGGGTGTGGCCCGGGCACGCACGCACGTAGGCGTAGACGAACTGCTCTATCGCGTTCTGTTGCGCGGTGGATCCGCTCGCGTGCAGCAGCTTCTTGCCGCCGCAATCCACCGGAATGGGCTTGGCGCTGGTCCCCGACGAATTGTTCGAGTTGCCACCGCATCCGGCCAGCACCAAGACGCCGACGACGAACAGGCTCAGCGCCGTGCGGGATCGGATAAACCTCACGCAACTCCTCCGTAGCGTCGGGACCGTGCGCGGCGCACGCAGCGACGTAGGTGACACAAACGTGAACCAATCGTGAATATACAAACCTTTGAAGATGGGTGTGGGATTAGCGGCACCTTGTAGGTAGCTGAAGAAATGTTTGCGCGCGGGTGTCGCGCCGGTAACGCGCAGTAGCATCGGGCATTGATGGGCCGTGAACAGCTCGACGCCGACACCGGGGCCGGTGCCGCCCCTCCGGCCATGGCGGCGGTGGACCTCACTCTGGGCTTCGGGGCCAAGACCGTGCTCGACGGGGTGAGCCTGGAGTTTCCGGCGCGCGCGGTCACGTCGTTGCTGGGGCCCACCGGCTCCGGCAAGACGACCTTTCTGCGGACCCTGAACCGGATGAACGACAAGGTCTCCGGGTTCCGGCACAGCGGCGACGTCCTGATGGGCGGGCGCAGCATTTTCTCCGGCCGCGACCTGATGGAGTTTCGCCGCAGCGTCGGCATGCTGTTCCAGCGGCCCAACCCGTTCCCGATGTCGATCATGGACAACGTGGTCGCCGGCGTGCGCGCCCACAAGATGGTGCCGCGCAAGGAATTCAGAAGCGTCGCCGAGGCCCGGCTCACCGAGGTCGGCCTCTGGGATGCGGTCAAGGATCGGCTCGGGGATTCCCCGTTCCGGCTCTCCGGCGGTCAGCAGCAGTTGTTGTGCCTGGCGCGCGCGCTCGCGGTGGACCCGGAGGTGCTGCTGCTCGACGAGCCCACCTCCTCGCTGGACCCGACCACGACCGAAAAGATCGAGGGCCTCATCCGCTCGCTCGCCGACCGGCTGACCGTGGTCATGGTGACCCACGACCTGGCCCAGGCCGCCCGCACCGGCGACCGGACCGCCTTCTTCTTCGAAGGCCGGCTGGTCGAGGAGGGGCCCACCCAGCAGCTGTTCCTGTCGCCCGAGCACGAGGAAACCGCCCGCTACTTCGCCCCGTTCCGGCCGGCCCAGGCCGGCCGGCCCGAGGAAGCGAGGACGTGAAGACCCGGTCGGATGCGCTGCTGGCCCTCGTGGCGGCCCTCGGGGTCGCGGCGTGCGGCTCGCACGCCGCGACCTCCACGGGCGGCGCGCCCACTACCCCGTCGACCACCGGCAGCGTGGCCACCGCGCCGGCGACGGCCAAGATCGAGCTGTCGGAGACCGGCAGCACGCTGCTCTACCCGCTGTTCAGCGAGTGGGGTCCCGCGTATCACGCGAAGTATCCGAACGTCAGCATCACCACCCAGGGCAGCGGTTCGGGCGCCGGGATCTCCCAGGTCGCGGCCGGGGCGGTCAGCATCGGGGCCTCCGACGCCTACCTGTCAGACGGCGACATGGCCGCGCACAAGGGGCTGATGAACATCGCATTGGCCATCTCGGCGCAGCAGGTCAACTACAACCTGCCCGGCATCCACCAGCACCTCAAGCTGAACGGCAAGGTGCTGGCCGCCATGTATCAGGGCACGATCAAGCGGTGGAGCGACCCGCAGCTGGCCGCCCTCAACCCCGGCCTGCACCTGCCCGACACGCCGGTGGTCCCGCTGCACCGCTCCGACGGGTCGGGCAGCACGTTTCAGTTCACCCAGTACCTGTCCAAGCAGGACCCCGACGGTTGGGGCAAGTCTGCGGGCTTCGGCACCACCGTCGACTTCCCCCCGGTGCCCGGCGCGCTGGGCGAAAACGGCGACGGCGCCATGGTGACCGGCTGCGCGGCAAACCCGGGCTGCGTCGCCTACACCAGCATCGGCTCGCTGGACGCGGCCGACGAGCAGGGCCTCGGCGAGGCCAAGCTGGGCAACGCCTCGGGCAAGTACCTGCTGCCCAAAGCCAAGAGCATTCAGGCCGCGGCCGCCGGGTTCGCCGCGACGACCCCGGCCGATCAGGCGATTTCGTTGATCAACGGACCGGCCGCCGACGGATACCCGATCGTCAACTACGAGTACGCGATCGTCAACGCCACCCAGCCCGACGGCGCCACCGCCCAGACGCTGCAGGCGTTCCTGCATTGGGCGGTGACCGAGGGCAACGCCGCCGCGTTCCTGGACAAGGTTCACTTCCAGCCGCTGCCGGACTCGGTGGCCAAGTTGTCGCTCGCCCAGATCGCCAAGATCAGCGCATGAACACCAAAAAGCGGTGCGCATCGCTACGGAAACGAACGAAAGGTGAGAGATCGTGAAGAAGCGGTTATGTAGGTTCCTGGCCGTGGCGGCCACCGCCCCACTGGTTTGCGCCGCGGGCGCCTGCGGTTCGAACTCGACGAACGGATCGTCGAATCAGGGGTCCGGTGGACCGGTGGCCACGACGCCGGCGTCCTCGCCGATAACGCTGTCGGAGACCGGCAGCACGCTGTTGTACCCGCTGTTCAACCTGTGGGGCCCGGCCTACCACGACAAGTACAACAACGTCACGATCACTCCCCAGGGCACCGGTTCGGGCACCGGGATCTCCCAGGCGGCGGCCGGGGCGGTCAACATCGGCGCCTCCGACGCCTACCTCTCCGAGGGCGACATGGCCCAGCACAAGGGCCTGATGAACATCGCGCTGGCCATCTCGGCGCAACAGGTCAACTACAACCTGCCCGGGGTCACCGAACACATCAAGCTGAACGGCAAGGTGCTGGCCGGGATGTACAACGGCAGCGTCAAAACCTGGAACGACCCGCAGATCACCGGGCTGAACCCCGGCGTGAATCTGCCCGCCACGCCGGTCGTTCCGCTGCACCGCTCCGACGGGTCCGGTGACACATTCCTGTTCACCCAGTACCTGTCCAAGCAGGACCCCGACGGCTGGGGCAAGTCGCCTGCCTTCGGCACCACCGTCGACTTTCCCGCGGTGCCCGGCGCGCTCGGCGAGAACGGCAACGGCGGCATGGTGACCGGCTGCGCGGACACACCGGGCTGCGTGGCCTACATCGGCATCAGCTTCCTCGACCAGGCCCAGCAGCGCGGGCTCGGCGAGGCCCAGTTGGCCAACGCCTCCGGTAAGTTCCTGCTGCCCGACGCGCAGAGCATCCAGGCCGCGGCCGCCGGCTTCGCCTCGAAAACCCCGGCGAACCAAGCGATCTCGCTGATCAACGGCCCCGCCGCCGACGGATACCCGATCATCAACTACGAGTACGCCATCGTCAACAGCAGCCAGAAGGACGCCGCCACCGCGCAGACGCTGCAGGCGTTTTTGCACTGGGCGATCACCGACGGCAACAATGCCTCGTTCCTGGACAAGGTGCACTTCCAGCCGCTGCCGGCCGAGGTCGTGAAGTCGTCGGACGCCCAGATCGCCAAGATCAGCGGCCAGTAGGGGTTCGGTGACCGCCGCCACGATGCCGCGCGCGCTGGCCCGGGTCCGCGCCGCGCGGCGCCCGGGCTTCGCGGTGCGTGCGCTGGGCGCGGTGGGAGCGGTGATCCCGCTGCTCGCGCTCGTGTTCGTGTTGGCGACGCTGCTGCTCGAGGCGCTGCCCGCGATCCGGGTCAACGGGCTGCACTTCTTCACCGCCACCGACTGGAATCCGGGCAACACGTATGGCGACGCCGTCGTCACGCGCGGCGTCCAGCATCCGGTCGGTGCCTACTACGGGGCGTTGCCGCTGATCGTCGGGACCCTGGCGACCTCGGCGATCGCGCTGATCATCGCGGTGCCGGTGTCGATCGGCGCAGCGCTGGTGATCGTGGAGCGGTTGCCCCGGCGGCTGGCGTCGGGGATCGGGATGGTGCTGGAGTTGCTCGCCGGCATCCCCAGCGTCATCGTCGGCCTTTGGGGCGCAATGACATTCGGGCCGTTCATCGCCCACAATGTCGCGCCGGTGATCGCCCGCAACGCCCCCGACGTGCCGATCCTCGGCTACTTCCGCGGCAACCCCGGCAACGGGGAGGGCATGTTGGTGTCCGGCCTGGTGCTGGCGGTGATGGTCATTCCCATCATCGCCAGCACCACCCGCGATTTGATCCGGCAGGTGCCGGTGCTGCCTCGCGAGGGCGCCGTCGCGCTGGGGATGACGGACTGGGAGTGCGCGCGCCGGGTCACCCTGCCGTGGGTGTCGAGCGGGATCGTCGGGGCCGTGGTGCTCGGGCTCGGACGCGCGCTGGGCGAGACGATGGCCGTCGCCATGGTGTCGGGCGCGGTGCTGGGCGCGATGCCCGCCAACATCTACGCGACCATGACCACCATCGCCGCCACCGTTGTGTCACAACTGGATTCGGCGATGACCGACTTCACCGACTTCGCGGTGAAGACCCTGGCCGAGGTGTCGCTGGTGCTGATGGTGATCACGTTGCTGACAAACGTGGCGGCGCGCGCCATGGTGCGCCGGGTGTCGGGCACGGCGCTGCCGGTGGGCCGGGGGGTGTGAGGTGAACGCCGACGTCATCGCGAACCGGCGCAAGATCGTCAACGCGCTGTTCTGGGTCGCCTGCGTGTGCTGCCTGGCGGTGGTGGTGGTGCCGACGCTGTGGATGCTGATCGAAGTCGTCTCCCGGGCGTTGCCGGTGTTCACCTGGAGCGTGCTGACCGAAGACACCCGGGGCAACGGCGGGGGACTGCGCAACGCGATCATCGGCACCGTGGTCGTGGGCGTCGGGGTCATGCTGGTGGGCGGCTCGGTGAGCGTGTTGACCGGGATCTATTTGTCCGAATTCGCCAGTGGCAGAACGCGATCCATCCTACGCGGCGCCTACGAGGTGTTGTCCGGCATCCCGTCCATCGTGCTCGGATACGTCGGCTACCTGGCGCTGGTGGTGAAGTTCCACTGGGGCTTCTCGCTGGCGGCGGGGGTGCTGACGCTGTCGGCCATGAGCATCCCGTACATCGCCAAGGCCACCGAATCCGCGCTGTCCCAGGTGCCCACGTCCTACCGGGAGGGGGCGGAGGCGCTCGGGTTGCCGCTGGGTTGGACCCTGCGCAAAATCGTGCTCAAGTCGGCGATCCCCGGGATCGTCACCGGCCTGCTGGTGGCGCTCGCGCTCGCGGTCGGCGAGACCGCGCCCATGCTCTACACGGCGGGCTGGTCGAATTCCGCCCCGACCGGAAAGCTCACCGACTCACCGGTCGGCTACCTGACCTACCCGATCTGGACGTTCTACAACCTGCCGTCGAAGGCGGCCCGCGCGCTGTCGTACGACGCGGCGTTCCTGCTGATCATTTTCGTGTTGGTGCTGATCGTGCTCGGCCGGCTGATTACGTGGTTCGCGCGGCGGCACTCGGAATCCGGGTAGCCGCTCAGACGCCGGGCAGCCGCACCACCTGAACGAAGAACTCGTCGATCTGCCGGACGGCGCTCATGAACTGGTCGAGGTCGACGGGCTTGGTGACGTAGGCGTTGGCGTGCAGTTCGTAGCTGCGCAGGATGTCCTCCTCCGCCGAGGAGGTGGTGAGCACGACGATCGGGATGCGCGACAGGTCCGGGTCCGACTTGACCTGCTGAAGCAGTTGGCGCCCATCGTATTTCGGCAGGTTCAAATCGAGCAGCACGAGGTCGGGCCGCGGCGCGTCGGCGAAGGCGCCGCGCCGGTAGAGAAAATCCAGGCCCTCCTCGCCGTCGTGCGCGACGTGCAGGTTGTTGTTGACCTTGTTGTGTTCGAACGCTTCCCGGGTGATCAGCTCGTCACCGGGATCGTCTTCGACGAGCAGAATTTCGATCGCTCGGCCGGCTGATGTCATCATGAGGCTCCTTCGACTGTGGCTGGGCTTTGTTCGTGCGCGCGCACCGGCGCGGGTATCGGCAGGCTGAACCGCAGTCGGGTTCCGTCCGTGTACGTCGTGTCGACCTCGATGGTGCCGCCGTGGTGCTCGACGATCTTCTTGCACAACGCAAGACCCATCCCGGTTCCGGAGTACACCTCCCGGCCGTGCAGGCGCTGGAAGATGACGAAGACCTTCTCGGCGAACTCCGCCGCGATGCCGATCCCGTTGTCCGACACGCTGAACAACCATTCGCCGTCGCGGTCACCGGTGCCGTCCTCGCAGTCGATGACCACGCGCGGGCGGCGGTCTTCGCGCCGGAACTTCACCGCGTTGCCGACCAGGTTCTGCCACAGCATCGTCAGCAGCATGGGATCCCCGATGATCTGCGGGAGGGGCCGGCGCGGCCGCACGATCTCGGCGTCGGCCTCCTCGATGGCCGCGGCGAGGTTGGCCAGGGCGGCGTCCAGCGCGTCGTCCAGGGCGACCTCGGTGTCCACGGTGCCCACCCTGCCGACGCGCGAGAACGTCAGCAGGTCGTTGATCAGCACCTGCATGCGCTTGGCCCCGTCGACGGCATAGCCGATGTATTCGATTCCCCGCCCGTCGAGTTGGTCGCCGTAGCGCCGTTCGAGCAACTGGCAGAACGACGCGACCTTGCGCAGCGGCTCCTGCAAGTCGTGCGACGCGACGTAGGCGAACTGCTCGAGCTCGGCGTTCGAGCGCCGCAACTCGAGCGCCTGGTCGTCCAAAAGCTGGCGGGCCGAGCGCGATACCTCGAGCTCCTCGACGAGGCGCTCCCGCATGTCCTCCACGTCGATGGCTATCTTGCGAATGTCCCTGGGCCGCCTCGGGGCCACGATCCGGTCGCCGAAGTCGCCCTTGGTGATCCGCCGGCACGACTCGGCCAGCGCCGCCAGCGGGCGGGTGACCGCGTCGCGCGTCAGCAGGCCCAGCGCGGCGGCGGTGCAGAAGAACAGCAGCACCATCGCACCCAGCACGCGGTCGCGCCAGGCGTCGGTGCGTTTGAGGTCGTCGTCCGCACGTGCCCACGCCGCAGACAGGTGGGCGTTCTGGGTGTCGAAAAGGGCACGCAGGTGGTCGAATTCGGTCTTGCCGCGCTCCGCTGCCGGGCGGTTCATGACGTTGCGGCCGTTGGGCTCCACGCTGGCCAGCACCGGCTCGGCGTAGTTCGCCCGCCAGCTGGCGGCGGCATTCTCGATGGCGTCCACGTCGGCGGTCAGCTCCGGGCGCGCCCTCAACCGCCGCCGAATCTCTTCGGCCGCAGCCAGTTCGGCGTGCTGCCCGTCGTAGTACGGGGTGAGGAACTGCCGATCGTCGGAGATCAAATAGCCGCGGATGCCCGTCTCCTGGTCACGCAGCGCCGACTGCAGCTGGAAGGCCGCCACCCGTGCCGGCTGGATCCCGTCGGTCAGCCAGTGCGACGTCTCGTCGTTGTGGTGGAGCAACACCGCCCCGACCACGGCGCCGGCGAGCACCATCACGCCCATGGTGGACAGCAACAGCGCCTGCCAGCCGCGCACGGTGAGGTGCGCGAGGCGCGGCGGCCGAAAGGCCGGGCTCACGCCGTCGTCCTCTCGACGCGCAGCACGGCGATGTCGTCGGTGAGCCCGCCGCGCGGTTCGGCGAGTTGCTGCGCGCCGTCGATGAGCGCGTCGACGAACTCCGGGCCGGGCCGCTGCGCGTGCCGCCGGGCCAGGGCGAGCAGGCCGTCCTCCCCCAAGCGCTCGATGCCGCGCCCCGAATAACCCTCGAACAGCCCGTCGGTCAGCAGGAGCAGACCCTGACCCACGGTCAGTTCCAGGTCGTGGCACGGCCAGTCGTCGGCGCGCAGGCCCAGCGCCGGACCCGCCGGCGGCTCGACCCACTGCACACTCGCGCCGGATTGCAGGAGCATCCCCGGGTGCCCGGCGCGCACGGCGGTGACGCGCGGGCTGTCGGGGTGGATCGCCAGGCTGAGCACGGTCGCGAAGATTCCGGTGGCCGTGCGCTCGGAGTGCAGCACCCGCTCGAGTTGCCGCATCAAGGCGACCTCGCGCACGCCGGCGAAGGTCAGCGCGCGAAACGCGATGCGCAGCGCCGCGCCCAGGGCCGCCTCGTGCGGCCCGTGCCCGGCGACGTCGCCGATCAGCACGTGCACCACCCGGTCGGGCGACTGCACGACGTCGTAGAAGTCGCCGCACAGCAGCGCGTCCTCGCGGCTGGGCCGGTACCGGGCGACGATGTCGATACCGGGCTCGTCGAGCAGCAGCGGCGACGGCAGCAGGCCGCGCTCCAGCAGCGCGTTCTCGCGGGCGCGCAGCTGGCTCGCGTGCAGGTCGGCGGAGATGAGCTCGGCGCGTTTGCGCTCGATGGCATACAGCAGCGCGCGGCGCAGCATCTCGGGCTCGACGCGGCCCTTGACCAGATAGTCCTGGGCGCCGGCCGCGACCGCGGAAGCCCCGAAGGACTCGTCGTTCAGTCCGGTCAGTACGACGATCGGGACGGTCGCGTCCTGTTGGGCGATGCGGGCCAGGGCGTCCATCCCGCTGGCGTCGGGCAGATGCAGGTCCAGCAGCACGCAATCGGGCCGCGCCGCGGCGAGCTCGCGCTCGGCGTGCGCCACCGACTGCGCCCAG
Organism: Mycobacterium sp. NGS57; assembly: GCF_059812405.1. Classification (NCBI taxonomy): domain Bacteria; kingdom Bacillati; phylum Actinomycetota; class Actinomycetes; order Mycobacteriales; family Mycobacteriaceae; genus Mycobacterium; species Mycobacterium sp. NGS57. The sequence continues at coordinate 200,632 of NZ_JCALCP010000002.1, read as the reverse complement.
GTCACCCGGATGTCGGCGACCGCGTCGGTGATCAGCTCTTCGACCAACACCGCGTCGGCGCGGTCGTCCTCGACCAGCAGCAACGACAACGGCTTCAGCGCCTGCCGCTGCGCCCCCGGTGTTTGGGGGGCCGGCGCTGGTATCAATTCCGGCCCATCTGCGGGCCGGCATGGGAAGTCACAACGTGCATACAGACCCCTGGGTCGCGGTCGGACTGGACAGCCGGTGACTTCTTACCGACTCGACGTGTGGAATCGAACACACCGAAGGGAGATCCTATGCGCCGGCGAAATCAGCGCAACAGCGCCCGCGACATGACCACCCGCTGAATCTGGTTGGTGCCCTCGTAGATCTGGGTGATCTTGGCGTCGCGCATCATGCGCTCCACCGGGAAGTCGGCGGTGTAGCCGGCGCCGCCGAACAGTTGCACGGCGTCGGTGGTCACCTCCATCGCGACGTCGGAGGCGAAGCACTTCGATGCCGCCGAGATGAAGCCGAGGTCCCCCTCGCCGCGCTCGGCGCGCGCGGCCGCCTGGTAGACCAGCATCCGCGCGGCTTCGACCTTCATCGCCATGTCGGCGAGCATGAACTGCACGGCCTGGAAGCTGCTGATCGACTCCCCGAACTGCCTGCGGTCCTTGGTGTAGGCGATCGCGGCGTCCACCGCGCCCTGGGCGATGCCCACGGCCTGGGCGCCGATCGTGGGGCGGGTGTGGTCCAGCGTGGCCAGCGCGGTCTTGAAGCCGGTGCCGGGCTCGCCGATGATGCGGTCGCCCGGGATGCGGCAGTTCTCGAAGTACAGCTCGGTGGTCGGCGAGCCCTTGATCCCGAGCTTGCGCTCCTTGGGACCGACGCTGAACCCCTCGTCGTCCTTGTGCACCATGAACGACGAGATGCCGTTGGCGCCCTTGTCCGGGTCGGACACCGCCATCACCGTGTACCAGTCCGACTTGCCGCCGTTGGTGATCCAGCACTTGGCGCCGTTGAGGATCCAGTCGTCCCCGTCGGCCTTGGCCCGGGTGCGCATCGAGGCGGCGTCGCTGCCGGCCTCACGCTCGGACAGCGCATACGACGCCATCGCGCCCTCGGCGATCTGCGGCAGCACCTGCTTCTTCAGCTCGTCGGAGCCCCGCAGGATCAGGCCCATGGTGCCCAGCTTGTTCACCGCCGGGATCAACGACGCGGACGCATCGACCCGGGCGACCTCCTCGATGACGATGCACGCCGCCACCGAGTCCGCGCCCTGCCCGCCGTACTCCTCCGGCACGTGCACGGCGTTGAAGCCCGACGCGTTCAGCGCGTCCAGCGCCTCCTGCGGGAACCGGACGTTCTCGTCCACGTCGGCCGCGTGCGGGGCGATCTCCTTCTCCGCCAGCGCCCGGATCGCCGCCCGCAGCTCCCGGTGCTCCTCGGGCAGTTGGTACAGATCGAACGACGGGTTTCCGGCCCATCCAGCCATCGCGAGCCTCCTTTACTACTCGTCGGTAACTTTACCCCGACGTTCCTGCAGCGCCGCATCCTTGCCGCGCACGGTCTCGGACAGCTCCCGCTGAAAGGCCACGATCCGCGCGCGCAGCCGCGCGTCGGAGGATCCCAGGATGCGCACCGCCAGCAGGCCGGCGTTGCGGGCGCCGCCGATCGAGACCGTTGCCACCGGCACCCCGGCCGGCATCTGGACGATCGACAGCAGCGAGTCCAGCCCGTCGAGGCGCGCCAGCGGCACCGGCACACCGATCACCGGCAGCGGAGTCGCGGAGGCCACCATCCCGGGCAGGTGGGCGGCGCCGCCGGCGCCGGCGATGATCACCTCGAGGCCGCGGTCGGCCGCGCCGCGGGCGTAGTCGAACATCACGTCGGGCGTGCGGTGGGCCGAGACCACGCGCACCTCGGTGGGGATGTCGAACTCCGCGAGCGCGTCGGCGGCGTCGGACATCACCGACCAGTCGCTGTCGCTGCCCATGATCACCCCGACGCGCGGCCCGGTACTAGTCATGTGGGTCCCATCCGTCCGTCCACTGCCCGTGCGACAACCAGTGTGCCGCCAGCTCGGCGCGCTCCCGCAGCCCCGCCGGGTCTTCTAGGTCCGCCCCGGTGCCGAGGAAATTGATGTGCCCTACCTTGCGGCCGGGGCGTTCCTCCTTGCCGTACAGGTGAACCCGGGCGTCGGGCATCCGCGCGAACAGGTGGTGCAGCCGCTCGTCGAGGGTCATCTCGGGCCGCCGCGGGGCGCCCAGCACGTTGGCCATCACCGTCACCGGCGCGATCGCGTCGGTGTCGCCGAGCGGATAGTCCAGCACCGCGCGCAAATGCTGTTCGAATTGGCCGGTGCGCGCCCCGTCCATGGTCCAGTGCCCGGAGTTGTGCGGGCGCATCGCGAGCTCGTTGACCAACAGTGCGCCGTCGGGGCTCTCGAACAGCTCCACCGCCAGCACCCCGACGACGCCGAGTTCGGCGGCCAACCGCAACGCCAGCCGCTGGGCGTCAGCGGCGGCCTCCTCGGGCAGTCCCGGCGCCGGGGCGATCACCTGCACGCAGATCCCGTCCCGCTGCACGGTCTCCACGACCGGCCACGCCGCGCCCTGCCCGAAGGGCGAGCGCGCCACCAGCGCCGACAGTTCGCGGCGCAGGCTGACCTGCTCCTCGGCCATCACCGGCACGCCGTCGGCCAGGAAGGCGGCCGCGATCTCGCGGGCGTGCTCCGGGTCGCGGGCCATCCGCACCCCGCGCCCGTCGTAGCCGCCGCGGACCGCCTTCACGACGACGGGGCCGGCGATCCGCCGCGCGAACGCATCGAGCTCGTCGACGCTGCGGATCTCGGCGTAGCGGGGCACCGGGATGTCCAGGGCCTCCAGCCGCCGCCGCATCACCAGCTTGTCCTGGGCGTGCACCAGCGCCTGCGGCGGCGGTGCCACCCGGACACCCTCGGCGACCAGCTTCTCCAGCAGCTCGGACGGCACGTGCTCGTGGTCGAACGTCAGCACGTCCGCCCCGGCCGCGACCCGGCGCAGGTCCTCGAGGTCGGTGTGCGAGCCGAGCACCACGTCCGGGGAGACCTGGGCGGCCGCCTCGTCGGGGGCGGTGGCCAGCACCCGCAGCGTCTGCCCCAGCGCGATCGCGGCCTGGTGGGTCATCCTGGCGAGTTGGCCGCCGCCGACCATGGCGACCCGCGGGCGTGTATTCGGCACGGCCATCATGGTGTCACGGTCCCCGGGGAGACACATTTTGCGCCGGTTTCGTGTCCGTCCGTACACTGACGTGTTGTGTCCTTCGCCGAAGCCACAATCGCGCGTTTGCCGCAGTTCGTTCAGCCGTATGCGCAGCGCCATCATGAACTGATCAAATTCGCCATCGTCGGCGGCACGACGTTCATCATCGACTCCGCGATTTTCTACACGCTGAAGCTGACGATTCTCGAGCCCAAGCCGGTGACCGCCAAGGTCATCGCGGGCATCGTCGCGGTCATCGCGTCCTACGTCTTGAACCGGGAGTGGAGCTTCCGCGACCGCGGGGGCCGCGAGCGCCACCACGAGGCGCTGCTGTTCTTCGCGTTCAGCGGCGTGGGGGTGCTGCTGTCCATGGCCCCGCTGTGGATCTCGAGCTACATCCTGCAGCTGCGGGTGCCATCGGTGTCGCTGACCGTGGAGAACATCGCCGACTTCATCTCGGCCTACATCATCGGCAACCTGCTGCAGATGGCGTTCCGGTTCTGGGCGTTCAGGCGCTGGGTGTTCCCCGACCAGTTCGCGCGCAACCCCGACAAGGCGCTGGAGTCGGCGCTCACCGCCGGCGGCATCGCCGAGGTCTTCGAGGACGCCTTCGAGGACGATGCGCAGGACGGCAACGTCACGCTGCTGCGCGCCTGGCGCAACAAAAGGTCGCGTCAGCTCGGCGACGCGTCGGGTTCGGCGGAACCCAGGGTGTCGAAAACCTCGTGATACAGCAGCGCCTGCACCTCGCGCAGGCGCGGAATGTCGGGAAACGACAACGGATCCTGTGACGCCGACTCGATGACCAGCGTGCCGGTGCGAAACATCCGCTCCCACAACCGGTCCCGGAATTCCACGCTGTTGATCCGCGCCAACGGAATGTCGATTCCGGAGCGCGTGAGCACCCCGTGCCGATACATCACCCGCCGGCTGGTGACGACGAAATGCGTGGTGAGCCAGCTCAGGAACGGCCACAGCGTCAGCCAGCCGACGAGCACCAGCCAGATCCCCCAGATGACGCCGTGCAGGATGTTCTTGGCGAGCTGCTCCCAGTGCGTCGAGTTCAGATAGCCCGAGCCGAACGCGGCCAGCGCGGTGGCCAGGACGAGGACGACGACGGGCCAGATCAAGCCCTTCCAGTGCGGATGCCGGTGTAGGACGACCTGCTCGCCCGCGGCGAGGGCGTTATCCGGATAGCTCACCCGCCCGAAGCTACCGCTTCCTAACGTAGATGCACCACGTCACCGGCCGAAACGACGACGGTCTCGCTCCCGGTCGCCCCTGCCGTTTCCAGGCACAACCTCCCGTGGTCGTCGATGGCGGTCGCGGTCCCGACGGCCTCCCGGCCGCCGGGCAGCTCGGCGCGCACCCGGGTGCCGATGGTCAGGCTGCGCGCCCGATAGTCGGCCGCCAGCGCCCAGTCGGCGCCGCGCGCCGCGCGCCAGGCCACGATGCGCCGGCCGAGTTCGGTCAGCACCGCGCAGACCAGCGCGCCGCGGTCGGGCGCCGGCACGCCGAGGCCGGACAGCGACGTCGCGCCATCAACCTCTGCGGGTGCCGCAAACACGTTGAGCCCCAAGCCAATTACCACGGCCGGCCGCGAGACCTCGGCGAGGATTCCGGCCAGCTTGCCCCCGTCGACCAGCACGTCGTTGGGCCACTTGAGGCCCGCCCGGCGGCCGGTCGCCTCGAGCAGCGGGTTGACCGCGTCGACGACGGCAACCCCGGTGGCCAGCGACAGCCAGCCCCACGCCTCGGTCGGCACGTCGACCACGCTGACACCGACCGACATCGTGATCTGGTCACGGGGGCCGGCCGCCCAGCCGCGGCCGTGGCGCCCGCGCCCGGCGGTCTGGTGCTCGGCGATCAGCACCGCGCCGGCGATGTCGTCGCCGGCGGCCGCGCGCGCCAGCAGGTCGGCGTTGGTGGAGCCGGTCTGCCCGACGACGTCGAGGTGGCGCCACCCCAGCCCGGTTCCGATCAGCTCGGCGCGCAGCGCGGCATGATCCAGCGGTGCATCCATACGAGCCCAGCCTAAAACTCGGCGGCCAGGCCTGCCGATAACATCAGGACCCATGACAAGCGTTACCGACCGCTCGGATCATTCCGCAGAGCCTGCGAGCGAACACACCGTCGACATCCACACCACCGCCGGCAAGCTGGCCGAGCTGCACAAGCGGCGCGAGGAGTCGCTGCACCCCGTCGGCGAGACGGCCGTCGAAAAGGTGCACGCCAAGGGCAAGCTGACCGCGCGCGAGCGCATCCTCGCCCTGCTGGACGAGGACTCGTTCGTCGAACTCGACGCGCTGGCGCGGCACCGCAGCAGCAATTTCGGGCTGGAGAAAAACCGCCCGCTGGGCGACGGCGTGATCACCGGCTACGGCACCATCGACGGCCGCGACGTGTGCATCTTCAGCCAGGACGCCACGGTGTTCGGCGGCAGCCTCGGCGAGGTGTACGGCGAGAAGATCGTCAAGGTCCAGGAGTTGGCGCTCAAGACCGGCCGCCCGCTGATCGGCATCAACGACGGCGCGGGCGCGCGCATCCAGGAGGGTGTCGTCTCGCTGGGCCTGTACAGCCGCATCTTCCGCAACAACATCATCGCGTCCGGGGTTATCCCGCAGATCTCGCTGATCATGGGCGCCGCCGCGGGCGGGCACGTCTACTCCCCCGCGCTGACCGACTTCGTGGTCATGGTCGACCAGACCAGCCAGATGTTCATCACCGGCCCCGACGTCATCAAGACGGTCACCGGCGAGGACGTCACCATGGAGGAGCTCGGCGGCGCCCACACCCACATGGCGAAGTCGGGCACCCTGCACTACGTCGCCTCCGGCGAGCAGGACGCCTTCGACTGGGTGCGCGACCTGCTGAGTTACCTGCCGCCCAACAACGCCACCGACGCCCCGCGCTACGCCGAGGCGGCCGCCCAGGGCCCGATCGAGGAGAACCTCACCGCCGAGGACCTCGAGCTGGACACCCTGATCCCCGACTCGCCCAACCAGCCCTACGACATGCACGAGGTGATCACCCGCATCCTCGACGAGGACGAGTTCCTCGAGATCCAGGCCGGTTACGCGCAGAACATCGTGGTCGGGTTCGGCCGGATCGAGGGCCGGCCGGTAGGGATCGTGGCCAACCAGCCGACCCACTTCGCCGGCTGCCTGGACATCAACGCCTCGGAGAAGGCGGCCCGGTTCGTGCGGACCTGCGACGCCTTCAACATCCCGATCGTCATGCTGGTCGACGTTCCGGGCTTTCTGCCGGGCACCGGCCAGGAGTACAACGGCATCATCCGGCGCGGGGCCAAGCTGCTGTTCGCCTACGGCGAGGCGACCGTCCCCAAGATCACCGTCATCACCCGCAAGGCCTACGGCGGCGCGTACTGCGTGATGGGGTCCAAGGACATGGGCTGCGACGTCAACCTGGCCTGGCCGACGGCCCAGATCGCGGTGATGGGCGCCTCCGGCGCGGTCGGCTTCGTGTACCGCCAACAGCTCAAGGAGGCCGCCGAGAAGGGCGAGGACGTTGATGCGCTGCGCCTGCAGTTGCAGCAGGAGTACGAGGACACCCTCGTCAACCCCTACGTCGCGGCCGAGCGTGGGTACGTCGACGCGGTGATCCCGCCGTCGTACACCCGCGGTTACATCGGCACGGCGCTGCGCCTGCTGGAACGCAAGATCGCCCACCTGCCGCCCAAGAAGCACGGGAACATTCCACTGTGAGTCGAGTGAGCGGAACGAACCCGTGAGTCCAGCGAGCGGAGCGAACGAAGTGAGCGGCGGGAGTGAGACGAACAATTGAACGAAGTGAGTGACGGGAACGAGACGAACGATTCGGCTTCAGTGAGCAACGAGAACCCACCGCAGCAGCCGCACGAGCCGCACATCCACATCCTCAAGGGCCGCCCCACCACCGAGGAGGTGGCCGCGCTGGTCGCCGTGCTGGGCTGCGTGGGTGGCGGCGCCGGCGAGCCCGCCCAGCCCGAGCGCACCCGCTGGGGGCTGCCGGTGGACCGGCTGTGCTACGCGATGTCCAACTACCAGCGGCTCACCCTGCAGCAGATGACACACATGAAGCAGTGACCCGCCTGGTGCTGGCCTCGGCCTCCCCGGGCCGGCTCGGGGTGCTGCGCCAGGCCGGCGTCGAGCCGGTGGTCGCGGTCTCCGGCATCGACGAGGACGTGATCGCCGCGGGCCTGGGCCCGGATGCGGCGCCCGGCGAGGTGGTGTGCGCGCTGGCGACGGCCAAGGCCGACGCGGTCGCCGGCGGGCTGGATCCCGCGCTGGCCACGGATTGCGTTGTGCTGGGCTGTGATTCGATGCTGCACATCGACGGCCGGCTGTGCGGCAAGCCGCCGTCCGCCGCGGCCGCGATGGACCAGTGGCGGTCGATGGGCGGGCGGTCCGGCGAACTGCACACCGGGCACTGCCTGCTGCGCCTGAGCGCCGGCACGGTCACCCACCGCGAGGCCGAATCGGGTTGCACCACAGTGCGTTTCGCCGAGCCCACCGACGCCGACCTGCGGGCGTACGTCGCCGACGGGGAACCGCTGCGGGTGGCGGGCGGATTCACCATCGACGGGCTGGGCGGCTGGTTCGTCGACGGGATCGACGGCGACCCGTCCAACGTGATCGGCGTGAGCCTGCCGCTGCTGCGCGCGCTGTTGGCGCGGATGGGGCTGTCGGTGTCCGCGCTGTGGGCGGCCAGCCCGGCGCATTGACTGTGAAGCCAGGGCTTCGGGTGTGAAGCCACGGCTTTCACTGTTACGCCAGGGCAACGATCTGGCGTTTTTTTCGCCCTACGCTCATACCCAAAGCCATGAGCTCACAACCAATGCCCAGGCGAGACGGGCCTTCGCCCGACGGTAGGCTCGAAGTCGTGCCATTACCCCCCGATCCTCACCCCTCCCTGACGGAATACGCCCACCCCGAACGACTGGTCACCGCCGAATGGTTGTCCGCCAACATGGGCGCCCCCGGCCTGGCGATCGTCGAATCCGACGAGGACGTGTTGCTCTACGACGTCGGCCACATCCCCGGTGCGGTCAAGATCGACTGGCACACGGACCTCAACGACGCGCGCGTCCGCGACTACATCGACGGCGAGCAGTTCGCCGAGCTGATGAACCGCAAGGGCATCGCGCGCGACGACACGGTGGTGATCTACGGCGACAAGAGCAACTGGTGGGCCGCCTACGCGCTGTGGGTGTTCACGCTGTTCGGCCACGCCGACGTGCGCCTGCTCAACGGCGGGCGTGACCTGTGGCTGGCCGAGCGCCGCGAGACCACCCTGGAGGTCCCGACGAAGACGTCGACCGGGTATCCCGTCGTGCAGCGCAACGACGCACCCATCCGCGCCTACAAGGACGACGTGCTGGCCGTCCTCGGCGACCAGCCGCTCATCGACGTGCGCTCGCCGGACGAGTACACCGGCAAGCGCACCCACATGCCCGACTACCCCGAGGAGGGCGCGCTGCGCGCCGGGCACATCCCGACGGCCCGTTCGATTCCGTGGGGCAGCGCCGTCGAGGAGAGCGGCCGGTTCCGCCCCCGCGCCGAGCTCGAGGAGCTCTACGGGTTCATCGAGCCCGACGACAAGACCGTCGTGTACTGCCGCATCGGCGAGCGCTCCAGCCACACCTGGTTCGTGCTCACCCACCTGCTGGGCAAGCCCGGGGTCCGCAACTACGACGGCTCCTGGACCGAGTGGGGCAACACGGTGCGGGTGCCCATCGTCGCCGGTGCGGAACCGGGAGCGGTACCCGGCTGATGAGCATGCCCGCCGCCCTGGCCGAGGTGGTGTCCGACTTCGCCGAAGTCCAGGGCCAGGACAAGCTGGCGCTGCTGCTGGAATTCGCCAACGAGCTGCCCGCGCTGCCCGCCGACCTGGAAGAGGCGGCGATGGAGCCCGTGCCCGAATGCCAGTCGCCACTGTTCTTGCACGTCGACGCCAGCGACCCGAACCGGGTGCGGCTGCACTTCAGCGCGCCCGCCGAGGCGCCGACCACCCGCGGGTTCGCCTCGATCCTGGCCACCGGCCTGGACGAACAACCCGCCGCCGACATCCTGGCGGTGCCCGAGGATTTCTACACCGATCTGGGTCTGGCGGCTCTGATCAGCCCGCTGCGGCTGCGCGGGATGTCGGCGATGCTGGCCCGCATCAAGCGCCGATTGCGCGAGGCGGCCTGAAAGGGGAACCGAGTTACCGGGCCTACGGCGCGGCGCTTAAACTTCCCCGGACAAGACTTGTAAGAAATTCTCTTAGAGACAAGACACGTCCAGCCAAACAGGAGGCGCAGTGGCTAGTCACGCCAGCTCGAGGATCGCCAAGGTGCTCGTCGCCAATCGCGGTGAGATCGCTGTCCGGGTGATCCGCGCGGCCCGCGATGCGGGCCTGCCCAGCGTGGCGGTGTATGCCGAGCCCGACGCCGAGGCGCCGCACGTGCGGCTGGCCGACGAGGCGTTCGCGCTGGGCGGCCAGACGTCCGCGGAGTCCTATCTGGACTTCGCCAAGCTGCTCGACGCGGCCCAGAAGTCCGGCGCCAACGCGATTCACCCCGGCTACGGTTTCCTCTCCGAGAACGCCGACTTCGCGCAGGCGGTCATCGACGCCGGCCTGATCTGGATCGGCCCCAGCCCGCAGTCGATCCGCGACCTCGGCGACAAGGTCACCGCCCGCCACATCGCCGCCCGCGCGCAGGCCCCGCTGGTCCCCGGCACCCCCGACCCGGTCAAGGACGCCGACGAGGTGGTGGCCTTCGCCAAGGAGTACGGCGTGCCGATCGCGATCAAGGCGGCGTTCGGCGGCGGCGGCCGCGGCATGAAGGTGGCGCGCACCCTCGAGGAAATCCCGGAGCTGTTCGAGTCGGCCACCCGTGAAGCCGTCGCCGCGTTCGGCCGCGGTGAGTGCTTCGTGGAGCGCTACCTGGACAAGCCCCGCCACGTCGAGGCGCAGGTGATCGCCGACCAGCACGGCAACGTCATCGTGGCCGGGACCCGGGACTGCTCCCTGCAGCGTCGCTTCCAGAAGCTGGTGGAGGAGGCGCCGGCGCCGTTTTTGACCGACGCGCAGCGCAAGGAGATCCACGAATCGGCCAAGCGGATCTGCAAGGAGGCGCATTACTACGGCGCCGGGACCGTCGAATACCTGGTCGGCCAGGACGGCCTGATCTCCTTCTTGGAGGTCAACACCCGCCTGCAGGTGGAGCACCCGGTCACCGAGGAAACCGCGGGCATCGACCTGGTGTTGCAGCAGTTCAAGATCGCCAACGGCGAGAAGCTCGACCTGACCGAGGACCCCACCCCCCGCGGCCACGCCATCGAGTTCCGGATCAACGGCGAGGACGCCGGCCGCGGCTTTTTGCCCGCGCCCGGTCCGGTCACCCGCTACGACATCCCGACCGGACCCGGTGTCCGGCTGGACTCCGGCGTCGAGGCCGGTTCGGTGATCGGCGGGCAGTTCGACTCGATGCTGTCCAAGCTGATCGTGTACGGCGCCACCCGCTCCGAGGCGCTCGCCCGCTCCCGCCGGGCCCTGGACGAATTCCACGTCGAAGGCCTGGCCACCGTAATCCCGTTCCACCGCGCCGTGGTGTCCGACCCTGCATTCATCGGCGACGAGGACGGCTTCGCGGTGCACACCCGCTGGATCGAGACCGAGTGGAACAACACCGTCGAACCGTTCACCGGCGGCGAGCCTTTGGACGAAGAGGACGCCCGGCCCCGCCAGAAGGTGGTCGTCGAGGTGGGTGGGCGCCGGCTCGAGGTGTCGCTGCCCGGTGACTTGGCACTATCCAACGGCGCCGCCGGCCAAGACGCCGGTGTCATCAGAAAGAAGCCGAAGGCGCGCAAGCGCGGTTCGCACGGCGGCACGGCGGCCTCCGGCGACGCCGTGACCGCGCCCATGCAGGGCACCGTGGTCAAGGTCGCCGTCGAGGAGGGCCAGGAGGTTTCCGCCGGTGACCTGGTGGCGGTCCTCGAGGCCATGAAAATGGAGAACCCCGTCACCGCGCACAAGGACGGCACCATCACCGGACTCGCGGTCGAGGCCGGCGCCGCCGTCACCCAGGGCACGGTGCTCGCCGAGATCAAATAGCCGGGCGTCCGGTTGTCGGCCCCGCCCGCCGCGGGTAGGGTTCAGTTCAGGTTGAGTTCACAGCCACCCGGATCGCGTCGGGGACGCGCTGACTGGCGCCGGCGAACTCCCTGTCCCGTCGCAGTCGATCGTTTGACCCGACGTCATCCACAGCACGACCCTCCCAACACTGGAGACGAAGCATGTCTGTGGCTCAATCATGGCAACAAAGTCGCACCGCGCAGTTCACCGCCCGCCTTGGCGCGACGGGCGCGCTGATCACCGTCGACGGCGAACTCGACGCCGCGAACGCCGATCACCTCGCGTCCTACGTGCAACGCAGCGTCAGGCAATCCCGGCGGGTGATCCTGGATCTGCGCGGCCTGGAATTCATTGGTACGGCAGGGTTTTCGGCGCTGCACCGGATCAACGTCGAGTGCTCGGCCGCGCAGGCCTCCTGGGCCATGCTGCCCAGCCCGGCGGTGTCGCGGCTGCTGCGCATCTGTGACCCCGACGGCACCCTGCCGGTGACGACGCCGCGCACGGAGCCGATGTTGCGCCAGTCCCGCGCCGACGGCAAGGGCGGCGTCAGCGAAAGAAAAGCGCGGCCGCTACTGCAGCTGGTCCCGCAGCCGCGTTAGCGACTTCGCCAGCAGCCGCGACACATGCATCTGTGAGATCCCGACTCGCTCGGCGATCTGCGTCTGGGTCATCGACTCGAAGAACCTGAGCACCAACACCATTCGCTCCCGCTCGGGCAGCGCCTCGAGCAAGGGGCGCAACGCCTCCCGGTCCTCGATGCGGTCGAGGCCGACGTCCACGTCGCCCAGGGTGTCGGAGATGGCGCGGGCGTCGTCGTCGTCGCTGCCGCCGCCGGTGTCGATGGACAGCGTGTTATACGAGCTGCCGGCCACCAGGCCCTCGACCACCTCGTCGCGTTTCATGCCCAGTTCCACGGCGAGTTCGGTTGCGGTGGGGGCCCGCCCGAGGCGCTGGGACAGGTCGGCCGTCGCGGCGCCCAGCCGCAGGTGCAGTTCCTTCAGCCGCCGCGGAACCTTGACCGACCAGCTGTTGTCGCGGAAGTGGCGGCGGACCTCGCCCATGATCGTGGGCACCGCGAACGACACGAAGTCCGACCCGGTCTCGACGTCGAAGCGGGCCACCGCGTTGACCAACCCAACCCGCGCCACCTGAACCAGGTCGTCGCGCGGTTCCCCACGGCCCTCGAAGCGGCGGGCGATGTGATCGGCCAGGGGCAGGCAGCGCTCCACGATCTTGTCCCGCTGGCGCTGAAATTCCATCGAGTCGGTGGCGACGGTCGCCAACTCGCGGAACATGTCCGGCACATCGGCGTACTCGTTCGGGCGCGACACCGAACCGCCGGAAGCTCGGGAGGTCACCTGCTAGTGGCCGCCCGTCGCGCGGTCAGCGTGATCCCGAAGACGCTGCCGGTTTCGTTGGGCTCGCGACCGTCATGGAATGTCTGGACGTCGTCGGCCAGCGATGTCAGGACATGCCAGCTGAAACTGCCGGGCGCCACCACGTCGTGGGTGTCGCACGCGGCGGAGGCCTCGACCACCAACTCGTCGTCGTGCGGGTCGACCACGACGGTCAGCGTCGCGTCCGGGGTGGCCGAGCGGATCAGCCGGGTGCACACCTCGTCGACCGCGAGCCGCAGGTCGGCGACGGCATCGAAGTCCAGGTCCTCGAAGGTGCCGATGGCGCCGACCAGCGTGCGCAGCATGGCGAGGTTCTCCAGGCGCGCGGCGACGTGTAGTTCCACGGCCCGGTGGCCGCGTTGACGGTTGTTGGCGCGCAATCCCGCATCGGTCATATGGTCTCCCGGCAATGTCCGATTGACAGTATTACTGCTCTGCAGGCCGCCATCGACCGTGGGTTCCAATCGGTTAGTCACGATGGCCGGGTCCTAGCGCCCCGAGCCGCACGGGCCTCTCACACTGAACGTTCGCTGGTGCAACACTCCCGGCTCTCATCATGGTCTAGAGCTGATACCCATTCGATCAGGGCGATAACCCACCGATTTCGCCCGCCGGGACGCCCAGCGTTCAGCTGGCCGGTCGCTGCCTGACCACGTCCGGATGCTCGGTGTACCAACGATCGCAGAGCCTGCGCACCCGCCGGTGCTCGACGGCCAGCCACACCAGTCCCAGCACCGTGATGACGATGGCGGTCACGCCCGCGGTCATGCCCTCGTTGTGGTGCCCGCTGCCGAAGGCCGCGAGGCTCCCGCACCCGCCGACGACGCCGGCCACTATCAACAGGTAGCCGGGCCAGTGCAGCACGTCGATCAGCGACTCGCCGGCAAGCGGTCGCGTGGTTCGCAGATGGTCGACGGGGTCGTGAAAAGTGTCTCCCATAGCCGCTCCTATCGAGGTCGCACCCTCAACGGTAGATCTCGCCCAACGTGTTTGGCGAGGCCTGGAACAGACTTGTAGCAAACCCGAAGAAACGCGCCTAGAGGCCCAGCGCCGGGCCGGCGATGGGCGCCGCGCCGAGGCCGAGCGCCACCACCATCAGGGTGAACAGAAACCAGCCGGCGCCGTGCCAGCCCCACCAGGTGCCCCGCGCCTTCCACACGCGGTAGGTGCGCAAAAACGACCAGAGCCCGCCGGCCAACAGGATCAGGGGCCCGCCGAAGGCGAGGATCGTTCGCTGGGGCGCGCCGCAGGCGACCGTGTCGACGCCGGTTCCCGGGCAGGTGCTGACCCACAACGCGGCGAGGATCACGAAGCCGACGCCGGCCGCGGCGGCCACCACGGCGAACCGGACCGCGGCGTGTACCTCGTGGTCTTCCTGCCCCAAGCGGTCCCCGCGCGACCGCTGATCCGCTTCCTGCATCCCTGGCCCCTCGTGTCCTGCTTCCGCCTGCCCCTAATCCATCGTTTCCCGCCCCGGATTAGTTACCGCGTAGTTACCGTGCACTGCGCATGGGGACAGATACCCGGGGCTAAACCGCGATAAACGGCGGGTGTCAACGCCCGTTCCGCCGACCGCAGTTTCGGGAAAAGCCGCGTTTTCGGTACCATTCAGCCGCTACCGACCGCTCACCGCTTGTCGGACTAGCCGGGGCCGAGGACAGCAGCTTGACGAGTACCCCAACATGGATCGAGAGCTCGGGGTCGGGGAAGGGTTAATGGATCTCTCGATACGCAGCACGATGCCAGAAATGCTCGACGATGCCGGCGTCGACTTGGCCGATTACCAACGCTGCCTGGCCGAACTCGCCGTCGTCAACCGCCTGACCTGCACCCATCGCCCCACCCTGCGCTGGCTGGCGCGGCAAACCAGGAGACTGCCGCGCGGTGGCCGATTCTCCGTGCTGGACGTCGGCTACGGCGACGGCGATCTGCTGCGCGCCATCGCGCGCTGGGCGCGGCGGCGCGGGCTGAACGCGCAATTGACGGGCATCGATCTCAATCCCCGCAGCGCCGCGGCCGCGCGCGCCGCCACCCCGCCGGACATGGCCATCGATTACCGGACGGGAGACGTGTTCTCCTACCAGCCGGAGCGGCCGGTGGACTTCATCGTCAGCTCGCAGGTGGCGCACCATCTCGGAGACAAGGACGTGGTCGAGCTGCTGAGCTGGCTCGAGGCGAATTCCGTGTACGGCTGGCACGTCGCCGATCTGCATCGCCATTCCGTGCCCTACTACGGCTTTCCCGTCATCGCCCGCCTGATGGGCTGGCACGACATCATCCGCTCCGACGGAATGACGTCGATCGCCAGGGGCTTCCGGCGCCAGGATTGGCAGGGATTCCTGGACAAGGCGAACCTGCGGGCGGAGATCTCGTGGTACGGATTCCGGTTCTGCGTGCGTCGGCTCAAAGAGGCCCTCAACGAGGCCTGAGCGCCGCCGAAGCGGCCCCGATCCGGTCGATCAGCGCCGTTTGAAATGCGACCGGCGCCCCGTGAGTACTATCTGACACATGGCAACAGCCAGGAGGCGGTTATCCCCTGAGGACCGCCGAGCCGAGCTGCTAGCTCTGGGGGCGGAGGTTTTCGGGAAGCGGCCGTATGACGACGTCCGCATCGACGAGATCGCCGAGCGGGCCGGGGTGTCCCGCGCGCTGATGTATCACTACTTCCCGGACAAGCGGGCGTTCTTCGCCGCGGTGGTCCAGGACGAGGCCGACCGGCTGCACGAGGCCACCAACGAGCTGCGGCCCGCCGGTTTGACGATGTTCGAGGAGCTCAAGCTGGGTGTGTTGGCCTACATGGCCTACCAGCAGCAGCATCCGGAGTCGGCGTGGGCGGCGTATGTGGGCCTGGGCCGGTCCGACCCCGTGCTGCTCGGCGTCAGCGACGATGCCAAGAACCGCCAGATGGAACACATCATGGGCCGGATCGACGAATTGGTGAGCGCGACCCCCGAGCGCGAGCTCAAGCCCGGGGTCGAGCGGCACCTGCGGGTAATCCTGCACGGCTGGCTGGCGCTGACGTTCGAGATCTGCCGGCAGCGGATCATGGACCCCACCAGCGACGCCGACGGGCTCGCCGAGGCGTGTGCGCACGCGCTGCTGGACGCGATCGTCCGCATCCCGGAGATCCCGCCGGACCTCGCCGAGGCCATGGCCACCGCGCGACTGTGAGCACATGTCGGTACGTGTTGGCACCATGGTCGGGTGAGCAATCCTGACCCGCTAGGCCGGTTCAGCGCGGTCACCCGCGAGTGGTTCCGCGGCACCTTCGCCGCACCGACCACCGCGCAGTCGCAGGCGTGGGAGGCCATCGCCGGGGGCTCCAACACCCTGGTGATCGCCCCGACCGGTTCCGGCAAGACGCTCGCCGCGTTCCTGTGGGCCCTGGACCGCCTGGCCGGCCCGGACGAGCGGCCGGCCGGCACCCGCGTGCTGTACGTGTCGCCACTCAAGGCGCTGGCGGTCGACGTCGAGCGCAACCTGCGCACCCCGCTGGCCGGGCTCACCCGGATCGCCGAGCGCCACGGCCTGCCGCCGCCCGACATCAGTGTCGGGGTCCGCTCCGGCGACACCCCGCCCGCGGCCCGCCGCCAGCTCATCGCCCACCCGCCCGACGTGCTGATCACCACGCCGGAGTCGCTGTTTTTGATGCTCACCTCGGCCGCGCGCGAGACCCTGGCCGGCGTGCAGACCGTCATCGTCGACGAGATCCACGCCATCGCCGGCGGCAAGCGGGGCGCACACCTGGCCCTGTCGCTGGAGCGGCTTGACGCGCTGCGGGAGGACAAGCCCGCGCAGCGCATCGGGCTGTCGGCGACGGTGCGCCCCCCCGAGGAGCTGGCGCGGTTCCTGTCGGGCGGTGCCCCGACGACGATCGTGGCCCCGCCGTCGGGCAAGACCATCGAGCTCACGGTGGCCGTCCCGGTGCCCGACATGGCCAACCTGGCCGACAACACGATCTGGCCCGACGTCGAGGCGCGCCTGGTCGACCTGATCGAAGCCCACGCCTCGACCATCGTGTTCGTCAACTCGCGGCGGCTGGCCGAGCGGCTGACCGCCCGGCTCAACGAGATTCACGCCGAACGTCGCGGGCTCGCCCGGCCGGCCGACACGAACCCCAAGGTGGCCGGCGGGGCACCCGCGCATTTGATGGGAAGCGGCCAAACCTACGGCGCCGAGCCGATATTGGCGCGCGCCCACCACGGCTCGGTCAGCAAGGAGCAGCGCGCCCTGGTCGAAGAGGACCTCAAGCGTGGCCTGCTCAAGGCGGTGGTCGCCACCTCCAGCCTGGAACTGGGGATCGACATGGGCGCCGTGGACCTGGTGATCCAGGTGGAGGCGCCGCCGTCGGTGGCCAGCGGCCTGCAGCGCATCGGGCGGGCCGGCCACCAGGTGGGCGAGGTGTCGCGCGGGGTGCTGTTCCCCAAGCACCGCACCGACCTGATCGGGTGCGCGGTGACCGTGCAGCGCATGCTCGCCGGCCAGATCGAGACGATGCGGGTACCCGCAAACCCCCTCGACATCCTGGCGCAACAGACCGTGGCGGCCGCCGCGCTGGAGCCGCTGGACGCCGACGCGTGGTTCGACACCGTGCGCCGGGCCGCCCCGTTCGCGACGCTGCCGCGCAGCGTGTACGAGGCCACCCTGGACCTGCTGAGCGGAAAGTACCCGTCCACCGAATTCGCCGAGCTGCGGCCCCGGTTGGTCTACGACCGCGATGCGGGCACGCTGAGCGCACGCCCCGGCGCGCAGCGGCTGGCCGTCACCTCCGGCGGCGCCATCCCCGACCGCGGGCTGTTCACCGTCTACCTCGCGTCCGAAGGCGAAAGGCCTTCCCGGGTGGGCGAACTCGACGAGGAGATGGTCTACGAGTCCCGCCCCGGCGACGTGATCTCGCTGGGCGCCACCAGCTGGCGCGTCACCGAGATCACCCACGACCGGGTGCTGGTGATCCCGGCGCCCGGCCAGCCGGCCCGGCTGCCGTTCTGGCGCGGCGACGACGTGGGCCGCCCCGCCGAGCTGGGCGCCGCGCTCGGCGCGTTCACCGGCGAGCTGGCGGCGCTCGACCGTGAGTCATTCGACACGCGTTGTGCCGCTTTGGGTTTCGACGCGTACGCCGTTGACAACCTGTGGGGGCTGCTGGACGAGCAGCGCACCACCGCCGGGGTGGTCCCCACCGACACCACCTTGCTGGTCGAGCGGTTCCGCGACGAGCTGGGTGATTGGCGGGTGATCCTGCACTCGCCGCACGGGCTGCGGGTGCACGGGCCGCTGGCGCTGGCGGTCGGCCGGCGGCTGCGCGAACGCTACGGCATCGACGAGAAGCCGACGGCCTCCGACGACGGCATCGTGGTGCGGTTGCCGGACATGATCTCCGACAACGGCGACAACCCGCCCGGCGCGGAGCTTTTCGTCTTCGACGCCGACGAGATCGACCCGATCGTCACCGCCGAGGTGGGCGGCTCGGCGCTGTTCGCGTCCCGGTTCCGCGAGTGCGCGGCGCGCGCCCTGTTGCTGCCGCGGCGGCATCCCGGCCGCCGTTCGCCGCTGTGGCACCAGCGCCAGCGCGCGGCCCAGCTGCTGGACGTGGCGCGCAAGTACCCCGACTTCCCCGTGGTGCTGGAGACCGTCCGCGAATGCCTGCAGGACGTCTACGACGTGCCGGCGCTGGTGGGCCTGATGACCGCCATCGCCTCGCGCCGGGTGCGGGTGGTCGAGACCGAGACCGCGCGGCCCTCGCCGTTCGCGGCGTCGCTGCTGTTCGGCTATGTCGGCGCGTTCATGTACGAGGGTGACACCCCGCTGGCCGAGCGCCGGGCCGCGGCGCTGTCGCTGGACAGCACGCTGCTGGCCGAGCTGCTCGGCCGGGTGGAGCTGCGCGAGCTGCTCGACCCGGACGTCATCGCCGCGACCGGCCGGCAATTGCAGCACCTGACCGACGACCGGGCCGCCCGCGACGCCGAGGGCGCGGCGGACCTGCTGCGGCTGCTGGGCCCGCTGACCGAGGACGAGGTCGCCGCCCGGGCCGGCGGCGCGGAGGTCGGGGGCTGGCTGGAGGGGCTGCGCGCGGCCCGGCGCGCGCTGACCGTGTCGTTCGCCGGGCGCGGGTGGTGGGTGGCCGTCGAGGACATCGGGCGGCTGCGCGACGGGGTCGGCGCCGCGGTTCCGCTGGGCGTGCCGGCCGCCTTCACCGAGACGGTCACCGACCCGCTGGGCGAGCTGCTGGGCCGATACGCGCGCACGCACACCCCGTTCACCACGGCCGAAGCCGCCGCCCGGTTCGGCCTGGGCCTGCGGGTGACGGCCGACGTGCTCGGCCGGCTCGCCGCCGATGGGCGGCTGGTGCGCGGCGACTTCGTCGAACCGGGCGCGCCCGGCGCCGGGGCCGAGCAGTGGTGCGACGCCGACGTGCTGCGCATCCTGCGGCGGCGCTCGCTGGCGGCGCTGCGCGCGCAGGTGGAGCCGGTGAGCACCGCCGCCTACGGCCGGTTCCTGCCGGCCTGGCATCACGTGGGCGTCGCCGCCAACACCGGTCTCGACGGCCTGGCCGCCGTGATCGACCAGCTGGCCGGCGTGCGGATGCCGGCCTCGGCGATCGAGCCGCTGGTGCTGGCCCCCCGGGTCCGCGACTACTCCCCCGCGCTGCTCGACGAGCTGCTAGCCTCCGGCGAGGTCACCTGGTCGGGCGCCGGGTCGATCTCGGGCAGTGACGGCTGGATCGCGCTGCATGCCAGCGATTCCGCGCCTCTGACATTGCCGCCGCTGACCGCCACCGCGCTCGACCTCACCGACGTCCACCGCGCGATCCTGGACACCCTGGCCGGCGGCGGCGCGTACTTCTTCCGGCAGCTCTCCCGGGACGGCGTCACCGAGACCGCGCTCAAAGATGCGCTGTGGGAACTCATTTGGGCCGGCTGGGTCACCGGCGACACGTTCGCGCCGGTGCGCGCCGTGCTGACCGGCGCGGGCAAACGCACGCGATCCTCCCAGCCCGCGCACCGGACGCAGCGCCCGCCGCGGCTGAGCCGCTACACCGTCGCGCACGCCCAGCAGCGCAGCACCGACCCGGCCGTGGCCGGACGGTGGTCGGCGCTGCCGGCCCCGGAGCCGGACTCCACCGTGCGGGCGCATTACCAGGCCGAGCTGCTGCTGAACCGCCACGGCGTGCTCACCCGCGGGGCGGCGACCGCCGAGGGCCTGCCGGGCGGTTTTGCCACCCTGTACAAGGTGCTGAGCACGTTCGAGGAGGCCGGCCGGTGCCAGCGCGGCTATTTCGTCGAGTCGCTGGGCGGCGCCCAGTTCGCCGTCGCGTCCACCGTCGACCGGCTGCGCAGTTACAGCGACGGGATCGACCCCGAGCGTCCGGAATACCGAGCCGTCGCGCTGGCCGCCGCCGACCCGGCCAACCCCTACGGCGCGGCGCTGGCCTGGCCGGCTTCGAATGGGCACATCGACGCCCCCGGGGCGCGGCCCGGCCGCAAGGCCGGCGCGCTCGTGGTGCTGGTGGACGGCGAGCTGGCCTGGTTTCTGGAGCGCGGCGGGCGCTCGCTGCTGACGTTCACCGACGACCCGGCGGCCGACCACGCCGCCGCCGCGGCGCTGGCCGAGTTGGTCACCGCCCGCCGCGTCGCGTCGATCCTGGTCGAGCGCGTCGACGGGACGCCGGCGTTGCAGCCGGGTGCCGAAGGGCGGGAGCGGGCCGCGCTCACTGCCCTTTCCGAAGCCGGATTCGCCCGAACCCCACGCGGAATGCGGCTGCGGTGAACCATGCCCGAAGGTGACACCGTCTGGCACACCGCGGCCGAGCTGCGACAGCATCTGGCCGGGCGCACGCTGACGCGCTGCGATGTCCGGGTGCCGCGGTTCGCCACCGTGGACCTGACCGGGCAGGTGGTCGACGAGGTCCTCAGCCGTGGCAAGCATCTGTTCATCCGCGCCGGGCGCGCCAGCATTCACTCGCACCTGAAGATGGACGGCAGCTGGCGGGTCGGCAAGCGGCCGGTCAAGGTCGATCACCGGGCGCGAATCGTGCTGGAGGCCAACGGAATTCGCGCCGTAGGCGTGGACCTGGGAGTGCTGGAGATCCTCGAACGCGACCGGGACGGCGACGCGGTCGCGCATCTGGGACCCGACCTGCTCGGCCGCGACTGGGACCCGGTGCGCGCCTCGGCCAACCTGAGCGCACACCCGGACCGGCCGATCGGCGAGGCGCTGCTGGACCAGCGGGTGCTGGCCGGGATCGGCAACGTCTACTGCAACGAACTATGTTTTTTGGCCGGCCACCTGCCCACCGCACCGGCTAACGCCGTCACCGACCCGCGCCGCCTGGTTTCCCGCGCCCGAGACATGCTGTGGGCCAACCGGTTCCGCTGGAACCGCTGCACCACCGGCGACACCCGGCCCGGCCGGCAGCTGTGGGTCTACGGGCGCGCCGGGCAGCCCTGCCGCCGCTGCGGGACCCGCATCCGCTACGACGACCGCGGCGATCGGGTGACGTACTGGTGCCCGTCGTGTCAGCGGTGAACAAACTTTCGCGCGCCGGCGCCCGGCGTGCGATGATCGCTGGGTGACCCCCCGTGCGCTGTTGGCCGGCCTGGCCGTGGCCCCCACGCTGCTCGGCCTCGCGACGGCGCCGGCCCCGGTCGCGCACGCCGATGCGATGGACACCACGTTCTTGAACGCGATGAAGGCCCGGGGCATCGAGTTCTCCTCACCGCAGGCCGCGCTGACCGCCGCGCACGAGGTCTGCCAGGAACTGACGATGGGCGAGCAGAAGCCCGAGATCGCCAACCAGGTGATGACCAACAGCAAGCTGGACGGCTATCACGCCGGGTACTTCGTCGGCGCGGCCATCGCCGCGTACTGCCCCACCTATCGCTAGTCGCGGGCGTGGGCGAGGAAAAAGCGGGCGATGACCTGCGAGGCGTCCACCGCGCGCGAGGTGCGCCCGATGATCGCCTGCGGCAGATACTGTTTGCCGCCCGGCCAGGTGTGCCCGCCGTTGTCGATCTGGTAGAAGACCACCGCCGTCGGCGCCGCGCACGCCGTGAAATCGAAGCGGTGCACGACGGTGCCGTCCCCGACGTCGGGTAGCACCTGCGACGCCGGATCGCCCTGGCATCCGTCGGCCGAGCGCCACGTGTCCACCATGCTCGCGACCGCGACGGCGTGGCTGACCCCACCGCGGCCGCGCACCTTGCCGCCGTTGAACGGCACCAGCGGGTCGGCGGTTCCGTGCGCGGTCAGGACGGCCACCGGGCGAGACGGATGGCAGCCCACGCCCGTGCCCAGCGTGCCGGCCACCGGCGCGATCGCGGCGAAGACGTCGGCGCGGTCACACGCCAGCCGGTTGGACATGAACCCACCGTTGGACATCCCGGTGGCGAAGACGCGCCCGGGCGCGATGTGGTAGTCGCCTTGCAGCTTGCCCGCCAGCGCGACCAGGAACGCGACGTCGTCGACGTGGCGGCGGTCCGCCGGCGACGCCCCCCGCCCGTCGGCCCAGCTCTTGTCGTAGCCGTCGGGGTAGGCCACCAGGAGGCCGTTGGCGTCGGCCACGGTGTCGAAGTCGGTCAGGCCCCGCTGCCCTTTTCCGGTGCCGCCGCCCCCGTGCAGGCTCAGCACCAGGCCGACGGGGTCGCCGGGTGGCAGGTGCAGCGCGTACGTGCGGTCCATGCCGCCGGAACGCATCGTGCCGGTCAGGTCTCGGGCGCCGGTCGCGGGTACGTGGCGCACACCGCAGCCCACCAGGCACATCGCCAGCACAGCAAGCGACAACCAGCGCGTATACGGCATGCCGTCAAGCTACCGAGCGCGCCCGCGGGTGGCGGGAGGCGGGCCGGACGGCCGCAAAACCGAATTAATGTCGCGGTGTTTCTAAATATTTGCGGTGTTTGAAACGTCCGCGACCATTACACGATGCACAGCCGTAACCTCCCGGCAACCTTTGTGGGCGAGTCTGCAGGCATGCCGAAGACCCGTACCCGCAGGCTCCGCCCGCTGTTGTCGGTATTGGCCGCCGGATTCGTCCCGGCGGTCGCGTTGCTCGGTCCCCTGGCACCCGCCCCCACCGCTCACGCCGATGGCACCGATGACGCGTTCATCACGGTGCTGCACTCGCACGGCATCGCGCACGAGTCCGCCCCCTCCGCGATCGCGGCCGGGCACCTGGTCTGCCGCCAGCTCCAAATGGGTAAGACGCAGGACCAGATCGCGATGGACGTGATGAACAGCAGCACGCTGGACGGCGCCAACTCCGGGTTCTTTGTCGCCCTTTCCGAGCGCGCCTACTGCCCGCAGTACGCGGACATTCCGTCCTGACGGGCTGATACCGGCCGGTTTGATCCCCCGGCGGCAGTTGTCACGATTGCAATTCAGCGATAGTCGCCTTGTGCGAAGCTGAGTGCCGACTGCGCTGCGAGGGAGGATGCGCCTATGCGAAGCGTCCGTGTCCTGGCACTCCTGGCCTTGTTTGCAGTCCTTATCGCGCTCGGCGCCGTCCCGATCGCCCACGCCGACGCCAGCGACGACGCCTTCCTGGCGGCGTTGAACGCCAGGGGCATCCACTTCGGATCACCGCAGCAGGCCGTGATCGCCGGCCACGAGGTCTGCGACGAACTCGATATCGGCAGGACCCCCAGCCAGGTCGCGTCGACGGTGATGAACAACACCGATCTGGACGGCTACCACGCCGGCTACTTCGTCGGCGCGAGCATCCGCGCGTACTGCCCCCGGCACGCGTCGTAACGGAATCGCAACGCCGCTCTTGCGGGGACGCGACATTGCGCCACCTAGAATTTCTCAGGTGGCACCGAAGTTCCTTGTCAGTGCGGCGCTTACCGTGGGCGCCGCGGTAGCCGGGGCCGTACCGGCCGGCGCCGACCCCAGTGTCTTCAACGAGCTGAGCTGCGCCTGCCCGCAGACGGTCTCGAGCGACGGGTCCTCCGTCGCGGACCAAATCGATCGCGGCCTGCAGGCCGGCCTTGCCGGGGCGCCGACCGCCCAACCGCCGCAGTGACTTTCGGCTTCACCCCGCCGAGGGCGGCCGGGTCATGAACGTCCCCTTGAGCTCCAGCCCGTATTCGATGTCGTCGTAGTCGCGGCCCTCGCGCTTGCGCTTGTCGCGCGGCGTCACCGGCGGCATCATCGGAGGCGGCATGAAGGGCAGCCCGGATTCGCTTGCGGCGAGCGGGGATACCGCCGCGGCGAGTTGCACCGGGGTGTGCGAAGCGGTCAGCATCCCGACCGCGGCGGGCGGCATGATCAGCCTGCCCATCGAAACCCCCACGCCCACCGCGGCCGTCGGCGCCGCCGCCGACCCGACGGCCCTGATCGCGCCGGCCAGGTCCGCCCCCGCCGCCGACAGGGCCGCCTCGCCCTCCGAAAGGCCCTGGCCCACGTCGCCGCCCACGTTCTGCAGCGCCTGGGCCGCGCTGCTTTGCGCCACGTAGCTGAGCAGGTTGATGGGGAACCCGCTGGCGATGAACTGATTTGCGTAGGTGTTGGCCAGACCGAACCAGCCGTCGTGCGGGTTGAAGCCGCCGGGGGTGCTCAGGATCGACGTCAGGAAGTCCCCCAGGGGGGTCGAGGCCGCCGGGGCGGCGGCGGCGGGCGCGGCGCCGCTTTGCGCGGCCGCGGCGACCGGATTGGCGATCGCGGGCGGCGAGGCGAACGCCGGCAGCCGGGTCGCTTGCGCCGAGGTCGCCGCGTAGCGGTACATCGCGCCGGAGTTGTTGACCCACATGCCTTCGTACTGCGAGTCGGTCTCGGCGATCGCCACGCTGTTGGTCCCCAGCCAATTGGTGGCCACCAGCCGCGCCAGCCGGACCCGGTTGGCGCTGACTTGAACGGGGAAAACGACTGTCCGGCAAGCCAATTCGAATGCCGTCGCGACGGCCCGCAGCGAGGCGGAGAGCTGCTCGCACTGCTGGGCGGTGCTGCGCAGCCACCCGATGTAGGGGTCGACGGCGTCGATCATCGCCGTCGACGACGGGCCCTGCCAGGCCTCGGTCAGCGTCGACAGCACCGCGGCGTAGTTGGGCAGGGCGTCCTCCATCTCGATGCCCAGCCGCTGCCACACCGCCGAGGCCTCGATCAGCGACCCGGCGCCCGGCCCGGAGTGGATCAGCGCCGCGGTGATCTCGGGCGGCAACGTCTGAAAATCCATGACGCCGGGCCGGCTCTCATCCCGCGGACGGGGGTGGGTGGATCACCGATCCCTTGACCTGTTTGCCGATTCCGAGCTCCTCGGCCTGCGGCTGCTTGCGCTTGCGCCAGCCGCTGCCCGCCGAGATGGGCGGCGGCATCAACGGCGGGAGCATGCCGAACCCGGCGTCCCCGGCATCCAGCGGCGACGCCGCCGACGCCAGCTGCACGGGGGTTTGCGCGGCCGGCAGCAGACCGACCACGGCGGGCGGCGCGGTCAGTTTGCCCATCGTCACGCCGACAGCCATCGCCGCGGTCGGCGCCGAGCCGATGCCCTTGATCGCGTTGGCGAGGCCGATCTCCGAGGCGCCCAGTGCCGACTCCCCCTCGGCCAGGCCCTGACCGACGTCGCTGCCCACG
This sequence comes from Mycobacterium sp. NGS57, assembly GCF_059812405.1. Taxonomy (NCBI): domain Bacteria; kingdom Bacillati; phylum Actinomycetota; class Actinomycetes; order Mycobacteriales; family Mycobacteriaceae; genus Mycobacterium; species Mycobacterium sp. NGS57. Next base: position 175,347 of record NZ_JCALCP010000002.1, on the reverse strand, counting down.
CTCTGCAGCGCCTGGGCCGACGTGCTCTGCGCGGCGTAACTGAGCAGGTTGATGGGGAATCCGGACGAGATGAACTGGTTGGCGTAGGTATTCGCCAGCCCGAACCAACCCTGGTTGGGGTCGAAGCCGAATGGCGTGCCCAGTACCGAGTTCAGGAAATCCCCGACCGGCGTCGAGGCCGCCGAGGTGGCCGCGGCGGTGGCCGGCGCGGCGCCGGCCTGCGCGGCGGTGGCCTGCGCGGCCGTCCCGGCGGCGTCGGCGATCGACGGCGGCGAGGAGAACCCCGGCAGCTCGGTGGCCTGGGTCGAGGCCGCCTGATAGCGCGTCAGGGCCGCGGAGTTGGTCGCCCACATGCCCTGGTATTCGTCTTCGGTCGCCGCGATCGCCGGCAGGTTGCCGCCGAACCGGTTGGTGGCCACCAACTGGGCGAGCCGCGTCCTGTTGGCGCTCACCGCCGCGGGCGGCACCACCGCCGAGCGCGCGGTGTTGAACGCCGTCGCGGCCGCCTGGGCCGAGGACGCCATCAGCTGCGATTGCTGCGCGGTGGCGCGCAGCCAGGTGATGTAGGGCTGGACGGCCTGCAGCATGCCCGTCGACGACGGGCCGTTCCACGACTCCAGCAGCGAGGACAGCACCGTCGTGTACGTGCTGACCGTGTTGTCCAGCTCGGTGCCCACGCGCTGCCAGGCGGCGGACGCCTCGATCAGCGAGCCGGCCCCGGGCCCGGAATGCATGAGCGCGGAGGTCACCTCCGGCGGCAGCGCTAGTAAGTCCATGGCATCTCACATCCCCTAGACGGGGAACGGTCCCGGAAATTCGCGTCGTCCGCGCCGCGACAATCGCTGAAACATCGCACCTCGACGCCGCACGTACCGGATCCTTCCCCGTTGGTAACGGATGAGACGAACGATATACCTGTGGCGCTGGGGGGGCGAAGCGTTACTCAGGGTTGGCTGAGGGCTGGCTGAGCAGCCAGAACCCTCACACGGTCACGGACCCGCCGCGCTCCAGCGTGACGATTCGCCCGGCCAGGCCGCGGCGCTGCATCTCGCCGATGAAGTCGGCCAGCGGCGAGGCGAACACGCCGTAGTCGTCGAAGTGGATCGGGATCACCTGCGGCAGCCCCAGCGCCGCGACCAGTTCGGCGCCCTGGCGGCCGTCCATGGTCACCGTCAGCCCGAACGGAAGCCGGCGCCCGGCCGGCAACCGGGTGCCCCCCAGGTGCAGCACGCCCAGGTCGATCGCGTCGAAGCGGTGCGGAATCTCGTCGAGTTCCTCGACGAGCAGGGTGTCACCGGACACATACATCCGGCGCACCGACTCGTCGGCGGAGACGAATTCCAGCATGGTGCCCATCACCGGCGGCAGCAGCCGATGCGCCCATCCGGGCGCGTGCCGTCCGGGCAGCGACGTGAGGTGAACCGTGGTGGCGCCCTTGATGATCGTGTGGCGCTGCCAGGTCGACAGGCCGACCGCCTGGCCGAAGCCGCGATGGTGCAGCCGCTTGGCCGCGTGCGGGGTGGTGATCACCGGGAGCCCATGGTCGAGGCCCCGCTGCGACACCCGGTCCCAGTGATCGCCGTGCATGTGCGAGAGCACCACGGCGTCGATCGGCGGGAGCTCGTCGATGGACAGGGCAGGCTCGCGGAGTCGTTTGGATACCAGCCCATAACCGAGGTAGGCGTGCTGGCCGCGGTGCAGGAAATTGGGGTCGGTCAACAGCGTCAGTCCGTCGGCGGCGATCAGCGTGGTGGCGTTGCCGACGAACGTGACGGTGATGTCCATGGCGACGGGCTACCCGGTTTCCCGGTGTTCACGCCGGTAGCCGGGTCGTTGAGGGCGCCGGGGCATCATCGCGCTTCGAGGTGGCGACATACGGACGCCCGCCGGGCAGCGTGCAGATGACGGTGCCGTCGGGCAGTTGGCGATCGCCACCATGTCGGAAATATGCCTCTCGCGATGCCGGCGGGCGCTCTTCCGACCTCTGCGGCTGACTCAACCAGAGCGCTGCGCATCAGGCATCGACGTACAAGTAACTACGTTTCCGTTGTACACTTTACTTATGCATGTGGCGGTGAGTACGTTGCGGGCCGAGCTGGCGGACTGGATCGAGCGGGTGCGCGCCGGTGAGGAAGTCGTCGTCACCGATCGGGGAACGCCGGTAGTTCGGCTGGTGGCTGTGGACACCGCTCCGCTGCTGGAGGAGCTGACGCGGCAGGGTGTACTGAGTCGACCTCGATCAGCGGACCGGCCCACGGCTCGCGGGGCTACACGGGTGCGTGCTCGGGGATCCGTCTCTGACCTGGTGAGCGATCAACGCCGCTGACCCGTGCCGATCGTTTACTTCGACAGCAGCGCGTTCGTCAAACTCCTCGTCGAGGAGGACGACAGCGACATTGCCGCGGCACTATGGGATGGCTGCGACGCCGCGGTCTCTTCTCGGTTGGCGTATCCAGAGGTGTGCGCAGCGCTGGCGGCCGCAGGCCGTGCACGCCGCTTGGGCGCCGAGGAACAACACCACGCCCAGGCGATGTGGGAAGAGTACTGGGCAGCCACTCGGGCGGTGGAGCTGACGGAGAATATTGCCCACCACGCCGGGCAGTTAGCCACAGCGCACGCGCTGCGTGGCGCCGATGCGGTCCACCTTGCCAGCGTCCTCGCCCTAGGGGTTGACGACACCGTCTTCGCCGTGTGGGACCAGCGGCTACGCACCGCCGCGCGAGATGCCGCTGTGGGGCTGGCGCCCGGGCAATAGCCACACTCGCCGCCGGCAGCATTCGGCACATTACCCCGGACGTCGGCGACCAAATTCGGGTTCGCTCAGGGACAAGCGCGGCGGCTGACGAACTCCCGGCGCGCACCGGTGCGCGGGTCGTCGAACTCGATGCGCTGCGCCAGCAGCCGCAGCGGCGTGCTGAAGTCGTCGGCGGCCACGTCGATCACGTTGGGATACAACGGGTCTCCGGCGATCGGTATCCCGAGCGAGGCCATGTGCACCCGCAGCTGATGCGTGCGTCCGGTGCGCGGCGTCAGCCGGTACAGGCCGTCGGAAACCAGCTCGATCAGCGTCTCCGCGTTGGGCACGCCGGGTTCGCTGACCGCCTGCAGGTGGCCGCGGCGCTTGACGATGCGGCTGCGCACCACGCGCGGCAGGCTCAGCCCGGGGTCGACGGCCGCGCGCGCCAGGTAGGTTTTGGCGACCAGCCCCCGGGCGAACAGCGTCTGATACGCGCCGCGCACCTCGCGCCGCACCGTGAACAGCAGCACCCCGGCGGTCAGCCGGTCCAGCCGATGCGCCGGCGAAAGCCCGGGCAGGCCCAGTTCGCGGCGCAGTCGCACCAGCGCGGTCTGCGCGACGTGGCGCCCGCGCGGCATGGTGGCCAGAAAATGCGGCTTGTCGACGACCACGATGTCGTCGTCGCGATGCAGTATCGGCATCGCGAACGGCACCGAAACCTCTTCGCGCAGTTCGCGATACAGGTACACGAAGGAACCCGCCGGCAACACTGTGGCGTCGTCGATCGCGGCCCCGTCGGCGTCGACCACCTCGCGGTCGGCCGCGCCGAACCGCGCGGTCAGCTCGGCCAGGACCGGCCCGCCGCGCAGCCGCACCCGCGCGGGCCCGAGCCCGTCGCGCACGGGTAACGGCGCCGGCCTCAACTGAGCGGGACCGGCTCGAGGATTTCCGCGCGCGCCTCGGGCGCGCTGGCGCGCAATTCGTCCGCGGACACGTCGTCGGGCTGCGCCTGCGACAGGATTTCGGCCTCCACCCGCGCTGTGTAGTTGGCGACCTCGCGGTCGACGTCCCCGGCGCTCCACCCCAGCACCGGCGCCACCACGTCGGCCACCTCGCGGGCGCAGTCGACGCCGCGGTGCGAGTACTCGATCGAGATCCGCATCCGGCGGGCCAGGATGTCCTCCAGGTGCAGGGCCCCCTCGGCGGTGGCGGCATACAGCGCCTCCACCCGCAGGTAGCCCGGCGCCTCCTTGATGGGGGTGAGCAGGTCCGGCGCGTCGGACGCCAGGGCCAGCACGTCGTCGATCAGCGATCCGTAGCGCTCCAGCAGGTGGCGCACCCGGTACGGGTGCAGGCCCTGCAGGGTGGCGACGTGCTCGACCTGGTTGACCAGGGCGAAGTACCCGTCGGCGCCCAGCAGGCTGACCTTCTCGGTGATCGACGGCGCCACCCGGGCCGGGACGAACTGCGCGGCGGCGTCGATCGCGTCGGCGGCCATCACCCGGTAGGTCGTGTACTTGCCCCCGGCGATCGCGACCAGGCCGGGCGCGGGCACGGCCACGGCGTGCTCGCGCGACAGCTTGGACGTCTCCTCGCTCTCCCCGGCCAGCAGCGGCCGCAGCCCGGCGTACACGCCGTCGATGTCGGCGTGCGTCAACGGCGTGGCCAGCACGGTGTTGACGGTGCCGAGGATGTAGTCGATGTCGGCCTTGGTGGCCGCGGGGTGGGCGAGGTCGAGGTTCCAGTCGGTGTCGGTGGTCCCGATGATCCAGTGGCCGCCCCACGGGATGACGAACATCACCGACTTCTCGGTGCGCAGGATGATCGCGACGTCGCTGACGATGCGGTCGCGCGGCACCACCACGTGCACGCCCTTGGACGCGCGGACCTGAAACCGGCCGCGCTGCTTGGACAACGCCTGGATCTCGTCGGTCCACACCCCCGTCGCGTTGACCACGACGTGGCCGCGGACCTCGGTGATCGCGCCGTCCTCGGAGTCGCGCACCCGCACGCCGGTCACCCGGTCGCCCTCGCGCAGCAACGCGACCACCTGGGTCGAGGACCGCACCACCGCGCCGTAGTGCGCGGCCGTGCGCGCGACCGTCATGGTGTGGCGGGCGTCGTCGACGACGGTGTCGTAGTAGCGGATCCCCCCGATCAGCGAACTGCGCTTCAGGCCCGGGCTCAACCGCAACGCGCCCGCGCGGGTCAGATGTTTTTGCGCCGGAACGGATTTCGCGCCGCCCAGCCGGTCATAGAGGAAAATGCCGGCGGCCACATACGGGCGTTCCCAGCCGCGCTTGGTCAGCGGGAACAGGAAGGGCATCGGCTTGACGAGGTGCGGGGCCAGCTTGGTCAGCGACAGCTCGCGCTCGTAGAGCGCTTCGCGGACCAGACCGAACTCCAGCTGCTCGAGGTAGCGCAGCCCGCCGTGGAACATCTTCGACGACCGGCTCGACGTGCCCGACGCCAGGTCGCGCGCCTCCACGAGCGCCACCTTGAGCCCGCGCGTGGCCGCGTCCAGCGCGCACCCGGAGCCCACCACGCCGCCGCCGATGACCACCACGTCGAACTGCTCGGCGCCGAGCCGCTCCCAGGCCGCCGCGCGCGTGGCGGGCCCAAGCGTGGAGGCGGCGGGGGGCGACTCGGTCACGACGACAGGCTCCTATCGGTTACTCGTCGGTAGCAATGCTGCACCCAGGCTAGTGGGTTTTCCGGCGGCTTTCAGTCCAGATCGTCGTGGGCCATCAGCCGGCGGGCGGCCTCGGTGATCGACCCGGACAGCGACGGGTAGACGGCCAGCGTCTGCGCCAGCTCGTTGACGGTGATCCGGTTGGTCACCGCCACCGCGATCGGCAGGATCAGCTCGGAGGCGATGGGCGCCACCACCACGCCGCCGATCACCACACCCGTGGACTTGCGGCAGAACACCTTGACGAAGCCCTGGCGCAGGCCCGACATCTTCGCGCGCGCGTTGGTCCGCAGCGGCAGCATGATCGTGCGGGCCGGCACCGAGCCGTCGTCGATCATCGACTGCGGCACCCCGACGGCGGCGATCTCGGGCCGGGTGAACACCGTCGCCGCCACCGTGCGCAGCCGGATCGGGCTCACACCCTCCCCCAGCGCGTGATACATCGCGATCCGGCCCTGCATCGCGGCCACCGACGCCAACAGCAGCAGCCCGGTGCAGTCGCCCGCGGCGTAGATGCCCGGCACCGACGTGCGCGACACCCGGTCCACCCTCAGGTAGTTGCCGCGGCCCAGCTCGATGCCGACCCGTTCCAGGCCCAGGCCGCTGGTGTTGGGGATCGACCCGATCGTCATCAGGGCGTGGCTGCCCTCGACGGTGCGCCCGTCGGTCATGGCGACCAGGACCCCCGCGTCGGTGCGGGTGACCGACTCGGCCCGGGCGTGCTTGACCAGCTTGACGCCGCGCTCGGCGAAGGATTCCTCCAGTACCCGCGCGGCGTCGGCGTCCTCATACGGCAGCACCCGGTCCCGGCTGGCGGCCACGGTCACCTGCACGCCCAATTCGGTGTAGGCGCTGACGAATTCGGCGCCGGTGACCCCGGAACCCACCACGACGAGGTGCTCGGGCAGCGCCTCGAGGTCGTAGAGCTGCCGCCAGGTCAGGATGCGCTCGCCGTCGGGCTGCGCCGACGGCAGGATGCGCGGGCTGGCGCCGGTGGCGATCAGCACGACGTCGGCGTCGTGCTCGCTGGCGGTGCCGTCCGCGGCGGTGGCCTTGACGCAGTGCCGCGCCAGGCCGGGCGTGGAGTCGACGAGCTCGCCGCGGCCGGCGATCACGTGCACGCCCATGCCCAGCAGCTGGGCCTTGACGTCGGCCGACTGCTCGGAGGCCAGCGTCTTGACGCGGGCGTGGATTTGCGGCAGCGAGATCTTGGCGTCGTCGATGTCGATGTCGAAGCCCAGCCGCGGCGCGCGGCGCAGCTCGGTGCGCAGCCCGGTGGAGGCGATGAAGGTCTTGGACGGCACGCAGTCGTCCAGCACGGCCGCGCCGCCGATGCCGTCGGAGTCGATGACGGTGACGTCGGGGGCGTCCGAGCGCTCCGCGCCCAGGGTCGCGGCGACCAGCGCGGCTTCGTAACCGGCCGGCCCCCCGCCGACGATCACGATGCGGGTCACCACGTTCCTAACCTAACCGCGTCTAACCTAACCGCGTCTAACCTAACCGCGTCGGGGGGAGGTCGCGAAACGCTCGGGTGAATAGCGCGCGAGCGCGCGGCGTTTAAGCTTTCCCCGTGCCGCTCTACGCCGCGTACGGGTCGAACATGGATCCCGAGCAGATGCTCAAGCGCGCGCCGCACTCGCCGATGGCCGGAACGGGCTGGCTGCACGGGTGGCGGTTGACGTTCGGCGGCGAGGACATCGGCTGGGAAGGCGCGCTGGCCACGATCGTCGAGGACCCGGGTTCGAAGGTGTTCGTCGTGCTCTACGACATGACGCCGGCCGACGAGTGCAACCTCGACCGCTGGGAGGGTTCCGAGTTCGGGGTGCACAAGAAGATCCGCTGCCGGGTGGAGCGCATCTCGTCGGACACCACCACCGACCCGGTGCTGGCGTGGCTGTACGTGCTGGACGCCTGGGAGGGGGGTCTGCCGTCGGCGCGTTACATCGGCGTGATGGCCGATGCCGCCGAAATCGCCGGTGCGCCCGAGGATTACGTGCACGGCCTGCGCACCCGCCCGGCCCGCAACATCGGCCCGGGGACCGGCGCCTGATTTCGTCGATCCTGTCCCGCCCGATGGTCGCCGACGCGTTGGCGCGCGCGTTCGGCGCCGCGGTCAACCCGGCGCCGAAGGCCGCCGTGCGCTTCCCGGAATGGGCGGGCCGAACCTCGACGGTCACCATCCCCACCCGGCACGGCCCCGTGCCGGCGACCGTCTACCAGCCGCCGGCCGGCGCGGCCAACCACCCCGTCTACGTCAACGTGCACGGCGGCGGCTTCGTGGTCGGACATCCCGACCAAGACGATCCCTGGTGCCGCTACCTGGCCGCCAACGCGGGTGTGGCGGTGGTCAACCCCGACTACGTCCTGGCGCCGCGGCACCGCTTTCCCGCCGCGCCGCAGCAGATCTACGACGTCGTGTGCTGGGCGGCCGGCCCCGGCCGGGACTGGGACGGCACCCGGCTGTGCGTCGGCGGTCAGAGCGCGGGCGGCAACCTCAGCGCCGCGGCCGCCCGCCAGGCGCTGGAAAACGGCGGCCCGGACATCGCGCTGCAGGTGCTGCACTACGCGCCGCTGGACCTCGTCACGCCCACCCGCGACAAGCCGTCCCCGCTGGGTGGCCGGGCCGTCATGAAACCGTGGATGGGCGCGGTCTTCGACACCGCCTACATCCCCGACCCCGCCCGCCGGCGCGACCGCCTGGCCTCTCCCGCCTGGGGCGACAACGCCGAGGGAATCGACGGAATCGCGCCCGCGCTGGTCGTGACCGCCGAACACGATCGCCTGCGCGGCGAAGCCCGCGCCTATGCCGGCAAGCTCGACGCCGTCGGGGCGTTAGCCGAATACCACGAGGTGGCCGGCGTCGACCACGGCTACAACATCATGAGCGGGGCCGCCGACGTGACCCGGCGAACCTACGCCCACATCGCCGAACACGTCAGGCGCGCCACGACCCGGGGTGACGGCTCGCCGTAACGTTTTATCGGCCACTTTCGACCCCGCGGATATACGATCCGTTTGCCGGGAGCCGGTCGGAGGTGCGCCATGTCGTTTGTTTTCGCGGTGCCCGAACTGGTCGAGTCGGCGGCCGCGAATCTGGCCGGCATCGGCTCGACGATCGCCACGGCCAGCGCGGCCGCGGCGGTCCCGACGGCCTTGCTGGCCCCGGCCGAGGATGCGGTGTCCCAGGCCGTCGCGTCGCTGTTCGGCGCCCACGCGGCCGAATACCAGCAGCTCAGCGCCGGGGCCGCGGCGTTCCACGACCGGTTCGTGCAGGCCGTGACGGCGGGCGCGGGGTCCTACGCGCTCGCCGAGGCCGCCAACGCCTCGCCGCTGCAGAGCCTGCTCGACGCGGTCAACGGGCCCACCCAGGCGCTGTTCGGTCGGCCGCTGATCGGCAACGGCGCCAACGGGACGACGATCGCCGGGGTGGGGCAGGCCGGCGGCCCCGGCGGCCTGTTGTACGGCGACGGCGGCAACGGCGGCCCGAGCAGTTCGGTCGGGGTGCCCGGCGGCGCGGGTGGCGCCGGCGGGCTGATCGGCAACGGCGGGGCCGGCGGCCTCGGCGGATTCGGCGGGACGGGAGGCGCCGGCGGGGCCGGCGGGGTGCTGTTCGGCAACGGCGGGCCCGGCGGGATGGGCGGCTCCAGTTCCGCCGGTGGCGGGGCCGGCGGGCCGGGCGGCAACGCGGGCCTGTTCGGCAACGGCGGCGTCGGCGGCCCGGGCGGGCTGGGCGCCCTGGCGGGCAACGGCGGCCTGGGCGGATCCGGCGGCAACGCCGTGTTGGTCGGCAACGGCGGGGCCGCCGGGGCCGGCGGGCAGGCGCTGGGCACCGGCGCCGGCGGCGCCGGCGGGATCGGCGGCGCCGGCGGCATGCTGAACGGCTCCGGCGGGACCGGCGGCGACGGCGGGGTCGCGTTCAGCACCGGCGCCGGCGGGGCCGGCGGGGCCGGCGGCATCGCCGGGCTGACCGGCAACGGCGGCGACGGCGGCAACGGCGCCAGCGGCGGGAACGCCACGGGCACCGCCGCCGCCGGCGGGGCCGGCGGCGCGGGCGGGCTCCTGTTCGGCGACGGCGGTACCGGCGGCGGGGGCGGAGGCAACACCGGCGCCGCCCTGATCGCCGGCGGCGCCGGCGGGGCGGGCGGCAACGCCGGGCTGATCGGCGCGGGCGGCGGCGGCGGGGCCGGCGGGTTCGGCACCAACGGCGTCGGCGGGCGCGGCGGCGGCGGGGGCGCCGGCGGCATGCTGTCCGGCGTCGGCGGGGCCGGGGGCGTCGGCGGGCTGACGCAGGGCCTGCTCGGCGGGGCCGGCGGCGCCGGCGGTACCGCCGGGCTCATCGGGACCGGCGGAACCGGCGGGGCCGGCGGGTTGGCGACCGCCGCCGGGTCGACCGGCGGCGCCGGCGGCGCCGGCGGCAACGTCGTGCTGATCGGCAACGGGGGCAACGGCGGCAACGGCGGAATCGGCGTGGCGGCTACGGGCGCCCCCGGCGCCGGCGGCACGGGCGGGCTGCTGTTCGGCGCCAACGGCCTCTAACCCGCCCCTCCCTTTCTGGCGCGAGCGCCCGTGTCGGTACGACGACACGCCGGTAACCCCGGCAATTTGCGGGCGCTCACGCAACTTTCGCGCGCCGCAACTGCGCGTCCAGGCGCCGCACCAACTCGTCGGGCCGGTACCTGACGTCCTCGAAAACGATCGGCACAATCGTCCAACCCAACTCCTGAAGCGCGGCCGTCCGGAACCGGTCCCGGCGAAACGCGTCCGGCCCGCTGTGCCAGTCCACGCCGTCGTATTCGGCCGCGACCCGAGATTCCGGCCACGCGTAGTCGAGCCGCCAGACGCGCCCGCGCAAGTCCTCGACCTCGTACTGCAGGACTGGCGGGGGCAAGCCGCCGTCGATCATCACCAGCCGCGCTTCGCTTTCCATCGGCGACTCGGCCAATGGCGAAGCCAGATCCAGCAGTTCGCGCACCACGACGATCCCGCGCCGGCCGGACTGTCGCCAAACCGCCCGGGTCAGGTCCGGGCGGTCGCACGTGCCGCTGCGTAGCGCGGCATCCAGTGTCGCCAGCGCCCGGGGCCGGCGCAGGGCCCGGGCGACTTCGATCGCCGTCCAGGCGGGCGACGTCGCCCACCGTCCGCCGACCAGGGTCAGCGGCGCCCCCTCGCGCCGGTGCACGAACAGCCCGTCGGCGGATCGCAAGTGGCGGGCGCCGGGGTTGAGGACGTGCAACTCCCCCGGTCGTTCGGTATCGAAGCCGTGAGCGGCCGCCGCGGTGCAGAGACACACGGCGACCCTGGTGCCCGTCGATAGATCCAGTCCGCGCAATCGCAGCGCATCGCCAACCTCGCCACGGCCGTAGATTCCATGCCAAACCTTTTGCAGTACACCACATTTCAGCAGATGCTCTAGTTCGCGGCGGGTGAGAAAGGTCAGCGACTGGGCAGATGTGACCACTCCGCCTTGTGCATCGAGCAATCGCTCGAGCCCTGAATGCATGCCGGCAATGGTCGAGCCAAACTTCCACGCCCACAATTCACCCGCCGAGCGACCGCAAAATGCCAGCTACACGCGGCGTGTCGCGGACAAACACGGGCGCTCGCGGCGCGGCAGGGCCGCGGGCTAGAAGAGGGCCGCCTGCTCGACGATGTTGACCATCGCGCGCAGGCCGATCGCCAGCGCCCGCTCGTCGAGGTCGAAGTTGGGCTGGTGCAAATCCAGCTGGGCCCCGGCGCCAGACCACACGCCCAGTCGCGCCATCGCGCCGGGAATCTCCTCGAGGTACCACGAGAAGTCCTCGCCGCCGCCGGACTGCCGGGTGTCGGCCAGCGCGTCGGGGCCGACGGCCTCGATCGCGTGGGTGAGGATGCGAGTCGAGACGTCCTCGTTGACCACCGGCGGCACGCCGCGGCGGTATTGCACGGTGTGTTCGATCCCCAGCGGGGCCAGCAGCGCGGTCACGGTCTCGCGGATGATCTCCTCGAGGGCCACCCAGGTGTGGCGGCTCGCGGTGCGCACGGTGCCGGCCAGCACACCCGTCTGGGGAATCGCATTCGGTGCCACGCCGGCATTGACGGCGCCCCACACCAGCACCGTGCCGTTGCGCGGGTCGATGCGCCGCGACAGCACCCCCGGCAGCCCGGTGATCAGCGTGCCCAGTCCGTAGACCAGGTCGGCCGTCAGGTGCGGGCGCGAGGTGTGCCCCCCGGGCGAGTACAGCGTGATCTCCAGCTGGTCGGCCGCCGACGTGATCGGGCCCTGCCGGACCGCGATCTTGCCCACCTCGAGCCGGGGATCGCAGTGCAGGGCGAAGATCCGCGACACCCCCGCCAGCGCACCGGCGGCGATGGCGTCGATCGCACCGCCGGGCATCAGCTCCTCGGCGGCCTGGAAGATCAGCCGCACCCCGACCGGCAACTCCGGCACCGACCCGAGCGCCAGCGCCGTGCCCAACAGGATCGCGGTGTGCGCGTCGTGCCCGCAGGCGTGCGCGACGTTGGGCATCGTCGACGCGTACGGGGCGTCGGTGCGCTCGGCCATGGGCAGCGCGTCCATGTCGGCGCGCAGCGCGATCCGCGGCTCGTGCTCGGGGCCGAGGTCGCAGATCAGCCCGGTCCCACCGGGCAGGACCTTCGGGTTCAGGCCCGCGTCCGCCAGCCGCTCGGCGACGAACTGGGTGGTGGCGAACTCCTGGCGGCCCAGCTCCGGGTAGCGGTGGATGTGCCGGCGCCACGAGATCAGCTCCGCGTGGTGCGCGGCCAACCACGATTCGGCGGTGTCGACGAGGCTCACGACGCCGCCCGTCGGTCGCGGGCCGCCAGCACCCGGTCGCGCTGCCCGGGGTCCTGGGCGAGGTGAACGACGGTGCGCGCCAACATGATTGCGCCGTCGACGACCGCGCGGTCGGCGCTGGGCCCCGCGGCGGCGGCGGTGAAGGCGCGCTGGTGCACGGTGGCCCCGCCCGCGTCGACCCCGATCACCGGGTGGATCCCCGGCAGCACGTGCGTGACGTTGCCCATGTCGGTGCTCCCCATCGGGAGCCCGGCCTCGATCTCGGGCGCCAGCGGCTCACGACCGAGCCGGCGCATCTCGTCGCGGCAAACGCCGGCCAGCCAGGGGTCGGGTTTGAGTTCCGCGTAAGGCGGTGCCGGGGTGTCGATTTCGTATTCGCAGCCGGCGGCCAGCGCGCCTGCGGCAAAGCACGCGAACATCCTGCCCTCCAGCTCTCGCAGCGAATCCGAATCGACGGCCCGCATCGCATACTGCAACGTCGCGCGACCGGGGATGACGTTGACGGCCTGCCCGCCGTCGGTGACGATCCCGTGCGCGAGCTGGCCCGGCGCCAGTTGCTGGCGCAGCACCCCGATGGCCACTTGCGCGACGGTCACGGCGTCGGCGGCGTTGACGCCCAAAAACGGCGCGACCGCGGCATGCGATTCCTTGCCACGGTAGTCGACGACCACCTCGGACAGGGCCAGAGAGCGGGCCGCGGCGATGTCGGTCGGGCCGGGATGCACCATCACCGCCGCCGCGACGTCGTCGAAGGTTCCGGCCTGCAGCAGCAGCGCCTTGCCCCCGCCGGCCTCCTCGGCGGGGGTCCCCACCAGCGCGACCCGCAGCCCGAGCTCCTCGGCCACCTCGGCCAGCGCCAGCGCGGCGCCCACCGCCGACGCCGCGATGATGTTGTGGCCGCAGGCGTGCCCGATCTCGGGCAGCGCGTCGTACTCGGCGCACACCCCGACCACCAGTGGCCCGCTGCCGAAGTCGGCGCGAAACGCGGTGTCCAGGCCGCCGGCCGGCGCGGTGATCTCGAAACCGCGCTCGGCGACCAGGGCCTGGGCCTTGGCGCAGCTGCGGTGCTCCGCGAAGGCCAGCTCGGGCTCGGCGTGGATCGCGTGGGACAACTCGACGAGATCGCCGCCGCGCCGCCGCACGACGTCCTCGACCGCGGCGAGGGGGCCTGAGGCGTCAGTCGAGCTGGTGGGCACCCTCGCAGTATCCCACCGCCACGATCCGGCCTCGGTCGGCCACGGCTAGCAAACCGCAAGACGTGCTCTAGCCCACACTTGTGGACTAAAAGTATGTAACCCTGCTATCTATATGACGTCTGTTCAATGAACACCGTCTCCAGCAGAAGGGATCCTCGATGAGTTTTTTGGTGCTGCCCCCGGAGGTCAACTCGCTGCGGATGTTCATCGGGGCGGGGTCGGCACCCATGCTGGAGGCCGCGGCGGCCTGGGACGGGCTGGCCTCCGAGCTGGCCACGGCGGCCTCGTCGTTCGCATCCGTGACCTCGGGCCTGACGGGTCAGGCCTGGCAGGGCCCGGCGTCGGCGGCGATGATGGCGGCGGCCACCCCCTACGCGAGCTTCCTGGGCGCCGCGGCCGCGCAGGCCCAGAACGCGTCGGCGCAAGCGCAGTCGGTGGCCGCGGTGTTCGAGTCGGCGCTGGCGGCGACCGTGCACCCGGCGGTCGTCGATGCCAACCGCAGCGGCCTGGTGTCGCTGGTGATGTCGAACCTGTTCGGCCAGAACGCCCCGGCGATCGCGGCCACCGAGTCCGAATACGAGCAGATGTGGGCCGCCGACGTGGCCGCGATGGTCGACTACCACGCAGGCGCGTCGGTGGCCGCCAACGAGATCGCGTCGTGGCCGCCGCTCAAGATGCTCGACAGCGCCTTCGGTCCGCTGGACAACATCCCGGGCATCAACGTCGGGGGCGTCGGCAACCTCAAGCTGTTGACCCTGGGCATCGGAAACCAGCTCGCGTGGAACCTGGGCAGCGGCAACAACGGCCAGCTCAACCTCGGCAGCGGCAACCTCGGCGACATCAACCTGGGCAGCGGCAACTTCGGCTTCTGGAACCTGGGCAGCGGCAACATCGGCAGCCTCAACCTGGGCAGCGGCAACATCGGCGGCTACAACAAGGGCGGCGGCAACAACGGCGACTACAACTTCGGCCTGGGCAACTTCGGCGGCAACAACCTCGGCTTCGGCAACCTCGGCTCCCTGAACCTCGGATTCGGGAACACGGGCACCGGAAACATCGGCATCGGGCTCACCGGCGACCACCAGATCGGTATCGGCGCCCTCAACTCCGGCACCGGCAACATCGGCTTCGGCAACTCGGGCACCAACAACATCGGCTTCTTCAACTCGGGCAGCGGCAACGTCGGCATCGGCAACTCGGGTCAGTTCAACTGGGGCGCCGGTAATTCCGGGAACTTCAGCACGGGGTTGTTCAACTCGGGATCGACGGACACCGGGCTGTTCAACTCCGGCGACTACTGCACCGGCGCCTTCAACGCGGGCAACTACAACACGGGCCTGTGGAACTCGGGCAGCATCAACACGGGCGTCTTCAACTCCGGCGACCTGAACACCGGTCTCGGCAACCTGTTCACCGGGTCCGGCACCAGTTCCGGTTTCGGCAACCTCGGCGACGGAAGCTCGGGGTTCAACAACTCCGGCGACAACGCGTCCGGGGTGGGCAACATCGGCGACTACATGTCGGGCTTCTCCAATACGGGGCTCGCCGTGATCAGCGGGATCCAGAACGCGGCGCCGACGGGCTTCACGTCGGGCATCAACAACCTGCGCAACGTCCTGACGGATTTCTTCGGCAACTAAGCTCGCCCGTGTGAGCGACCGCGCGCCCGATCCCGACGGCCTCGCGCGGCGGGCGGCCCGGGCCATCGCCGAGCGCACCGGGGTCGACGCGCACGACGTCGCGATCGTGCTCGGATCGGGCTGGCGGCCGGCCGTCGCGGCCCTGGGTTCTCCGGATGTCGTGCTGCCCCAGGCCGAGCTGCCCGGCTTCGCGCCGCCCACCGCCGTCGGGCACACCGGCGAGCTGTTGTCGATGCGCATCGGCGCGCAGCGGGTACTGGTGCTGGTCGGTCGCGTGCATGCCTACGAGGGGCACGACCTGTGCCACGTGGTGCACGCGGTCCGCGCGGCCTGCGCGTCGGGGGTGGGCACTGTCGTGCTCACCAACGCGGCCGGCGGGCTGCGCCCCGGCCTGGCGATCGGCGAGCCGGTGCTGATCAGCGACCACCTCAACCTCACCGCGCGTTCGCCGCTGGTCGGCCCGCAGTTCGTGGATCTGACCGACGCCTACGCGCCGCGGCTGCGCGAACTGGCGCGGCAGGCCGACCCGCGGCTGACCGAGGGCGTCTACGCCGGCCTGCCCGGGCCGCACTACGAGACGCCCGCGGAGATCCGGATGCTGGGAATGCTGGGCGCCGACCTGGTCGGCATGTCGACGGTGCACGAGACTATCGCGGCCCGGGCGGCGGGCGCCGAGGTGCTGGGGGTGTCGCTGGTGACCAACCTGGCGGCGGGGATTTCGGGGGAACCGCTGGCCCACGCCGACGTGCTGGCCGTGGGGGCGGCCTCGGCCGGCCGGATCGGCGCGCTGCTGGCCGGCGTGGTGGCACGGCTGTAGGACGCTGTAGGACGTGACGCCGGAGGAGTGGATCGCGCACGATCCGGACCCCGCGACGGCCGCCGAGCTCGCCGCCTGCGGCCCCGACGAGCTCGCGGCGCGCTTCGCCCGCCCCCTGACCTTCGGCACCGCGGGGCTGCGCGGACCGGTGCGCGGCGGTCCCGACGCCATGAACGTCGCGGTGGTGTCGCGCGCGACGTGGGCGGTGGCCCGCGTGCTCACCGAGCGCGGCCTGGCCGGCGCGCACGTGATCGTCGGCCGCGACGCCCGGCACGGCTCGGCGGTGTTCGCCACCGTTACCGCTGAAGTGCTTGCTGCCCAGGGGTTTTCCGTGCTGCTGCTGCCGGGCCCGCTGCCCACGCCGGTGGTCGCGTTCGCGGTGCGCCACACCGGCGCCGCCGCCGGGGTGCAGATCACCGCGTCGCACAACCCGCCGGCCGACAACGGCTACAAGGTGTACTTCCAGGGCGGCATCCAGATCGTCTCCCCGACCGACCGCCAGATCGAGGCCGCCATGGCCGCCGCTCCCCCGGCCGACCGGATCGCCCGCGAACCCGTCGCGCCCGTCCATACCGACCTGGTCGAGCGCTACGTCGCGCGCGCGGCCGCGGTGCGCCGATCCACGGGTTCGGTGCGGGTGGCGCTCACCGCGCTGCACGGGGTGGGCGGCGAGGTGGCCGTCGAGACGCTGCGCCGCGCGGGATTCGACCAGGTGCACACCGTCGGCGCCCAGTTCGAACCCGACCCCGACTTCCCCACCGTCGCGTTTCCGAACCCCGAGGAGCCCGGGGCCACCGACGCGCTGCTCGCCCTGGCCGCGCAGGTGCGCGCCGACGTCGCGATCGCGCTGGACCCCGACGCCGACCGGTGCGCGGTCGGCATCCCCGACCGAGCGGGCTGGCGGATGCTGTCCGGCGACGAAACCGGTTGGCTGCTCGGCGATTACGTCCTGTCGCAGCAATTGCCGCTCGGTACGCCGGTGGTGGCCAGCACCGTGGTCTCGTCGCGGATGCTGGCCGCGATCGCCGCGGACCGTGGCGCCACCCATGTCGAGACGCCGACCGGGTTCAAATGGCTGGCGCGCGCCGACGCCGACGTCCCCGGCGGCGTCCTGGTCTACGCCTACGAGGAGGCGATCGGCCACTGCGCCGACCCGGACGCCGTGCGCGACAAGGACGGCATCAGCGCCGCGGTGCTGGTGTGCGACCTGGTGGCCGCGCTGCGGGGGCAAGGGCTTTCGGTGCCCGACCGGCTCGACGAGCTGGCCCGGCGCCACGGCGTGCACGACGTCGCGGCGGTGTCGCGGGTGGCCGACATGGCCGAGATCGCCGAGCTGATGTCGCGGCTGCGGGCGGCGCCACCGGCGCGGCTGGCCGGCTTCCCCGCCACCACCACCGACGCCGGCGACGCGCTGATCCTCACCGGCGGCGACGCCGACACGACGGTGCGGGCGGTGGTCCGCCCGTCGGGAACCGAACCGAAGCTGAAGTGCTACGTCGAGATTCGCTGCGCGCCGACCGACGACCTGCCGTCGGCCCGGGACCGGGCCAGGGCGCTGCGCGACGCACTGGTCGCCGAGGCGCGCAGCTGGTAGCTACCCTCTCGCCGAGGTCAGCGCGGGCCGAACTGGCGGTCGCCGGCGTCGCCGAGACCCGGCACGATGTAGGCGATCTCGTTGAGCCCCTCGTCGACGGCGACGGTGAACAGCCGCGCGTCCGGCGCCGTATTCTCCAGGGCCGCAACGCCTTCCGGCGCCGCTACCACACTCAACACGGTGACGTCCGACGCGCCCCTGCGGTGCAGCAACTCGATCGTGTGGGTCATCGACCCACCGGTGGCCAGCATGGGATCCAGCACCAGCACCGGTTGGCCGGCCAGGTCGTCGGGCAGCGACTCGAGATAGCCTGCGGGCCGGTGGGTTTCCTCGTCGCGGGCGACGCCGACGAATCCCACCCTGGCCTCCGGCAGCAGCTCGAGCGCCGCCTCGACCATGCCCAGCCCGGCGCGCAGCACCGGCACCAGCAGCGGGGGGTTGGCCAGCCGCACCCCGAGCGCCTCGGCGACGGGCGTGCGGATCGGGAAGGTCTCGCGGCCCGCGTCCCGGGTGGCCTCGTACACCAGCATCCGGGTCAGCTCGCGCAGCGCGGCCCGGAAGGCGGCACTGGGAGTGCGTTCGTCGCGCAGCGTGGTCAGCCGGGCCAGGGCCAGCGGGTGATCGACGACGCGCACCTCCACGGGATTTGACCCTATATAACGATGCGGTCGCGGTTGGCTAAAGCGGCGCGGACACGCTCGCGTCGGCGCCGTCCGCGGCCCGGATCCGCCCATATACTCCCCGGGTGCTGAGCCGAATCGAGGGTGCGCTGCGGCTCGTCGGCGCGGCGGCGCTGCTGGCACTGGCGGCGCTGGCGGCGAGCCCGCCGGCCCCGCGAACGACGCTGCGGGCGGCGGCACTGCCGCGTCCGGCGCACGTGGTGATCGTCATCGAAGAAAACCGCTCGCAGGCCAACATCATCGGCAACAAGTCGGCGCCGTTCATCAACGCGCTGGCCGGCCGCGGGGCGTTGATGGCGCAGTCGTTCGCCGAGACGCACCCGAGCGAGCCGAACTACCTGGCGCTGTTCGCCGGCAGCACGCTGGGGGTGACCAAGGACGTGTGCCCGGTCAACGCCGGTGCCACCCCCAACCTGGCGTCCGAATTGCTTTCCGCCGGTTACACATTCGGCGGTTACTCGGAAAGCCTGCCCGCCGTCGGCTCGCCGGTGTGCAGCGCGGGCAAGTACGCGCGCAAGCACGTGCCATGGGCCAACTTCAGCAATGTGCCGGCCGCCGCTTCGGTGCCGTTCTCGGCCTTCCCGACGGGTAACTACGCGAGCCTGCCCACGGTGTCCTTCGTCATCCCCAACAACGACAACAACATGCACGACGGCTCGATCGCGCAGGGCGACGCGTGGCTGAACAGCGCGCTGTCCGGCTACGCCAACTGGGCGGTCGCCAACAACAGCCTGCTCATCCTGACGTGGGACGAGGACGACGGCGGCCCCCGCAACCAGATCCCGACCGTGATCTACGGCGCGCACGTGCAGCCCGGCACCTACAACGAGCAGATCAACCATTACAACGTGCTGGCCACGCTCGAGCAGATGTACGGGTTGCCCAAGCTCGGTTACGCGGCCGGGGCGGCCCCGATCGCGACCATCTGGGCCGCCTGACAGCCGGCTCCTCGGATGGCCGAGCCGGGCGGCTTCGCCGTTCGTCGCTATTCTGTGCCGCATGGCTGCTGACCTCGTGCCGATCCGCCTGAGCCTGTCCGCCGGTGACCGCTACACCGTGTGGGCGCCCCGTTGGCGCGACGGCGGCGACGAGTGGGAGGCGTTTTTGGGCAAGGACGAGGACCTCTACGGGTTCGAGTCCGTTGCCGACCTGGTCGCGTTCGTGCGCCGCGACACCGACAACGATCTCGTCGACCACCCCGGGTGGCCGGACCTGACGGCGGCGCACGCCCACCGCTTCCGGCCCGCCGAGGACCGGCGGTTCGATCTGGTCGCGGTCGAGGAGCTGGTGTCCGAGAAGCCGACCGAGGAGTCGGTGGCCGCCCTGGCCGGCGCGCTGTCCATCGTGTCGTCGATCGGGTCGGTGTGCGAACTGCCGGCGGTGGCGAAGTTCTTCAACGGCAACCCCAGCCTGGGCACCGTCGCCGGCGGGATGGACACCTTCGCCGGCAAGGTGGGCCAGAAGCGCTGGAACGCGATCGCCGAGGTCATCGGGCGCAGCTGGGACGACGTGCTCACCGCGATCGACGAGCTGGTCGACACCCCGGAGGTCGACGCCGAGTACGCGGCCAAGGCCGCCGAGGAACTCGACGAGCAGCCGCCCGAAGACGAGACCGAGGTCGAAGGCGTCGATGCGGAAGCCGAGGAGGCGGCCGACGAGCCCTCCGACGAGGACGCCGCGGAACCCGACGACGAGGAAGAGCGCGAAGAGGCGCCCCGCGCCGCCGGCGACACCGTCGTGCTCGGCAGCGACGAGGACTTCTGGGTTCAGGTGGGCATCGACCCGATCCGCATCATGACCAGTGCCGGAACGTTCTACACGCTGCGCTGCTATCTGGACGATCGCCCGATCTTCCTGGGCCGCAACGGCCGGATCAGCGTGTTCAGCTCCGAGCGGGCGCTGGCGCGCTACCTGGCCGACGAGCACGACCACGACCTGTCCGACTTGAGCACCTATGACGACATCCGCACCGCCGCGACCGACGGTTCGCTGGCCGTCGAGGTCACCGACGACAACATCTACGTGCTGAGCGGGCTCGCCGACGACCTGGCCGACGGGCCGGACGTCATCGACCGCGACCAGCTCGACCTGGCCGTCGAGTTGCTCCGCGACATCGGGGACTACTCGGAGGACCCCACCGTCGACAAGGCGCTGGACGCCGGCCGGCCGCTGGGCAAGCTGGTGGGCTGCGTGCTGGAGCCGGAATCGGTCGCCAAGCCCACCCCGCCGTACGCCGCGGCGGTGCGTGAGTGGGAGAAGCTCGAGCAATTCGTCGAGGGTCGGCTCAGGCGGGAATAGGCACGTGTCGCTTCCCGGCGTCGGGCCGCTGCCGCTCTACGGGTTTCACCGCCCGGGCATGCTGCTGTTCGCGCTGGTCCCGCTGGCGTTGCTGGCGTTCTACGTCGTGGTCCAGGCCCGCCGCCGGCGCCGGCTGCGCCGGTTCACCGAGGCGCAGGTGCCGCAGTCGTCGTGGCGCCACCTTCCGATTGCGGTGGCGCTGCTGTCCCTGCTGCTGCTGACCGTCGCGCTGGCCACCCCGACGCACGACATGCGCATCCCGCGCAACCGCGCCTGCGTCGTGCTGATCATCGACATGTCGAACTCGATGCGGGCGACCGACGTCGAACCCAACCGGCTCAAAGCGGCCGAGCAGGCGGCCACCCAGTTCGCCAACCAGCTCACGCCGGGCATCAACCTCGGGCTGGTCGGGTTCGCCGGGACGCCCTACCTGCTGGTGCCGCCGACCCCGCAGCACCAGGCGACGATCGAGGCGCTCAAGAAGCTCGAGTTCGCCGACGGGACGGCGACGGGTGAGGCGATCTTCACCGCCCTGCACGCCGTCGGCGCCGCGGCCATCACGGGCGGGGACACGCCGCCGCCGGCGCGCATCGTGCTGCTTTCCGACGGCGGCGAGAACAAGCCGACCAATCCCAGCGACCCGCACGACGGCGCCTACACCGCGGCGCGCCTGGCCAAGGACCAGGGCGTGCCCATCTCGACGATCTCGTTCGGCACGAAGGGCGGCGAAATCGAGATGAACGGCCAGCGCGTCGCCGTGCCCGTGTCGACGGACCAGATGAAGACGATCGCGCGGCTGGCCGGCGGCCAGTCCTACACCGCCACCAACCTCGGCGAGCTCAACAAGAGCTACGAGGCCATCGAGAACGACATCGGGTTTCGGGTGGTGCCCGGGCCGGGCAGCGCCGGGTGGCTGCGCCTGGGCGTCATCGCGGCGCTGATCGCCACGGCGCTGGCGCTGTTGATCAACCGGCGGCTGCCGACCTGATCGCTCAGGAGGGCAGCCTGCTGTTGAGCGCCAGGCCGGCCAGGATGGCGCCGGCCAACAGCACCGCGCCGAGCAGCATCCACGGCAGGCTGGCGTCGCCCTTCACCGTCTCGTAGCCGATCTGGCGCTGCAGCGTCGAATAGACCTGCTCGAGCGATTCCAGGCTGTCGGCGTGGAACGCCTGGCCGTCGGTGATCTTGCAGATCTCCTGCAGCGTCTGGTCGTCGACCGGGACGGGAATGGTGGCGCCCTCGTACTCGACGGTGCCGTAGGGCGTGCCGAAGGAGATCGTCGAGATCTGCACCTCGCCGGCCTTGGCCGCCCGCGCGGCGGTGAACGCGCCCTCCGGGGCGTTGGGATCCAGCGGCACGTTCTCGGCGCCGTCGGACTCCAGCACGATCCGCGCCGGCGGGGGGCCCTCGCCGCCGCCCATCACCGAGCCCACGGTGGCGATCGCCTGCAGCGCGGTGAAAATCCCTTCCCCCGTCGCGGTTTTCGGCATCGGCTTGAGGCTGTCGATCGCCGCCTTGACCGCGCCGCGGTTGGTCGTCGGGGAGACCAGCAGCGCGGCGTTGGCCGCGAAGGAGACCAGCCCGAGGTTGATGGCCGGCGTCAGCTCGTCGGCGAACTTCTTGCCGGCTTCCTTCGCCGCGGCCAGCCGGGTCGGGGCGACGTCGGTGGACGCCATGGATTCCGAGACGTCGATGACCAGCATGACGACCGCGCGGTTGAGCGGGATCCGGATGTCGGACGTCGGCCCGGCCATCGCGGTGGTCAGCAACACCAGCGCCGTGGCGAGCAGGATGGTCGGCACGTGGCGCCAGCGGCCGGAGCGCAGCGGCGCGACCCGCTCCAGCACCTCCATGTTGGCGAACCGCAGCACGCGGCGGCGACGGGCGAACTGCACCGCGACGTAGATCCCGATCACCAGCAGCACCACCAGCAGCACCAGGAAGAACCAGGCGTTCTGGAATCCGGTGAGCGACACCGGGCCCAGCAGCGGCAGTTTCACCTCACCAACGTGTACCGGGCACTGCCCGCCGTCAAGTTGCCCGAGTGGCTAGTCGAAGATCGTCATGCCCGAGCCGCCGTATTGGATGTAGACCGGCTCGAACGAGAAGGCGAGGTTGCCGGTGTTGACGTCGCCGCCCGACACCACCACCGGGGCCCGGGGACCGGCGCCCACCGTCACGTCGTAAATGAGCGTGCCGCCGCTCGTGTAGTAGTCGATCGTCGTCGTCGGCGGCACGTAGCCGCTGACCGGGTTCGGCACCAGCGATTGCGGGAGGGCCCCCCATTGGCCGCCGGAATCGATCACCGAACCGGTTTCGTAAACGATGGGCCCGCCGTTGATCGACACGCCCAGGGTGGTGATCGGCGCCCCGGAAACGGAAACGTGGGGGGTGTACGGGTTGGGGCCGAATTGCAACAGAGCGTCCGGTTCGTCGATGAGCACGCCCTGGCCCAGGTTGCCCGGCAGCGCCGCCACGACGTTGGCATTGCCATTCGGGTTGGCCGCGTTTGCCCCGATACCCAGCACCGGAACACCTTGTGAAGCAGGATAATTGGTGGTGACGCCATTGATCGTTTGACTCACCGAGGTGATGACGCCGACGGTGGTGGGCGCGGTGCCGATCCCATTGCCGAAGTTCACCGTCGTCGGGTAAACGTTGTAGGTTTCGGCGAGCACGGAGTTCCCGCCGCCGTAATAGGCGGTGTGCGACGCGATCGGCGCGCCCAGGTTCTGGGTATTGACGTCCTGGGGCGGGACCAAGAGACCGATCGATCCGGTGTCGACGGTGACCGGCACGCTCGGACCGCCGTTGATGGAGACGTCGACATAGGGGCGGTAGTCGCCGGTGGTCGAATTGGTCACCACCCCCAGCGGGATGTTCGGGGCGCCGCCGGTGGCGCCGGTGGCGCCGTGCGCGCCCAGCAGGCCGCCGGCACCGCCCTGCCCGCCCGCCGCGCCCTCGACCCCGCCGGTCCCACCCACGCCGCCGGTGCCGACCAGCCACCCGCCGGCCCCGCCCGGACCGCCCTGCGCGAAAACCCCACCCATGCCGCCCATCCCGCCGACGCCCCACAGGCCCGCGGGCCCGCCGGGGCCGCCCATACCCAAGGTCCCACCGATCCCGCCCGCGCCGCCGGTGCCGAGCAGCGACCCGCCGGCCCCGCCGGGACCGCCCGCCGCGCCGTACCCGCCGCCCCCACCCGTGCCGCCGAACCCGAACAGGCCCGCCGGTCCCCCGGCGCCGCCGGTGGATCCGACGGCGACGCTGTTCCCGCCGTCACCGCCGCGGCCGTACAGGATCCCGCCCGCCCCGCCGGATGTCCCTATCCCCTGGGAGTTGGTGAACCCGTTGGCTCCGTCGCCGATCAGCGGGCGCCCGACCAGCAGGTCGGTGGGCAGATTGACGAGGGCCAGCAGCGGGTCGGTGCTCGCGGCCTCGGTAGCGGCATACGACGTGGCGGCGGCGGTCATGTGCTGGACGAACTGCCGCCGGAACGCGGCGGCCTGGGCGCAAAGCGCCTGATAGTCGAGTGCGTACGTGCCGAACACCGCGGCGACGGCCGCGGACACCTCGTCGGCGCCCGCGGCCAGCAGCCCCGACGTCGTGGCCGCCGCCGCCGCGTCGGCCGCGCCGATCGTCGAGTTGATGTTCGCCAGGTCCGACGCCGCGGCCGACACCAGCTCCGGGGCTGCGATGACGTACGACATCCGGCACCTCCACCAAGTACCCGGAGCGTAGTCGCGATCGACCCGAAATTCTGCGTTTTCGGTGGGCGATCGATGCTCCCGGCAATCGCCGGCTCGCCGAATTGTGTTACAAGCGCTGCGGTTCGGGGAACCCCCGCAATCAGACGGTGCCCATTCGGGGAGCCGCGAAGACGGGAGCAGAAATGGTTGGCTCAATCATCCTGGCGATCATCGTTGGCGCGATCATTGGTTTGGTGGCGCGCCTGGTCATGCCGGGCAAGCAAGACGTCGGCATGATCATGACGGTCGTGCTCGGCGCCGTCGGTGGCCTGATCGGTTCGGTAGTGGCCGGCCAGTTCGGTTACCACAACGCCAACGGCGGGATCGCCTGGATTCCGTTTTTCATCGGGGTCGGGGCGGCCGTCGTCCTGATCGCGATCTACGAGGCCCTGATGGGCCGCCGCCGCTCCGGTACCCGGTTGACCCGCTAGCCGATCAATACGGCGTACCGCGGCTTGATCACCTCGTCGATGATCGCCAGCCGCTCGTCGAACGGGATGAACGCCGACTTCATCGCGTTGATGGTGAATCGCTCGAGGTCGCTCCACCCGTAGCCGAAAGCCTCGATGAGCCTCGACATTTCGAGGCTCATCGTGGTGTCGCTGATCAGCCTGTTATCGGTGTTGACGGTCACGCGGAACCGGGCGCGGGCGAGCAGGTCGAACGGGTGCTCGGCGATGCTTTTGACCGCGCCGGTCTGCACGTTCGAGCTGGGGCACAGCTCCAACGGAATTCGCTTGTCCCGCAAGATCGATGCCAGCCGGCCCAGCCGCACGCCTCCACCGTCGAGCACCTCGACGTCGTCGACGATGCGCACCCCGTGACCGAGCCGGTCGGCACCGCAAAACGCGATCGCCTCGTGGATGGACGGCAGCCCGAACGCCTCGCCCGCGTGGATTGTGAAGCGCGCGTTGTGGTCTCGCATGTACTCGAAGGCGTCCAGGTGCCGCGTCGGCGGGTTGCCGGCCTCGGCGCCGGCGATGTCGAACCCGACCACTCCCTTGTCCCGGAAGCGGATCGCCAGCTCGGCGATCTCCCTCGACACCGCGGCGTGGCGCATCGCGGTGACCAGCAGGCGCACCTTGATGGGATGGCCGCCGGCGGCGCAGGCCTTCTCGCCGGCGGCGAACCCGTCCAGCACGGCGTCGACGATCTCGTCGAAGGACAGGCCGCGGTCGATGTGCAGCTCGGGTGCGAAGCGCACCTCGGCGTAGACGACCGAGTCGGCCGCCAGGTCCTCCACGCATTCGTAGGCGACGCGGTACAGCGCGTCGGGCGTCTGCATCACCGCGACGGTGTGGGAGAACGGCTCGAGGTAGCGCTCCAGCGAGCCGCTGTGCGAGCGGGTCCGGAACCACGTCGCCAGCTCGTCGACCTCGGTGGCGGGCAGCCCGTCGTAGCCGGTCTGGGCGGCGATGTCGATCACGGTCGACGGGCGCAGCCCGCCGTCGAGGTGATCGTGCAGCAGGGCCTTCGGGGCCTTGGTGATCTGGGACAGATCCAAAGGTGTCGTCACGTGGCGATCCGATCGATGATCAGCGGCGCGGAAAGCGGGGGCTTGTCGGACACGGACCAGCCGCCGTCCAGTTCGTCCAGCGCGGCGCCCAGGCGTTCGGGGCTGTCGGTGTAGAGGGTGAACAGCGGCTCGCCGGGGGCGACCGGCTCGCCGGGGCGGCGGTGGATCCTGACCCCGGCCCCGGGCTGCACCGGGTGGCCCGGGCGGGACCTGCCCGCGCCGAGCCGCCAAGCCGCCAGCCCCACCGCCATCGCGTCGATATCGCCCATTGTGCCGCCCCGGGGGGCGCTCACGGCCTCGGCACACGAACCGACCGGCAGCGGCGCCGACAGGTCGCCGTCCTGGGCGGCGATGAGCTGGCGAAACCGGTCCATCGCCGTGCCGTCGCGCAGCGCCTGGGCGGGGTCGCGGTCACCGAGCCCGGCAAGCTCGAGCATCTCGGCGGCCAGCCGCAGCGTCAGCTCGACCACGTCGGGCGGGCCCCCGCCGGCCAGCACCTCCAGTGCCTCGGCGACCTCGAGCGCGTTGCCGACGGTCGCGCCCAGCGGGCGATTCATGTCGGTCAGCAGCGCGCGGGTGGGCACCCCGTGCGCGGCGCCCAGCTCCACCATGGCGTGGGCCAGCTCGCGGCTGGCCGCCTCCGTGGGCATCAGCGCCCCGGAGCCGACCTTCACGTCGAGCACCAGCGCGCCCGTGCCCTCGGCCAGCTTCTTGCTCATCACCGAGCTGGCGATCAGCGGCAGCGACTCGACGGTCGCGGTGACGTCGCGCAGCGCGTACAGCTTGGCGTCGGCCGGGGCCAGGTCGCCGGCGGCGAAGATGGCGGCGCCGACGTCGCGAAGCTGGTCGCGCACCCGCCGGGTGGACAGCTGCGCGGTGAACCCGGCGATCGATTCCAGCTTGTCCAGGGTGCCGCCGGTGTGCCCCAGCCCACGGCCCGACGCCTGGGGCACGGCCGCGCCGCAGGCGGCGACGAGGGGCACCAGCGGCAGGGTGATCTTGTCGCCGACGCCGCCGGTCGAGTGCTTGTCGACGGTCGGCACCGGTAGGTCGGAAAAGTCCAGGCGTTCGCCGGACGCCAGCATGGCCGCGGTCCACCGGGCGAGCTCGCCGCGGTCCAGGCCGCGCCACACGATCGCCATCAGCAGCGCCGACATCTGCTCGTCGGCGACCCGGCCGCCGGTGTAGGCGTCGACGACCCAGTCGATAGCGGCGTCGGACAACCGCCCACCGTCGCGTTTGGTCCGGATCACCGTCGGCGCATCGAATGTCAAGGGCGTTCCCCGGGCAGGTCGGCGGTGAAGGCGTCGGGCAGCAGTTCGCCGAGGCCGCGCGGGCCGGCCGGATGGTCGACGAGCAGGCCGGGGCCGCCGTGCTCCAGCAGCACCTGCCGGCAGCGCCCGCACGGCATCAGCGTGCGTCCCTGCGCGTCCACACACGCCAGCGCCACCAGCCGCCCCCCACCGGTGGAGTGCAGCGCGCACACCACCCCGCACTCGGCACAGAGACCAAGGCCATATGAGATGTTTTCCACATTGCAGCCGGTGACGACGCGGCCGTCGTCGACCAGCGCGGCCGCACCCACCGGGAACCTCGAGTACGGCGCGTAGGCCCCCGCCGCCGCATGGACGGCCTTGTCCCGCAGCGCATTCCAATCGACTTCGGGCATATCTACCTCGCTCAACCTGAGGGCCGGCTCGTGACCGCCACCCTAACTCTGGCACGGCAATTCGCCTGTCGGCTGTTGGCGCGACCGGCGACCTGGCAGGGTTAGGCTTGATTGCCCGGCTTGAGCCTGTACTTGTGTTTCTCTAAGGCGGTGGAGACTTGGTGACATCGGCCCCGTCGCGCAAGCGGCGACCGCCCCGGACCCTCTATCGTGGCGATCCCGGCATGTGGGCGTGGGTGCTGCACCGCATCAGCGGCGCGACGATCTTCTTCTTCCTGTTCGTCCACATCCTCGACGCCGCGATGCTGCGGGTGGATCCGCAGACCTACAACGCAGTGGTCGGCGACTACAAGACGCCGATCGTCGGCCTGATGGAGTACGGGCTGATCGCGGCGGTGCTCTTCCACGGGCTGAACGGGATCCGGGTCATCCTGATCGACTTCTGGTCGCAGGGGCCCCGCTACCAGCGGCTGATGTTCGGCATCGTCTGCATCGTCTTTTTGCTGCTGATGGTTCCGGCCGGCGTGGTCACCGGCATCCACATCCTGGAGCATGTCCGGTGACCGGCCCCGACCTTCAGCTCGGCCGGGGCCAGCAGGCGCCGGTCAGGCAGCGCTTCTACGACCGCCCCGCCAGCCTGGACAATCCCCGCTCCCCGCGGCGGCGCGCCGGCATCCCCAACTTCGAGAAATTCGCGTGGCTGTTCATGCGGTTTTCCGGGATCGCGCTGCTGTTCCTGGCGATCGGGCACCTGTTCATCATGCTGATGTGGGACGACGGCGTGTACCGCATCGACTTCAACTACGTGGCGCAGCGCTGGCATTCGCCGTTCTGGCAGATCTGGGACATGGCGCTGTTATGGCTGGCGGAGCTGCACGGCGGCAACGGGCTGCGCACCATCATCGACGACTACAGCCGCAAGAACTCGACCCGGTTCTGGCTCAACAGCCTGCTGCTGCTGTCGATGGGGTTCACCTTGGTGCTGGGCACCTACGTGCTGGTGACATTCGACGCGAACATCTCGTGAGAGGCCGGTTGTGATCCAGGAACACCGATACGACGTGGTGATCGTCGGCGCGGGCGGTGCGGGGATGCGCGCGGCGGTAGAGGCGGGTCCGCGGGTGCGCACCGCGGTGTTGACCAAGCTCTACCCGACCCGCAGCCACACCGGCGCCGCGCAGGGCGGCATGTGCGCCGCGCTGGCCAACGTCGAGGACGACAACTGGGAATGGCACACCTTCGACACCGTCAAGGGCGGCGACTACCTCGCCGACCAGGACGCCGTCGAGATCATGTGCAAGGAAGCCATCGACGCGGTGCTCGACCTGGAGAAGATGGGGATGCCGTTCAACCGCACCCCCGAGGGCCGCATCGACCAGCGCCGCTTCGGCGGGCACACGCGCGACCACGGCAAGGCCCCGGTGCGCCGGTCCTGTTACGCCGCCGACCGCACCGGCCACATGATCCTGCAGACGCTGTATCAGAACTGCGTGCGCCACGACGTGCAGTTCTTCAACGAGTTCTACGTGCTGGACCTGGTTTTGACGCAGACGCCGACCGGCCCGGTGGCCACCGGCGTGGTCGCCTACGAGCTCGCGACGGGCGAGATCCATGTGTTCCACGCCAAGGCCGTCGTGATCGCCACCGGGGGTTCGGGCCGGATGTACAAGACGACGTCCAACGCGCACACGCTGACCGGCGATGGCATCGGCATCGTATTCCGCAAGGGACTTCCGTTGGAGGACATGGAGTTTCACCAGTTCCACCCGACCGGCCTGGCCGGCCTGGGCATCCTGATCTCCGAGGCCGTGCGCGGCGAGGGCGGCCGGCTGCTCAACGGCGAGGGCGAGCGCTTCATGGAGCGCTACGCACCGACGATCGTCGACCTGGCGCCGCGCGACATCGTCGCCCGCTCAATGGTTTTGGAGGTGCTGGAGGGTCGCGGCGCCGGCCCGCACAAGGACTACGTGTACATCGACGTCCGCCACCTCGGCGAGGACGTGCTGGCGGCCAAGCTGCCCGACATCACCGAGTTCGCCCGCACGTATCTGGGCGTGGACCCGGTGCACGAGCTGGTCCCGGTGTATCCGACGTGCCACTACGTGATGGGCGGGATTCCCACGACGGTGACCGGACAGGTGTTGCGGGACAACACTTCCACGGTCCCGGGGCTGTATGCGGCCGGCGAGTGCGCGTGCGTGTCGGTGCATGGCGCCAACCGGCTGGGCACCAATTCGCTGCTGGACATCAACGTGTTCGGCCGCCGCGCGGGCATCGCGGCCGTCGCGTACGCCCGGGGGCACGACTTCGTCGACATGCCGCCGGATCCCGCGGCCATGGTCGTCGGCTGGGTGGGTGACATCCTCTCCGAGCACGGCAACGAGCGCGTCGCCGACATCCGGGGCGCCCTGCAGCAGACGATGGACAACAACGCCGCGGTGTTCCGCACCGAGGAGACGCTCAAGCAGGCTTTGACGGATATCCATGCTTTGAAGGAGCGGTACTCCCGAATCAGCGTGCACGACAAGGGGAAACGCTTCAACAGCGACCTGCTGGAGGCCATCGAGCTCGGGTTCCTGCTGGAATTGGCCGAGGTCACCGTGGTGGGTGCGCTGAACCGCAAGGAGTCGCGCGGCGGGCATGCCCGCGAGGACTATCCCAACCGCGACGACGTCAACTACATGCGCCACACGATGGCCTACAAGCAGGGCACCGACCTGCTCAGCGACATCGCGCTGGACTTCAAGCCCGTCGTGCAGACGCGCTACGAACCCAAGGAACGGAAGTACTAGTGACCGAGTCTGTCGAGCCGGACGTCGAAACTCTGGAGCCTCCATTGCCGCCGGTGCCCGAGGGCGCGGTGATGGTGACCGTCAAGATCGCCCGGTTCAACCCCGACCAGCCCGAGGCCTTCGCGAAAACCGGTGGCTGGCAAAGCTTTCGGGTGCCGTGTCTGCCCAGCGACCGGATGCTCAACCTGCTGATCTACATCAAGAGCTACCTCGACGGGACGCTGACGTTCCGGCGCTCCTGTGCGCACGGGGTGTGCGGGTCGGACGCCATGCGCATCAACGGCGTCAACCGGCTGGCCTGCAAGGTGCTGATGCGCGACCTGCTGCCACAAGGTAGGCCGGGCAAACCCCAAAAGGCACTCACCGTCACCGTCGAGCCCATCCGGGGGCTGCCGGTGGAGAAGGACCTCGTCGTCGACATGGAGCCGTTCTTCGACGCCTACCGGGCGGTGAAGCCGTACCTGATCACCAGCGGCAATCCGCCGACGCGGGAGCGCATCCAGAGCCCCACCGACCGCGCCCGCTACGACGACACCACCAAGTGCATCCTGTGTGCGTGCTGCACGACCAGCTGCCCAATTTTCTGGCACGAGGGCAGTTACTACGGGCCGGCGGCGATCGTCAACGCGCACCGCTTCATCTTCGACAGCCGCGACGAGGCCGCCGCCGAGCGCCTCGACATCCTCAACGAGGTCGACGGCGTGTGGCGCTGCCGCACCACGTTCAACTGCACCGAGTCCTGCCCGCGCGGCATCGAGGTCACCAAGGCGATCCAGGAGGTCAAGCGCGCGATCATGTTCTCGCGCTGACCCTCTTTGTGCTCCTTTCCCCCCGCGAGCGTCCGCAAAATGCCACGGTTTGCGGCGTGTCACCGTACAAACACGGGCGCTCGCGGCGTGGGAGTGTCACACATTGCCGGCCCGTCTCGTCTGACGGGTATGACTCAGAAAACGCGGATCGAACCCCTGCCCCCCAAGCGCGCCGGGCTGCTGACCCGGGCCATGTATCGGGTCGCCAAGCGGCGCTACGGCCAGGTCCCGGAGCCGTTCGCCGTCGCCGCGCACCACCGCAAGCTCCTGATCGCCAGCGCCGTCCACGAAACCATGGTCGACCGGGCATCGAAAGCCCTGCCGGCCAGCGTCCGCGAGCTCGCGGTGTACTGGACCGCACGCCAGATCGGCTGCTCCTGGTGCGTCGACTTCGGGTCGATGCTGCAGCGCCTCGACGGCCTGGACATCCAGCGGCTCAAGGACATCGACGACTACGCCGCCTCAACGCTGTTCAGCGCCGACGAGCGCGCCGCCATCGCCTACGCCGAAGCGATCACCACCGATCCGCACACCGTCACCGACGAGCAGGTCGCCGACCTTCGGGCGCGCTTCGGCGATGCCGGCGTGTTCGAGCTGACCTACCAGGTCGGGCTGGAGAACATGCGGGCGCGGGTGAACGCCGCCCTGGGCATCACCGAGCAGGGCTTCAATTCCGGTGACGCCTGCCGGGTTCCGTGGGCCGAGCTCAACCAGAACGCAGCGGAGAGCCGGTGAACTTGTCGGGGTTGGCGATATCCCATAGGGCGCAGACCTTTCCGTCGCGCAGCGTCAACGCCAGGATCCGCGGCAGCAGCTCCCGGTGGTCGCCGTCGCGGGGGCTGCCGGCGGTGTAGACGCCGAGTTCGCCGTTGACCAGCGCCAGCTGGTTGGCGGTGAAGAACGCCGGGCCGTAGCGGTTGGCCAGGCCGAACACGAACCTGGCCACCTTGTCCGCCCCGGTGATGACGTGAACGGCGGTGGGCGCCTTGCCGTTCGAGTCGCCGGTGAAGACCACGTCCGGGTGCAACAGCCCCACCACGGCCTCCAGGTCGCCGACGGCCATGGCGGCCATCAACTTGCCGACCACCTCGTCGTGCGACGGGTCGGGTTGTGGCGCGGGCTGCGCGGCGACCGCCTTGCGGGCCCGCGACGCCAGCTGCCGCGCGGCGGCCTCGTTGATGCCCAGCACCTCGGCGACCTCGGCGAAGGGCACGGCGAACCCGTCGTGCAGCACGAACGCGACCCGCTGATCGGGCGACAGGCGCTCGAGCACCACCATCGCCGCGAACCGCGCGTCCTCGCTGGCCACGACGGCGGACAGCGGATCGGCCTGGTCGAATCCGGTGACCACCGGTTCGGGCAGCCAGTTGCCGGTGTAGGTCTCGCGACGGTGCGCGGCCGATCGCAACCGGTCCAGGCCCAGCCTGCTCACCACCGTGGTCAGCCACGCGCGCAAGTTGGTGATCGGCTGATCGTGGGCGTCCCAGCGCAACCAGGCCTCCTGCACGATGTCCTCGGCGTCGGAGAACGTGCCGGTGAGCCGGTAGGCAACCGACAACAGATGCGGCCGTAGCTCTTGGAACTGACTGACCTGCTGCGCTGCGGTCATACCGCGAGCGTAACGCCAGGGACACTTTCGACGCCAAGGGCCGCCACGGCGTTACGCTCGCGGACAATGACCGAACACCTCTGGCTCCATTTCGCCCGGCACGGCCCGGACATCGCGCCGCCGATCATCACCCGCGGCGAGGGCGTCACGATCTTCGACGACCGCGGCAAGGCCTACCTCGACGCGCTGTCCGGGCTGTTCACCGTGCAGGTCGGGCACGGCCGCACCGAACTCGCCGAGGTCGCCGCCCGGCAGGCCGGCACCCTGGCGTACTTCCCGCTGTGGGGGTATGCCACCCCGAGCGCGGTCGAGCTCGCCGAGCGCCTCGCGCGCTACGCCCCGGGCGATTTGAACCGCGTCTTTTTCACCACCGGCGGCACCGAGGCCGTCGAGACCGCGTGGAAGGTGGCCAAGCAGTACTTCAAGCTGACCGGCAAACCCGGTAAGCACAAAGTGATTTCGCGGGCGGTCGCCTACCACGGCACCACCCAGGGCGCGCTGGCGATCACCGGGCTGCCGTTGTACAAGGCGCCGTTCGAACCGGTGACGCCGGGCGGCTTCCGGGTGCCCAACACGAACTTCTACCGCGCGCCCGAACCGTTCCAAACCGACCCAAAAGCCTTCGGGCAGTGGGCCGCCGACCGCATCGCCGAGGCGATCGAATTCGAGGGACCCCAAACCGTCGCCGCGGTCTTCCTGGAACCGGTACAAAACGCGGGCGGCGCCATCCCCCCTCCCCCGGGCTATTTCGAACGGGTGCGCCAGATTTGCGACGAGTACGACGTGCTGCTGGTCTCCGACGAGGTGATCTGCGCGTTCGGCCGGATCGGATCGATGTTCGCCTGTGACGATTTCGGCTACCTGCCCGACATGATCACCTGCGCCAAGGGCATGACGTCGGGCTACTCACCGCTGGGCGCGATGATCGCCAGCGACCGGGTCTTCGAGCCGTTCGACGACGGCAAAACCATGTTCCCGCACGGCTATACGTTCGGCGGGCACCCGGTGTCGGCCGCCGTCGCGCTGGCCAACCTCGACATCTTCGAGCGCGAGGGCCTCAACGACCGCGTCCGACAACACGCGCCCGCGTTCCGCGCCACCCTGGAGCGGCTCTACGACGTGCCCATCGTCGGCGACGTGCGCGGCGAGGGATATTTCTACAGCGTCGAACTGGTCAAGGACCAGGCGACCCGGCAGACCTTCGGCGACGACGAACGCCGCGCGTTGCTCGGCCGGGTGTCGGCGGCGCTGTTCGCGGCGGGGTTGTACTGCCGCACCGACGACCGCGGCGATTCCGTCGTCCAGCTGGCGCCGCCACTGATCAGCGGCCAGGCCGAGTTCGACACGATCGAGGCCGCCCTGCGCGACGTGCTCAGCGCGGAGTCTGCCCGCCTTTGACCGCGAAACTGTATTCCACGACGCATTTCGCGAGTGGGACCGTCGGTACTCACAGTCTCGCGGTGGGTTAGAAGCGGTGGGCTAGGACAGCGCCAGGACCCGGTTGACCTCGTACGCGGCCAGCAACACCTCGCGGGAACGGGCCGGGCTCGGGTCGCTCGACAGCCGCGATTGCGCGTTGCAGAGCCAGGTGAGCGCCGAGCGCAGGTCGGCATTGGGTGTGGCGTCGCGATGCTGCTCGAGCTCCGCCAGCAGGCGGTCGCTCGCGCGATGGCGAACCTGGGTGCTCTTCTCGACCTGCTTGAGCAGATCTTTCAGCGATCGCGGGCCGTCGCCCTCGCCGCGCCACTTCGAGAAGAATCGATTGTTTTGGATGGTGTCAGCGTAGTGCACCGCCGGGTTTGTAACATCTGCCTCACCGGTCACAGCGCGGCTCCCCTGAATCGGGCGGCCGATCGCCTAGTCTGCACAGACGATGACCTTCCTACGTTCGATGTCGTGCCTGGTCGCAGCGGTTTTCGTGGCTGGTGCCCCGGTCGCGGTGGCCCGCGCCGAACCGGGTGCCGGCCCCAACGCCGGGCCGCCGCCCTGTCCGTACCAGGTGAACACCCCGCCCGCCGTGGATTCCTCCGAGGTCCCGGCCGCCGGCGACCCGCCGATGCCGCTGGCCGTGCCCCCCAAGCCCGTCGGCGGCGAGGCGCTGGGCGGCTGCGGGATCATCGCGGCGCCCAACACGCCGCCGCTGCCGGGCGACGTGTCCGCCGACGCGTGGGTGGTGGCCGACCTGGACAGCGGCGCCGTCATCGCCGCCAAGGACCCGCACGGGCGGCACCGCCCGGCCAGCGTCATCAAGGTCCTGGTCGCGATGGCGTCCCTCAACGCGTTGCCGCTCAACAAATCCATCCAGGGCACCGCCGACGACGCGGCCGCCGAGGGCACCAAGGTCGGCGTCGACGACGGCGGTGTGTACACGGTCAACCAGCTGCTGCACGGCCTGCTGATGCACTCGGGCAACGACGCCGCCCACGCGCTGGCCATGCAGCTCGGCGGGATGCAGCAGGCGCTGGAGAAGATCAACGTGCTGGCCGCCAAGCTCGGGGGCCGCGACACCCGGGTGGCGACGCCGTCCGGGCTGGACGGGCCGGGCATGAGCACGTCGGCCTACGACATCGGGCTGTTCTACCGCTACGCCTGGCAGAACCCGACTTTCGCCGGGGTCGTCGCGACGCGCACCTTCGACTTCCCCGGCCACGGCGATCACCCCGGCTACGAGCTGGAAAACGACAACCAGCTGCTCTACAAGTATCCGGGCGC
Organism: Mycobacterium sp. NGS57; assembly: GCF_059812405.1. Taxonomy (NCBI): domain Bacteria; kingdom Bacillati; phylum Actinomycetota; class Actinomycetes; order Mycobacteriales; family Mycobacteriaceae; genus Mycobacterium; species Mycobacterium sp. NGS57. The sequence goes on along the minus strand of NZ_JCALCP010000002.1, from coordinate 140,044 downwards.
GATGGGCGGCAAGACCGGCTACACCGACGACGCCGGACAGACCTTTGTGGGCGCTGCCAACCACGACGGGCGACGGCTGATGGCGGTGCTGCTGCACGGCACTCGGCAGCCGATCGCCCCGTGGGAGCAGGCCGCGCACCTGCTGGACTACGGGTTTTCCACACCGCAGGGCACCCAGGTCGGCACGTTGATCGAGCCCGATCCCTCGCTGATCACCACGCGCCACGACAGCGCCGCCGACCGGCCGGGCGCCGCGTCGCAGGCCGCCGGGCTGATGCCGGCCGCGGATGCGCTGCCGGTGCGGGTGGGCGTTGCGGTGATCGGAGCGATCATCGTGTTTAGTTTGATCATGGTCGCTCGCTCGATGAACCGCCGACCGCAACACCGTTGACGTCGCGGCCCGCCGTCTCGCGGCGCAGCCTGCTGATCGGGCTCACCGCCGCGAGCGTCGGCGTCATCTACGGCTACGACCTGTCCATCATCGCCGGCGCGCAACTGTTCGTCACCGAGGACTTCGGCCTGTCCACCCGGCAACAGGAACTGCTGACGACGATGGTGGTGATCGGCCAGATCGCCGGGGCTCTCGGCGCCGGTGCGCTGGCCAACGCGATCGGGCGCAAGCGCTCGCTGGTGGGAATCCTCGTCGCCTACGCGGCGTTCGCGCTGCTGGGTGCGCTGTCGGTCTCGCTGCCGATGCTGCTGGCGGCACGCTTCCTGCTCGGGCTGACCTTGGGCCTGGCAGTGGTGGCCGTCCCGGTCTACGTGGCGGAATCGGCGCCGGCGGCGGTGCGCGGCGCGCTGCTGACGAGCTATCAGCTCGCGATCGTCGGCGCGCTGATCGTCGGTTACCTGACCGGTTACCTGTTGGCCGGCACGCACAGCTGGCGCTGGATGCTGGGACTGGCCGTGGTGCCCACAACGCTGTTGTTGCCGTTGGTGATTCGGCTGCCCGACACCGCGCGCTGGTATGTGATGAAGGGCCGCACCGACGACGCCCGGCGGGCGCTGCTGCGGGTGGAGCCGGATGCGGACGCCGACGCGGAACTCGCCGAGATCCGCCGCGGGTTGGGTGAGGGCCGCGGCGGGTTTCCCGAGATGCTGCGCCCACCGTACTTGCGGGCCACCGCCTTTGTGATCACGCTCGGCTTCCTGATCCAGATCACCGGCATCAACGCCATCATCTACTACAGCCCCCGGATATTCGAGGCCATGGGCTTCACCGGCAATTTCGCGCTGCTGGCGCTGCCGGCGCTGGTCCAGGTCGCCGGGCTGGCCGCGGTGGGCGTAGCGCTGCTCCTCGTCGACCGGCTGGGCCGGCGCCCAATCCTGTTGTGCGGCATCGCGATGATGATCGCCGCCGACGTCGTGTTGATGGTGGTGTTCGCCTCCGGCCTGGGCGGGGCCGGACTGGTGTTCGGGTTCGCCGGCATCCTGTTGTTCATCGTCGGCTACACCATGGGCTTCGGCTCCCTGGGCTGGGTGTACGCCAGCGAAAGCTTTCCATCGCGGCTGCGGTCCCTCGGGTCTTCCACGATGCTCACCTCCAACCTGGTGGCCAACGCGATCGTCGCCGCCGTGTTCTTGACCTTGCTGCATTCCCTTGGCGGCGCAGGGACTTTCGCGCTGTTCGGGTTCCTCGCGTTGGTGGCGTTCGGCTTCGTCTACCGCTATGCGCCCGAGACCAAAGGGCGCCCACTGGAGGAGATAAGCCACTTCTGGGAGAACGGCGGCCGGTGGGACTGATCTCCGCGGGAACCATGGTCCTCGACGGTCAGGCCGGCCGGCCGGGCTGGTTGGAGACGTCCGGTGCACGAATCGTCGCGAGCGGGGCCGGCCCGCCGCCCCGGCCGGCGGACCGGGAATTCCCGGATTGCGTTGTGGTTCCGGGCTTTGTCGACATGCACGTGCACGGCGGGGGCGGGGCCTCCTACACCGACCCCGACGGCATCGCCGCGACGGCCGAGTTTCATCTGCGGCACGGCACCACCACCACACTCGCCAGTCTGGTCACCACCTCGCCGGCGGAGTTGATCGCGGGCGTGCGGGCGCTGGCTTGCCAGCAGGGCGCGGTCGCGGGCATCCATCTGGAGGGGCCGTGGCTGAGCCGGGCGCGCTGCGGAGCCCACGATCCTGCCCGGATGCGTGACCCGGATCCCGCCGAGATCGACGCCGTGCTGGCCGCGGGCGGCGGCGCGATCCGGATGGTCACCCTGGCGCCCGAATTGCCGGGAGCCGAGGAGGCGATCCGGCGTTTTCTGGCCGCGGGTGTCGTTGTGGCCGTGGGGCATACCGACGCGACCTACGAGCAGGCAAGGCGGGCAATCGATCTCGGCGCCACGGTCGGCACCCATCTGTTCAACGCGATGCCGCCGCTGCACCACCGCGAGCCGGGGCCCGCGCTCGCGTTGCTGCAGGACCCGCGGGTGACCGTCGAACTCATCGCCGACGGCGTGCACGTGCACCCGGAGGTGGTGCGCGCGGTCGTCGCCGCCGCGGGACCCGACCGCGTCGCGGTGGTCACCGACGCGATCGCCGCGGCCGGCTGCGCCGACGGCGCGTTTCGGCTCGGCGCGGTGCCGATCGATGTCGCAGCCGGCGTGGCGCGGGTGCGCGGAACGTCGACGATCGCCGGCAGCACCGCCACCATGGACCGGCTGTTCCGCACAGTCGCCGGGGTCGCGGGCTTGGCCGCCGCGGTGCGGATGACGGCGACGACGCCGGCGCGGGCCCTCGGGCTCGAAGGCGTGGGCGCGCTGCGGGAGGGCTTCGACGCCAACCTCGTTGTGCTCGACCGCGATCTGCGCGTGGCTGCGGTCATGGCCCGGGGCGACTGGCTGGCCGACGGGTAGCCCGGCGCGCCTGTCACATATCGCGCCGGCGCCTCGTCATACCTGTGAACCGCCATCGACCACGGAGGGTCACCATGAATACGTTGCTATGGACGCTGCAGGTCTTGCTCGCCGCGATCTTCCTCGCCTCGGGGCTGGCGAAGATCAGCATGCCCAGGGATCGGCTTCTCGCGACGGGACAAACAGGCATCGCACCGTTTCCCATGCCGGTGGTGCGAGCCACCGCGTTCTGTGAACTGTTGGGCGCCATCGGGATTGTGCTGCCGCGGGTGGTGGGCGTCGCCGAGTTCTTCGTCCCGGCCGCCGCAGGCGGACTCGCGATCGTCATGGTCGGGGCCATGGCCTCGCACGCGCACCTGCGCGAGCCCCGTAGCGTCGCGGTGAACGTGGCGATCTTCGTCACCGCCGTCACGGTGGCCGTGGGCAGGGCGGTCGAGCTGTGAACGCGCACCCGTTCCGCGCCGCCGTCGAGTCCGGCGAACTCGGTGACATCGGTCGCCTGTTCGCCGACGACGCGGTGCTCAACAGCCCCATCGCGCACCGGCCCTACCGCGGTCCCGGCACCATCGCGGCCGTCATCGGCGCCGTCGGTGAGGTACTGGACGGCTTCCGGTTCGAAAAGGAGCTGCCCGGCGGCCCCGATCACGTGCTGCTTTTCGGCGCCACCGTGGACGGGATGCGGATCCAGGGCTGCGACTTCGTGCATACGCGCGACGACGGCCTGATCGACGAGATCACGGTCATGGTGCGCCCGCTGAAGGCGGCCATCGTGTTCGCCGAGAAGGTGCGCGCGGCGCTGGAGGCTGTAGGCTAGCGCAGCCAGCGGGCCAGCCGGGAAAACACCAGCGCCCCAACGGCTCCCAGGCCCACCGCGGTCATCGCCTGACGGGTGCTGAGACCCTCGTCGAGCTGCACCCGCGGCGCGATGATCGCCGGTGGCGGAGGCTGCACGGGCGTGGTGCGCGGGTCATCGGAGGCGGTGGCCGCCCAGGCGGCGGCGAACAGGACCAGAAACGCCGTGATGTAGGCGAACACCATGAGCCCCAGCACCGGACCGAAGGTGGCACCCGCGGGGCTGCGCAGCACCGTCCGCAAGTACAACGATGCCACCTGTTTGAACACCTCGAAGCCGACCGCCGCGAGCAGCCCGGCCCGCATCGAGTCGGCGAAGTCGACCTTCTCGCGCGGCAGCCGCGCGATCATCCAGGTGAACAGCATCCAGGACACCAGCAGCGAGATCAGGATCGAGATCAGCCGGAACAGCCAGTCGAACACCGAGAACTCGGGTATTCCAAGCCATCTCAGCACGGCGCCCATCGGGGCGGCGTGGCCGAGGGTGCTCAGCACCACGCTCGCCAGGGCCACCAGGAACGTCCCCACCATCGCCGCCAGGTCGGAAAGCTTGTCGCGCACAAAGCCCGGCGACTCGATGCGCTGATCCCACCACATCTCGGTCACCGCCGCGCGCAGGTGCGAGATCCAGCCGAGGCCGGCCCAGGCCGCGGTCACCAGGCCGATGACACCGACCGAGGTCCGCGCGTCGATCGCCGAGTTCATCAGGTCGACGAGTTGTTGCGACAAAGCGCCCGTCACCGCGGATCGGATGTGCGCGTCGATCGTGGCCAGCAACTCGGGGCGGCGCGACAGCAAAAATCCGAACGCCGCGAAACCCACCATCAGCAACGGAAATAGCGCAAAGATCGTGTAGTAGGACAGGCCCGCGGCGTAGAAGCCGCCGTTGCGATCGCCGAAGCGCCGGTAGGCGCGCAGCACGTGATCGATCCACCCGAACCGGGCCCGCAGCCGGTCAATCAGCCCCGGCTTGGTCGGCTCGGTCATGGTCAAACCTATTCGGCTAGCGGAAGAAACCCTAACCGATCGTAAACCCGCCGAACGGTTTTGCCCGCCACCTCCTCGGCGCGCTGCGCCCCGGCCGCGAGCACCGACTCCAATTCCGTGCGATCGGCCATCAATTCGTCGACGCGTGCCTTGATCGGCCCGACGAACTCGACGACGGCCTCGGCGGTGTCCTTCTTCAAGTCGCCGTAGCCGCGCCCCGCGTAGCCCTCGACGAGCGTCTCGATGCCGACCCCGGTGACCGCCGACTGGATGGTCAGCAGGTTCGACACGCCGGCCTTGGCCGCTGTGTCGTAACGGATCTCGCGCTCGCTGTCGGTCACCGCGGAGCGAATTTTCTTGGCCGACAACGCCGGATCGTCGAGCAGGTTGATCAGACCGGCATCGCTGGCCGCCGATTTGCTCATCTTCGACGTCGGATCCTGCAGGTCGTAGATCTTGGCGGTGACCTTGGGGATGAGCACGTCGGGAACCACGAAGGTGTCGGGGAAGCGGGCGTTGAACCGCTGCGCGATGTCGCGCGCCAGCTCGAGATGCTGGCGCTGGTCCTCCCCCACGGGCACCAGGTCGCTGTCGTAGGCCAGCACGTCGGCGGCCTGCAGGACGGGATAGGTGAAAAGGCCCACCGTGGTCGAGTCGCTGCCGTGGCGCGTGGACTTGTCCTTGAACTGCGTCATGCGCGACGCCTGCCCGAACCCGGTGAAGCAACCCAGCACCCACGCCAGCTGGGCATGGGCGGGCACGTGGCTCTGCACGAACACGGTGCTGCGGGCGGGGTCGATGCCCAGCGCCAGGTACTGGGCGGCGGTGATCAGGGTGCGGCGGCGCAGGGCGTCGGGATCCTGCGGAATGGTGATGGCGTGCAGGTCGACGACGCAGAAGAACGGGTCGTGGTCGTCCTGCAGGCCGACCCACTGCGTGATCGCACCCAACGCGTTGCCGAGGTGAAGCGAGTCGGACGTGGGCTGCACGCCGGAGAAGATCCGGCTGGATCCGGTAGCGGTGCTCATGATGCCGTCGATCTTTTCACGACGGGCACAGGGCGCCTCGACCACCGGTCATCCCTTTGTTGCGGTACCGGCGGTACCGCCTTTACTGTCGGCACTATGACGTCTCGAGCCCCCATCCACCTCGGCTCCGGGGAACCCGTGTTGTTCCTGCACCCCTTCCTGCTGTCCCAGACGGTATGGGAGGACGTGGCGCAGCGGGTGGCCGACACCGGTCGCTATGAGGTGTTCGCCCCGACCATGGCCGGCCACAACGGCGGGCCGTACGCCGGCACCTGGCTGTTGAGCTCGGCGGTCCTGGCCGACCGCATCGAGGGTCAGATGGACGAGCTCGGCTGGAAGACCGCCCACATCGTCGGCAACTCGCTGGGCGGCTGGGTCGCGTTCGAACTCGAGCGGCGCGGGCGCGCCCGCAGCGTCACCGGCATCGCGCCAGCCGGCGGGTGGACGCGGTTCAGCCCGGTGAAGTTCGAGGTGATCGGCAAGTTCATCTCGGGGCTGCCGATCCTGCTGCTGACCCGCCTGCTCGGCCAGCGGGTGCTGCGGCTGCCGTTCAGCCGCCGGCTGGCGACCCTGCCGCTCAGCGCGTCGCCGGATGGGGTGAGCGAGCGGAAGCTGTCCGGCATCGTCGACGACGCCGCGCATTGCCCGGCCTATTTCCAGCTGCTGGTCAAGGCGTTGCTGCTGCCGGGGTTGCTCGAGTTGGCCGACACCGCCGTGCCCGCCCACCTCGTGCTGTGCGAAAAGGACCGGGTGGTGCCGCCGCAGCGGTTCAGCCGGCACTTCACCGACTTTTTGCCCAAGGACACGAGGGTGACCCGGCTCGACGGCGTCGGCCACGTGCCGATGCTGGAGGCGCCCGATCGCATCGCCGACGTCGTCACCGACTTCCTCGACGAGTGCACCAAAGGTGACGGGCGCCGCGAGGAATCAGCCGGCTAAGGCCTTGTCGAGGTTCTCGGCGATGGAGTTGAGGAACTCCTCGCTCTGCTGCCACTCCTGATCGGGACCGATCAGGATGGCGAGGTCCTTGGTCATCTTGCCGCCCTCGACGGTGGAGATGACGACCTCCTCCAGCTTCTGGGCGAAGTCGCTGACCTCGGGTGTGTCATCCAGCTTGCCGCGGTGCTGCAGCCCGCGCGTCCAGGCGAAGATCGATGCGATCGGGTTGGTGGAGGTCGGCTTGCCGGCCTGGTACTGCCGGAAGTGGCGGGTGACGGTGCCGTGCGCGGCCTCGGCCTCCACCGTCTTGCCGTCGGCCGTCATCAGCACCGACGTCATCAGCCCCAACGATCCGTAGCCCTGCGCGACGGTGTCGGACTGCACGTCGCCGTCGTAGTTTTTGCAGGCCCACACGTAGCCGCCCTCCCACTTGAGGCAGGCGGCCACCATGTCGTCGATGAGCCGGTGCTCGTAGGTCAGGCCCTCGGCCTCGAACTGCTCCTTGAACTCCTCGTCGTAGATGCGCTGGAACTCGTCTTTGAACATGCCGTCGTAGGCCTTGAGGATGGTGTTCTTGGTGGACAGATACACCGGCCATTTGGCGTTCAGGCCGTAGGTGAACGACGCCCGCGCGAAGTCCTGGATGGATTGCTTGAAGTTGTACATCCCCATCACGACGCCGCCGTCCTCGGGGATGGTCACCATCTCGTGCACCATCGGCTCGCTGCCGTCGGCGGGGGTGAACGTCAGCGAGACGGTACCCGGCTTGTCGACTTTGAAATTCGTCGCCCGGTACTGGTCACCAAAGGCGTGACGGCCGATGACAATCGGTTTGGTCCAGCCCGGAACCAGGCGCGGCACATTCGAAATCACGATCGGTTCGCGGAAGATGGTGCCGCCCAGGATGTTCCGAATGGTCCCGTTCGGCGACAGCCACATCTTCTTCAAGTTGAATTCGGAGACGCGGGCCTCGTCGGGGGTGATGGTGGCGCATTTGACGCCCACGCCGTGCCTTTTGATGGCGTAGGCCGCGTCGATCGTCACCTGGTCGTCGGTGCGGTCGCGGTGCTCCATCCCCAGGTCGTAGTACTCCAGGTTGATGTCGAGATGGGGCAGGATGAGCATGTCCTTGATGAGCTTCCAGATGACGCGGGTCATCTCGTCGCCGTCGAGCTCGACTACCGGGCCCTTGACCTTGATCTTGGATTCGCCTGCCATATCGAGTTCGACTTTCTCTCGCGGCCCTTAACCTTGCGAAGCTGCCAGCGCTTCGTTGAACGTCTTGCTCGGCCGCATCACTGCAGTCGTCTTCTCGGTGTCCGGGCGATAGTAGCCGCCGATGTCGACCGCCTCGCCCTGCTCCTCCGCGAGTTCGGCCACGATCTTGTCCTCGTTGCGGCTCAATTCGTCGGCCAGCGAGGCGAAGTGCTCGCGCAACTCTTCGTCGTCGGATTGCGCGGCGAGTTGCTCGGCCCAGTACAACGCCAGGTAGAACTGGCTGCCGCGATTGTCGAGTTCGCCGGTCTTGCGTGACGGACTCTTGTTGTTCTCCAACAACTTTCCGATCGCCGCATCCAGTGTCTTGCCCAAAAGCTCGGCGCGCTCGTTGTCGGTCTTGACACCGATGTCTTCGAAACACGCTCCCAGCGCCAGGAACTCACCGAGGGAATCCCAGCGCAGGTGATTTTCCTCGACGAGCTGGTGGACGTGCTTCGGTGCCGAACCGCCCGCTCCCGTCTCGTACATCGCGCCGCCGGACAACAGCGGGACGATGGACAGCATCTTGGCGCTGGTGCCGAGCTCCAGGATCGGGAACAGGTCGGTGAGGTAGTCGCGCAGGATGTTTCCGGTCGCGGCGATGGTGTCCTGTCCGCGCATCGCGCGCTCCAGCGTGTACCGCATGGCCCATACCTGCGGCATGATCTGGATTTGGAGGCCCTCGGTGTCGTGCTCCTTCAGGTACGCCTTGACCTTCTTGCGCAGTTCGACCTCGTGCGGGCGTTCGGTGTCGAGCCAGAACACCACCGTCATGCCCGAGTTGCGCGCCCGGGTGACGGCCAGCTTGACCCAGTCCCGGATCGCCTCGTCGGTGACGATCGGCATCCGCCAGATGTCGCCTTCTTCCACGTTCTGACTGAGCAGGACCTCCCCGGTCTCGAGGTCGACGATGTTGGCGACACCGTCCTCGGGGATCTCGAATGTCTTGTCGTGCGAGCCGTATTCCTCGGCCTGCTGGGCCATCAGGCCCACGTTGGGCACCGTGCCCATCGTCGTCGGGTCGAACTGCCCGTGGGTTTTGCAGAAGTTGATGATCTCCTGGTAGATGCGGGCGAAGGTCGACTCGGGGTTGACGGCCTTGGTGTCCTTCTGCCGCCCGTCGGCGCCCCACATCTTGCCGCCGGCGCGGATCATCGCCGGCATCGACGCATCCACGATCACGTCGCTGGGCGAATGGAAGTTGGTGATGCCCTTGGCCGAATCGACCATCGCGAGCTCGGGACGGTGTTCGTGGCAGGCGTGCAGGTCGCGGATGATCTCCTCGTGCAGGGAGGCGGGCAGCGACTCGATCTTGTCGTAGAGATCGACCAATCCGTTGTTGACGTTGACGCCGAGTTCGTCGAACAGCTCCTGGTGCTTGGCGAACGCATCCTTGTAGAAAATCTTCACGGCGTGGCCGAAGACGATGGGATGGGAGACCTTCATCATGGTCGCCTTGACGTGGAGCGAGAACATCACGCCGGTCTCGTAGGCGTCCTGCATCTGCTCCTCGTAGAACTCGCAGAGTGCCTTCTTGCTCATGAACATGCTGTCGATGACGTCGCCGTCGCGCAGCTCGACCTTGTCCTTGAGCTCGAGGGTCTGACCGCTTTGGGTTTCCAGCACCATCTTCACGCTGCGCGCGCGATCCAGCGTCATCGACTTCTCCCCGTGGTAAAAGTCGCCGTGCCGCATGGTCGCGACGTGGGTGCGCGCCGCCGGCGAAAACTCCCCCATGCTGTGCGGGTGCTTGCGCGCGTACTCCTTGACGGCCTTGGGCGCGCGCCGGTCGGAGTTGCCCTCACGCAGTACCGGGTTGACCGCGCTGCCAAGGCATTTGGCATAGCGCTCCCGAATTGCCTTGTCCTCGTCGGTCTTCGGATTCTGCGGAAAGTCCGGAACCTTGAAGCCCTTCCCTTGCAGCTCCTTGATCGCGGCGACCAGCTGGGGCACCGAGGCGCTGATGTTCGGCAGCTTGATGATGTTGGTGTCGGGCCGCTTCGTCAGCGCGCCCAGTTCCGCCAGGGCGTCCGGCACCCGCTGCTCTTCGGTCAGGTGATCGGGGAACTCCGCCAGGATCCGGGCGGCCAGCGAGATGTCACCCGTCTCGATCTTGAGGCCCGCCGGCTCGGCGAAGGCCCGCACGATCGGCAGGAACGCGTAGGTCGCCAGCAGCGGCGCCTCGTCGGTCAACGTGTAGATGACGGTCGGCTGTTCGGCGCACACGGTCCATCTCTCCTGGCGTCATTGATCGGATATCGATGGGGCTCAGCGTTCTGGCTGCCACGTTATCAAGGGTGTTTGGACAGGCGTCGACCGCAGGCCAGCGCGCTGAACTGCGGCACCGGTGGCCGCCGGACCATAGGAGTTGGCTCGAGTTGGCGGGGACTCGCCGCTATGAGATAGGCTTCACATCGGTCATGAGTGCCAGCGCTAAGCCCCGGCTTGCTGGCCGGCAACCCTCCAACCGCGGTGGGGTGCCCCGGGTGAAAGACCAGGTCTAGTAGCCACAGGCTGCGCGGCAAGCGCGGGTCCGCCATAACGGACCCCTGACTAGAGGGGAAACGTGATGTGCACTCATCAAGCTCATTTGCGGCGCTTCGTGTGCCGTCGCTAGGTCGACGGCGCACTTCCCGATGCCAGTTCATGCCCTTCCGAGAAGAAAGCACCGCCGCACGTGAGCTCTAGAGACAGCGAGACAGATACCGCCGACCCCACCGCGCATTGGTCGTTCGAGACCAAGCAGGTGCACGCCGGCCAGCAGGCCGACCCGACCACCCACGCCCGCGCCCTGCCGATCTACCAGACCACCTCGTACACCTTCGACGACACTGCGCACGCCGCGGCGCTGTTCGGGCTCGAGGTTCCGGGCAACATCTACACCCGGATCGGCAACCCGACCACCGACGTCGTCGAGCAGCGGGTCGCCGCGCTCGAGGGCGGCGTCGCCGCGCTGTTTCTCAGCTCCGGGCAGGCGGCTGAGACATTCGCCATATTGAACCTCGCATGTGCCGGCGATCACATCGTGTCCAGCCCGCGGCTCTACGGCGGCACGTACAACCTGTTCCACTATTCGCTGGCCAAGCTCGGCATCGAGGTCAGCTTCGTCGCCAATCCCGACGACCTCGACTCGTGGCAGGCCGCGGTCCGGCCCAACACCAAGGCGTTCTTCGCCGAGACCATCTCCAACCCGCAGATCGACGTGCTGGACACGCCCGGGGTCGCCGGGGTGGCCCACGCCAGCGGGGTGCCGCTGATCGTCGACAACACCATCGCCACTCCGTACCTGATCCAGCCGTTCACGCAGGGCGCCGACATCGTGGTGCACTCGGCCACCAAGTACCTGGGCGGGCACGGCTCCGCGATCGCGGGCGTCATCGTCGACGGCGGCACCTTCGACTGGACGCAGGGCCGCTTCCCCGGGTTCACCACGCCCGACCCCAGCTACCACGGCGTGGTGTACGCCGAGCTGGGCCCGCCGGCGTATGCGCTCAAGGCGCGCGTGCAACTGCTGCGCGACCTCGGGTCGGCCGCCGCGCCGTTCAACGCGTTCCTGGTGGCCCAGGGCCTGGAAACGCTGAGCCTGCGCATGGAGCGCCACGTCGCCAACGCCCAGCGGGTCGCCGAGTTTCTGGCCGGCCATGACGGGGTGGTGTCGGTGAACTATGCGGGGCTGCCCGGCTCGCCGTGGTACGAACGCGGAAAGAAGCTGGCGCCCAAGGGAACCGGGGCCGTGCTGGCGTTCGAGCTGGCCGGCGGCGTCGAGGCCGGCAAGGCGTTCGTCAACGCCCTCAAGCTGCACAGCCACGTCGCCAACATCGGCGACGTGCGCTCGCTGGTGATTCACCCGGCGTCGACCACGCATGCCCAGCTGAGCCCCGAGGAGCAGCTGAGCACCGGCGTCAGCCCCGGGCTGGTGCGGCTGGCCGTCGGCATCGAGGGCATCGACGACATCCTGGCCGACCTGGAGCTCGGGTTTGCCGCGGCCCGGAAGTTCAGCGGTGAGTCACACACCGTGGCGGCGGTCTGAAGAGTCTGACATGACGATCTCCGACGTTGGAACCCAGACGCTGCCCGCCGAAGGCGAAGTCGGGTATGTCCACATCGGCTCGCTGCGGCTGGAAAGCGGTGAGGTGATTGACGACGTCTGCATCGCCGTCCAGCGCTGGGGCGAGCTGTCGCCCACACGCGACAACGTAGTGGTGGTGCTGCACGCGCTGACCGGCGATTCCCACATCACCGGGCCCGCCGGCCCCGGACACCCCACGCCCGGCTGGTGGGACGGCGTGGCCGGGCCGGGCGCGCCGATCGACACCGACCGCTGGTGCGCGGTGGCCACCAACGTGCTGGGTGGCTGCCGCGGATCCACCGGCCCCAGCTCGCTCGCGCGCGACGGAAAGCCTTGGGGCTCACGGTTTCCGCTGATTTCGGTGCGCGACCAGGTGGCCGCCGACATCACCGCGCTGGCCGCTCTGGGCATCGACCAGGTGGCCGCCGTGGTCGGCGGATCCATGGGCGGCGCAAGGGCTTTGGAGTGGATCGTCGGTCACCCGGAGCGGGTGCGTGCCGGGCTGCTGCTGGCCGTCGGGGCGCGCGCGACCGGAGACCAGATCGGCACCCAGACCACGCAGATCGCGGCCATCAAGGCCGACCCCGACTGGCAGGGCGGCGATTACCACGAGACGGGCCGGGCGCCGGCCGCCGGGTTGACGATCGCGCGGCGCTTCGCGCACCTGACCTATCGCGGCGAGGCGGAGCTGGACACCCGGTTCGCCAACGACAGCCAGGGCGGCGAGGACCCGGGCCCCCCATTCGGAGGCGGCCGCTACGCCGTGCAGAGCTACCTGGAACACCAGGGCGACAAGCTGCTGGCCCGCTTCGACGCCGGCAGCTACGTCATCCTGACCGAGGCGCTGAACAGCCACGACGTCGGCCGCGGCCGGGGCGGGGTCGAAGCGGCCCTGCGCGGGTGCCCGGTGCCGGTGGTGGTCGGCGGCATCACCTCCGACCGGCTCTACCCGCTGCGCCTGCAACAGGAGCTGGCCGAGCTCCTGCCGGGTTGCGCCGAACTCCATGTGGTCGAGTCGATCTGCGGGCACGACGGGTTCCTGGTGGAATCCGAGGCCGTCGGCGAGTTGATCCGCAAGACGCTCGACCTGGCCGACCCGCGATGACCCGGGCCGGCCAGGACCGCTCGCTGTCGTTCGGCTCTGCGGCCGCGGCCTACGAGCGCGGCCGCCCCTCCTATCCGCCCGAGGCGATCGACTGGCTGCTGCCGAGCGGGGCCCGCCAGGTGCTCGACCTCGGCGCCGGCACCGGCAAGCTGACCACTCGGCTGGTGGAGCGCGGCCTGGACGTGGTGGCCGTCGACCCGATCCCCGACATGCTCGAAGTACTGCGCAGCTCGCTGCCGGAAACGCGTGCCCTGCTGGGCACGGCCGAAGAAATTCCGTTGGAGGACAACAGCGTTGACGCGGTGCTGGTCGCCCAGGCGTGGCACTGGGTCAATCCCGAGCGGGCGATCCCCGAGGTGGCCCGGGTGCTGCGGCCCGGCGGGCGGCTCGGGCTGGTGTGGAACACCCGCGACGAGCGGCTGGGCTGGGTGCGCGAGTTGGGCGAGATCATCGGCTCCGACGGCGACGGCCGCTTCGACGTCAACTTGTCCGAGTCGTTCACCGGGCCGGAGCGTCATCAGCTCGAGTGGACGAATTACCTGACGCCGCAAGCGTTGATCGACCTGGTGGCGTCGCGCAGCTACTGCATTACCTCACCGACCGAGGTGCGCACCAGGACGCTCGAGCAGGTGCGCGAGTTGCTGGCCACCCATCCGGCACTGACGAATTCGGCCGGCCTGGCGCTGCCGTACGTCACCGTGTGCATCCGGGCGGCGCTGACGGGTTAGGGCTAGGGCCGGAGCGCACCGAGGAGCTTGTCGACGTCTGAGTTCGTGTTGTACAGGTGAAACCCGACCCGGGTCGCCCCCGCGCGCACCGATGCCCGGATACCGGCCCGCCGCAGGGCATCTGGGGCGCCATCCACCGAGAATGCCACGATCGCCGACTCGGCAGCGGGCAGCTGCAATTCGGTGCGCAAGCGGTTCGCCAGCCGCAGCGTGTGGGACTCGACGGCGACGCGATCCAGCGACGCCAGCCACGTCAGCGACAGCGCCGCGCCCAGCATGCTGAACCACGCCGGCGACGCGTCGAACCGCCGCGCGTTCTCGGCCAGCCGCATCGGCAGCCCGTACAGCGACGACCACATGTCCGCCCCCGCGTACGGGCTGGCGGTGTGCGGGGTGAGCGTGTCCATCATGCGCTGGCTCAACGACATCCAGGCCACCCCGCGCGGCCCGAGCAGCCACTTGTAACTGGCCGCGACGGCGACGTCGGACCATCCCAGCGTGACGTTCTTCCAGCCCAGGGCCTGGCTCACGTCGAGCACGGTGATGGCGCGCGAATCGGCGACGCTGGCGCGCAGCGACTCAAGGTCCAGCAAGGCGCCGTCGGCGGACTGGACGAGGCTGGCCGCCGCGACGTCGAAATCACCGGCGGAATCCTCGAATTGGCCCGGCGCCAGCTCGGTGACGGTGACACCACGCGCGGCCTGAGCGACGAACGGGAAGGTGACACTGGTGAATTCGCCCTGCAACGCCGCCACCCGGCTGCCGTCGGGGATCGCGGCGGCGACCAGGCCGATCGCCGACGACACGCTGGTCCCCAGCGCCACCCGGTGTTCGTCGGCGCCGATCAGCGACGCGTAGGCCGCTCGGCTGGCACCCATCGGCTCGTCGAACGCGCGGATCTGCAACTCGCCCTCTTCCCACGATCGGATGCAGTCGCGCAGCGCCTCGGCCGCAAACCGCGGCGGCAACCCGAATGTCGGGGTGTCTAGGAATCCTTCGGCGCCGACGAACTCCGCGCCGAACGCTTCGCGGGTCATGCGGCATTTCACCACAAAGGTTGTAGTGCCGTCAGAAAGTCAATCCCGAGAACATGACACGGTCAGGGTCGTACTTCTGGCGCACCGCCGTCAGCTGCGACAGGTTCGAGCCGAAGTACCGCGAGGCCGAGCTGTTGGTCTCCAGGTAGTTGACGTAGCCGCCCACCGAGAACTGCTGCACCGCTTGGTGAGCGGAGCTCAGCCACTGCGCGGCCGCGGGCACCTGGTTGGCGACGGGTTCGACGTACCACTGCAGCAGCGCGGACTGTTTGCGCCACGGGAAGGCCGTGTCCCCCGCCGCGACGTCGGCGACGGCGCCGTCCAGCGGGTCGACGAGCAGCGACGCCTTGCCCGCGGAGGCCGGCCACTGCCCGATCGCCGTCGCGATGGCATGGGCCGCAGCCGAATCGATCGTCGTGAGCACGTCGGACCCGGCCACGAAACCGACGGGCGACGTCGTCGAGCTGCCGCCGGCCAGATACGTCACCAGGTCCATGTGGCTGAGCGTCTTGTTCTGCACCGCGGTGGGCGCCACCCCCACCGCGGACTTGATCGCGTCGACGACACCGGGGCCGGCGCCCGCCGGGCAGGTCGCCAGCACATGGCAGTCCGGCTGGCTGCCGACCGAGAGATTGACGATCCCCCAGGTGTTTCGGCCGGCCGCGCTCAGCCACGACTGCCAGCCGACCAGCACCTGCACCGCCGACGCCGGTGGAAAGTCCAGTCGCACCACATCGCTGTCGGCGGTGGCGAAGGTCGCGAACGTCATCGACGTCGTCACCCCGAAATTGCCGCCGCCCCCTCCGCGCAGCGCCCAGAACAGGTCGGGGTGGTCGTTGGCAGACGCCGTGACCACGTCGCCGCTGGGCAACACCACCGTGGCCGACTGCAGCGCGTCGCACGTCAACCCGGCATGACGGCAATCGGCGCCCACCCCGCCGCCGAGCGACAGGCCACCTATCCCGACGCTGGGGTAGGTGGCGGTGGGAATCGCGCGCCCGGCCCCGGCCAGCGCCTGGTGCGCGGCGTACACCGTGGTCGCCGGCGTCACCGTCGCGTTGCCGCCGCCGTCGACGTTGGCCCCGCCGGGCAGCCCGCGCAGGTCGAGCACCATGGTCCCGTTGGCGGCCGACGCGCCGATGTAGGAATGCCCGCCGCCGCGCGGGGCGACCTTGAGCCCGTTGGCCACCGCGAACGCGACCGCCTTCTGCACGTCCGACTGCGACGACACGGTGATCACCGCCGCCGGATTGGAATTGTTGTACAGCGCATTGAAAACTTGTTTGCCCGTGGCGAATTGGGCGCCGTTGGCCGGCAACAGCACGCTTCCCCCGATCGAGGAGGCCAAGCCGCCCCAGCCGGCGGCCGGGTCGGCGGCCGCGCGCGCACCCCCGAATACCGCTCCGGCGGCGAACATTCCGACGGCGCCGCGAAGAAATGTCTGGCGCGAGATCCCAGAGTCCAGGCTGTGATTCGACGTCATGGGCCGGATTCTGGTCCAATCGGCACCCGAAAATCCGGCCCCGGCGCGAGTGTCGGGTAACAGTGTGGCCTCGATCGCGTGGTCGGCTCCCGATCAGGCGCCGGCGCAATAAACGACGTCGCGGGCGCGGCGGGCCCACAAAACGCTTATTGTGCAAACCTTTACCGCACCGTGTTGTAAATGTGACAGTCATAGATCAGAGTTCACTAACGTGACTCGAGTGCCCTCAGTGCACTCCACGACGGATGGAGATGGCATGAAGGCACTGGCGGCGGGACCTCAGCGGTGGATCTGGTTGTTTCGCCACCAGCCCTTGACCATTCGCCTGCTGGCCGGCGCCGCCGGGCTGCTCACGGTGGCCGCGGCCTTCGCCGCGCCCGCCGAGGCGGACGCGGGGACCGACGACAACTTCATCGACGCGCTCAACCACGCCGGCATCGACTTCGGCGAACCGGGCAACGCGATGTCGGTGGGCCAGTCCATCTGCCCGATGCTCGCGCAGCCGGGCGGGAACTTCGCCGCCGCCGCGGCAAGCGTTACCCACCAGGGCATGTCGCCGCAGATGGCGCAGATGTTCACCACCATCGCCATTCAGATGTACTGCCCGCAGGAAATCGCAAACATCGCCAGCGGAAACCCCACCGCCGGGCTGCCCGGTATCCCCGGCAACCTGGCCGGCGGCCTACCTGCCAACCTCCCGGCCAACCTGCCCGGCGGGCTGAGCCAAATCCCCGGCATGCCAGGGATTTAACGGGTCCCCAACGGATCGATGGTCCACGCGATATAGACCATCGCCGCGGCGACGGCCGCGGTGGTCGCGAAGTCCAGGCCCTTGCCGCGAACGACCAGTAGGCCGGCCCGCTCGTCGGACAACAGCAATCGCAGCAGCGCCGCCACGCCGACCCCGATGCCGATCAGCAGGGCGCCACGGCGCCAGAAGTTGGCCGCCACCAAGACAAACGCCGCGGAGAAGATCAGCTCGACCAACACGATCGGCCACTGGGCCCGCATGATCGCGCGCACCTGTTAGCGCCGTCCCTCGGCCAGCTCGACGACGTTGGTCAGCAGGAACGCGCGGGTAAGCGGGCCGATGCCACCGGGATTCGGTGATACGTGGCCGGCCACCTCCCACACGTCCGGGTGCACATCGCCGGCCAGCTTGCCGTCCACCCGGCTGACACCCACGTCGAGCACGGCGGCGCCGGGTCGCACCATGTCGGCGGTCAGCAGGTGCGGGACGCCGACGGCGGCGACGATGATGTCGGCCTGCCGGGTCAGCGCCGGCAGGTCGCGAGTTGCGGTGTGGCACAACGTGACTGTCGCGTTCTCGGAGCGCCGGGTCAACAGCAGCCCCAGCGGGCGGCCCACCGTCACACCGCGGCCGATGACGACCACGTGCGCGCCGGCGATCTCGACGTCGTAGCGGCGCAACAGGTGCACGATGCCGCGCGGGGTGCACGGCAGCGGCGCCGGGTTGTTGAGCACCAGCCGGCCCAGGTTGGTCGGGTGCAGGCCGTCGGCGTCCTTGGCGGGGTCCACCCGCTGCAACGCCGCGTTCTCGTCCAGCTGCTTCGGCAGCGGCAACTGGACGATGTAGCCGGTGCACTCGGGGTTGGCGTTGAGCTCGTCGATGGTCTCGTCGAGCGTGGCGGGGCTGATGTCGGCGGGCAGGTCGCGACGCAGCGACGTGATGCCGACCTTGGCGCAGTCCGCGTGCTTGCCGCGCACGTAGGCCTGCGAACCCGGGTCGTCGCCGACCAGGATGGTGCCCAGCCCGGGTGTGCGTCCCGCCGCGGTCAGGGCGGCAACCCGCTGCTTGAGGTCGACGAAGATCTCGTCCCGGGTGGCCTTGCCGTCCAGCGTGATTGCTCCCACGCCGACAGTCTGGCACGCTCCCCGGTATGTCGACCCCTCCGGACGTGTTCAGCCCCGCCAGGCTCGGTCCGATCACGCTGCGCAACCGCACCATCAAATCCGCCACCTTCGAGGCGCGCACGCCCGACGCCCTGGTGACCGACGACCTCATCGAGTACCACCGGCTGCCGGCCGCGGGCGGCGTCGGCATGACGACCGTCGCCTACTGCGCCGTCTCCCGCGGCGGGCGCACCGAGGGCAACGGAATCTGGATGCGGCCCGAGGCGGTGCCGGGGTTCCGCCGGCTCACCGACACGATCCACGCCGAGGGGGCGGCGGTCAGCGCGCAGATCGGCCACGCGGGCCCGGTCGCCAATGCCAAGTCCAACAAGGCCAAGGCCCTGGCGCCGGTCCGGTTCTTCAACCCGATCGGGATGCGGTTCGCCAAGAAGGCGGCCCGTGCGGACATCGACGAGGTCATCGCCGGGCACGCCAACGCCGCCCGGCTGGCCATCGAAGCGGGGTTCGACGCCGTCGAAATCCATCTGGGCCACAACTATTTGGCGAGTTCGTTTTTGTCGCCGCTGATCAACCGCCGCGACGACGAGTTCGGCGGTTCGCTCGAGAACCGCGCCAAGGTGGCCCGCGGCATGGTGCTGGCCGTCCGCCGCGCGGTGGAAAAAGAAGGCACGCCGATCGCGGTCACGGCCAAGCTCAACATGGCCGACGGCGTGCGCGGCGGCATCAGCACCGAGGAATCGCTGATCACCGCGAAGTGGCTGGAGGAAGACGGCGGGCTGGACGCGATCGAGCTCACCGCGGGTAGCTCGCTGGTCAATCCGATGTACCTGTTCCGCGGCGACGCCCCGCTCAAGGAGTTCGCCGGGGCGTTCAAGCCGCCGCTGCGCTGGGGCATGCGGATGACCGGCAAGAAATTCCTGCGCGAGTACCCCTACCGCGAGGCCTACCTGTTGCGCGACGCCAAGCTGTTCCGCGCCGAGCTCAAGATGCCGCTGATTCTGCTCGGCGGCATCACCAACCGGGAGACGATGGACCTGGCGATGGCCGAGGGATTCGACTTCGTCGCGATGGGCCGGGCGCTGCTGGCCGAGCCGGACCTGATCAATCGGATCGCCGCCGACGGCGCCGCGCACAGCGTGCATTCGGCGTGCACACACTGCAACCGATGCATGCCGACGATCTACACGCGCACCCACTGCGTGGTGACGGGTGCACCGGACGCCTTGGCCCGCTGACGACGTGAACCCCGGGGTTCGAGAGTGAGCTCGCAGTCGCTGCCTGCGCTCACGCTCACAGGGTGAAAACAGCCGCACCCGCTACAGTTGTGGCGATGACTGCAGCAGCCCCGCCAGCGCTAACCGTTCGTCACGACGGGTCGGAACGCACCTTCGCCGCGGGTCACGACGTGGTGGTCGGGCGCGACCTGCGGGCCGACATGCGCATCACGCATCCGCTGATTTCGCGCGCCCACCTGTTGTTGCGCTTCGACCAGGGCCGGTGGCTGGCCATCGACAACGGTTCGCTCAACGGGACTTTCGTCAACGGCCGCCGGGTGCCGGTGGTCGACATCCACGACGGCCAAACCCTCAACATCGGAAACCCCGACGGGCCGCAGCTGAGCTTCGAGGTCGGGCGCCACCAAGGTTTGGCCGGGCGCCCGCCCCGCACCGAGTCGATGGGCATCCCGGTCGCGGCCCACCAGGCGGGGTCGGCGTGGCCGGGCCAATCCGGTCCGCCCGGTCCCCCGCCCGGTCCCCCGCCCGGGCCCGGCAGCCGGCCACCCGGCTGGGCCGCGTCGGTGGCCCGCCGGCCGCACCACCTCGCGCCACCGCACCCGCCGGGCCAAGCCGGCCGCCCGGGTGGCGGCGGTCGCCCGCCCGTGCACCCGGCCGCCGCGCCGCCGCCGGCCAATTTCCAGCCCCACCCGCAGATGTCTCACCCATCCGGCGCGCCGGAGACGCAGATGTCGCCGTCCTCCGCCAAGCCACCGGAGGTGGCCAACCTGGCGACCAAGGTGTTCCAGGCGCTGCTGCCGTCGCGGTCCGGGGCGATGCCGAAGCCGTCTGGAGCGCTCACGATCGGCCGCTCCACCGACAACGACATCGTCATCCAGGACGTCCTGGCGTCGCGGCATCACGCGTTTTTGACCCAGACGCCGCTGGGCACCGAAATCCGCGACGCGCACAGCGTCAACGGCACGTTCGTCAACGGGGTCCGGGTCGGCTCGGCGGTGCTGACCGAGGGCGACGTCGTGACGATCGGCAACGTCGACCTGGTCTTCACCGGCGACAACCTGGTCCGCCGCACCGAGGCCGCCACGCGCACCGGCGGCCTGGAAGTGAATTCGGTCTGCTTCACCGTCGACCACGGCAAGCAATTGCTCGACCACATCTCGCTGACGTGCCGTCCCGGGACGCTGACCGCCATCATCGGCGGGTCGGGCGCCGGGAAGACGACGCTGTCGCGGCTGATCGCCGGGTACACCAGCCCCACCTCCGGTTCGGTGACGTTCGAGGGCCACAACATCCACACCGAGTACGCGTCGATGCGCAGCCGCATCGGGATGGTGCCCCAGGACGACGTGGTGCACCGCCAGCTCACGGTCAACCAGGCGCTGGGCTACGCGGCCGAGCTGCGGTTGCCGCCCGACACCAGCAAGGCCGACCGGGAACAGGCCGTCGCGCAGGTCCTCGAGGAACTCGAGTTGACCAAGCACGCCGACACCCGCGTGGACAAGCTCTCCGGCGGCCAGCGCAAGCGCGCCTCCGTCGCGCTGGAGCTGCTGACCGGGCCGTCGCTGCTGATCCTCGACGAGCCCACCACCGGGCTGGACCCGGCGCTGGACCGTCAGGTGATGATGATGCTGCGCCAGCTCGCCGACGCCGGCCGCACCGTGCTGGTGGTCACCCACTCGGTGTCCTACCTGGACGTCTGCGACCAGCTGCTGTTGGTGGCCCCCGGCGGCAAGACGGCGTTCCTCGGCCCGCCCAGCCAGATCGGCGCGGCCATGGGCACCACCAACTGGGCCGACATCTTCGCGAAGGTGGGCGCCGATCCCGACGAGGCCAACCGCCGCTTCCTCGCCGAAAGCAAGCACCTGGCCGAGAAGCCGTCGGATTCCCGCCCGGCCGACCTGGGCGAACCCGTGCACACCGACCTGTTTCGCCAGTTCTCCACGGTCGCGCGCCGCCAGGTGCGGCTGGTTGTCTCCGACCGCGGCTACACGGTGTTCCTGGCGTTGCTGCCGTTCCTCATCGGCGTGCTGAGCCTCACCGTGCGCGGCACGACCGGCTACGGCATGTCGGACCCGATGGGCAACAATCCGGCCCAGCCCGACCAGATCCTGGTCATGCTCAACGTCGGCGCCGTGTTCATGGGAACCGCGCTGACGATCCGCGACCTGGTCAACGAGCGGCCCATTTTCCGCCGCGAACAGGCCGTCGGCCTGTCCACCGCGGCCTACATGGCGGCCAAGATCGTGGTGTTCAGCGTGTTCGCCATCATTCAGGCGGGAATCGCCACGGCGATCTCCGTAATCGGCTGGGGCAAGCCGCTTTCCGGAGCGGTGCTGCTGGGAGACGTCAGGTTCGAGTTGTTCGTCGACGTGGCCGCGACGTGTGTGGTGTCGGCGCTGCTCGGCATGGCCCTGTCGGCGCTCGCCAGCTCGCAGGACCAGATCATGCCGATGCTGGTGGTATCGATCATGTCGCAGCTGGTGTTCTCCGGCGGCATGATCTGGGTCACCAACCGGATCGTGCTCGACCAATTGTCATGGGGCACGCCCGCCCGGTGGGGCTTCGCCGCGTCGGCGTCGACCATCGATACCCACCGGCTGATACCGGGGCCGACCGACCCGAAAGACCAGCACTGGGACCACAAGTCGAGCGCATGGCTGTTCGACATGTTCATGCTCGGGGTGCTGAGCGTGGTCTACAGCGCCATCACGTGGTGGAAGATCCGGCTCAAGCGCCACTGACCGTTTGGCGCCGTCGCCAGCGGATATTCCTCTGGCTGGGATGAATACGCTTGCGCCGCCCGTGCTGACCGTCTTGGGCAACGGGTCGAAACACACCTTCCGCGCAGGTCACGACATCGTCGTTGGCAGTGACCTGGGCGCCGATGTGTGCATCGCCCACCCGCTGATCTCGCGCACGCATCTGGTGCTGCGCTTCGACCGGGGCAGGTGGCTGGCGATCGACAACGGGTCGCCGCGGGGCACATTCGTCGACCGGCGCCGGGCCCGGGTGATCGACATCTGCGACGGCCGGCGCATCAACATCGGCAACCCCGACGGACCGTGCCTGATGTTCGAGATCAAGCCGGACGGGGGTGCCCCGTCGACGGATCCGATACGCGCGGTCCCGCCGCAACGAAACCGGCGGCTCCCCCGGCCGCCGGGGTGGGCTCGCGCGGCCCGGCACGGGTCTTCGCCGGACCCGCCCACCCACCCGGGGACGGTGCTGCCCGCCGAACCGCCGACGGGTCCGATCGCGTCGGCGCAGCCGGCGGCGACCGACGACGTCGTCGTGCAGCGCCCGGGCGATGGGTTCGAGAAGCCCGACGGTTTCGCCACGATCGGTCGCGCCGCGTCCAACGACATCGTCATCTACGACGTGATGGCCTCGCGCCATCACGCGATCATTGTCCCGACGCCCTCGGGCACCGAGATCCGCGATGCGCGCAGCGTCAACGGAACATTCGTCAACGGGGTCCGGGTCGGCTCGGCGCTGCTCAGCGAGGACGATGTCGTCACCATCGGCAACGTCGACCTGGTTTTCACGAATGGCGCCTTGGTGCAGCGGTCCGCGGGCGACGCGCGCACCGGGGGCCTGGAGGTCAGCGGTGTGCAATTCCGGGTCGAGGGCAAGGAACTGCTCGACAACATCTCGCTGACCGCCCGGCCGGGCACCCTGACCGCGATCATCGGCGGCTCGGGCGCGGGCAAGACCACCCTGGCCCGGCTCATCGCCGGGTACACGCGCCCCACCGCCGGATCGGTCACATTCGAGGGGCACGATATCCACGCCGAATACGCGACCCTACGGACCCGGATCGGGATGGTCCCGCAGGACGACGTGGTGCACCGCCAGCTGACCGTCAACCAGGCGCTGGGCTACGCGGCGGAGCTGCGCCTGCCGCCGGACACCAGCCAGGCCGATCGCGCGCAGGCCGTCGCGCGGGTGCTCGACGAGCTCAACCTGACCGAGCACGCCGACACCCGGGTGGACAAGCTGTCCGGCGGCCAGCGCAAACGGGCCTCGGTGGCGCTGGAACTGCTGACCGGGCCGTCGCTGCTGATCCTTGACGAGCCCACCACCGGGCTGGACCCCGCGCTGGACTCCCAGGTCATGATGATGCTGCGCCAACTGGCCGACGCCGGCCGCACGGTGCTGGTGGTGACGCACTCGGTGGCCCACCTCGACCTCTGCGACCAGCTGCTGCTGCTCGCCCCCGGCGGCAAGACGGCGTACTTCGGGCCGCCCGACGAAATCTCGTCGGTCATGGGGACCACCAACTGGGCCGAGATCTTCGTCAAGGTGGGCGCCGACCCCGACGAGGCCAAGCGGCGCTTCCTGGCGCAGAAGCGGCCGGAGAAAGGCGCGCCGCGAGCCCGGCCGCGGGACCTCGGCGAGCCGGTGAACATCGATGTGCGGCGCCAGTTTTCGACGATCGCGCGCCGCCAGGTTCGCCTCGTGGTCTCCGACAGCTGGTACACGGTGTTCCTGGCGGTGCTGCCGTTCGTCATCGGGCTGCTCGCGCTCACCGTCCCCGGCAGCACCGGCTTCGGCCTGGCCGACCCGCACGGCAAGACGCCCGCCGAACCCGCGCAGATACTGGTCCTGCTCTGCGTGGGCGCGGTCTTCATGGGCACCGCGCTGACGATCCGCGACCTGGTCGGTGAGCGCCCCATCTTTCGCCGGGAGCAGGCGTTCGGCCTGTCGACGGGGGCCTACCTGCTGGCCAAGATCGCCGTGTTCTGCGTCTTCGCGGTCGCCCAGGCGGCGTGCGCCACCACGATCACCGTGATCGGCAAGGGAACCCCGACCCGGGGGGCTGTGCTGCTCGGGAGCCCCACCCTCGAGCTGTACGTCGCGACCGCCGCAACCTGCATCGTCGCGGCGATCATCGGCCTGGTCCTGTCGGCGCTGGCCCGTACCAGCGACCACATCCTGCCGCTGCTGGTCGTGGCCATCATGGCGCAGTTGGTGTTCTCCAGCGGGGTGATCCCGGTGACCAACCGGCCCGTGATCGACCAGCTGTCCTGGTTGACGCCGGCGCGCTGGGGGTTCGCCGCGTGCGCCTCGACCATCGACCTGAACGGGGTGGAGCCCAGCCCGTTCAGCCCCAAGGACAGCCACTGGAACCACACGGCGGGCGCGTGGTCGCTCGACATGGCGATGCTGCTGGTCCTGTCGGTCGTCTACTCGGCCATCGTGTGGTGGCGAATCCGGTTGCGGCGCTAGGAAGCGTCCGGGCCGCCCTCCAGGCTGAGCCCGTGCGCCAGCGCGAAACCCAACGCCTGCGGGACGTCGACGCGCGCGCCCGCCAGCGACGCGGTCCGCCACAGCGCCGGGTCCACGGTGGCGCCGCGCAGGTCGGCCCCGTCGAGCCGGGCGCCCGTCGTCCGCGCGCCGGTAAGGTCGGCGCCGCGCAGCACCGCCTCGCGCAGGTCGGTTTCCACCAGGCTGGTTTCCCGCAGCCGGCAACCGCCGAGGTCCACGCCGCGAAGGTCGTTACCGCCGAGCCCGGCGAGGGTGAAATCGACCTCGTCGAACGCCATCGGCCGCATCCGGCAGTGCACGAACACCGAACCCAGCAGGCTGCACTGCGCAAAGGTGCAGTGCCACAAGGTTGTTCGGTGAAAGGTACAGTTCCTGAAGGCCGATGCGCGGTGTTCGGATTCGCTGAGGTTGGCGCCGCTGAAATCGCATTCGCTGAACACCGCCCGCTCGGTGCGCAGCCGGCTGAGGTCTTCGTCGCGAAAATCCCGGCCGGTGTATTCGCAGTCGGCCCACCGATCCACAGCGGGATCAGCTCGCGGCCAGGGTTTCCAGTGCGTATTCGCTGACCGCGATCAGCGCGTCGGTCGCCGACCTGCGATCGCGGGCGTCGACCTTGATCACCGGAATGTGCCGAGCCAGGGACAGCGCTTCGCGCACCGCCTCGACGGGATAGCGTGGCGCGCCGTCGAATTCGTTCACCGCGATCAGGAACGGCAGGTCGCGATGCTCGAAGAAGTCCACCGCGGCGAAGCTGTCCTGCAGGCGCCGGCAGTCGACCAGGATGATCGCGCCGATCGCGCCGCGCACCAGGTCGTCCCACATGAACCAGAATCGCCGCTGCCCCGGGGTGCCGAACAGGTAGAGCACCAGTTCCTCGTCCAGGGTGATCCGGCCGAAATCCATCGCGACCGTGGTGGTCCGCTTGTCCGGGGTCGCCTCGAGCGCGTCGACGCCGGCCGAGGCGTCGGTGAGCATCGCCTCGGTGCGCAACGGCATGATCTCCGAGACCGCGCCGACGAACGTGGTCTTGCCGACCCCGAACCCGCCGGCGACGACGATCTTCGTCGACGCGTGGGCTCCCTCAGAGTGCTTTAAGACCACGCAGGGTCCTTCCTATGAGTTCGTGGCGCTCGTCGCGGGTGGAACGCTCGGTCAATGTCCTATGCACCCGAAGGTAGCCGGATAGCACCAGATCGCCGACCAGGACGCGCGCGACGCCGATCGGTAAATCCAGCCGGGCCGAGATTTCCGCGACCGACGGGCTGTTGGTGCACAGGTGGATGATCCTGCCTCTCGTATCGTTGGCGGGCCACCGGTGGGCCAGGCCCGCCGGCAACGTCTCGATCGGCGCTTCCAGGGGAAGGTCGACGTCGGTGCCGGTCCGTCCGGACGTCAGGGTGTACGGACGGACCAGGTTCGCCTCACGCGCGGGTGGCCAGGTCTCGCGTCTGTCCATCGCGGCTCACGAGTGCGATCCGGATCGGCGGGTGGACTGGACCACCCCGCCCACCCGTTCGACGAGGATGGCCATCTCGTAGCCGATCTGGCCAATATCGCAGGAGCTGACGGCCAGCGTGGCAAGGTGCGACCCGTCGCCGACCCGCATCAGCAACAGGTAGCCGTTGGCCATCTCGACCACCGACTGCAGCACCTGGCCGCCCTCGAACAACTGCGCGGCACCCGTCGCGAGGCTGGCCAGACCCGAGGCGACAGCCGCCAACTGGTCGGCGCGTTCGCGCGGAAGATGCTCGCTGGCCGCGACCGGCAGCCCGTCGACGGACACCAGCAGCGCATGCGCGACGCCGGGGACCTCGCGGGCGAACTTCGTCACCAGCCAGTCCAGCGAATTGCCGGCTGACGTCATTGCTGATCCGATCCTTCGTTCGTCTCGCGGGCATGCGACCGTCCCGAGCGCACGCCACCGAAGTGGCTGCTGAAGGAGGCCCGCACCGCCTCGGGGTCGCGCCCGGCGGCCGAGTGCTGGGGCCGCCGCCCGGCAGCGGATCGGCCGCTGGATCCGACCAGCGACCCCTCGTCTGCCTGCGGCGCCTCCCCTTCCGTCCCTTCCGTCGCCGCGGTCCCGTTGGCCGTCCCGGGCACCAGGCGGGCCCCGGGTTGGCGGATGGGCAGCCCGTGCTCGGTTTGCGACTCGACCGGCTTGTCCTCGGCCGCGGCCGCCAACGTCCAGCCCCGGTCCCACACCGACTGCCAATCGAGGTCGGGGCTGTTGACCAGGTCGTGCGGGTCGCCCAGCATCTCCGCCAGCATCCGACGGTAAATGACGTCATCATCGGCTGGGGCTGACGGGGGCTCGGGAGCCTTCGGGAGTTCGGCGGGCCTGGGGGGCTCCTGCGTGCCGGCCGGGGGCCGCACGTTTTCCGGCTCTGGACGAACGCTCTGGGAACGCGCGGCGAAGAACGCCGACGTGTCCGACACCGCTTTGGTCGGCGCGGGTTTCGGCTCCGGAGCAGGCTCGGGCGGTGTCGGCTCCGGCTGCGCCCGCTGCTCGGCCTCCCACCAGGGCGTGGCGAGCTCGCGGCGCTGCCGGCGGGGCAGCTCGGGGGCCGGGGGCGGGGGAATTGCGGGAATTTGGGCGATGCCGCTGGAGCCCGGGTTGCGGCGCGGCAGCAACGTGACCGACGGCTCGGCGCCGTTCTGGTTCGCCGGCTGCGGCGCGGCGACTGGCGGTTCGGCGGCGGGGGTCGCGGCGGCCAATGTGGCGCTGGGCACCGGGACCGCCGCGCCGCCCCGGGCCCGCCTCGGCTCGTCCGGCGGCGCGGCCAGGCCGTCGAGCACCGTCGGCGGCAGGTAGATCTCCGCGGTCGTGCCGGCGCCGGCCTCGCGGGCGGACGGGCCGCGCAGCCCCACCCGGATGCCGTGCCGGGCGGCGATGCGGCCCACCACGAACAGACCCATGTGGCGGGCGTTGTCCGGGGTCGGATCCGGAGTGTCCCCACCACCGGCCTGCAGCCGCATGTTGGCCATCCGCCGATCCGCGTCGTTCATGCCCAGCCCGGAGTCCGAGATTCGCAGCATCACGCCCCCACCGGCGCCGCTCCCGCCCAGGGATGCCGAGACCCGGACGGTCGTCGTCGGCGGCGAGTAGCGCAGCGCGTTGTCGATCAGTTCGGCGAACAAATGGATGACACCGCCCGCCGCCGCGCCGACGAGAGCGCAGTCGGGCAGGCCGGTGACCTCGACGCGGCGGTAGTCCTCGACCTCGGACACCGCGGCGTTGATCACCGTCGACAGCGGCACCGGGTCCCGCTGGTCGCGGGCGAGTTGCGCGCCCGCGAGCACCAGCAGGTTGGCGCTGTTGCGGCGCAGCCGGGCCGCCAGGTGATCGAGCCGGAACAGGTTGTCCAGGCGTTCGGGATCCTCCTCGTTGCGCTCCAGCCGGTCGATCAGCGCCAGCTGCTGGTCGACCAGCGAACGGCTGCGCCGCGACATGGTCTCGAACATGTCGTTGACCAGCAATCGCAGCCGCGCCTCGTCCCCGGCGAGCAGCAGCGCCTGGGTGTGCAGCTCGTCGACCGCGTGGGCGACCTGGCCGATCTCCTCGGTGGTGTACACCGGCAGCGGCTGCGGAATCGGTTCGGCGCCACCGGCTTTGACCCGGGCCACCTCTTCCTCGAGGTCGGTGTGCGCGACCTTGAGCGCGCCGTCGCGCAGCACGCGCAGCGGGCGCACCAGCGCGCGGGCCACCAGCAACACGACGAGCAGCGCGATCACGATGGCGGCCAGCACCAGCACGGTGTCGACGACCGCGGCGCTGCGGCGGTCGGTGGCCTCGGCGTGCACGGACTTGGTCACCGACGCCGTCGCGTCGGCGATGACCTGCTCGGCGATCCCGTCGGTGGTCCGGATCGAGCGCAACAGCTCGGGGTTGTCGACGAGCACGCTGGCGGGATCCGACATGATCGCCATCCGCGTCACCATCTGCTGCTGCAGGGTGTGGGCCTCGGGCGAGCCGGCGCCCAGCACCTCGCTCATCCCGAACAGGGTCGACGGTTCGGTGCCGGCCAGGGTGATCATCGACGTCCGCAGCTGCGGCTCGGGCAGCTCGGACCCGCGCGTCACCAGGATTTCCTGCATCGTCATCTGGCCGCGGGCGCCGACGGCGCGGCTCAGGCCCTGCGCCTCCGCGCGGATCCGCTCGTTGTCCACGCGCACCGACGCGTTGATGACGTCCTCGGCGGTCAGCAGGATCGGGGCGTAGGTGGTCACCCGGTCCCGCAAACCGATGCTGTTGTCGGCCACCTTGTCCAGCAGCCCCTGGCCCCCGTTCAGCACGGTGTTCACCCCGGACCGGACGTCGGGGGTGACGTCGGTGTCCGCCAGCCGCTGCTGGAGCTCGTAGCGGCGCGCCTCGTAGTTTTTCTTCGCCCCTTCGACGTCGTGTCCGGTCGAGCTCGCCAGCAGCGCGACGTCCAACGCCGACATGTACTTGGTGATCGCCGGCAGCACGTCGGCGCGGGCCGCGGCCAGCTTGAGTCCGCCGGCGTTGGCCATCGCGTCCTTGATGCGCAGCCCGCCGAACGTCATCGCCAAAATCAGCGGGACCAGCACAATCGCCAGAACCTTGTAGCGGACGGGCCAGTTGCTCGGCGACCAGGCCGGCGGGCGCTTGGCCTGCCGCGCGGAGGCTTGCCGGGACTGGGGCGCGGACGCCTCGACCGCGCGGGCCGGGCGGGTGAACATGGTCATGCGCTTGCGGCCGCGCGGCCGGCCGGCGCGCCGATTCGCGGCGCGTCGAGAAACGAGAGGCTCATGGGACTTCCTGCTTTATTCCGCCTTGGATTCGCTTTGGCTTCGCCCTTGCCGCGCAGCGGGGCGCGGGCGATAACGCCTGGCAATCCGACGAGTATGACAGCCCGCGGGCCAGGTCTCCACAATTCTTACTGAGTACGCAGAGCTCTCTCAGGTGTCGCTGTGCGCGGGTGCGCAAGTCTGGCAAACACATGGCCCTGCCATGATCGGCTGATGTTCCGGCTGCTGTTCTACTCCCCGCGCATCGCGCCGAACACGGGCAACGCCATCCGGACGGCGGCGGCCACCGGCGCCGAATTACATCTGGTCGAGCCGTTGGGCTTCGATCTGTCCGAACCCAAACTGCGGCGGGCCGGCCTGGACTATCACGACCTCGCCTCGGTCACCGTGCACGCGTCGCTGCGGGCCGCCTGGGACGCGCTGGCCCCGGCGCGGGTGTTCGCCTTCACCGCGCACGCGGCTGTGTCGTTCGCCGACGTCGACTACCGGGTTGGCGACGTGCTGATGTTCGGGCCGGAACCCGACGGGCTGGACCCGGCGACCCTGGCCGACCCGCACATCACCGGGCAGGTGCGCATCCCGATGCTGGCGGGCCGGCGCTCGCTGAACCTGTCCAACGCGGCGGCCATCGCCGTCTACGAGGCGTGGCGCCAGCACGGCTATGCCGGGGCGGTTTAGTTACCAGCCGTTCCAGTGGGTCAGCTGCTCGGCGGGCAGCCGCTTGGCGGGCCGGAAGTCGGTGCCCTTGGTGTAGGCGATCGGGAACAGTCCGCCCTGGCTGTAGTTGTCGTAGGGGATGCCGAGCACCTCGGCGGCCTGCTTTTCGCCGTCGCGCAGCAGGTGCAGGGTCGTCCAGCAGGAGCCCAGTCCCCGCGAGCGCAGCGCCAGGCAAAAGCTCCACACCGCCGGGAACAGCGATGCCCAGAACGACACCCCGCCCAGCGGCGACTTGTCCTCCCTGCCCTCGATGCACGGGATCAGCAGCACGGGCGCCTCGTGCATGTGCTCGGCGAGGTAGGTCGCCGAATCGCGGACCTTGCCCATCCGCTCGCCGCGGGTGTCGCCCTCGGGGTACTGGGCGCCCGGCGCGCTGAGATAACCGCGGGCGTTCGCCAGGTAGATGTCGCCGATCGCCTTCTTCTTGTCGGCGTCTTCGACGAACACCCACTGCCAGCCCTGCGAGTTGGAGCCCGTCGGCGCCTGCAGCGCCAGGTCGAGGCATTCCATCAGCACCTCGCGACTCACCGGCTTGTCGAAATCGAGGCGCTTGCGGACCGAGCGGGTGGTGGTCAGGACTTCGTCGACGGACAGGTTCAGGGTCATGTGTGGAGGCTACCGTCGGGGCGCGCCATCCCCGCGAGCGCGCGTGTTTGTACGCGACGCGCCGGTAACTGCTGGCAGTTTGGGGACCCTCGCGGCAACTATGGTGCGGGCGGGGGCGGCTGGTCGGGCGCAATGGCCCCGCCGCAGCCACCGGGAGGCGGCGGGCCCGGGAGGGGTTCGTCGCCGCCGACGCAGTCGTAGTAGAACTGCGGGCCCACGAGCCAGGTCTTCATCCACTGGTGCCAAAACGACCCGTCGGGGTACTTCTCGCCGTCGCATACGGCCAAATTGCCGTAGCCCCATCGCCCGCCCGGACAGAACCCCTTGGTCATGTCCGGCTGGTGCGGGTCGGGCGGATCGGCGCTGGCCACCGCGGGAGAAAGACCAAGCGCCGCAGCACAACCCAAAATCGCAGCGCACTGGCGAGCAGTTCTGAATTTCATCTCGACTCCAACGTTGAACCAATACAGCCGATTCCAAGCGGTGGTCAGAACTTAGCCCGGCAACCGCGTCCGCGTGACGGGATTGCTAGCGGAAGTCGCGGGACTTCGACCCGACGGACAGCGAGATGCGGCCCAACCGCTCGGCGACCACGGTGATCGCACCGCTGGCGTTTTGGACCTGGCCGCGGACCAGCAGCGCCGGCGCGGAGTTGGCCAGCTTGCGGTGCCGCGCCCACACCCCGGGCGTGCAGAGCACGTTGACCATCCCGGTTTCGTCCTCGAGGTTGAGAAACGTCACGCCCTGGGCCGTCCCGGGCCGCTGCCGGTGGGTCACCGCGCCGGCGATCAGCACGCGGTCGCCGTCGGGCACGGAAAGCAACCGTCCGGCGGGCACCACGCCCATCGCGTCGAGGTCGTCGCGCAGGAACTGCGTGGGATAGCTGTCCGGGGAGACGCCGGTGGCCCACACGTCGGCGGCGGCCAGCTCCAGCTCGCTCATCCCCGGCAGCGACGGGATGTGCGACGACGACCCCACCCCGGGCAGCCGGTCCGGGCGCTGGGTTGCCGCGACCCCGGCCGCCCACAACGCCTCCCGCCGCGACATGGCGAAGCAGGCCAGCGCCCCGGCCGTGGCCAGCGCCTCGGTCTGCGACACGGTTAGCTGCAGCCTTCCGGTTAGGTCCAGCAGGGAAGTGAACGGGCCGTTGGCTTTTCGCTCCCCGGCCAGCTTCTCGGCCAGGTCGTCGCCGATGTGGCGGACCGCGCCCAGACCGAGGCGGACCTCCGTTCCGGCGTTCTCGAGGGTGGCGTGGGCCAGGCTGGCGTTGACGTCCGGGCCGTGCACCGCCACGCCGTGCCGGCGCGCGTCGGCCACCAGCGACTGGGGCGAGTAGAAACCCATCGGCTGCGCGCGCAGCAGCGCTGCGCAGAACGCCGCCGGGTGGTGCAGCTTGAACCACGACGAGTAGAACACCAGCGACGCGAAGGACAGCGCGTGGCTTTCCGGGAAGCCGAAATTGGCGAAGGCTTCCAGCTTTTCGTAGGTCCGGTCGATCACCTCGTCGGGCGCGCCGTGCAGCGCGCGCATGCCGTCGTAGAAGCGGCCGCGCAGCCGTCGCATGCGCTCGGTCGAGCGCTTGGAGCCCATGGCGCGCCGGAGCTGGTCGGCCTCGGCCGCGGAGAACCCGGCGCAGTCGACGGCCAGCTGCATCAGCTGCTCCTGGAAAAGCGGCACCCCCAACGTCTTTCGCAGCGCCGACTCCATGGACGGGTGGTCGTAGACGACCGGGTCGACGCCGTTGCGCCGCCGGATGTAGGGATGCACCGACCCGCCCTGGATGGGTCCGGGGCGGATCAGCGCGACCTCCACCACCAGGTCGTAGAAGATCCGCGGCCGCAGCCTGGGCAACGTGGCCATCTGCGCGCGCGACTCCACCTGGAACACGCCGACGGAATCCGCGCACGCCAGCATCTCGTACACCGCCGGCTCGGACAGGTCGAGGCGGGCCAGGTCCACCTCGATCCCCTTGTGCTCGGCCACCAGGTCGATGGCGTAGTGCAGCGCCGAGAGCATGCCCAGCCCGAGCAGGTCGAACTTCACCAAACCGATTGCCGCGCAGTCGTCCTTGTCCCACTGCAGGACGCTGCGGTTCTCCATGCGCGCCCACTCCACCGGGCACACGTCGGCGATCGGGCGATCGCAGATCACCATGCCGCCGGAGTGAATGCCCATGTGCCGCGGCAGGTTCCGGATCTGGGTGGCCAGCTCGATCACCGGCTCGGGGATGTCCTCGATATCGGGGGAATCCGCCACCCCGCTCCAGGTGCTGATCTGCTTGCTCCACGCGTCCTGCTGCCCCTGCGAGAAGCCCAGCGCGCGGGCCATGTCGCGCACCGCGATCCGCCCCCGGTAGGTGATGACGTTGGCGACCTGGGCGGCGTAGTCCCGGCCGTATTTGTCGTAGACGTACTGGATGACCTTCTCGCGCTGGTCGGACTCGATGTCCATGTCGATGTCGGGCGGCCCGTCGCGCGCCGGCGACAGGAACCGCTCGAACAGCAACTCGTTGGCCACCGGGTCGACCGCGGTGACACCCAGGGCGTAGCAGACCGCGGAGTTGGCCGCCGATCCCCTGCCCTGGCACAGGATGTTGTTGTCCCGGCAGAACCGGGCGATGTCGTGCACCACCAGGAAGTAGCCCGGAAACTGCAGGTGCGCAATGACTTTCAGTTCGTGTTCGATCTGCGAGTAGGCGCGCGGCGCTTTTTCGGCTGGGCCGTAGCGATCGCGTGCTCCGGCCATGGTCAGCTGCCGCAGCCAGCTGTCCTCGGTAGAGCCGGGCGGTACATCTGGGAACGGCGGCAGCTGCGGGGCGATCAGCGCCAGCCCGAACGCGCACTGCTCGCCGAGCTCGGCGGCGGCCGTCACCACGTCGGGGCCCCCAAAAGGCATATGCGCGAACAGCCGGGCCATCTCCTCGCCGGAGCGCAGGTGCGAGCCGCCCAACGGCGCCAGCCAGCCGGCGGCGGCATCCAGCGACTGCCTCGCCCGGATGGCGCCCATCGCCATGGCCAGCCGCCCGCGCGACGGGCCCGCGAAATGGGCGCCGGTGGTGGCGACGACCCCGACGCCGAAGCGCGGCGCGAGCCCGGCCAGCGCCGCGTTGCGTTCGTCGTCGAGGGGCAAGCCGTGGTGGGTCAGCTCGACGCTGACCCGGTGCGCGCCGAACCGGTCCACCAGGTCGGCCAGCGCCCGCTCCGCCGCGTCTGGGCCTCCCCCGTGAAGCGCTTGGCGCACATGGCCTTTGCGGCATCCGGTCAGGATGTGCCAGTGCCCGCCGGCGGCCTCGGTCAGCGCGTCGAGGTCGTAGCGCGGCTTGCCCTTCTCCCCGCCGGCCAGGTGCGCGGCGGCCAGTTGCCGCGACAGCCGCCGGTAGCCTTCCGGCCCACGGGCCAGCACCAGCAGGTGCGGACCGGCCGGATCCGGTCGCTCGGTGCGGGGCTCGCCGCCCAGCGACAGTTCGGCGCCGAACACCGTGCGCAGCTCGAGTTCGGCGGCCGCCTCGGCGAACCGCACCGCCCCGTACAGGCCGTCGTGGTCGGTGAGCGCCAGCGCGCGCAGGCCCAGCCGGGAGGCCTCCTCGACCAGCTCCTCGGGGGTGCTGGCCCCGTCGAGGAAGCTGAACGCCGAATGCGCGTGCAACTCGGCATAGGGAACGCAGGTGTGGGCCGGTCGCGTGTCGCCCGGCGGCCGGTACGCCCCGCGTTTGCGCGACAGCGGGCCGTCCTCCGGAAGTTCCTCCGGCGCGCCGGCATGGCGCGGCTTGCCGTCGAGCACCCGCTCCATCTCCGCCCAGCTCGGCGGCCCGTTGAACCAGCCCACGCGAGCAGTCTATCGAAAGTATGTTCGATGCCGCACCCCTGAAAGGGTTGATTGATGCCAGTCACCATCGACCCGCGCCGCCACGACGCGGTGCTCTTCGATGCCGCACAGGAACCCCCGCCGACGCTGATCCGGCAACTGCGCGACGCCGGCGTCGCCACCGCGACCTTCACCAACCTGCACGAGGCGGCCGGCGCGCTCTCGGTGCGCCCGGGCCGATGCGCCGTCGTCACCCACGACGAGGCGGCCGCGGCGGCCGCGCGCGACCAAGGCTTCGCGTTGGTCGTCAACGACGCGGGCGATGTCGCGGTGCGCACCGGGGACCGGCGCATGTCCCAGCTGCCGGATGCCGCGCAGGCGCTGGACCTCCTGGCCGACCGCAAACCGGCCGTGTTCTACGACTTCGACGGCACGCTGTCGGACATCGTCGACGACCCCGACGCGGCGCGGCCCGTCGCCGGCGCGGTCGAAGCGCTGCGGGACCTGGCCGCCCGATGCCCGGTCGCGGTGCTGTCGGGACGCGACCTCGCCGACGTGACAACGCGTCTCGGCGTGCCCGGCATCTGGTATGCCGGCAGCCACGGGTTCGAGCTGACCGCGCCCGACGGCACACACCACCAAAACGAGGACGCGGCGGTGGCCGTCCCGGTGCTGGCGCGGGCGGCCGACGAGCTGCGCGAGCGGCTTGGCCCGATAAGCGGGGTGGTGGTGGAGCACAAGCGCTTTGGCGTCGCGGTGCACTACCGCAACGCCGCGCGCGATCGGGTCGGCGAGGTGGCCGCGGCCGTGCGCGCGGCGGGTCGGCGCGACGCGCTTCGTGTGACGACGGGGCGCGAAGTCATCGAGCTGCGCCCGGATCTGGACTGGGACAAGGGAAAGACTTTGCGCTGGGTGATCGAGCACCTGCACGACGCCGGTCCCCTGCTGCCGGTCTATCTCGGCGACGACATCACCGACGAGGACGCGTTCGACGCGATCGTCGACGACGGCATCCCGATCCTGGTGCGGCACAACGAGGATGGTGATCGCGCCACCGCCGCTCAATTCGCATTGGAGAGCCCCGCGCGGGCCGCCGAGTTCACCGAGCGGCTGGCGCGGCGGTTGGACGAGGCCACCGCGAATTGACGCATGACCCTTGGTCATTGCCAATCTTCCTGCGAACTCCCTGGAGACATGCGCGAATTTCAGGACGCGCCATGGCGGCCGCGCTAAGCTTCGCGCCACGATCGGGAGGTCAGACATGTCTTTTGTCATCGCTTCGCCCGACATTGCGTCGGCGGCGACGGACTTAGCCGGAATCAGGTCGGCGCTTGGCGCTGCAAACGCGGCGGCCGTCGGCCCGACGGCCCAGATCCAGGCGGCAGCCTCCGACGAGGTCTCGGCGGCCATCTCGGCGCTGTTCGGCGAGTACGGCCAGGCGTACCAAACTCTCAGCCGGCAGGCGACGGCGTTTCACGACCGGTTCGTGCAGGCGCTGAACGGCGCCGGCCTTTCCTACGCAATGACCGAGGCCGCCAACGCTTCCCCGCTGCAGACCCTCGAACAGGACGCGCTCAATGCGATCAACGCGCCCGCCCAGGCGTTGCTCGGGCGCCCGCTGATCGGCAACGGCGCCGACGGGACGGCGGCCAGCCCCAACGGCGGCGCCGGCGGCCTGCTGTACGGCAGTGGCGGCAACGGCTATTCGCAAACGGGTTCCGGCCTGGCCGGTGGCAGCGGTGGCTCCGCCGGGCTGGTCGGCAACGGCGGCAACGGCGGCAACGGCGGTGCCGGCGGCAACGGCGGCGCGGGCGGCAACGGCGGATGGCTTTACGGCAGTGGCGGGTTCGGCGGCAACGGTGGTGTTGCCACCGCGGTAGGCGGCAGCGGCGGCAGCGGCGGGGCGGGCGGCAACGCCTGGCTGTGGGGCAACGGCGGGGCCGCCGGAACCGGCGCCCCGGGAGCGAACGGTGATGCCACCACTCCCGGCGGCAGCGGCGGGGCCGGTGGTCTGGGCGGCAATGCCGGCTTGCTGGCAGGCACCGCGGGCGCGGGCGGAAGCGGCGGCAACGCCGGCGACGGCCTCGACAGCATGACCAGTTCGGTCGGCGGGGCGGGCGGGGCCGGTGGTCACGCCGGGATGTTCGGCCCCGGCGGGAGCGGCGGGGCCGGCGGCATCGGCGGCGCGAATACCCAAACCGGCTCGTCCGGCGGGGCTGGAGGCGCCGGCGGAGCCGGCGGGGGCGGCGGCTACCTGGTCGGCGACGGCGGTGCCGGCGGCGCCGGCGGGGCAGGCGGGCAAAACCAAAGCGGCGGCGGCGGCCTCACCGGCGGGACCGGAGGCGTCGGCGGGGCCGGCGGGTCGGCCGGATTGCTGTACGGCAACGGCGGGGCCGGCGGCGCGGGTGGTGGCGGCGGGTCCACCAACGCCCAGGGCAATGGTGGCGCAGCTGGAGCGGGCGGCAACGGCGGGTCCGGCGCGTGGCTGTACGGCAACGGCGGGGACGCCGGGGCGGGCGGGGCCGGCGGTGGTAACGGCGCCAGCCAGGCCGGTGGCGCCGGTGCGAGCGGCGGAACCGGCGGGAGTGCCGGGCTGGTCGGCAACGGCGGACACGGCGGCGCCGGGGGCGCGGGTGGGAACCAGACGGGCGGCCAGGGGGCGGGCGGTGCGGCCGGGAATGGCGGCGCCGGTGGCAACGGCGGGGCGCTCTATGGCAACGGCGGCGACGGCGGGGCCGGCGGAAACGGCGGATCGAACAGTGCCGGTGGCAACAACTCCCCCGGCGGTGCGGCCGGGGACGGTGGAGCCGGCGGGAGCGCCCGGCTGATCGGAGCCGGCGGTCACGGCGGCGATGGTGGCCTTGGCGGGTCCACGAAGGGCCGGGAATCCGGCGCCTTCGGCGGCGCCGGCGGCCACGGCGGGGCCGGCGGCAACGCCGGGCCGCTGTTCGGCGACGCCGGAGCAGGTGGAAACGGCGGGAACGGCGGGAGCAACACCCAAACGTCCAGCGGCTCGAACCACGATGGTGTGAGCGGCGGCGGTGGCGGCAAAGGCGGCGACGGGGGTAGCGGCGGCAACGCCGGGCTGTTCGGCAACGGCGGCACCGCCGGCGGCGGCGGCACCGGGGGCAATGGGGGCGTCGGGCAAATCGGCACGAATGGCGATGGCACCACCCCCGGCGGCACCGGTGGCACCGGCGGCGCCGGCGGTGCCGGGGGTGCCGGCGGAGCTGGTGGCCGAAGCGGCCTGCTGACCGGTAACGGCGGCAGCGCCGGCAGCGGCGGCAGCGGCGGCAACGGCGGGACCGGCGGCAAGGGCGGCAGTAACGGTGGCGCCGGGGGCGGCAACGGCGGCAATGGCGGGGACGGTGGCGTCGGCGGCGGCGGTGGGACCGGCGCCAACGGCGCGTTGCTGTACGGCAACGGCGGTAGCGGCGGCAATGGCGCGACCGGCGGCAACGGCGGGAATCCCGGCTCCGGCTCCGGCAGCGGGACCGCCGGCAACACCGGCAACGGGAGCGGCGGCGGAGCCGGCGGGGCCGGCGGCAGCGCCCAGTACGTCGGCAACGGCGGTAACGGCGGCAACGGCGGCAACGGCGGAACCGGCACGATCCCCGGCACCCCCGGCGCGGGCGCGCCCGGCGGCAGCGGAGGCAAGCTGTTCGGCGGCGCCGGCACCCACGGCGCCGACGGCACCTGACGTGCTGTCGCCCGACCGTCACACAGGACGGGCGGATACGAAAATTAGCGGACTGCCGTCAGCGCTCGTGACCGCGCAGGCGCGCAAGCCTCAGTGACGGCAGCTCGACGCCCGGTTCGAGTTCGACCGGTTCGGGAAGGTCGTCGAAATCGGCTGTGGCGCGCTGTATTTCGCCGCTAGCTACCAGCTGCTCGTAGGGACTGCGCTCCGGCACCCGGCTAGGTTAGCGCGGCTCCCGCAGTCCAGCTAACCCTCGACGTACTCCACGGCCCCATCGTCCAGGACCACCCGGGCGTCGGACCCCTCGGCGCCGGAGGCCTCCGTGCGGAACACCGCCTTGCCCGCCTCGGTGCGCCAGATCAGCGTCGTGAGCGTCTCGCCGGGAAACACGGGTGAACTGAACCGCGCGTCGATCGAGGTGACGTTGGCGGCCACACCCTTGCCCAGCTCGGCGACCAGCGCGCGGCCGGCCACCCCGTAGCTGCACAGCCCGTGCAGGATCGGCTTCGGGAAACCGGCCAGCTCGCGGGCGAACCACGGGTCGCTGTGCAGCGGGTTGCGATCGCCGGACAGCCGATAGATCAGCGCCTGGTCCTCGCGGGTCGGCAGCGGCACCCGGGCGTCGGGCTCGCGGTCCGGGATCTCCGGCGCGGCCGGCCGCTGGCCCGGCTGGCCCCCGAACCCGCCCGCGCCCCGGACCACGAACGTGGTCGACGTCTCGGCGATCAGCTGGCCCGAGTCGGGGTCGGTGCCGCGGCCGCGCAGCATCACAACCGCGTTCTTGCCCTCGCCCTTGTCCTGGATGTCGGCGACCTCGGTGACCACCGACAGCCTGCCGGCCGCGGGCAGGGGCGCGTGCAGCCGCACCCCCTGCGATCCGTGTAGGAGCATGGCCCAGTTGAACGTTCCGACCTTGGCCGCCGCCCCGAAGGCCGGGCAGCAGATCACCGCGTAGGTGGGCAGCACCTGCTGGGCGATGTCGTGGCTGTTCTCGGTGGTGAACGACAGGTCGTCGGTCCCGCACCCCACGCCGAGGGCGTACAGCAACGTGTCCCGGTCGGTCCATTCGAACGGCATCGGCTCGGTCACCGCGCCGACCGCGCTCGGGTCAATGGCCATACGAGTCTCCTCTCGACTAACTGCAATCGCACCTTTTCGTCACTCAAGCTTTCCAAACCCTTGCAAACCCTTCCCACCGGCACCATCGGCAGGGCAGGCTATCGCCATGGGCAAGGGGAGCATGGTCGGTAAAGCACTCGCCGTGATCGCCGCGGCGACGATCGTCGGTGCCTGTGGCGGAACGCCGCAGCAGCGCAGCATCACGTTGACCTTCATCCGGCACGCGGAGTCGGAGGCCAACGCCAACGGAATCACCGACACCTCGGTGCCGGGCCCGGGCCTGACCCCGGAGGGCAAGGGCCAGGCCGAGCAGGTCGCGCACCAGCTCGCCCACAACAAGTACGACGCCGTCTACGCCTCCACGATGGCGCGCGCACAGCAGACCGCCGAGCCGTTGGCCGCCGAACTGCACAAGCGGGTGGAAACGCTGCAGGGCATCCAGGAGATCGACGCCGGCTGGTTCGAGGGAAAGCCGGCCTCGATGGATTCCTCGACATACCTGCTGGCACCGGCGGACTGGCTCAACGGTGACGTCCAGAACCGCATCCCCGGCTCGGTCAGCGGCAAGGAGTTCAACGAGCGGTTCACCGCGGCGGTGAACAAGGTCTACGACAGCGGCCACAGCAAGCCGGTGGTGTTCTCGCACAAGTTCTCCATCGAGTACTGGACCCTGATGAACGTGCGAAACGCCAAGGACAGCCTGCGGACCAGCCACCCACTGCCCAACATCGGCCGCGTGGTGATCAGCGGCAACCCGATGACCGGCTGGACGCTCGAGGAGTGGGACGGCATCCGCAACTTCGGCGGCTGATCCCGATCCCCGCGGAGTTGACGCGCGCGGCCACCTGCGGCCACGATGGCTTGCATGCGGTATGTCGTTACCGGCGGTACCGGGTTTATTGGTCGCAACGTCGTGTCCCGTCTGGTGGAATCCCGCCCCGACGCGCAGGTGTGGGTGCTGGTGCGCCGCGGATCGCTGGGCCGCTTCGAACGCCTCGCCGCGCGCTGGGGCGACCGGGTGAAACCGCTGGTCGGTGAGCTGCCGGACCTCGACCTGACCGAGCAGACCCTCGCCGAGCTGGGACGCGTCGAGCACGTCGTGCACTGCGCGGCGATCTACGACATCACCGCCGGGGAGGCCGAGCAGCGCGCCGCCAATGTCGAGGGGACCCGGTCGGTCATCGAGCTGGCGCGGCGGCTGGGCGCCACGTTGCACCACGTGTCGTCGATCGCCGTGGCCGGCGACTTCCCCGGCGAGTACACCGAGGACGACTTCGACGTCGGACAACAACTGCCGACGCCGTATCACCGGACGAAGTTCGAGGCCGAGTCGCTGGTCCGGTCGACACCGGGCTTGCGCTACCGCGTCTACCGTCCGGCGGTGGTGGTGGGCGACTCGATCACCGGGGAAATGGACAAGGTCGACGGCCCGTACTACTTCTTCGGCGTGCTCGCCAAGCTGGCGGTGCTGCCCAGGTTCACCCCGATCCTGCTGCCCGACACCGGGCGCACCAACATCGTCCCGGTCGACTACGTCGCCGACGCGCTCGTCGCGCTCATGCACGCCGAAGGGCCAGATGGGCCGGACGGGCGAACGTTTCACCTCACCGCCCCCAAAACCATTGGGCTGCGCGGCATTTACCGCGGGGTGGCCGAGGCGGCCGGGCTGCCGCCGTTGCGCGGGTCGCTGCCCCGCGCGGCGGCCGCGCCGGTACTCAAGGTGCGCGGGCGCGCCCGGGTGCTGCGCAACATGGGGGCGACCCAGCTGGGGATCCCCGCCGAGATCTTCGACGTCGTGGACCTGGCGCCGCAGTTCGTGAGCGACGAGACCCGAAAAGCGTTGCAGGGACACGGTATCGAGGTCCCGGAGTTCGCGAGCTACGCGCCCAGGCTGTGGCGGTACTGGGCCGAGCATCTGGACCCCGA
Organism: Mycobacterium sp. NGS57; assembly: GCF_059812405.1. Taxonomy (NCBI): domain Bacteria; kingdom Bacillati; phylum Actinomycetota; class Actinomycetes; order Mycobacteriales; family Mycobacteriaceae; genus Mycobacterium; species Mycobacterium sp. NGS57. The sequence continues at coordinate 98,690 of NZ_JCALCP010000002.1, read as the reverse complement.
TCGCGCGCGGCGCGACGACCCGAAGGAGCCGCTGCGGGGTCGCCACGTCGTCATCACCGGCGCGTCCAGCGGCATCGGGCGGGCGTCGGCGATCGCGGTCGCGGACAAGGGCGCGACGGTGTTCGCGCTGGCCCGCAGCGCCGACGCGCTCGATGAGCTGGTCGCCGAGATCCGGGCCAACGGCGGGGACGCCCACGCATTCACCTGCGACGTCACCGATTCCACGTCGGTCGACCACACCGTCAAGGACATCCTGGGCCGCTTCGGCCACGTCGACTACCTGGTGAACAACGCCGGCCGCTCGATCCGCCGGTCGGTGGTCAACTCCACCGACCGGCTGCACGACTACGAACGGGTGATGGCCGTCAACTACTTCGGCGCGGTGCGGATGGTGCTGGCGCTGCTGCCGCACTGGCGCGAGCGCCGGTTCGGTCACGTGGTCAACGTCTCCAGCGCCGGCGTGCAGGCCCGCAACCCGAAATACAGCTCGTACCTGCCCACCAAGGCGGCCCTCGACGCGTTCGCCGACGTGGTCGGTACGGAGACGCTCTCCGACCACATCACCTTCACCACCGTGCACATGCCGCTGGTCCGCACGCCGATGATCGCGCCATCGCACCGGCTCAACCCGGTGCCCGCGATCAGCCCCGAGCGCGCGGCGGCGATGGTGGTGCGCGGCCTCGTCGACAAGCCGGCGCGCATCGACACCCCGCTGGGCACGCTGGCCGAGGCCGGCAACTACTTCGCACCGCGCACGTCGCGGCGCATCCTGCATCAGCTGTACCTGGGCTACCCCGATTCCGCTGCGGCGCGCGGTCTTCCGCACGAGACGCAAGCGCCGCCGAAGCGCAGGCCCAGGCGCCCGGCCCGCGCGGTCACCGGGGGCATTCGCACGCCCCGGCCGGTCAAGCGACTGGTGCGGTTGGTGCCGGGCGTGCACTGGTGAGATCGCGGTGAACGCCGTTTTCGTCGATGTCGACACCGGCATCGACGATGCGGTGGCGCTGATCTACCTGCTGGCCAGCTCCGACGCCGACGTCGTCGGCATCGCCTCGACCGGCGGCAACATTCACGTCGAGCAGGTCTGCGCCAACAACCTGGGATTGCTCGAATTGTGCAGGGCCCCGGCCATCCCCGTATCCAAGGGCGCCGACGAGCCGCTGTGCGGCCGCTGGCCCCATCACTCGAAGTTCCACGGGCCCACGGGATTGGGCTATGCCGAGCTCCCCCGCACCGATCGACGGCTGGCCGGCCACGACGCCACGGCGGCGTGGATAGCCGCGGCACACGCGCATCCAGGAGAGCTTGTCGGCCTGGTCACCGGCCCGCTGACCAATCTGGCGCTCGCGTTGCGCGGCGAGCCCGCGCTGCCGACGCTGCTGCGCCGGCTGGTGATCATGGGTGGCGCGTTCGGTGACGACACCAATCCGATGGCCGAGTGGAACATCCGGGTCGATCCCGACGCGGCCGGCGAGGTGTTCGCCGGCTGGGCTGGGCGACAAGGGCTTTCGAGGCTTCCGATCGTCTGCGGTTTGGACCTCACCCGGCGCGTCGCCATGACGCCGGCCATCCTGGCCCGGCTCGCGCACGCGGCCGGCCCGTCGCCATTGGTCGCGGTGATCGAGGACGCGATGCGGTTCTACTTCGAGTCCCACGCGGAGCGCGGACACGGCTACGTCGCCTTCATGCACGATCCGTTGGCCGCGGCGGTGGCGCTGGACGCGCGGCTGGTGGCGACCCGGGCCGCGACGGTCACGATCGAGTTGGCGGACCCCCCCGCCCGCGGGGTGACGGCCGCCGTCGCGGCGGCAGACCGAAAAGCCAACGCGCTGATCGGGGTTGACGTGGATCCCGCGGCCTTTTTCGACCGGTTCATCGATCGGGTCGCGCCGTTCGCGCGCCAACTGGCCGGTCTCACGCGACCCGATACTGCTCGAGATCCGCGTGCTTGACGCTCAACCCGTGCCCGGGCGCCGCCCGGTCCGGGCGTAGCACGCCACCCGGTTCGGGATCGACGGTTCCGTCGAACGCCAACCCCTCGATGCGCACGTGGTCGTGGAAGTACTCCAGGTGACGCAGGTGCCAGATCGCGGTGCCGACGTGGCCGCTGATCTGCGGGGCGCAGTGCAAAGAGACGTCCATGCCCCGGGCGTCACACAGCGCGGCGACCTTGAGGGCGCCGGTGATGCCGAGGGCTCGGGTGACGTCGACCTGCAGGCAGTCCACCGCACCCGCGTCGAGCATGCGGTGGAAGTACGGCAGGTGATACCCGTATTCGCCTGCGGCAACATCCATTCCGGGTGGGCCCTGCTCGCACAGCCGGTGCAGCCCGTCGAGGTCGTCGGAGGTCACCGGTTCCTCGAACCAGCGCACGTCGTACTCGGCGAAGCGCTGGGCCCACAGCAGGGCCTGTTTCCGGGTGTACGCGCCGTTGGCGTCGACGAACAACTCGGTGTCCCCGATCGCCGAGCGGGCGGCGGCGACCCTGGCGAGGTCGGCGTCGGGGTCGCGGCCGACCTTCATCTTGACGCGGGGGATACCGGCCTCGACCCAGCCGCACAGCTGCGCGCGCAGGGTGTCGTTGTCGTACGAGGTGAACCCGCCGCTGCCGTAAATCGGTGTGGCCTCGTGGGCGGCGCCCAGCGCGATGACCAACGGCTCGCCCAGGAGGCGTGCCCGCAGATCCCACAGCGCGATGTCGACTGCCGAAATCGCCTCGGCGGCTACGCCGGGCTTACCCAGGTTGCGGACCGCATGCTGCATCTGCGCCCAGCGCGCCGGCGGTTGCAACGCGTCCGCGCCGGCCAGGACGTCGGCCAGCTTGGACCGCACGACGGTGACGACAGCCGTGCCGCCGTAGGTGTAGCCGATGCCGAGCTGCCCGCCGGCCCGCACGCTCACCAGGACGAAGGTCGTCGAGTCCCATTCCAGCGTGCCGTCGGACTCGGGTGCGTCGGTCGGGATGGAGTAGGCCGACGCCTCCACGGATTCGATCGCGATCGGTTCACTCGCACGCAATGACATAGCGGGTGACTACCCGTGCAGCTACCCGGAAAACGAGTGGCGGCAAGCGAACGCCTAGCCGCAAAACGAACAGTTTGAACCGGCTGCCCCCGTACACTTTTGACGCATCCGCCGGCGCGGAAGACTTCCCGTACCCGTTGGCAAGCTTTGTGGAAAGGGTTCGCGCACTCATGACGGAGCTGGTCACCGGCAAGGCCCTGCGCAACGTGGTCGTCACCGGCGTCGCCATGACGACCGCGCTGGCCACCGACGCCGAAGGCACCTGGAAGATGTTGCTGGGCAGCCGCAGTGGCATCCGGGAACTCGACGACGAGTTCGTCGAGACGTTCGAGTTGCCGGTGCGCATCGGTGGGCATCTGCTGGAGCAGTTCGACAGCCGGCTCACCCACGCCGAACTCAAGAGGACCGGCTATCTGCAGCGGATGTCAACCGTCCTGGGCCGGCGGGTGTGGGACAGTGCCGGCTCCCCGGAGACCGACCCGAACCGGTTCTTGGTGTCGCTGGGCACCGGCCTCGGCTCGGCGGAGGAACTCGTGTTCAGCTACGACGACATGCGTGCCCGCGGGGCGAACGCGGTCTCACCGCTGGCCGTGCAGAAGTACATGCCCAACGGCTCCGCGGCGGCGATCGCGATGGAGCGGCACGCCAGGGCCGGGGTGCTCACCTCGGTGTCGGCGTGCGCGTCGGGGTCGGAGGGCATCGCCCGCGCGTGGCAATACCTCGCGTTCGGCGATGCCGACATCGCGATCTGCGGCGGCGTGGAGACCAAGATCGAGGCGGTGCCCATCGCGGCGTTCGCCAAGATGCGCATCGTGATGTCCACCAACAACGAGGATCCGGAAGGCGCCTGCCGGCCCTTCGACAAGGACCGCGACGGCTTCGTGTTCGGCGAAGCCGGCGCACTCATGGTGATCGAGACCGAGGAGCACGCCAGGGCGCGCGGCGCCAACGTCCTGGCTCGCCTGATGGGCGCGGCCGTCACCTCCGACGGCTTCCACATGGTCGCGCCCGACCCCGACGGGGCGCGCGCCGCGCATGCGATGACCCGGGCGATCCAGCTCGCGGGCCTGACGCCCGGCGACATCGACCACATCAACGCCCACGCCACCGGGACCTCGGTGGGCGACCTGGCCGAGGGCAAGGCCATCAACCGGGCCCTGGGCTCCAACGCGCCCGCCGTCTACGCCCCCAAGGCCGCGCTGGGCCACTCGGTGGGCGCGGTCGGCGCGGTCGAGTCGATCCTGACCGTGCTGGCGCTGCGCGACCAGGTGATCCCGCCGACACTGAACCTGGAAAACCTCGACCCGGAAATCGATTTGGATGTGGTCGCGGGCAAGCCCCGCGCGGGCGACTACCGGTACGCGATCAACAACTCGTTCGGATTCGGCGGGCACAACGTCGCCCTGGCGTTCGGGCGTCCTTGACGCACGCCGCTGCGAGGTTCAGCACCGCGTATGTCCCCGCGCGACGATCCGCGGCCGGCCACGACCGGTACCACTGCCGGGTTTGAGGTGGCGCATCGCCTCGTCCACCGACCCCGCGACGGGCAACACGGGGTGATCGGCGGCCATGCGCCGGTAGGGTCGTAGCGCCGGCCCTGCCACCAACACGCAAGAAAGCCCGGCCTCGCGGTACCAATAGCCCAGCGAGACAAGCGCCCGCCAGCCCGACACTCCCAAGAAATCCACCTTGCGCACGTCAAGTATCAGCGGCGCTCGCATGGCTCTAATGGCGCTGAAGCGGGCCAATTCTGCGACCAACGTGCCGAGGTTGGCCTCGTCGACGTCTCCGTCGAGCTCGAGCACCATGGCACCGGTGCGGGCCCGCGCGCGCACCCGGGCCCGGTCGCATCGGACGACACCGCCCCGAGAGTGATGGACCACGCCACCACTGAAATGCTGTCTGCGCAACGTCACTGACACACCTCTCAACTGACCGTCGGGTTTTGTGGGAGAGCCGCCACGCGGCGCGATCGGGAGGCAGCGCCACCGGGCACGGCAGGCTGATCCTTCAACCACCTGAAACTGTAGCCGGATTATTCGGCGCCGTGGTGCGGAAGCCACGCTTGGGGACGCGCATGCCGGACCTCAAAGACCAATCCGCGCAGGCCAATTGGTCTCCGGCATCGCACGGCGACCGGAACTTTTCGTTTTCCGGCCTTAGTGTGTGTTTGGCAGACCAATGCGCGCGCCGCCGCATTGCGCCGGAAAAATTCTTTGTTTGAAGCGGATCCGGCAGGGCACCATCTGCGGACATGATCAGCCGCCGCGCCATTTATTTCCTCTGCACTTCGATAGTCGCCGCGTCGGGCCTCAGCGGTTCCGTCCTCGCGTCTGCCTTCTCCGCCGCCGCCCAGCCATGTCCAGACGTGCAGGTGGTTTTCGCCCGCGGCACCGGCGAGGATCCCGGTGTCGGCCCCACCGGCCAGGCATTCGTGGACGGCCTCCGCTCCCGCGTCGGCGGTAGGTCGTTCGACGTGTATCCGGTCAACTACCCCGCCAGCGATCAGTGGGACACCGGGCTGGCAGGGATCAAGGACGCCGGCTTTCACGTCGAGTCGATGGCCAGGGAATGCCCGAACACCAAGATGGTCCTCGGCGGCTATTCCCAGGGTGCGGCCGTGATGGGCTTCGTCACCTCCGCCGCGGTGCCCGACGGTGTCGACCCGGCGAGCGTGCCCAAACCGATGGCACCCTCAGTGGCCAGCCACGTGTCCTCGGTCGTGCTCTTCGGAATGCCCAACGTCCGGGCGATGAACTTCCTCGGCGAGCCGCCGGTCGTCATCGGCCCCCGGTACGAGGCCAAGACCATCAAAGTCTGCGCCCCCGAGGACCCGGTCTGCTCCGACGGGATGAACTTCGCCGCCCACCGGGCCTATGCGGACGACGCGAGCATGGTGGAAAAAGGTGTGGACTTCGCGGCCAGTCACCTCAGCGGCGGCTCCGGTGCCACGACGGCAGGGGCTTCGCGCGAAGGTCACCGACGCTGACAGCGTCGGTGATTCTGTTCGGAAAACGGGGGTATGCGCCGCGAGAACGAAGGAAATCGATGAGCGACATCCCGCCTCTGGCCCGACAATTCCCACCGGAGGTGCTGCGGCAGTACAGCCTGCTCGCCGACGGCGAACGCGGAATCGTGGTCGGTCCGCGCGGCGACTTCTGCTGGATGTGCTTGCCGCGCTGGGACAGTCCGGCCGCATTCAACTCGCTGCTCGGCGGCGGCGGGATGTACGCCGTGTCCCCGGAGCACCCGCGCTTCGTCTGGGGCGGCCGCTACGAGCAACGGTCGTTGATCTGGCGCTCGCGCTGGGTGACCGGCGACGGCATCGTCGAATGCCGTGAGGCACTGGCGTTTCCCGGCGACCCGCACACCGCCGTCGTGCTGCGCCGCATCCGCGCGCTGGACGGGGCGGCCCGCGTCCGGGTCACCCTCGACGTCCGCGCGGGCTACGGCACCGAAACCATGGCGGACCTTTCGTGCGACGACGCGGTATGGACGGGCCGGTCCGGGCCGCTGCGGTTCCGCTGGTCCGGCGCGGCCGACGCCCGGCGGTGCGACGACGGCTCGCTGCGCGCGTTTGTCGACGTCGTCCCGGGCGCCGACCACGACCTGGTTCTGGAGCTGTCCGACCGCGAGCTCGGCGACCGGCCGCCGCGGCCCGACGACGCGTGGCGCGACACCGAAGGCGCTTGGGCGGCAGCGGTGCCGGAGTTCTCCGGCACCCTGGCCGACGAGGACGCGCGCACCGCGTATGCCGTGCTGCGCGGGATGACCAGTGCCGGCGGCGGGATGGTCGCCGCCGCGACGATGTCGCTGCCGGAGCGGGCCGAGCAGGGCCGCAACTACGACTACCGGTACTGCTGGATCCGCGACCAGTGCTACAGCGGGCAGGCCGTCGCGGCTGCGGGCGCTCACCCGCTGCTCGACGACACCGTCCGGTTCGTCACCGAGCGGGTCCTCGCCGACGGTCCCGGTTTGAGCCCGGCCTACACCGTCGCCGGCGAAGCGCTGCCCGAGGAGCGCGAGGTCGACCTGCCGGGCTATCCCGGCGCCATCGTCAAGCTCGGCAATTCGGTCACCGACCAATTCCAGCTGGACGTGTACGGCGAGGCGCTGCTGTTGCTGGCCGCCGCGGGGCGGCACGACCGCCTGGACGGCACGCGTTGGCGTGCCGTGCAAACGCTGGTCCGGGCGATCGGTCAGCGGTGGCGCGAACCGGACGCCGGGGTCTGGGAACTCGGCAACCGGCACTGGGCGGAGTCGCGGCTCATCTGCGCGGCCGGGCTGCGGCGCATCGCGGAGGTGGCGACGGCCTCCGAGCGTGCCGAATGGGATCGGCTGGCAGAACTGCTTGTGGCCGACGCGAATTCGGACTGCCTGCATCCCTCGGGGAGATGGCAACGCGCGCCGGACGATTCGCGCGTCGACGCCGCGTTGCTGCTGCCCTCGATCCGCGGGGCCGGCGCCGCCGACGATCCGCGCAGCATCGCCACGCTCGAGGCGGTGCGGGCTGATCTCGGGCGGCACGGGTTCGTCTACCGATTCCGCCCGGACGAGCGGCCACTCGGCGAGGCCGAGGGCGCCTTCCTGCTCTGCGGATTTCTGATGGCACTGGCCGACCACCAGCAGGGCAACGAGCTGGCGGCGGTGCGGTGGTTCGAGCGCAATCGCACCGCCTGCGGCCCACCCGGGCTGTTCGCCGAGGAATTCGACGTCGGGCAGCGGCAGCTGCGCGGCAACCTGCCCCAGGCCTTCGTGCACGCGCTGCTGTTCGAGGCGGCGCATCGGCTCGCGGACGCGAGCGGTCCGCCCGTCGGCGTCGGCACCGGATAATCCCCGAGTCTGGGCCGTTTGGCCGCCATCGCGCCGGGTAAGTCCCCGATCATGGCCCTGGGCAACGGTTGCCCCGGGCGCGTGTGGAATCGATAGCGACGCGGCCGCTGGCCGGATCGAAGGAGCATCATGCCGAAAACCGCCGACTTCATCGTCGACCGCCTGCGCCAGTGGGGCATTCACCGGATCTTCGGATATCCCGGCGACGGAATCCTGTCGATGCTCGGCGCCCTCGACCGGGCCGGCGGCGATCCGGAACTGATCCAGCCGCGCCACGAGGAGATGGCCGCGTTCATGGCGACGGGGCACGCCAAGTTCACCGGTGAGATCGGTTGTTGCCTGGCCACTTCCGGCGGCGGCGCGATCCACCTGCTCAACGGCCTCTACGACGCGAAGCTCGACCACCACCCCGTCGTCGCCATCGTCGGGCAGCAGAAGCGGATGTCGCTGGGCGCGGCCTTCCAGCAGGAGATCGACCCGCTGTCGCTGTACAAGGACGTCTCGTCGGACTTCGTGCAGATCTGCATGGCACCCGAGCAGGCGCGGCAACTCGTCGACCGGGCCTGCAAGGTGGCGCTGAACAACCGAACCGTGGCGACGATCATCCTGCCCGAGGACGTGGGTGAGTCCGATGCCGTCCCCTCACCGCCCCGGATGCACGGCGCCGTCTACACCAGCGTCGGCTGGACCAAGCCGCGGGTGATTCCCCCGCAATCCGAACTGGAGAAGGCGGCCCAGATCCTCAACGAGGGCAAGAAGGTGGCGATGGTCGTCGGACAAGGCGCCGCGGAGGCCGTCGACGAGGTCATCCAGGCGGCCGAATTGCTGGGCGCGGGCGTGGCCAAGACGTCGCTCGGCCGTGCCGTGCTGGCCGATGACCTGCCGTACGTCACCGGACCGATCGGGTTGCTCGGCTCCACCGCCAGCCAAGCCATGATGTCCGACGCCGACACCCTGTTCTTCGTCGGCACCAGCTTCCCCTACGCCGAATGGCTGCCCCAGGAGGGACAGTGTCGCGGCGTCGAGATCAACCTCGACGGCAAGATGATCGGAACCCGCTACCCGATGGAGGCCAACCTCGTCGGCGACTCCAAAAACACACTGCGCGAACTGGTTCCACTGCTGCAGCGCAAGGACGACCGGTCGTGGCGGGACAAGATCGAAAATGAGGTCTCCGAGTGGTGGGCCGTGCTGGACAAGCGGGCACACGACAAGGCCGACCCGCTCAATCCCGAGTTGGTGGCCCACGAGCTGTCAAAGCGCCTGCCGGACAACGCCATCCTGACCACCGACGCGGGCTCGGTCGCCAACTGGTGGGCGCGGCACCTCAAGATGCGCCCGGGCATGGCCGCGTCGCTGGCCGGAAACCTCGCCACCATGGGGCCGGGCACGCCGTACGCGATCGCCGCCAAGCTCGCGCACCCGGGCCGTCCGGTGATCGCGCTCATCGGTGACGGGGTGTTCCAGATGAACGGGTTGGCCGAGATGATCACCGTCAAGCGCTACAAAGATCGGCTCTCCGATGGGCCGCTGATCTTCTGCGTCTTCAACAACGAGGACCTCAACCAGGTGACCTGGGAGCAGCGCGCAATGGGTGGCGAGCCGAAGTTTGAAGGGTCACAATATATTCCGGATGTCCCCTACGCCGAGTTCGCCAAGCTGCTCGGACTCACCGGCATCCGCTGCGACGACCCGAAGAAGATCGGGCAGGCGTGGGACCAGGCGCTGGCCGCCAGCGGTCCGGTGGTGCTGGAGGTGGTCGTCGACAAGGACATCCCACCCGTCCCGCCGCACATCAAGAAGATGATGGCGAAGAAGACCGCCAAGGCCGTGCTGAAGGATCCGGACCGCGTCAGCATCGGCAAGAAGGGCGCCAAGCAGAAGATGCACGAGTTCACCGAGTCGATCAAGAGCATCGGCGGCAGGGACGACCACGAATGAACCTGCTCAGGGCCGACGAGGTGCGGACCATCCCGGCCCGCCCCGACGCGCGGTTCGTCGCCGGAATGGCCACCGTCGACAAGGTCAACGTCACCGGCCTGGAAAACCAGCTCCGCCGCCACGTCGGCGGCGAGGTGCGGTTCGACACCGCGACGTTGGCGATGTACGCCAACGACGCGTCGAACTTCCGGCAGGTCCCCATCGGGGTGGTCATCCCCAAGACGCTCGACGATGTCGTGCAGACGGTCCGGGCCTGCCACGCCTACCACGCGCCGGTGCTGTGCCGGGGCGGCGGCACCAGCCTGTCCGGGGAGACCGTGAATGTGGCGGTGGTGATCGACTTTTCGAAGTACCTGACCGGCATCCTCGACATCGACCCGCAGCGGCGCATGGCCACCGTGCAGACCGGGGTGATCAACGAACAACTCAACAAGGCCACCGGTGAACACGGGCTGGTGTTCGGTCCCGACCCGTCGTCGCATTCGCGGTGCACCCTGGGCGGCAACATCGGTAACAACTCCTGCGGCGTGCACTCGGTCCAGTCGCGCTTCTACGGACCGGGGCCGCGCACCTCCGACAACACCCACGAACTCGACATCGTCACGTACGACGGCGCCCGGTTCACCGTCGGTGTGAACGAGGAGAAGGATCTCGACAGCATCATCGCCGCCGGTGGGCGTAAGGGCGAGATCTATGCCGCACTAAGGGATCTGCGCGACGAGTACGCCGACGACATCCGCAAGGGTTTCGCCGACGTCGAAGAGGTGCCCCGGCGGGTGTCCGGCTACAACCTCGACGAGCTGCTGCCCGAGCGGGGGTTCAACGTCGCGCGGGCTCTGGTCGGGACCGAGAGCACCTGCGCGGTGGCGCTGACCGCCACCGTCATGCTCACCCCGGCCATGCTGCACCGCACCGTCGTCGTGGTGCAGTTCGACTCCCTCGGCGAGGCCGGCGACCTCGCGCCGGAGATGATGGAGTGGAAGCCGATCGGCCTGGAGGCCGTCGACCACGTGCTGGTCCACGACCAGGAGCTGACCGGCGCCAATCCCGCCGGCCGGGCCGCGCTGCCGCGGCCGGAGTCGAACGGGGCCTGGCTGATGGTGCAGTTCGGCTCCGACGAACCCGGCGAATCCCGCGAGCGCGCCGAGGAATTCGTGCGCTGGCTGAAAAAGAAGAAGCGCATCGACGACGACCGCATCGTGCTGGCCCGCGCCAAGCAGGACGGCGGGAACAGCGCCGAGCTGTGGGCGATCCGCGAGGCGGGGCTGGGCTCGACCGCCTTTCCCGTCGACAGCGGCAACCACTGGCCGGGCTGGGAGGACTCCGCGGTCCCGTGGCGGCGGGTCGGTGACTACGTGCGCGACCTGCAGCAGCTGTACGCCAAGCACAACCTGCGCGGAGCCATGTACGGCCACCTCGGGGAGGGCTGCATCCACTCGCGGGTCGGGTTCGACCTGCGCCACAAGGACGGGCTGGCCAACTACCGCAGCTTCATGGAGGAAGCCGGCGACCTGGTCGCGTCCTACGGCGGGTCGATGTCCGGCGAGCACGGCGACGGCCAGCAGCGCGCCGAGTTACTGCACAAGCAGTACGGCCCGCGCGTGATGGAGGCCATGCGCAAGTTCAAGCTGATCTGGGATCCCGAGTGGAAGATGAACCCCGGCAAGGTGATCGACCCCTACCGCTTCGACGAGAACCTCAAGCTGGGCACCGACTACAACCCGCCGCGGCCGAAGGTGAAGTTCGCCTACCCCGAGGACAAGGGCGACTTCTCGCATGCGGCGCTGCGCTGCGTGGGCGTCGGTAAGTGCCGGGTGCCCGAGGCGGACAACACCATGTGTCCGAGCTACCAGGTGACCAGGGAGGAGAAGCACTCCACCCGCGGGCGGGCGCGGCTGCTGTTCGAGATGCTGCGCGGCGAGGTGATCACCGACGGCTGGCAGTCCAGCGAAGTCGCCGACGCGCTGGACCTGTGCCTTTCGTGCAAGGGCTGCACCAGCGATTGCCCGGTCGAGGTGGACATCCCGACCTACAAGGCGGAGTTTCTTTACCACCACTTCCGGTCGCTGCGCCGTTGGCGGCCGCGGTACGCCTACGCGTTCGGGTTCATCGACCAGGCCGCGCGGTTGGCCAGCGCCGTGCCCGAGCTGGCGAACTTCGCGACCCAGACGCCGGTTCTGTCCCGAATCGCCAAGGCGCTCGGCGGGATTGACCGGCGCCGCCCGCTGCCCACGTTCGCGCCGATGACTCTGCAGCAGTGGTTCGCCGCCCGCCCGGTGGTCAACGCGTCCGGGCCGCGGGTGATCCTGTTTCCCGACACCTTCAACAACCGCCTGCACACCGACGTCGGCGTCGCCTGCGTCGAGGCGATCGAGGCGGCCGGCTGGCGGGTCGTCATGCCCACCGGGCACATCTGCTGCGGCCGCCCGCTGTACGACTACGGCTTCCTCGACGTCGCCGAGCACTACCTCCACGACGTTTTAGGACAGTTGCGCAACGAAATACGCGCCGGCACACCGATCGTCGGCATGGAACCGAGCTGCCTGGCCGTCTTCAAGGACGAGCTCAAGAAGCTGCTGCCCCATGATGACGACGCTGACCGGTTGATGCGCAACAGCTTTCACTTCGCTCAGTTCTTCACGGAGTTCGGCGTCGAGGTGCCCAAGGTGTCGTCAGCGCGAGCGCTGCTGTGGGGTCACTGCCACCAGCGGGCCACCGGCGGGGTCGACGCCGACCAGCAGGTCCTGCAGAAGATGGGACTCGACGTGGAGCCGGTATCCGGCGGGTGCTGCGGGCTGGCCGGCTCGTGGGGATTCGAGCGGGGCAAGTATCAACTCTCGCTCGACTGCGGCGAGCAGGCCCTGTTGCCGGCGATCCGGAGGAATCGGGATGCGCTGGTGGTGGCCAACGGGTTCTCCTGCCAGACGCAGATCAGCGACTCCGGGGCGGCGGACGCGCTGCACCTGGGGCAGATCATGGCGATGGCGAAAAGCTCGGCCGACGTCGCATCCGCGGCTCCCCCCGGCCGCCCCGAACCCGGCCCGCGGACCCGCGCCGCCCGCGTTGCCATTCCCACGGCGGCGCTGGGCGCGGCCACGCTGGCCGGTGCGCTTCTGACACGCAAGATCTGTTCCACCGCAAGCGATTAGGAGGGAATCCGCCGATGCCCTTTGCCGAGTACCAAAACGAGCTCTACGAGCAGGGGCAGGCCGGCCGGCAGCCGCCCTACCCGATCAGGTTCGCCGACCTCGAGGCCAAGGCCGCCGCGGCGATGCCGCCGAAGGTGTTGGACTACGTCGCCGGCGGCGCCGGCGACGAGCACACCCAGCGCGCCAACTGCGACGCCTTCAAGCGCTGGGGCTTGTATCCGCGCATGGGCATCGCCCCCGAGCAGCGCGACATGTCCGTCGAATTGTTCGGCATCACGCTGCCGTCACCGATCTTCATGGCGCCCATCGGCGTCATCGGCGTGTGCGCCCAGGACGGCCACGGCGACCTGGCCGCGGCGCGGGCCTCCGCACGCACGGGCGTGCCGTTCTTCGTGGGAACGCTGACCTCCGACCCGATGGAGGATGTCGCGGCCGAACTCGGCGACACGCCGGGCTTCTTCCAGCTGTACACGCCGCCCGACCGTGAGATGGCCGCCAGCCTGGTGCACCGCGCCGAAGCGTGCGGGTTCAAGGGCATCGCGGTGACCCTCGACACCTGGGTCACCGGGTGGCGCCCGCGCGACCTGAGCGGCGGCAACTACCCCCAGGTGCCCAGCGGATGCCTGGCCACCTACACCTCCGATCCGGTTTTCCGCGCCGGGCTGGATCCGGGCGAGGACGCCACCGAGGCGGCGGTGCGCAAGTTGCCGATCTTCGGCGGCCCGTTCCGGTGGAGCGACCTCGAGTGGCTCCGCGCGCAGACCAGCCTGCCGCTGCTGGTCAAGGGAATCTGTCATCCCGACGACGTGCGCCGCGCCAAAGACGTTGGCGTGGACGGCATTTACTGTTCCAACCACGGCGGCCGCCAGGCCAACGGCGGGCTGGCCTGCCTGGACTGCCTGCCCGGGGTGCTGGAGGCCGCCGACGGGATGCCGGTGCTGTTCGACTCGGGCGTGCGCAGCGGGGCCGACGTCATCAAGGCGCTGGCGCTGGGCGCGACCGCGGTGGGCATCGGCCGCCCTTATGCCTACGGCCTGGCACTGGGTGGCGTCGACGGCATCGTGCACGTGCTGCGCTCGCTGCTGGCCGAGGCGGATTTGATCATGGCCGTCGACGGGTACGCCTCGCTGAAGGACCTGACCCCCGACGCGCTGCGGCCCACTCACTCGTAGCTCCCTTCGAGATACCAGCGCCGCTGGCGGTAGCACAGCAGAAACGCGCGCTCGTCCTCCAGCAAGACCTGGGCGCGGGCGCTGCGGCTTCCCCTTTGACCGGCGACGGGCCGGTCATCCCACCACCGCTCGTCGACCGGCCACGGGCCGGCCCACCAGCGCAGCCGCTCGTCGCGGCCGTGCGCGGTCAGCCGGTCCGGGTCGGCCGAGAACATCCCCCGGCCGGTGACCCGTATCGGATTACCTTGGACGTCAACCAGTTCCACCGGGTCGTCGAGCAGAACGGCCGGCGAGGGCTCCGGTAGTTGGCCGGGCCACGGCAGGCCCGGGTCGGCCCGCGGTGCCGGTTCGTCACCCAGCGGGGTCAGCGTGATGCGTTCGGCGGGCCCGCGACCGCCGGACAGCACCGGCACCCGCACCGCTTCCGGCCCGAGCAGGCCCTGCACCCGCACCAGCGCCCGTCGGGCCCGCAGCCGGTCCTCCTCCCCCAGCCCGCCCCACAGCGGCAACTGCAGCGCCCCGGCCGACACCACCTCCACCGCCTTCAGCCGCAGCAGCGTTATCGGCGACGAGGGACGGTCTTGAGCCCGTCTGTTGCTCAACCATCCGTCGAGTTGCCAGCGCACCCGGTCGGCGGTGGCGTCCTCGGTCAGCGGCTCGGCGCAACGCCACACCCGCTGCCGCTCTTCGCCGTTGGCGGTGACGGCGTGGATGGCCAGCCGGGTGCAGCCCACCCCGGCAGCCATCAGCGTCTGGTGCAACGTGCCGGCCAGCGAGCGCCCGGCGAAGGCCGCGGCGTCGACCCGCTCGATCGGTGGGTCGCAGTCGAGCACGGCCTCGAGTTCGGCCGGCGGCTCTCGTCCGGACGGTCCCCGCTCGGGTTCGCCGCGGGCGAACCGGTGCGCGGCCACCCCGTCGGCGCCGAACCTGGAGGCCACGTCGGTGCGGGACAGCGCGGCGAACTGCCCGATGGTGCGAATCCCCATCCGCCACAACAGGTCCGTCAGGTCCTCGCGTCCTGGGCCGGACAGGCTCGGCTCGGTGGCCAGCTGCCGGATCGACAGCGCCGACAGGAACCTCGCGTCGTCACCCGCCGGGATGATCCGGCCCGCCCGCGCGGCGAAGACCGCGGTGGACAACTGGTCGGCGATGCCGACCTGACACTCGGCGCCGGCGGCGGCCACCGCGTCGACCAACCGCTCGGCGGCACGCTCCTCGGACCCGAAGTAGCGGGCCGCCCCACGCACCGGCAACACCAGGAGCCCGGGCCGCAGCACCTCGGCGCGGGGTACCAGGTCGTCCACGGCGGCGATCACCCCTTCGAAGAAGCGGGCGTCGCGGTCGGCGTCGGCGGTCGCGACGTGCAGTTGCGGGCACCGCGACGCCGCTTCCCGCCGCCGCAGCCCCCGCCGCACCCCCGCCGCACGGGCGGCCGCCGAGCAGGCGATCACCCGGTTGGCCAACGTGACCGCGATCGGGGCCGTCGCGGGCAGGCCCGCCGCGGCCGCCGCCGCCACCGCGGGCCAGTCCATGCACCAAATCGCCAGCGCGCGTGAGGAAACCACCCCAAATCACCCGGCCCGCGCCCGGCCGATCACCCGTTTGCCCGCGCACACGCCGCTGACCTGCAACCGCACTTTGCCGATCCGGCCGAATCCCGGACGATCGCCCGCCGTCAACTCATAACCACAGACCCGGGCCTGCAGCCGCGTCGGCGCCCCCTGCCAGTCGCCGTCGGTGACCAGCAAGGTGCACCCCTTGTTGCGGGCCCGCGCCACCACCGCGCGCGCCCGCGTCTGCGGCACCCGGCGCCCGCCCAGGCCGAGCACCACCAGGTCCATGCCATCGATGAGCACCGCGGCCACCTCGACCGGATCGGTCCCCGGATCCGGGATCACCGCGAGCCGGCTCAGATCCGCCCCCATCTCCGCGGCGGCCAGCAGGCCGATGTCCGGCTGGCCGACGATGGCGACGTTGCCCCCGGCCGCCGTCACCGCGGCCACCATGCTCACCAGCAGCGACCGCGCCCCCGACAGCACCGCCACCGTTCCCCGCGGCAGCGGCGCCGGCAGCGCCTTGGCCAGCCACCGCGGGAGGGCCAGCCGGGATTGCGGATCCGGCAGCGGGTCGACGGCGTGCCCCGTCATCTGAGCCATCCGCCGGCGCAGCGATTCCAACTGGTCAGCGCGGTGATCGGAGGCAACAGCCGCACTCATGATCAGCCTCCTCCCAGGGACGATTTCGAAAGTTTGTTCGATATATTTGCGAGTAAACACCCGCCCTCCGACAACCGTCAAGAAACGCGAGAGGCGCCTTTATGCGGCCGGTGCTGGTGTGGCTGATGATGCCGTCAAGCCCTCGTGAAAGTGCAACTGGCGACACATCGCCCGAGAAGGAGCCGTCGCTAGTTGCAGCCTCGCGGCAAACGATCCGTCGCTTCGGCCAGGACGGCCTCGATCGTTTCGGGGGTGACGCGCAGGCCGCCCAGGCAGAAACGCTGCACGCGCTCACGGATCTCGCCGGGATCGCGATCGCCCGTCGCCCAATACCGTTCGATGTTGGCCCATACGACGCCCTGGATGGACAGCGCCTCGCCCTCGGGATCGATTTCGCCGAATAAGCCCGAATCCCTTCCCCGCGTGAGCTGTTCGACCAGGGGTCGCAGGATTTCCTGGTAGGCGGGGGCCACGAGCCGGGGCGCGACGAACATCTGGTTCTGCGCCTCGAGCGACATTCGGTGCAGATCGGAGCGGATCTGCCGGTTGAACGCCAGGTCCAGCCGCGCGTCGATCCAGGCCGCCACCGCGCGGACCGGGTCGGCGTGTTGCGACATCCGCTGCACAAGCCGCAGTACCTCGGCGCGGGCCATCTCGAGGAATACCGCCGCGACCAACTGATCTTTGGAGTCGAAGTGCCGGTAGAACGCCCGGGTGCTCAATTGCGATCTGCTGAGCACCTGGGCGATCGACAGCGTCTGGACACCCTCACTCCGGACGATGGCGGCGGCGGCCGACACGATCGCGGCATGAATCTGCGGATCTCGCTCGAGTTTCTGGCGCCCGCCGGCCCGCTCACCCCGAGGCATCGTAGGCGGCCATGTAGTCTCCGAAGGCCTCGTGCACCTGTTGCGGGGTCAACCCGTAGTCCGCCAGGTCGTAGTTGTGGCTGCCGCGGTGACCGGGTTGGTGTTCGTCTGCCCACTGGCACACCTTGGCCCGCGCCGCATCGGTGAATGTCAAACCAAGCTTTTCGTAGCTGTCGGCGACGGTGCTGACCGGATCGGTCTGCAGGGCGGCAAACGACACGTCGACAAACCGGTCGTCCCCGAATTTCCTGCGGAATTCCATTGCGCGCCGCATGCCCTCGGCCCACCACGACAGCTGCTCGGCGCCGAGTTCTTCGGGGTTCCGCCGGTCGCTGCTCCAGCTGCGCACATAGCCGATCAGGCTGCAGACCGACCCCAGGACCTTGGCCGGATCACGGTGGCTCCAAAGGAATTTCGCACCGGGGTACGCTTCGACGAACGCGTCGAGGGCGAACATGTGCACCGGGGTACGCAGGTGCCAAAGGTTCGGCTTGCAATGCCATTGCAGCAATTTGAGCACGTTCCGGTGGAACCGGTAGGTTTCGCGCATGTCGCTTCCCAGCAGCCATTCCACGTAGCTTGGAACGCGCACCACGCCATCGAAGTGGAAGGTGCGAAAGCTCATGCCCATCAGGTCCTGGCACTCGGTCGCGGCTTCGGGCTCGGAGCTGACCATCGCATGAAAGTCGGGAAACATCTGCGAGATCATCGCGATGCCTTCGGCGGCCTGGGCAATCCGCGGGTCGCTCTGCTGCGTCGCCGACTCCGGAGGCGGAGTCGGTGCCTGAGATTCCCAGGTGCGCAACGACCTGAATTGCGGGTCGGCAGCGACCAATTGGCTCAGCGCGGTGGTGCCCGTGCGCGGCAGACCGAGGACGACGACGGGGCCCTCGATCACCTCGTCGCCGATCTCGGGATGCTGCTTATAGGTTTCCACGATCTTCAGCCGCTGGATCAGGGCGTTGCTGATGGTCGCGTGCTGCATGACGCGGCCGAGGTCGTTGAGCTCGGCTTCGGTGTTCAACGCGTCAACGGTCCGTTCCAGACCCTCGCGGTAGTACGACGAGCCGAAGTCGTCAAGGGCGGTGGCGGTGCGCGCGCCGTCTTCGAGAGCGTCAGCGGAGAAACTCACCGGTAGAACCTTTCGTGTACGGCGCGGCGACGGGCTTCGACGACTGTGGCGCGTTCGTCGGGGGTGGTCATCGTGGTGTCGGTCGGCAACGCCGCCAAGGCGTCGCCGACCTTCACCACACGCGTGCTGGGGACGGGCGCGGTTTCCGTTCGGACGCAGCGCAAGAGCATGGCGCCGTTGCTGTGACCCGCCGTGTCCAGCCAGTTCGCCACCCCGGGGTCGGTCGCAGCGATGACGGCCCGGAAGATCCCGTCGGCGTCGATGACCGCCTGATGTCCGTTGAGACTGGATTGGTGGCGCCCGTAGTGGATCGTCTCCAACCACGGATTGCCCAACGAGATACTCCAGTAGACACCCTCGGGCGGTTGCACCTCGAGGATAAGCGCCTCGTCGGGTTCGAGCTCGAATCGTCCGATGACGGGCCGGTTTTCGGCCGCTGCACCCATCTCGGTCATGTCCATCGGCGGAATGAAACCGTTGGCCGGCGGCATCGCACCGAAGTCGAGGAAGAATTTCAGGTTGTCGTAGACGAAGTCCCCCAGCGCGTAGAGTTGGCGCGACACCGAGGCGTCCAGGTCGACGGATGTCGCTTCGGGTACGACCTCGTGGCCGATGCGCTCGATGCGCAGCGACGCTGGAACCTCGCTGTCCCAGTCGTAGAAGAAGTTTCGTACGGTCAACGTGGGACGATCACCGGCCAGTCGTAGCCAGTTGCCCTCGTGCTCGTTCGCCGAGAGGATCACCTCGAAGCGCCCGTCCGCGTCGACGTCGAGATCGTCCACGAGGCAATTGGCGGTCGCCGCGATCCCGTCCATCGTCTGCAAGCCGACGTAGCGGGCCGTCCCCCGGGTGCCGTAGAGCCGATAGGTCTCGCCCGGGCGCAGGCTCGCAGTCAGGTACACGCAGTCCGGGCATTCCAGGCCCCAGGTGACGATGTCGTCCATGCTGGCGCGGTTGACGGCGAGAACCGGGTCGGGGTCGGCCCGCAGTGCCATGTCGGTACCGACCGCCAGCAGGACCATCAAGTGACGCATCCCCGACCCGTAGTCAAGGCGGTTCTTGTTGACCGGTGAGGCGCGGACGAGTTGCTCGGCCGCGTCCAGCCGCTCCTGCAGGTGCGCCCAGGCCCCGGAGAGGTCGGGCGCCTGCCCGCCGCCGGCCGACAACGCCGCCTCCGCGATCGAGTGCGGCAGCCACGCCATGGGGTTCTTCCAGGCAGGTTGCGCCTGGGTATCGGCTTGATCGGCCACGTTTGTCCTCCAGCCGGTGTCGGCTCACGAGCAATCGAAAACCCTGTTTTCGATTGCTCAACGACTATCACCCAGATGCGGCGACTGTCAACGACGCAGTCGTGCAGGTAGCTATTGCTGCCACGAAAGTGCAACTGGCGACACATCGCCCGAGAAGAGCCGTCGCTACTTACACTCTCGCGGCCAGGAGGGCTACTCCCACTCGATGGTGCCGGGCGGCTTGCTGGTGATGTCCAGCACCACCCGGTTGACCTCGGGCACCTCGTTGGTGATGCGAGTGGAGATGCGCTCCAGCACCTCGTAGGGCACCCGGGTCCAGTCGGCGGTCATCGCATCCTCGCTGGACACCGGGCGCAGCACGATCGGGTGACCGTAGGTGCGGTTGTCGCCCTGCACCCCGACCGAGCGGACGTCGCCCAGCAGCACCACCGGGCACTGCCAGATCTGGTTGTCCAGGCCCGCGGCGGTCAACTCCTCGCGCGCGATCGAGTCGGCGCGCCGCAACGTCTCCAGGCGTCCGGCGGTGACCTCGCCGACGATCCGGATGCCCAGCCCCGGCCCCGGAAACGGCTGGCGCGCAACGATTTCCTCCGGCAGGCCCAGCTCGCGCCCGACCGCGCGCACCTCGTCCTTGAACAGCAGCCGCAGCGGCTCGACCAGTTTGAACTTCAGGTCGTCGGGCAGGCCGCCGACGTTGTGGTGACTTTTGATGTTCGCGGTGCCGCTGCCCCCGCCGGACTCCACCACGTCCGGATACAGGGTACCCTGCACCAGGAACTCAACCGGATTGTCCCCCAACACATCCCGCACAGCACCCTCGAACGCCCGGATGAACTGCCGGCCGATGATCTTGCGTTTGCCCTCCGGGTTGGTCACCCCCGACAGCGCCGCCAGGAAGGTGTCCGACGCGTCGACGGTGACCAGGTTGGCGCGGGTGGCGGCCACGAAATCGCGTTGCACCTGGGCGCGTTCGCCCGCGCGCAACAGCCCGTGGTCGACGAAGACACACGTCAGTCGATCACCGATGGCGCGCTGCACCAGCGCCGCGGCCACCGCCGAGTCCACGCCGCCGGACAGCCCGCAGATCGCGTGGCCGTCTCCGATCTGCGCACGCACCTGCTCCACCAGCGCGCCGGCGATGTTGGCGGGGGTCCACTCGGTGCCCAGCCCGGCGAAGTCGTGCAGGAATCGGTTGAGCACCTGCTGGCCGTGCGGGGTGTGCATCACCTCCGGGTGGTACTGCACGCCGGCCAGGCGCCGTTCGCGGTTCTCGAAGGCGGCCACCGCCGCGCCCGCGCTGCTGGCCACCACGTCGAAGCCATCGGGTGCGGCGGTGACGGCGTCGCCGTGGCTCATCCAGACCGGCTGGATATCCGGTAGGTCCGAGTGCAGTTCGCCGCCAAGCACTTTCAGCTCGGTGCGGCCGTACTCGCTGGTGCCGGTGTGGGCGACCGTGCCGCCGAGCGCCTGCGCCATCGCCTGGAACCCGTAGCAGATGCCGAACACCGGCAGCCCGAGGTCGAACAGCGCGGGATCGAGCCGCGGGGCGCCGTCGGCGTAGACGCTGGCCGGCCCGCCGGAGAGCACGATCCCCACCGGGTTGCGGGCCTTGATCTCCTCGACGGTGGAGGTGTGGGGGATGACTTCGGAGAAGACCCGCGCCTCGCGGACCCGGCGGGCGATCAACTGCGCGTACTGGGCGCCGAAGTCCACCACCAGGACGGGCCGCCCGGCCGGCCCGGGGTCCACAGGTTTCGCCACGGCGCAAGCTTAGTGGGCCGCCCGGATGACGGCGTCGACGATGCGGCGGATCCGGACCGCCGCGTGATCCGGATCGGGTTGGCCCGCGTCGAGCCAGGCGATGACCGCGTCCACCGTCATGGTGGGCAGCAACTGCGCGGCCCAGTTGCGCCATCGGTCGTCGGTGATGCCGGCCAGGTGGCGACGGGTGATCTCCGTCGAGCTCTCGCTGAGGGAGTCGATCGTGTCGCGAAACTCCGGTTCGCGGGTGGCGTGGCGGTAGAGCAGGCGGAAGGCATCGGGATCGGCCGCGGCCGCGCGGACGAGCGCCGGGATGCTGGTGTCGCCGAAGTCGTACCCGCCGGTGGCTTCGCGCAGCCGGGTGTGTCCGCTCAGGATGACTTCCCGGTAGAGGTCGGCCTTCGAGGCGAAGTGCCGGTACAGGATCACCGGGGTGATCCCGGCTTCCGCGGCGACGGCGTCGAGCCCGGTGTTCGCGAAGCCGCCGCGGGCGAACGCGCGGGTGGCGGCGGCGAGGATCTGTTCGCGCCGTTGCGCCCGCGGCAGCCGCCGAGTCGCCTCCGATCGGGCCAACGTCATCGGGAACCTCCCCTTGTCCGCGACCAATTGTATAGGTACTTTTGTACATGGACAGTTATACAAGGCGGGCGCGATGGCAGTTCAACGGATGCGCACCACGGTGGGCGACGAGGCCTTGCTGGTCACCGGGTACGCCCAGGTACGACGGCTGCTCGACGACGATCGCCTGGGCCGTTCCCATCCCGAGCCCGAGGCGGCGGCACGCATCGGGGAATCGGCCCTGTTCGGCGGCCCGCTCGGCGACTTCGAAACCGAAGCGGCCGACCACAATCGGATGCGGGCACTGCTGCGGCCGCACTTCTCTCCCAAGCATCTGCGCGCGCTGGCGCCACGGGTGGCGGCGCTCACCGCCGGAGTGCTGGACGAGCTCGCCGACCACGGGCCGCCGGCCGATCTGCACGAGCGATTGGCGCTGCCGCTGCCGATCCTGGTGATCTGCGAGCTGCTCGGCGTGCCGTACTCCGATCGCGAGCAGTTCCGGACCTGGGCCGAGGACGCCGGCAACGTGCGCGATCACGCCCGCTCCGAGCGCGGGCTGGCCGAGCTGTTTGGTTACGGCGGCCAGTTGGTCGCGGCCAAGCGCGCGCATCCCGGCGACGACGTCATCTCGCGGCTGTGTGCGACGGACGGCGTCCCCGACGACGAGATCGCGATGCTGTCGATGTTCATGCTGTTCGCCGGGCACGAGACGACCGTCGTCGAGATCGGCCTCGGCACATCGCTGTTGCTGGCCGACCGCGACCAGTGGCGTGCGCTTCAGGACGATCCCGCGCTGATCCCCGGCGCCGTCGAGGAGCTGTTGCGGGCGGCGGCGATAGCGACCGGCGTGGGCGGCATTCCCCGCTATGCGCACACCGATTTCGACGTCGAGGGCGTCACCGTCCGCGCCGGAGACCTGCTGCTGCTGGACATCGGGTCGGCCAACCACGACCCCGCGGTGTTCGCCCAACCACAGCGCGTCGACGTCCACCGCCGGCAAGCCTCCCACCTGGCCTTCGGGCACGGCGCGCGCTATTGTCTGGGCGCCCCTTTGGCGCGCATCGAGTTGAAAGAGGTTTTCGCCCAACTCATTCCACGATTCCCGGCCATGCATCTGACGGCCGATCCCGCGACCTTGCCCACGCGGAGCGACGCGCTGGCCGGCGGGCTGGCCGCACTGCCGGTGTCGTGGTGAGTAGTTACAGCGAGAACGCCCGACGCAGCGCGCCGACGGCATCCGCGTCACCGCCGAAGTCGATGTTCCGCAGCGCGGCTTTGCGCTTGGCTTCGGTCGGCCCCAGTCGGGCGGTCACCAGGTCGATCGCGCCGGCGGTGATCGTCACCTCGGGTTCCCCATGGGCCGCGCCGACGTGACCGTCGCGCACCGCGAACTCGAAACGGCGGCCATCGATCTCGACCCGGCACGTCAGTTCCAGACCGGCCGCGTTGACCGGGTCGAAGCCCAGCAGGATCCCGGCCAAAAAGCCGTTCGACGGCGAGGCGGGCCCCCCGTCGATCGGATCCAGCCGGTCCAGCCCGAACCGTGCGATGCTCCGCAGGACCGGCAGCACCCGCCGCCAGCCCAGGTCGCTGAGCGTGTACACGGTGCGCCCGATGGGGGCCGGCAGGTCGGCACGGTCGACGAGCCCGGCGTCCTGTAATTCCTTGAGCCGCTCGGCCAGCAGGTTGGTTGCGATGCCGGGCAGCGCCGCGCGCAGGTCGCCATAGCGGCGCGCACCGCCGACCAACTCGCGCAGGATCAACAACGTCCACCGCTCGCCCAGCACATCGAGCCCCCGGGCGATCGGGCAGTTCTGGTTGTAGTTCCTGCGTACCGGCACCACACCACCCTACCAGGTGTTAGACATCTTTTTCAACTAGCTACTTGATTTATTTGTCTAGCGACTTTAATCTCTGATTCATGCGTCCCGATCCCACGTTCCGCAACCCCACCGCAGCACTCGCCGTCATCTGCCTCGGCGTCTTCGTCATCAGCGTCGACGCCACCATCGTGAACGTCGCACTGCCCACGCTCTCGCGGGAGCTCGACGCCGACACCGCCCAACTGCAATGGATCGTCGACGCCTACACCCTGGTCATGTCGGGCCTGCTGCTGTCGGCCGGCAGCCTGTCCGACCGCTACGGCCGGCGCGGTTCGCTCAACCTCGGCCTGGCCGTGTTCGCCCTCACCTCCGGCGTTGCGGCACAGGTGAATTCGGCAGACGCACTCATCGCCGCCCGCGCCGCCATGGGCGTGGGCGCTGCGGTGATCTTCCCGACCACGCTGGGGCTGATCACCAACATCTTCACCGACCCCGCACCGCGCGCCAAGGCGATCGGGCTGTGGGCGGCCATGGTGGGCGTCGGAGTGGCGGTGGGGCCCATCAGCGGTGGCTGGCTACTCGAACGCTTCTGGTGGGGCTCGATCTTCATGGTGAACATTCCCGTCGCGGCGCTGGCCATGGTCGGCGGCATGCTGTTCGTTCCCACCTCGCGCGACCCGGCGGCACCCCGCGTCGACGCGCCCGGACTGATCCTGTCCGCCGCCGGGATCACGACGCTGGTGTACACGGTCATCGAGGCACCCGGCTGGGGATGGACCAACCCCCGGACCGCGACCGGATTCGTCGTGGCGGCACTGGTTCTCGCCGGCTTCGCACTGTGGGAGCGGCGCAGCACCCATCCGATGCTGGATATCTCGGTGTTTTTCGACCGCCGGTTCTCCGGCGGCAGCCTGGCGGTCACCGCCGGCTTCCTGACGTTGTTCGGCTTCATCTTCGTCATCACCCAGTACTTCCAATTCATCAAGGACTACACGGCATTTCAAAGCGGTGTGCGATTGCTGCCGGTCGCCGCGTCGATCGCGCTGGCCAGCATCGCCGGGCCGCGCCTGGTGGAACGGATCGGCACCACCGCCGTCGTCGCCACCGGGCTCACCGTGTTCGCCGCCGGGCTGGCGTGGGCATCCACTGCGGACGCCGCCACGCCCTATCACCAGATCGCCATGCAGATGGTGCTGCTGGGCGGCGGCCTCGGCCTGACGACGGCGCCGGCCACCGAGGCGATCATGGGATCGCTGTCGGTCGACAAAGCCGGCGTCGGCTCGGCCGTCAACGACACGACGCGCGAACTGGGCGGCACCCTGGGTGTGGCCGTTGCCGGCAGCATCTTTGCGTCGGTGTACTCCGGACATCTCGAGGCGGCTGCGTTGACCGGATTGCCCGGCGACGCGATGCGGCACTCAATGGCATTGGCGCACAGGGTGATCGAGCACCTACCCGCGCAACAGGCCGGCCACGTCCGCGACGCCGTCGATCGCGCCTTCTTGGACGGCCTGCGGGTGAGCTCGCTGGTGTGCGCGGGCATCGCGCTGGGCGCCGCGATAGTCGTCGGCTGGTTGTTGCCGGCACGTCAAACCGAAAGGATCATGTCATGAGCGAGAGCACTTACGCCTTAGGCCATGCCGACGTGGAGGTGCAGCGACTCCTCCTGCAGGGGCGGCTCTACAACGACTACACCGAGCACGCGCTGCGGCTCGCCGGGCTGCGGCCGGGCATGCGGGTGCTCGACATCGGGTGCGGGCCCGGCGACGTGTCATTCATCGCCGCCCGCCTCGTCGGTCCCACCGGAACCGTCCTGGGGGTGGACGCGGCACCCGAGATGATCGAGCTGGCCGGCGCACGCGCCGCCGAACAAGGTCTGTCCACAGTGCATTTCGCGCGCTCTGCGATTGACGCCATCGCCCTGGACGAACCGGTGGACGCGGTAATCGGCCGGTTGATCCTGATGCACCTGCCCGACCCGGCCGCCACCCTGCGGCACCTCGGCTCGTTCGTGCGCCCCGGCGGCGTGATCGCGTTCTCCGAGAACGACATCACCGGTACGCGCAGCTTCCCGGACCTGCCGTTCATGGTGCACGTGACGACGGGGATCGTGCGCGCCTTCGAGGCCATGGGCCTCAGCGCGCGGTTCGGCACCACGCTGCACACGGTGTTTTCCGACGCCGGCCTGGGCGCGCCGCGGCTGACACTCGGCACGCCGATCGGCACCGCCGCCGACGACGACATCCTGGCCTACGCCGCAGAGGTCTGGCGCTTGGTGTCGCCCATCGCGGAGCAAGGCGGCTTCGCAATCGACGAGATCGCCGACCTCGACGAGTTCGTGCCGCTATTTCGTGAACAGGCGCTGGCCGCCGACGCCCTCATCGCGATGCCACCCCTCATCACCGCGTGGACTCAGAAATGACCGACACCATCGCCGACCAGTATTCGACCGGCCTGTCACGCAACAACATCGAGCGGGCGCTGCTCGCCGGCGGGAAAGATCTCGAACACCTCGTTCCCGCCGACCTGGCCCCGCTCGAGGACTTCCACACCATGGGCCGCCTCGCCACCGCACAGCTGGTGGACCTGGCCCAGATCACCAGCGACAGCGAGGTTCTCGACGCCGGCAGCGGGGTCGGCGGCACTGCCCGCTACGTTGCCGACCGCTACGGATGCCCGGTCACCGCCGTGGATGTCACCGAGGAATATTGCCGAACCCACCGCTGGCTCAACCGACTCGTCGGCCTCGACCGCCAGATCCGCGTTCGCAGGGCGGACGTCACCGAACTCCCCTTCGCCGAGGGCACTTTCGACGTCGTAGTCAGCCAGCATGTCCAGATGAACGTGGCTGACAAAGCGCGCCTGTACTCCGAAGCGCGCCGGGTGTTGAAAGGTGGCGGCCGGCTCGCCCTGTGGGACATCACGATTGGGGACCACGGCGAACCCGACTATCCACAGCCGTGGGCCGATCACCCCGCACGCAGCCACCTGGCCACCCCCGATGCGTTGCGCGCCGTCGTCGAGTCCGCCGGGTTTGCGGTCGAACATTGGAACGACCTCACCGACCAAGCAGCCGAGCTCATGCGGGCGGTGCTCGCCCAGCCCGCCAACCCGCTGGGCCTGCACGCCTTCGTCGCCGAATTTCCGCGGAAGATCGACAACCTCACCGGCGCCCTATCCGACGGACGCCTAAGAGCCATCCGGGGCTTGGCCACAACAACGGCGGTAGCCAACGGCGAATGACCCTGGCGGCACTCGGGTAAGCATGGTGAAGTGGAGATCGCCCGACCCCGACACCCGAGAGTGAGGTCCGCCGGTGAGTTCAGCGCTGGGCCTGCCTGAGAAGGTGCGCGCCTGTCTTTTCGATCTCGACGGTGTGCTCACCGACACCGCGAGCGTGCACACCAAGGCCTGGAAGGCCATGTTCGACGCGTTCCTGTCCGAACGGGCCAAGACGACGGGAGACAAGTTCGTCCCCTTCGATGCGGGCGCCGACTACCGCCAATACGTGGACGGCAAGAAACGCGAGGACGGGGTGCGGTCGTTTCTGAGCAGCCGCGGCATCGAGCTGCCCGACGGCAGCCCCGACGACCCCGACGACGCCGAGACGGTATACGGCCTGGGCAACCGCAAGAACGACATGTTCCAGAAGGTCCTGCACGACGACGGCGTCAAGGTATTCGAAGGATCGCGCCGCTATCTGGAGGCCGTCTCGGCCGCCGGCCTGGGCATCGCGGTGGTGTCATCGAGCGCCAACACCCGCGACGTCCTGGAAGTCACCGGCCTCGACCGGTTCGTCCAGAAGCGGGTGGACGGCGTCACGCTGCGCGAGGAGCACATCGCCGGCAAGCCGGCCCCGGACTCCTACCTGCGCGGGGCCGAGCTGCTCGACGTCGGCCCCGGCGCCGCGGCCGTCTTCGAGGACGCCTTGTCCGGCGTGCAGGCCGGGCGGGCCGGCAACTTCGGCTACGTGGTGGGCGTCGACCGGGTGGGCCAGGCTGAGGAACTGCGCGGCAACGGCGCCGACGTGGTGGTCACCGACCTGGCCGACCTGCTGGCATGATCGCCCGATGATCACCGAAGAAGCCTTCCCCGTCGAACCGTGGCAGGTGCGCGAGACCCGGCTCGACCTGAACCTGCTGGCCCAGTCGGAATCGCTGTTCGCGCTGTCCAACGGGCACATCGGGTTGCGCGGCAACCTCGACGAGGGTGAGCCGCACGGCCTGCCGGGCACCTACCTGAACTCCTTCTACGAGATCCGGCCGCTGCCGTACGCCGAGGCCGGCTACGGCTACCCCGAGGCCGGCCAGACGCTCGTCGACGTCACCAACGGCAAGATCCTCCGGCTGCTGGTCGAGGACGAGCCGTTCGACGTCCGCTACGGCGAGCTGCTCTCCCACGAGCGATGCCTCGACCTGCGCGCCGGGACCCTGACCCGCCGGGCGCACTGGCGCTCGCCGGCGGGCAAGGAGATCAAGGTCGTCTCCACCCGGCTCGTCTCGCTGCCCCACCGCGGCATCGCCGCCATCGAGTACGTCGTGGAGGCGGTCGAGGAATTCGTGCGGGTGACCGTGCAGTCCGAACTGGTCACCAACGAGGACCAGCCGGAGACCTCCGACGACCCGCGCGTGTCGGCGATCCTGGAAAATCCGCTCGAGGCCGTCGGCCACGAAAACACCGAGACCGGAGCGCTTCTCATGCACCGGACCCGAAGCAGCGCACTGATGATGTCGGCCGCGATGGACCACGAGATCGAGGTCGAGGGCCGCGTCGAATTCAGCACGGACGCGCGCCCGGACCTGGCGCGCACCACGGTGATCTGCGGGCTGCGCCCGGGCCAGCGGCTGCGCATCGTCAAGTACCTGGCGTATGGCTGGTCGAGCATGCGCTCGCGCCCGGCGCTGCGCGACCAGGCCGCCGCCGCGATCCACAGCGCCCGCTACAGCGGGTGGCAGGGGCTGCTGGACTCGCAGCGGGAATACCTCGACGACTTCTGGGAGAACGCCGACGTCGAGGTCGAGGGCGACCCCGAATCCCAGCAGGCGGTCCGGTTCGGGATGTTCCACCTGCTGCAGGCCAGCGCCCGCGCCGAACGCCGCGCCATCGCCGCCAAGGGGCTCACCGGAACCGGCTACGACGGGCACGCCTTTTGGGACACCGAGGGTTACGTGCTGCCGGTGCTGACCTACACCGCGCCGCACACCGTCGCCGACGCGCTGCGCTGGCGGGCGTCGACGCTGGACCTCGCCAAGGAACGCGCGACCGAACTCGGCCTCGACGGGGCCAGCTTTCCCTGGCGGACGATCCGCGGGCAGGAGTGCTCGGCCTACTGGCCGGCCGGCACGGCCGCCTGGCACATCAACGCCGACATCGCCATGGCCTTCGAGCGCTACCGCGTCGTCACCGGCGACGACGACCTGGAGCGGGAGTGCGGCCTGAAGGTCCTGGTCGAAACAGCCCGGCTGTGGATGTCGATCGGCCACCACGACCGGCACGGCGTCTGGCACCTCGACGGCGTCACCGGTCCCGACGAGTACACGGCGATCGTGCGCGACAACGTCTTCACCAACCTGATGGCCGCGCACAACCTGAACACCGCGGCCGAGGCCTGCAACCGCCACCCGGAGGAGGCGGCGGCCATGGACGTCACCACCGAGGAGACCGCCGCCTGGCGCGACGCGGCCGATGCGGTCAACATCCCCTACGACGCGGAGTTGGGCGTGCACCAGCAGTGCGAGGGGTTCACCACGTTCACCGAATGGGACTTCGAGACCAACCAGACCTATCCGCTGCTGCTGCACGAAGCCTATGTGCGGCTCTATCCGGCGCAGGTGATCAAGCAGGCCGACCTGGTGCTGGCCATGCAGTGGCAGAGCCACGCGTTCACCCCCGAGCAGAAGGCGCGCAACGTCGACTACTACGAGCGGCGCATGGTGCGCGACTCGTCGCTGTCGGCGTGCACGCAGGCGGTGATGTGCGCCGAGGTCGGACATTTGGAGCTGGCGCACGACTACGCCTACGAGGCCGCGCTGATCGACCTGCGCGATCTGCACCACAACACCCGCGACGGATTGCACATGGCGTCGCTCGCCGGGGCCTGGATGACGCTGGTCGTGGGATTCGGCGGCCTACGCGACGACGAGGGCATCATGTCGCTGGATCCGCTTCTGCCCGACGGTATTTCGCGGCTCCGCTTCCGGCTGCGCTGGCGGGACTTCCGGCTGACCGTCGACGTCAACCACTCGGAGGTCACCTACACCGTGCACGACGGGCCCGGGCATGAACTGACCATCCGCCACGCCGGCCAGCACCTCACGTTGAGCACGGAGTCCCCGACGACCGTCTCCGTGCGCATCCGCAAGCCGCTGCTGCCGCCGCCGCAGCAGCCGCCGGGACGCGAGCCGCTGCACCGCCGCGCCCTGGCCCGCACTCAGTGAGGCCGCAGGATCCGGGCCACCTCGGCGTCCACCACCTCCCGCAGGGCGTTGTCGGTCAGCTCCTCGAGCCCGACGGCCGAGCGCAGGATGGGCGCGAACAGCCGCCAACCAACTTGCAGCGCAAGGGCATTGGCGACCGCCAGCCGCGCACCGGTCTCGGTGTCGTGTCCCGGGCGTGCCGCCGCGAGCAGCGGGGCGACATTGGGAAAACGCTGCTGTAACTGCGCGGCGGGATACCCGTCGAGCACCGTTCGCGCCATGACCCGCATCTGCGTGTCGAGGGCCTCCTCGACGGCGTCGGCCGGTGCACCCGACTCCAACAGCTCGGACAGGTTCGAGCCGAGATGATCTAGCACCGCGCCGACCAACTGCTCCTTGGTGCCGAAGTGACGAAACACCAACCCGTGGTTGACCTTTGAGCGCGCAGCGATGTCGCGGATCGACGTCGCGGCCGGGCCGCGGTCGGCGAACAGGTCGGTGGCCGCCTCCAGGACAGCCGCCGCCACCTCGTCACGCCCGGTCGGCATTTTCGGGCGGGCACTTGCCGAACGTGTAGTCATGTGACTACACTAGCGCATGTAGTCAACTGACTACACCGTCTTCACCACAGAAGGACGAAAGAAATGACCGACTCGATCACCGTGACCAAGCTGGGCAGCCGCA
Source organism: Mycobacterium sp. NGS57 (assembly GCF_059812405.1). Lineage (NCBI taxonomy): Bacteria > Bacillati > Actinomycetota > Actinomycetes > Mycobacteriales > Mycobacteriaceae > Mycobacterium > Mycobacterium sp. NGS57. The sequence goes on along the minus strand of NZ_JCALCP010000002.1, from coordinate 67,862 downwards.
TCGGCGCCCGCCTCGACGGCGTCCGCCTGGGCGGCGACCTCGGCCCGGCCGCCGTCGAGCAGATCCACCAGGCGTTGTTGGCGCACAAGGTGATCTTCTTCCGCGGCCAGCACCACCTCGACGACGGCGAGCAGCTGGCGTTCGCGCGGCTGCTGGGCACCCCGGTCGGCCACCCCGCGGCGGGCGCGCTGGCCGACAAGGACACGCCGGTCATCACGCCGATCAACTCCGAATACGGCAAGGCGACGCGCTGGCACACCGATGTCACATTCGTCGCCAACTATCCGGCGGCCTCGATCCTGCGGGCGGTCACCCTGCCCAGCTATGGGGGTTCGACGCTGTGGGCCTCCACCACGGCGGCCTACGACGACCTGCCCGAGCCGCTGACGTGGCTCGTCGACGACCTGTGGGCGCTGCACACCAACCGCTTCGACTACATCACCGCGGAGGCCGTGGCCTCGATGACCGAGGCACAGAGGGCTTTTCGCCAGGCGTTCGAGAAAAAGGAGTTCCAAACCGAGCATCCCGTCGTACGGGTGCACCCCGAGACCGGTGAACGCACGCTGCTGTTGGGCGACTTCGTGCGCGGCTTCGTCGGACTGGACAGCTACGAGTCAACCGTTTTGCTCGAATTGCTGCAACGGCGAATCACCATGCCCGAGAACACCGTTCGCTGGAACTGGGAGCCCGGGGACGTCGCCATCTGGGACAACCGGGCGACCCAGCACCGCGCGATCGACGACTACGACAACCAGCCTCGGCTCATGCACCGGGTCACGCTGATGGGCGATGTGCCCGTCAATATGCACCGGGAACGCAGCCGGGTGATCAGCGGCGCCCCACTCGAGGTGGCCAGCTAAGGGCGGTCAGCCCGCCGTGCTGATGGGATCGATCGGCAGCCAGCGCAGCGCCCCCGGTGCGTCGAGGGGTACCACCGGGTGCGCGGGCGGGACCGGGTCCAGCCGCCGGTAGGTATCGCCCTGCAGCGGCCGCTCGTCGTTCTCCCCCTTGTTCGGCCACAGCGAGGCGGCGCGCTCGGCCTGCGCGGTGATCGACAGCGAGGGGTTGACGCCCAGGTTCGCCGAGATCGCCGCGCCGTCCACCACGAACAGCGTCGGATAGCCGTAGACGCGGTGGTACGGGTCGATGACGCCGTTGTCGGGGCTGTCGCCGATCACCGCACCGCCGAGGAAGTGCGCGGTCAGCGGGATGTTGAACAACTCGCCCCAGGTGCCGCCCGCCACCCCGTCGATCTTGGCGGCAATGCGGCGGGTGACCTCGTTGCCGACCGGGATCCACGACGGGTTCGGCTCGCCGTGCCCCTGTTTGCTGGAATACCAACGGATTCCGAGCTTGCCGCGCTTGGTGAACGTGGTGATCGAGTTGTCCAGGTGCTGCATCACCAACGCGATGAGCGTGCGCTCGCTCCACTGGCTGACGTTGATCATTCGGATGATGCCGCGCGGATCTTCGCGGGCCTGGTCCCACAGCTGCTTCCACCGCGGCACATCAGTGCCCCCGGGACCGTGGCCGTCGGTCATCAGGGTCTGCAGCAACCCCATCGCGTTGGAGCCCTTGCCGTAGCGAACCGGCTCGACGTGGGTGTCCGACGTCGGATGAATCGATGACGTGATCGCCACGCCGTGGGTCAGGTCCAGCTCGGGCCGGACCTCCAGCGTCGCGGCACCCACGATCGACTCGGAGTTGGTCCGGGTCAGCACGCCCAACCGCTGCGACAGCCGGGGCAGCCTGCCGCTGTCGCGCATGTCGAACAGCAGATGCTGCGTGCCCCAGGTGCCCGCGGCCAGGATCAGGTTCTCGGCGGTGTAGGTGCGCCGGTCCCGGCGCAGCCAGCTTCCGGTGCGGACCGTGTGCACCTCCCACAGCCCGTCGGGGCGCTGCTCGAAGCTCTTCACCGTTGTCATCGGAATGACTTGTGCCCCATTGGATTCCGCGAGTCCCAGGTAGTTCTTCACCAGGGTGTTCTTGGCGCCGTAGCGACATCCGGTCATGCAGCAGCCGCATTCCAGACAGCCGGTGCGGTCCGGCCCGGCGCCGCCGAAGTACGGGTCGCGCACGGTCTTTCCGGGCGTTTTGGTGCCGTCCGGGCCGAAGAACACCCCGACCGGCGTGGGCACGAACGTGTCGCCGCAGCCCATCTCGTCGGCGACTTCCTTGACGAGGCGGTCGGCGTCGGTGAACGTCGGGTTCTCCACCACGCCCAGCATCCGGCGCGCCTGTTCGTAGTGCGGCATCAGCTCGTCGCGCCAGTCGGTGATGTCGCGCCACTGCGGGTCGTTGAAGAAGGGCTCCGGCGGCACGTAGAGGGTGTTGGCGTAGTTGAGCGATCCGCCGCCCACTCCCGCGCCGGCCAGGATCAACACGTTCTTCAACGGGTGGATGCGCTGGATGCCGTAGCACCCGAGCTTGGGCGCCCACAGGAACTTGCGCAGGTCCCAGGAGGTCTCGGCGAACTCCTCGTCGGCGAAGCGGCGGCCGGCCTCCAGCACACCCACCCGATAGCCCTTTTCCGTCAGCCGCAACGCGCTGACGCTGCCCCCAAATCCCGAACCGATGATCAGGACGTCGTAATCCGGCTTCATGGCAACCAGTATGGACTTACCGGCCGGTAATAAACCAGCGAGCTCGGGCCCGACCGCCGCGCGGGCACCAGTGTGCGCCCCGCCGCACGGTCGGGCTCGAGGGCGCGGCTGGCCGCACGCTCGCGGCCGATGAGGAGCGCCGATCGCTAGGCGCCGACGGTCAGGCCGACCTTCTGGAATTCCTTGAGGTCGCAGTAGCCGGCCTTGGCCATCGACCGGCGCAGACCGCCGACCAGGTTCAGGGCGCCGAACGGGTCGTCGGACGGCCCGCCCAGGACGCGGGACAGCGGCGGGCGCTCGCCGACGGCGATCTGCAGCAACGCGCCGCGCGGCAACGACGGGTGCGCCGCCGCGGCGGGCCAGAACCACCCCCCGCCGAGGGCCTCGGCGGATTCGGCCAGCGGGGTGCCCAGCACCACCGCGTCGGCGCCGCAGGCGATGGCCTTGGCCAGCTCGCCCGAGGTGTGGATGTCGCCGTCGGCCAGCACGTGCACGTAGCGGCCCCCGGTCTCGTCGAGGTATTCGCGGCGGGCGGACGCGGCGTCGGCGATCGCGGTGGCCATCGGCACGCTGATGCCCAGCACCTCGTCGGTCGTGGTCACCCCCCGGGTGGAGCCGTAGCCGACGATGACGCCGGCGGCCCCGGTGCGCATCAGGTGCAGCGCGGTGCGGTGGTCCTGCACGCCGCCGGCGACGACGGGCACGTCGAGCTCGGAGATGAAGGTCTTCAGGTTCAGCGGCTCGCCATCGCTGGCCACTCTTTCGGCCGAGACGATGGTGCCCTGGATGACGAGCAGGTCGATTCCGGCGGTCAGCAGCGCCGGCGTGAGCGACTGGGCGTTTTGCGGGCTGACGCGTACCGCGGTGGTCACGCCGGCCTCGCGGATGCGGGCGACCGCCGAGCCCAGCAGTTCCGGGTCCAGCGGCGCCGCGTGCAGCTCCTGCAGCAACCGGATCGCCGCCGACGGTTCGGGCTCCTTTTCGGCGGCCTCCAAGAGTTGGGCGATCTTGGCCTCGACGTCGGCGTGCCGGCCGATCAGGCCCTCGCCGTTGAGCACGCCCAGCCCGCCGAGGCGGCCGAGCTCGATCGCGAACTCCGGGGACACCAGCGCGTCGGTCGGATGGGCCAGCACCGGGATCTCGAACCGGTAGGCGTCGAGCTGCCACGCCGTCGACACGTCCTGCGACGAGCGCGTGCGCCGCGACGGCACGATGCCGATTTCGCTGAGTTCATAGGTGCGACGGGCGGCGCGGCCCATCCCGATCTCGACCATGTTCAGTTCGCTGTTCACCGCGCGAAGTAGTTCGGGGCTTCGACGGTCATGGCGACGTCGTGCGGGTGACTCTCCCGCAGCCCGGCCGCCGTGATGCGGACGAACTGCGCCTGCTGCAGCGACTCGATGGTGGGCGATCCGGTGTAGCCCATCGCGGCGCGCAGGCCGCCGGTCAGCTGGTGGATCACCGACGACAACGGCCCGCGGAACGGCACCCGGCCCTCGATCCCCTCGGGCACCAGCTTGTCCTCGCTCAAGGCGTCGTCGGCGAAGTAGCGGTCCTTGGAGTAGGACTTGGTCTGCCCACCCGAGCCCCGGCCCGCCATGGCGCCCAGCGACCCCATGCCCCGATAGCTCTTGAACTGCTTGCCGTTGACGAAGATGAGCTCGCCGGGTGCCTCGGCGGTGCCCGCCAGCAGCGAGCCCAGCATGGCCGTCGACGCGCCGGCGGCCAGCGCCTTGGCGATGTCGCCGGAGTACTGCAGGCCGCCGTCGGCGATGACGGGCACGCCGGCCGGGCGGCAGGCCGCGTCGGCCTCCAGGATGGCGGTGATCTGGGGCGCGCCGACGCCGGCCACCACCCGCGTCGTGCAGATCGATCCCGGCCCGACGCCGACTTTGACCGCGTCGGCCCCCGCGTGGACCAGGGCCGCGGCCGCCGCGCGGGTGGCCACGTTGCCGCCGATCACCTCGACGCGGTCGCCGACCTCGCCCTTGAGTTTGCCGACCATGTCCAGCACCAGGCGATTGTGCGCGTGCGCGGTGTCCACGATCAGCACGTCCACGCCGGCGTCGACGAGCATCATGGCGCGCACCCAGGCGTCGCCGCCGACGCCGACGGCCGCGCCCACCAGCAGCCGACCGTCGCTGTCCTTGGTGGCCAGCGGGTGCTGTTCGGTCTTGACGAAGTCCTTGACGGTGATCAGCCCGGTCAGCCGTCCGTGGCCGTCGACGATGGGCAGCTTCTCAATCTTGTTGCGGCGCAACAGCCCCAGGGCCGCGTCGGCGCTGACGCCCTCCTGCGCGGTGATCAGCGGGGCCTTGGTCATCACCTCGGAGACCGGCCGCATCTGGTCCACCTCGAAGCGCATGTCGCGGTTGGTGATGATGCCGACCAGCGCGCCGGACTCGTCGACCACCGGCAGCCCGGAGATGCGGAACTTGGCGCACAGCGCGTCGACCTGGGCCAGGGTGTTGTCGGGCCGGCAGGTGACCGGGTCGGTGACCATGCCGGCCTCCGAGCGCTTGACCATCTCGACCTGCGCTGCCTGCTCGGCGACCGGCAGGTTGCGGTGCAGCACGCCCATGCCGCCGGCGCGGGCCATCGCGATCGCCATCCGCGACTCGGTCACGGTGTCCATCGCCGAGCTGACCAGCGGCACCTTGAGCCTGATCTTGCGGGTGAGCTGGCTGGAGGTGTCCGCGGTCGCCGGAACCACGTCGGAGGCCGCGGGCAACAGCAGGACGTCGTCGAAAGTCAATCCGAGCATCGCGATTTTGAACGGGTTGTCACCACCGGTCGGCACCGGGTCGCCGGCCAGCCCGGGAACGGGGGTATCGCGCAGGCTGGCAACCAGGTCGGTGTCTTCTAAGTGGGACATGCCACGGGTCATCGGGAGCCCTCCATGCGCGCGCGGAGTGAGAAGCCCATCCTATCGGCTCGCGCGCCGCCGGCAGTCGCTTGCCCGGGCGCGCCGCGGGCGCCCCGGCGGGCGGGCCGCCTGCTGGCGTTATGACGGCCGCCCTGCGTAGGCTAGGGGCGTGCGTGACCACCTCCCGCCGGGTTTGCCGCCCGACCCATTCGCCGACGACCCCTGCGATCCGTCGGCGGCGCTCGACGCCGTCGAGCCGGGCCAGCCGCTGGACCAGCAGGAGCGGATGGCGGTCGAGGCCGACCTGGCCGACCTCGCCGTGTACGAGGCGCTGTTGGCGCACAAGGGTATTCGCGGTCTGGTGGTGTGCTGCGACGAGTGCCAGCAGGACCACTACCACGACTGGGACATGTTGCGCGCCAACCTGTTACAGCTGCTGATCGATGGCACCGTGCGCCCGCACGAGCCCGCCTATGACCCCGAGCCGGACTCCTATGTCACGTGGGACTACTGCCGTGGATACGCCGACGCCTCGCTCAACGAAGCGACGTCAGACGCCGACTTTCACCACCGCCACTGAACTCAGGGCGTGTCGTCCGGTGCCACCGAGGGCGGCGTCGTCTTGTGATGGTGCCGATGCCGGCCCGACGACGGGCTGGTCGTAGTCGGGCTTGGCGAGGGGCTGTCCGACGGGCTCGCTGACGGGCTTGGAGCCGGGACGGTCGTGCTGGCCACGCTCGGCGGGTTGGTGGTCGGGGGCGGCGAGACCGGGGCGCTCGGTTTCGGTGCCGCGGGGGGCAGCGTCGCGTTCGGGTTGCGCGACTCCACCCGGGTGTTCAGCAGATTCACCTGATCCAGCAGGTCGTTTCGGCTGGCCCCGTCATTCATCGATTGCACGGTGCTGCTGACCTCGGCCAGCTGGTCGGAGGCCTGGGCCCACTGGCCCTGGTCGATCATTTGCTGGACCTTGACCAGTTCGGCCTTGGCGGACAACGTGATTTGATCGTCGTTGACCCTCGGCTGGTCGAAGAACATCGCGTGCAGGCCGTAGAGCGCGTCGCCCGGGCGGGCCTCGACCACCATGCCGCCGAACCCGCTCAGCACCAACAGCGTCGCGGCAATGGAGCCGATCGTCGCCAGGCCGCGGCGGGCGCGCCGGCGCTCTGAAAGCCCCGCGTGCAGCGCTTCGATGGCCTCCTCCGGCGACACCAGCGCGCTGGCGGGCGGCCACCGCAGATCGTCGCGCCAGTCCCCCAGCAGGACGGCCAGCGCTTCCAAGTTCGGGTCATCGGGATTGTCCAGATCGAGCGGCTGCCGGTCGGCGAGCGCGTCCAGCAGCAAATCGGTGTGGCCGAATTCGTCCAGTGATTCAGGCATAGTCACCCGCCGCGACGATTTCGGACTTGAGCCGTGACAGCGCCCGGTGCTGGGCCACCCGCACCGCGCCGGTGGTGCTGCCGACGGCGGCTGCGGTCTCCTCGGCGGACAGGCCGACGACCACGCGCAGGATCAGGATCTCGCGCTGCTTGGCGGGCAGGATCTCCAGCAGCTCGTTCATGCGGCTGACCGAATCCGCTTCGATGGCACGCTGTTCCGGGCCCGCCTCCGGCGACCAGCGCTCCGGAACCGATTCCGCGGGGTAGGCACGATCGCGGCCGGCGGCCCGGTGCGCGTCGGCGATCTTGTGGGCGGCGATGCCGTACAGGAACGCCAGGAAAGGCCGCCCGCGCTCGCGGTAGCGCGGCAGCGCCGTGATGGTGGCCAAGCACACCTCCTGAGCCACGTCGTCGGCTGACAGACCACCCCGGTCGACCGTGCCGACGCGCGCGCGGCAATATCGGACGACGATCGGGCGGATGGTCTCCAGCACCTCTCGTAGGGCGTTCCGGTCCCCCGCCACGGCCTCCGCAACCACAGCGTCGAGACGTTCCCCTTGAATTGTCATCGACGGCGGTATCTCCAACGTTACGAACGGGACACAACGTGGGCTGACGGCGGGCTAACTGTCGCAATGACAATAACGGGCGTAAGGCCGTTTCAAGCGGAACGCCACGCGCCCCCGGCGCGCCGCACCTGGCCTGCGCAGATATCGCGGATTTCGTGCAGCTTTTGTGTTGAAAACGTGGCACTTTCGATATCGATCAGCAAGCACGCCAGCGCCCAACGAAGCGGTATCAGCCGCCACCGGCCGGTGGCATCCAACGCGGCCTCGGCGACCGTGCGGGCGCGCTCGATGTCACCGGCGCTGCACAGCGCGGCGGCCAGCACTACGTCGCTTTTGACGCGGTGCCGCGCCGACGTCACCGCCATCGCCTCGGCCAGTTCGACCGCTTCCTCGGCGTGGCGCACGGCCGAGGCACCGTCGCCGCAGGCCATCGCCAGCTCGGCGGCCACCCAGGCCCGGCGCACCGGGAGCCGGTCGGGCACCGAACCGGGTGCAGCGTCGGTGCGGGCCAACAACGTTGTCGCGGCCGCGAAACGGCCGACGCCCAGCGCGTCTGCCGCCAGCCCGATCAGCGCGTCGGCGCGGGCCTCGGGATCGGTGCCGGCCACCGCCAGGGCGCGGCCGTCCCAGCCGCGCGCCAGCGTGTGCCAGCCCAGCTGGCGCAGGAACGAACCCTGCGCGCTGTGGGCCAGCGAGATCCACCGGTCGCCCGGCGCGCCGCGGCGCAGCTCCGCCAGGTCGCGGTCGGCGCTGGCGTAGCGTCCCTGCCCGCCCGCCGCGACGGCGCGCAACCACAGTTGCCGGCGCGTGGTCGCCGCGGGCAGCGGCCAGCTCGCGGGCCGGTCCCCGAAGGCCGCGGCGGCCAGCGTCGGCTCGATCAGTGAAGTGTGAGGAGTTTCAATCACGGTGATAGTAGTAAACACTTCGTGCTGCCGACGTTACCGAAGTGTTAATCACAATCGACTCTGTATTAATCGCTCTTTGCGGCGTGGCGCGCGCTGAGCTGGGAAATCCCCGCGCGGCCAAGTCCCAGGTAGCACGCTTCCCGGCCCGCGAATGCGTAGCACATGAACGGGAAGTTAATTTTGCTCCAACGGTTATATACTTTGGCGGCCTAAGTGGCTATTGACGGAAATTCACCCCCACCCCTAAGTTCTATGTTTGACGGGTAGTCATCGGTGACTCCACTCGAAATCGGTTGCACAATCGCTTTTCGGGCGCATCGCGAACCTCGCCTTCTGAGCGTGCCGTGCAGAGAGGGAACGAACCAATGCCACAGCCGCAGCAGCTACCTGGACCCAATGCCGACATCTGGAACTGGCAAATGCAAGGCTTGTGCCGCGGCGTCGACTCGTCGGTGTTCTTCCACCCCGACGGGGAACGCGGGCGCGCCCGCATGCAACGCGAGCAACGCGCCAAGGAAATGTGCCGGCAGTGCCCGGTGATCGCGGAGTGCCGTTCGCACGCGCTGGAAGTCGGTGAGCCGTACGGCGTTTGGGGCGGCCTGTCGGAAACCGAGCGCGAGTTGCTGCTGAAGGGTGACTTCGGCCGGGCGCGCGGCATCCGCCGGTCGGCCTGAGCGGGACTGTTGACGGCCGGCGGGTTCGCCGCCGACCACCCGTTTTGACGTGGGCCAATTCGGGTAGGCGCAGCCCATGAAAACCGGCTTGAAGAGGGAAACGGCCATAGCGATCGCGGCCGTCGCCGCAATCACCGCATCATTGGGCGCGTGCGCCAACCAGCGCGGCACCCAACCCAATACCGAACCGCTGTCCACTACGCCGTCCGGCGGGCAGAAGCTGACCACGCAGGTGAAGGGCGCCGACGGAAGCCAGGTCGCCAGCGCCACCTTCGATTTCGCGAGCGGCTACGCGACGGTGACCGTGGAAGCCGGCCCCAACCAGATCCTGACGCCCGGTTTCCACGGGCTGCAGATCGCCTCGGTGGGCAAGTGCGAGGCCGGGGACTTCAGCTCCGCCGGGCCCGTCTACCAGGCGCCCGGGCACACCGGCTATCCCGCCAGCGGCGACCTGACCGCGCTGCAGGTGCGGTCGGACGGCTCGGCGAAACTCGTCACCACGAGCAACGCATTCACCGCCGAGGACCTGAGAAACAGCTCCGGTACCGCACTGGTCGTCAACCAGGACGCGGACAATCTCGGCAGCGCTTCCAGCGGCGTCTCGGGCAAGCGCTTGGCCTGCGGGGTGATCGCGGCGGCATCGGCGACGACGACCACCACGACGACCACCGTCACCACGAGCACCACCACCGCCGTGCCCTCGCCGTCGACCAGCACCAGCACCAGCACCAGCACCGTCACGGTCACCAGCAGCCCGGCCGTCACGACCACGCCGAGCAAGACCATTACGACCAACAGCCTTCCGCCCGGCGGCTGAGGCGCTAGTCAGAGGTTCGTCGGGTTGTCCAGCGTGCCCGAGACGCGCGAGGCCCGGCTGGTGAGCAGTTGGTGCATTTCGGTGGCGTCGTGCGCGGCGGCGGCAGCCGCCCGGATGTGCCAGTCCTCGCCGTCCTCGGTGTAGGCGACCATCTGCCGGGCGGCAAAACTGTAGAGCGACTGGATGATCGGCAGCCGCCTCTTGCCGACCACGTCGGCCAGCCACAGGTACGTCGACGCTTGTCTTAGCGCTTCTGCTACCTGCGATTCGGAGGCCACAAGGTTCACGTTTGCATATGTCTCGCGGTGAGGAGTCCGCCGAGCGCCCGGCTCATACGGCTCTCATATTTTTGTCGTTCGCGTTAGTTTGCCGAGCGTGCAGCTGTTGCGAGATTTTCGCGATGTTTTCGCAGTAGCTTCACGTTCGGCGAGCTGACGAGCTCATTTCGCCGCCGCGCTCTTGAGCTCGTGTTCCAGCCACTGCACCTCGCTGTGGTTCTCCCGCCCGCCGGCGGCCAGGAGTTGTTCCAGCGCTTGGCGTTTCACTGCCAAGGCGTCGGGATCGCCCGGGGTGTGGGCCAGGACGACGTCAGTCAGATGCAGCGCCTGCAAGGGACGGCCGGCCTCGGCATGGGCGGCGGCGCGCTCGGTGAGCGGGGCGGTGCCGCCGATCAGGTTCACGATGTCCGGCCAGACGGTCGACGGCGGCGCGTCGTAGAGCTCGGTGGTGGACTCGTAGCGAAACCAGCCCACATGCTCCTCCCAGATCGCCCGCACGATCCAGGCGACCTTGCCGTGCACCTGGGGAAGCGCCAGCCCCGGCGGAAGAGTGACGTCACGCATCAGGGTCCACAGGTCGGAGCCGGAGTTCATGCCATCGATGGTGCGATCGCGAAGGTAGGCCGTCGCGTCGCGCACCTTGGTCAGGGTGGCCCGGATCGCTGCGGCGCCGCGAAACACGTCATGGCCGTTGATGAGCGTTTCGGGACCAAGCCCGATGACCCTGTCCAGGGAGTGGATGAAGGTCATCGCGCTGCGGATCTTGTCGCCGCGCAGCGTATACAGGTTGGGGACGTGGCCGAAGAACGGGCCCATCAGGTTGCCGATGAACACCGTGCGGTGTTCGGGCAGCCACACCGCGAGCGCGTCGGTGGTCTCGCCGCCGGGCGTGGAGTGCAGCTCGAACCGCCGACCGCCGAGGTCGAATCCGTGGGTGTCGAGGAACGTCTGGGTGAGCATTGGCTCCGGTGGCAGTGCGGCCGCCTGGGTTGCCACGTCCATGAAGGCGCCCCACAGCGTCATGATGCGCCGCACGTAGAACGGATGCAGGCGGCGCCAGTACTCGCGGACGTCGCAATGATTGGCCTGCGCGATCGTTTCGACGCCGGGCCGGTGGAACTCGCTCCAGCCGCCGACGTGGTCGGGGTGGCCCTGCGTGAAGGTGATCATCCGAAGCGGACCCTGGCTGACGCGCGCGAACCGGGCCCGGATCTCGGACGCCTCGAAATCGGTGCCGGTGTTGATCAGCAGGTCACCGTCGGACGTCGTCACGAGATAACTGTTGGCGATGTTGCGGGACATGAAGATGCCGTCGCCCAGATCGACGGCGTCCTGAGCACCCTCTCCCCGCTTGACCAGTTCGTCCAGCGACGGCGTCATGCTGCCTCCCGGCATCGGTTCGTCGACAAACCTAACATTTGTTCTCCCGCGTCTCCGGGCGTCAGATTTCGGCTGGTCATCCGTCGCGGTCGACGACTGCGGTGACTTGGATCTCGACCCGCATCGCCGGATTTGCGAGGGCCGCGACGCCGATGCACGTCCACAGCGGAGCGCGATCACCCATGCGTCGACGGAACTGCTCCGCCATCGTGGCGAGGTGATCCTGTCCGATCGTGCCGTCAGCGTCCGGCACATGGTAGGAGTGGACGCTGACCACGTCGCGCCACGACGCCCCGGCAGTCGCCAGCGTCCGCTCGACGTTGTCGAAGGCCTGAATCACTTCGCCTCGCACCGCCTCCGGAAATCGCCAGTCGTCGTCCCAACCGCCCTGGCCGGAAGTCTCGACCCGGTTACCGTGCCGAACCGCCTGCGAATAGTGGAAGTTCCGGAGCTGGCGATCGCCATATCCCGGCGTGACGAAAAATGATGGGCTGTCCACGCGTGCAATCTTGCCTGTCTGCACCGCCGCGCGGGGCGGCTACGACCGTGCCCGCTGCTCGGCGAGAGCGAACGCCGCCTCCTCGTCGTCGAGTTCGAACTCGCACATCGACGCGAGCCGCCCGTCGCGCGTCTCGACGACGAGCAGCCGGGTCCATGCGTACTGCTCGTCTTCCGGCCCGACGGCCTCGCGCTCCAGGCGGGTGACGCCCCACGTCGGGGACACCCAGCGCACCGCCGAGAGCCATGTCCGCGTCGAGGCGACCATCGCGTTCAGGTCGCCAAAACTGGCGCGAAGGTCGCTGGCCGAGCGATCCGGGAACGCCGATAGTGTCCGGCTCTCCACGCGAAGCTCCGGGACGCTGAGCTCGCCGAACAACCGGTCGAAGTCGCGGTTGTTCACGGCAACGATCGAATCCGCCACCGTGGCAACGGCATATGCCGCGCCCTCGCCGGCAGAGTAGCGGCGCTCCAGCTCTCGGTAGGCGCCCTCGAAGTCGTCGTCTTCGTAGCGTCCGGAATATGTGATTCTTCCGTCTTCGCCGACCTCGGCCACGCGCAGATGAGTCGATTCATTCCCGGCCTCATCGGACCAGCGGCACCGGGACAGCTGCACGCGTTCACCACGCACGGCCAGGACGCGCGACTCGAATTGCGTGTACTGAGCGAGGACTCGATCGATCGCCGCGAGCAGCGCCCCACGGTCGCCAATCAGGTCGCCGCTGAGTCGGCGCCGATCGTCGTAGTCAAACCCATCCGCGTAGAACCCCATGGCGGCGACGGCGTTCCGGGCCCGCATCGCGTCGAAAGCGCCGTCCATTGCCCGGCTGGCCCGGTTGCTGACCGCGAGCCGGCTGGGGGCGGCCCGCATCCGCTCTTCGGCGAGGGCGAACGCTCCGTCCTCATCGTCGAGTTCGAACTCGCACATCGACAGGATTCGACCGCCGCCGATCTCAGTTACGAGGAGTCCGGTCCACGCATACCGCTCGCCCTCCGGCCCAACGGCCTCGCGCTCAAAGCGGGCAACACTCCACGCGGGCGATAACCAGCACACCGCCGAGACCCACATCCGCACCGAGGCGACCATGGCTTTCAGTTCCCCAGCGCTGGCACGGAAGTCGCTGGCCGAGCGATCCGGGAAAGCCGACCGTGACCGGTTCTCGAACCGCATCTCAGCGGCACAGAACTCGCCGAAAAGCCGGTCGAAGTCGCCTTGGTTGAAGGCGATCATCGATTCCGTGGTGACACCGCCCGCCTCGGCGAACGGCGCGCCGTCGCCCGCGTAATAGCGGCGGTCCAGCTCTCGGTAGGCGCCCTCGAAGTCGTCGCCGTCGAAGCGACCGTCATAGGCGATCAGCCCGTCACTCCCGAGTTCTATTACGTGCAGGTAGGTTGTTTCGTTGCCGGCGTCATCTGACCACTTACTCCAGGACAGCTGCAGGCATTCACCGCGCACGGCTAACGTGCGCTCCTCGAATCGCTTGTATTGCAACAGGACTCGCTCAGCGCTCGCGAGCAGCGTCGCTTGGTTGTCAACCCGGCCACCGGGAAGTCGCCGCCGGTCATCGTGAGTGGATTGCTCCGAGTAGAACTCGACGGCGGCGCGGGCGTTCTGTGCCCGCAGTGCGTTGAAAACACCGTTGTGTGCCCGGTTGGCGCGGTTGTCGACCGCGAGCCGGCTGGCGTTGGTTTTCATCCGCTCTTCGGCGAGGGCGAACGCCGCGTTCTCGTCGTCCAGTTCGAATTCGCACATCGACGCGATTCGGCCGCCGCGGATCTCGCCTACCAGGATCCGCGTCCAGGAGTAGGGCTCCCCTTCCGGCCCGACGGCCTCGCGGTCCAGTCGGGCAACAAGCCAGGACGGCGACACCCAGCACGCTGCCGAGAGCCACTGCCGCACCGAGGCGACCATGTTTTTCAGCTGCTCAGAGGTGGTGCGAAGGTCGTCGGCTGAGCGATCCGGGAAAGCCGACCGCGACCGGTTGTCGATGCGCATCTCAGGCGCCATGAGTTCGCCGAACGACCGGTCGTAGTCGCCGTGGTTGAAGGCGATCATGGATTCTGTCGAGACGGCCCCCGCCGCGGCGAACGCCACGCCTTCGCCTGCGTAATAACGGTTTTCGAGCTCGCGGTAGGCCCCCTCGAAGTCGTCGTCGTCGAAGCGGCCGTCGTAGGTGATCCGTCCGTAATCGTCGATCTCGACCAGCTGCAGATGTGTCGTTTCGTTCCCGGCCTCATCCGACCAGCGGCTCCAGGACAGCTGGAGGCGCTCACCGCGCACCGCCAGCGTGCGCGCCTCGAATTGCGAGTAATGAGTGAGGATTTGCTCGATCGCGACAAGCAGCGTCGCACGGTCCTCGATCGGGTCGCCGCTGAGCCGGCGTCGGTCGTCGAATGCGAACCGGTTGGCGTAGGACTCGACGGCGACGGCGGCGTTCCGTGCCCGCGCCGCCTCGATGAGCCCGTCCGTTGCCCGGCTGGCGCCGTTGCTGACCGCGAGCCGGCTGGGTGTCGCTCGCGTCCGCTCCTCGGCGAGGGCGAATGCCGCCTCCTCGTCGTCGAGTTCGAACTCGCACATCGACGTGAGCCGGCCGTCGCGGATCTCACCCACCAGGATCCGCGTCCAGGCATAGCGCTCGCCGTCCAGCCCGACGGCCTCGCGTTCTATGCGGGTAACACTCCAGGTCGGCGACAACCAGCACACCGCCGAGAGCCATATCCGCACCGATGCGACCATCGCTTTAAGTTCCCCAAAGCTGGCACGAAGGTCGTTCTCTGAGCGGTGTGGGTCAGCCGATCGCGACCGGTTCTCCCAACGCATCTCGGGTGCGCTGAGCTCGCCGAAAAACCGGTCGAAGTCGCCTTGGCTGAAGGCGATCATGGATTCTGTCGAGATAGCACCCCCCTCGGCGAACGCCGCGCCCTCGCCGGCGTAATAGCGGCGCTCCAGCTCCCGGTAGGCGCCGTCGAAGTCGTCCTCGTCGAATCGGCCTTCGTAGCAGACGAGCCCGTCATCACCGAGCTCGAAGACATGCAGATAGGTCGTCTCGTTTCCGGCGTCGTCCGACCAGCGAGTCCAGAGCAGGTGCAGGCGCTCACCCCGGACGGCCAGCGTGCGCCCGTCGAAGTGGTTGTACTGCTCGCAGGCGCGCTCAATGGCCGCCCGCGCATCGGCGCGGTCCTCGATCGGGCCGCCCTGCATGCGCCGCCGGTCGTCGTACACATGCCCATCGAGATAGCCGGCGACGACGCCATCGATATCGCTGGCGCGCAGCGCGAGCAATCCGCGCTCGCTCAGCGCGCTCGCCCGGTTCGCGACGGCCAGACGCGACGGCGCCGGGCCCGTCGCCGCCGGCGCGGCGCGCTCCACCGTTCGCGCGATCGAGCCCGCCGCCTCCTTCGCCGCATAGAGCGCCTCGGCGTCGCCCCGGGCGTCCGCCGCCCCCCGCGTATCGCCCGCCGCGGCGAGCACCCGGGCCAGGGCGAGGCAGGCCTCGGCGTGGTCGAGCACCAGGTCGGTGTCGGCGGCGACGGCGACCGCTTCCCTGGCCATGGTGGCGGCGTCGTCGTACCGGCCCCGCGCCGCCAGGATCTCGCCGCGCGCCGCGCGCCACGCGATGGCCGTCTTCAGGTTGTGCCCGGCGAGGCGCTCGCTTTCGCCCGCGTACCGGTCTGCTTCGTCGACGCGGTCCTGGGCGAGCACCGATCGCGCCAGCAGGGCGGCGGCCTGACCGGCGTCGGCACCGACGCCCAGGGCGTCCAGTCCTTCCAGAGCGGCCCGAAGGTGCGGCTCGGCCGCGATCGGGTCGCCCGCCATCAACTCGATGATCCCGGCGAAGAGCTCGGTTTCCATCAGGCCGTGGCGGAACCCGAGGTCGGCGACGATCTGGCGCGCATCGGCCAGCATCGTGCGGGCCTTGTCGGCCCGGCCCCGAAGCAGCTCGAGCACGGCCAGGCAGCGCAGCGACGTCGCCTCGAGCGAGGGCGCCGCGGTGGTCATGCGCTGCATCCGGACCACGTCAAGACACCGCCCGCCGGCCTTGGGCACCGGGTTGGGGCCCCATAGCGCGGCGTTGGGCGCGGCGCCCAGGGCCGCGGTGATCTGCCGGTGGTCGCCGGCCTGCCGCGCCGCGATCAGCGCCTCGAAGAGGTCGGTCTCGCAGTCGCCGATACGGCCGAGCCGGGCGCGGGCATTCGCGCGCACCCGATACGCCTTGGCCAGCCCGGCCGGGTCCCCGCGCCGGGCGAACTCGTCGATGGCGTCCTGCAGGAGGGCGTCGACCTCCAACAGCCGTTCCGGGTCGGTGTAGACGACGAACTGACTCCGGTAGCAGGTCGCCCATGGCGCCAGCGCCTCGCCGGCGAGGCGCTCGAGGGCCTCGACGAGCGGCGCGGCGGCGGTGACGTCCCCGGCGGAGAGCAGGGCCTCGCTGCCGACCAGCAACAGCTCGGCGTGCAGCGCCTCGTCGGCGGCGGCCAAAGCCGCACCGCGCGCCGCCTGGGCGCCGGCCGAGACAAGCTGGTCACGATCCAGCGCCCGGCGCGCCGAAACCACGTAACACCGTGCCGACCGCAGCGCGAGCCCATCGGTGTGCTCGTCGCGCGCGCCGAGATCCAGCCGGTATCGGTGGGCGGCGTCCAGATGCCGGGCGACCATTTCGTCGGCGTCGAACGCGAGACTCGCCCCGCCCGCCTCCACCCACGTGGCGAGCCGCTCGTGCAGCTCGGCCCGGTCCGACTTCAACAGCCGGCGGTAGGCGACGTCGCGGATCAGGACGTGGTGAAACCGCCAGACCGGCTCGTCGCCGATGTAGGCCCCGGTCGGCTGCGCGAGGTCGAGGCGACGCAGTCGTTCCAGGGGCTCCTTGATCTCGGCACCGCGTTCCCCGAGCGCGCGCACCGCCGCCGGTGAGAAGTCGGTGCCGACCACCGACGCCATCTCGAGCACCCGCCGATCCCTGGCGTCGAGCCGCTCCAGCCGCGACGCCAGCAGCGCCTGGATCGTGGGCGGAATGGTGATGGCGTCGGCATCGATCGTCAGCCGCCAGCCGGCCGGGTCCGCGACGAGGACCCCGTCGTGCACGAGCATCCCGAGCAACTCGCGGACGAACAGTGGATTGCCGCCGGTCGACGAGGGGAGCCGGGTCACCAGCTCCTGCGGCAGGCGGGACGCGCCCAGGACGCCGGCCGCCAGCTCGGCGGTCGCGTCGGGGCCGAGGCCGCCGAGGTGGAATGCCTCGGACACCCAGCCGACGAGGTCGGGCCGGGCCTCGCGGAGCTCGGGCCGGGCCAGGGCCACCACGAGCACCGGCACTTCCTTCACCCACTCCGCGAGGTGCTCGACGAAGTCGACGAGCAGGGTGTCGGCCCAGTGCAGGTCGTCGAGGATGATCACCAGCGGCTCACCGGACGCCAGCACCTCGACGAACCGGCGCAGCGCCCAGAACGTCTCCTCCACCGATCCGGGTACGCCGGCCGCAAGACCCTTGAGGTCGCCGAGCACGCGGTCGCGCTCGGGAACGCCGACAGGAATGTCGGCATCCAGGTCGCGGGCCCGCAACACCTCGACGATCGGCGCCAGCGCGACGGTCTGCTCGGCGTGGCACCGGGCCGCAACGACGCGGAGGCCCGGCCGCGCCTCGACGAACTCCGCCGCCAGCCGGCTCTTGCCGACACCGGGATCGCCGATGACGGTGACCAGCCGCGCCGCCTGAGCGGCCATCGCGTCATCGAACGCGGCGCCGAGGCGCCGGAGCTCGTCAGCCCTGCCGACAAACACGGCGGAGTCGGCGGGCTCGGATTGGCGGCCCAGCCACTGGTACACGGCCACGGGCGCGGTGCGTCCCTTCACCTGCACCTGACCGTGCGCGTCATAGGAGTGCCGGCCGCGCGTCGACCGCCACGTTTCCTCGCCGACGACGACGTGGCCGCGCGGACATTCGGCCTCGAGCCGCGCCGCGACGTTCACGGCGTCACCGACGAGGTCGGCGTCGCCGGCGCCGACCACGACCTCACCGGTGTTGACCGCGACCCGCAGGGCGAGATCGACACCGTGCCCTTCGGACACGCCGGCGGCGAGGTCGACGAAGCGCTCTTGCAGCTCGACCGCGGCGTCGACCGCTCGGCCGGCGTCGTCGGGTCCCATCTCGGGAACGCCCCAGACGGCCATGAACCCGTCGCCGATGTACTTGGTGACGCCCGCCCGATTGCGCTCGGCGGTCGAGCGAAGCAGGTCGTGGTAGCGGCCGATGACCTCGCGCGCAGTCTCGGCGTCGACGCGCTCCTCGAAGCTGGTCGAACCGGCCAGGTCGGCGAACATCACCGTCACCGTCTTGCGCGCGGCGGTCGCACGGCCGGGCTGCACGTGGTCGTCGAGCGGCGCGCCGCATCCCCGGCAGAATCGCGCGGTGGCGCTGGCCTCGACACCGCACGTCGGGCAGGCCCGGCCGAGTGGCCCGCCGCAGCCTTCGCAGAAGCGGGCGTCCTCTTCGTTGGTGGTGCCGCACGACGGGCAGGCTCGGCGGTGCTCGGCCATGCTCAGTCGGGCCTCAGCGACAGGGCGTCGTGGTCCTCGATCGCCACGGCGGCGCGGCCGAGAATGCTCCGGAGCAGCTGTAGCTGCCGGTCGTTGGCGAGGTCGATCCGGCCGGCGGCAATCACCGGGTAGGCGAAGCACCATGCCGTGGTGAGCCGGTAGTCGCGCCACAGCTCTTCTCGGGGGTAGTCGATCCCGTTCTCCGCCAGGGTCTCGGCGTACCGCTCGATGAGCCGGCTTTCGCAGCCGCGCCGCGTTTCGGTGACCAGGCTCTGGCTCAGGAAATACGCCACGTCGTAGGCGCCCCGGCCTTTCGAGGTGACCTGCCAGTCCAGCGCCGTCACCGTTGGATCGTCTGCGTCGACGGCGAAGAACAGCTGGTCGAGGCGCAGGTCGCCATGCAGGAAGGTATTGGGTGGCCGGGTGAGCTCCTGGAAGAACCACGGAACAAGCGCGGGAAACCGCTCTCCGAATACGCGCAGTTCCGGCGACAGGTCCGCACCGACGCCCTCGAGGAAGCGTGGCCAGGCGGCCTCGAAATTGCCGGCCAGACGTGCCGGGAACGGCGGCGTGCTGAATGTCTTCAACCAGGGCAGCGCCGCGAACCGACGGCTTTCCCACCAGTGGGCGTGGTGACGGGCGATGCCGTCGACGACCGTTTCGGCGTCGGCGGCGGTGCACCCCACGATCTGATCGGCGACGCGGAGGCGCCCGAGGTCCTCGAGGACGAGCACGAAGTCGTGCGTCGTCTCGTCGAACGCCGCGACGTACGGGCGTGCCGGGCGCAGCGGGTTGGCCAGGCCGATCTCCTGGTAGAAGCGCACCTCGCGCAGGTAGAACTCGAGGTCGGCGCAGACGGCGGTTCGTACTTCGGCGTCCACCAGCGGCAACTTCACGACCACCGACCGGGGCACGCCGGGCGCGCCGTCGAGATGCGCACGGTACAAGCGACCGAGGAGTCCGACACCGATGCCAATCTGTTCGAGCCGGCATTCCCGCACGTCGGCGCACAGCACCTTGCTGAGCCATTCCGCCGTCACGGACGAGGGGTCAACCGGAAACCCTGCCATCGGCCCGACCTCCATCTGAACGACGCAATCTTACGAAATTCAGCGGGTTTGCTGTGGCTTCACGGCATTAATAATTTGCCGGCTCCAAACAGCGGAGCATCGCGGCGCTCATCTCCTGGCGGAACGGCAGCAGGCGCGGTCGCGCGCCCGTACCGTTCTGACATGCAGACGATGCTGTTCACGCTTGGCCTGGTCCTGTTCTTGATCGGTTTGCTGACCGGGTTGGCCGTCCCGGCGCTGAAGAACCCGCGTATGGCCCTGTCGAGCCACCTCGAAGCCGTCCTCAACGGCATGTTCGTCGTGATACTCGGCCTGCTCTGGCCGCACATCCACCTGCCCCACGCGTGGGGAGTCGCCGCGGTCGCGCTGATCGTCTACGCGGGCTACGCGAACTGGTTGGCGACGCTGCTCGCCGCGGCATGGGGCGCGGGCCGACGTTTCGCGCCGATTGCGGCCGGTGACCACGGGGCCTCGGCGGCCAAGGAAGGGCTCGTCAGCTTCCTGCTGATTTCCCTCAGTTTGGCGATCGTGCTGGGCGTGGGCATCCTGATCGCCGGGCTATGACGGAACGCGAAGCGTAACGTCCAGGCCGAAAACCTGCACGGCAGCCGACTTGCCCTTTACGGCGTGAAATCCCCTGTCGCTCAGCCCCACTGGCCGAGAAGCCAGGGCGTCGACCGACTGCTGGGTGAGAAGGATCCCGTCGCCGGTGGTCTTGGTGAGCTGCTCGACGCGGGCGGCGACGTTGACGGTGTCGCCGATTAGGGTGAACTCGAGTTTGCCTGCGCCGCCGATGGTTCCGGCGATCACCGGGCCGGTGTTGATTCCGATGCCGATCCGAAGCTCGCCGTCGAAGCGCTCCGCCACCAGGCGCTGAATGAGCACGGCGGCGCCCACCGCGGCGTCGGCGTGATGCGCAAGATCGTTTGGGGCGCCGAAGACCGCCAGCGCGCCGTCGCCGAGGAACTTGTTGACGTGCCCCCCGGCTTCCACGACGGCGGGCACGACGATCTCGAACAGGGCGTTGAGCCGGGCGACGGTGTCCTCGGCGGTGTTCGCCTCGGCGAACGGGGTGAAGTCGCGGACGTCGACGAACATCACGGTCACGTCACGGCGTTCGCCGGTGAACACGTCGTCGCCCTGTTCGAGCAGCCGCGCCGCGAGTGTGGGGTCGACATAGGTACCGAATGCGCCCTGAAGTCGTTGCCGCTCAGCCAAACCCGCCTGCATCCGATTGAATGACGCCGCCAGCGCGCCGAGGTCGTCGTCCTGAACCACCGGCAGGCGTTGGCCGTAGTCGCCCGCCGCGACACGTTCGGTTCCCTCGGCGAGGTCGCGGATGGGCCGCAGGAATGGCGAGAACACCGCGAAGACCGCGACCGGCCCCACGCCAAACGTCAGCGCACACGCGATCACGACAAGGACCAGGGGGCCCTGCCAGAAGCGGTAGCACAGGCCCGCCAACATCGCGCCCGAGGCGACGGACACAAACGCGAGCGCGAGCACGGACAGTTTCGCCCACGCGGCGAAAGTCGGGCGAGCGCGGGGCAGGGAGTCACCGATCCCGGTGTCACCGCCGATCGCCGCCCTGGCCGGCCGAAACGCTCCCTCCACGAAGCTGTGCATGCCGACGAGCGCGGCGGCGCCTCCGAAGGCGGCGCCGAAAATCCCCCACTCGACGAGCCTCCGCCCGGTCGACCCCGCGATCACACCGATAGCGATGGCGAGCGAAGCGGCCCAGAGCGTATCGCCCGCGACCGATCGTGCCATCGTCCGCCGGGCGAAGGTGTAGGTCGCATTGAGAGCCGTTTCCTGGTCGACGGCATCACCCGCCGCCCACCGCTCAACGGCGCGGAACCCCTTCGAGCCGGGCAGGACGAGCATGTACACCCGGAGCAGCATGGCGACAACGGCGACGACTGCCGCCTCGACGTAGCGATGGGATCCCTCGAGGGCGACAAGGAGCAGCGAGAAGCCAAGGTACGCCGGCAGCTGCAGCGGGAAGATTATCGCGCAGACCACCCACAGATACCTCGGCCCATACCGATCCCACGCCCACTGGAATATGCGGTCCATGGCGGGAGACTAGACACCGAACACCCCTCGGCGCGAGCAGACGCAGAATCGCACGATTCCGCGAAGCGGAGTGCGATTCTGCGTCTTCTCGCCTACATACTCAGCGCGCTACGTAGTTCGTGACCGGTGCTCTACGGCTCGGCCAGCTTCTCCCCACGGCAGTTCCGCGGTCAGCGATTGCGGTCATCGCGGCACTGACACCACGCACACGACACGCCGGGATGCTTGTGCGTGGCGCAAGTCTCGAGGAGCAAGCCCACCGATTCAGCCCAGCCGAGGCGAGGGCGCGACGGCTGAGCCGAGACCGAAAAGCTCTGTGGGCAGCGACTTGCCCTTCAGGGCGTGAGCGCCCCGGCCGGTAAGCCCGGCCGGTGGAGAAATCAAAGCGTCGACGGTCCGCTGGGTGAGAAGGATCCCGTCACCGGTGGACTTGGTGAGCTGCTCGACGCGGGCCGCGACGTTGACGGTGTCACCGATCAGGGTGAACTCGAGCTTGCCCCCGCCCCCGATAGTGCCGGCGATCACCGGACCGGTGTTGATCCCGATGCCGATCCGAAGCGCGCCGTCGAATCGCTCAGCGACCAGGCGATGGATCAGAACCGCCGCGCCCACCGCGGCGTCGGCGTGATGCGCGAGATCGTTGGGGGCGCCGAAGACGGCCAGCGCACCGTCGCCGAGGAACTTGTTGACGTGCCCCCCCGCGTCGACTACGGCGGGCACGACGATCTCGAATAGGGCGTTGAGCCGGGCGACGGTGTCCTCGGCGCTGTTGGCCTCGGCGAACGGGGTGAAGTCGCGGATGTCGACGAACATCACCGTAACCTCGCGGCGCTCGCCGGTGAAGACGTCGTCGCCCTGCTCGAGCAGCCGCGCCGCCAAGGCCGGGTCGACGTAAGTCCCGAATGCCGCCTGAAGTCGTTGCCGCTCCGTCAAACCCGCCTGCATGCGATTGAACGACGCCGCCAGCGCGCCGAGGTCGTCATCTTGCACCACCGGCAAGCGTTGGCTGAAATCACCGGTGGCAACACGCGCAGTTCCTGCGGCCAGATCGCGAATGGGTTGCAGCAGTGGCGAGTACGCTGCCCAGAGCGACGGACCGACGACGAGCACGAGTACACCACCGATCATCATGGCGAGGGCAGGACCGTGCCTGCCGACGTCGAGTACGGCTCCCGTAATCGCACCCGCGACGGCGAATGCGAACCCCACCGCAAGCATGGCCACGTTGGTCCACGTGGCGAACGCCGGGCGAGAGCGGGGCAGGGAATCGCCGATCTGAGTATCCGCGGCAATCGCAGCCCTGGGGGGCCGCATGATTGCTTCGACGAGGCTGTGCTGGGTGATCAGCTGGCCGGCAGTTCCGGCAATGGCGCCCAGAACCGCGTACTGGACGAGCCGCGGCCCGCTCGCTCCGGCAATCGCCCCGACACCGGCGAACAGTGCCGCGATCCAGACAAAGGTGACGACAACCCCCCTCGCGATCATTTTCCGGCCATAGCTGTAGGTGGCGCGCAGTGCGCTCTCTCGATCAACGTCGTCGCCGGCGGCCCACCGCTCGATGACGCGCGGATCCCTTCCGCCGGGAACTGCCACTACATACAGGTACGCGAGCACGGCGACCACGGTCACCGCCGCCGCCTCCCCGTAGCGACCTGACCCCTCGAAAGCGACAATGCCCAACGACCAGGCGAGATAAACCGGGAGTGCCAGGGCCAGCGTGAGCGCCCAGCAGGCCCACGAATACCTGGATTTGTACCGCTCCCACACCAATTGCCAGATGCGATCCATGCCGATAGCGAAACACCCCCGGCGACGAACCGGGGGTGTTTCTTCAGCACTACCTAGCGGCGCGTTAGCCGCGGGCGTGCGCTATGAGCAAATGATGCGGGACCGCCACGTCATCGAGGCGACGCTGCTCGACCTCGTCGAACCCCCCCTTTTGTAGGGCGGCAACGACCTCGGGGATCGGGCGAAGCCTGAATCCGTATGCGGTGAAAGGTAAGCGAGCCATCGCATCGGGGTCGCCGATACCCAGAACAGCTCGGCCTCCGGGCCGCAAGACTCGAGCCAGCTCGGTGCATGCGGCGTCAAGGTCGTCAACGAAGTACAGAGTGTTGACCGAAATCGCTGCGTCCAGCGATTTATCTTCGAGCGGCAACGCGGCGAGCGACCCATTGCAGAGCTTGACTGAGCCGGCCGCGATCTGCGTAGCGAAGCGCGCCCGGGCGCGCCTTAGCATGTCCTCGGCAATCTCGACCCCATATGTGGTCCCATCCTGGCCGACCCGCTGTAGCAGCAGTTCCAGCCCCAGGCCCCCACCAAACCCTATGTCCGCCATGGTGTTTCCGGGTGCGGCGCCTGCCGCATCAGCGGCGCCGGCCACCGCTCGTCGGTTGCTTCGGTTGAGCAGAAGCGCTACGCCGCGACCGACGAGACCGTGCGGGCGGCCGAGCTGTCCGGCAACCGCTGTCAGCACCGCCTGGCGCAATCCCGCCACGGTCTACCTCAGATCTGAATCGTCAGAGCGGCTGTCGTTCCCGATAATGCCACTCGACAGTCCAACCGAAAACACCCCCGGCCACGCGGACCGAGGGTGTTTCGTCGGCACTACCTAGTGGTGATGGTGGTAGTGATGCCCATGCCCGTGGCTGTGACCGTGGCCGTGGTCATCGTCGGCGTCGGCGGGCTTGTCGACGACGGCGGTCTCGGTTGTGCAGGATGTACCACTGCCACCGACCATCGGTTGGAATACGTTACGCAATTCAGCCGAGGCGATGGAAACGAGTCTCAGCAGGGTCGAGCCCGAAGACCTTTACAGCGGCTGCCTTACCTTTCAGCGCATACGATCCCCGATCGGTGAGTCCCGACGGTCGAGAAGTCAGGGCGTCGACGGACTGCTGGGTGAGCAGGATTGCGTCGCGGGTGGTCTTGGTGAGTTGCTCGACGCGGGCAGCGACGTTGACCGCATCGCCGATCAGAGTGAACTCCAGCTTGCCTCCACCGCCGATGGTGCCTGCGATCACCACACCAGTGTTTATCCCGATGCCGATGCGAAGCTTCCCACCGAATCGCTCGGCGACAAGGCGGCTGATCGATGCCGCGGCGCTCACTGCGGCGTCGGCGTGATTCGCAAGTTGATTGGGAGCGCCGAAGACCGCCAGCGCGCCGTCGCCCAGGAACTTGTTCACGTGGCCGCCAGCCTCGACGACGGCAGGCACCACGATCTCGAACAATGCATTGAGATGGGCGACAGTCTCCTCAGCGGTGTGCGTCTCGGCGAACGGGGTGAAATCGCGGATGTCGACGAACATCACCGACACCTCACGGCGCTCCCCGGTGAACACGTCATCGCCCTGCTCGAGCAACCGCGCCGCCAAGGACGGGTCGACGTAGGTCCCGAACGCGGCCTGAAGTCGTTGCCGCTCAGCCAAACCGGCCTGCATCCGGTTGAACGACGCCGCCAACGCGCCGAGATCATCATCTTGAACCACCGGCAGGCGCTGGCTGAAGTCGCCGGCCCCAACACGTTCGGCTCCTTGGGCGAGGTCGCGAATCGGTTGCAGAGTCGGCCCGAACACACTGATGACGGTTATCGGCACGGCGAAGCCCACTGTCAAGAAGCAGCCGATGACTACCCACAGCAGGGGGAACTGCTTGGACCGATCGAACTCACCCGCCACCGTCGCGCCCGCCACGGAGAAACCGAACGCGGTTGCGAGGATGGACAAGTTCGACCACGCGGCGAACGTGGGGCGCGACCGGGGCAGGGAGTCACCGATCCCGGTGTTGCGGCCGATGGCGGCCCGTACCGGCCGCATCGGCCCTTCCGGCACACTGTGTACACCGATCAGGTGTGAACCGGCCCCGACAACGCCACCGAGGACCGCGTACTGGACGAGCCGCGGTCCGGCCGCGCCGGCAACGACACCGATTACGAGCGACAGCAGGACGCCGCACACGATGACGACCGCCAGCCCTCGGACAACGGCACGACGAGACCAGGCGTAGGTGGCCTCAAGTGCCCTCGCCGG
Source organism: Mycobacterium sp. NGS57 (assembly GCF_059812405.1). Taxonomy (NCBI): domain Bacteria; kingdom Bacillati; phylum Actinomycetota; class Actinomycetes; order Mycobacteriales; family Mycobacteriaceae; genus Mycobacterium; species Mycobacterium sp. NGS57. The sequence continues at coordinate 42,184 of NZ_JCALCP010000002.1, read as the reverse complement.
ATCCACCGCTTCACCCGCTGCCCATCGCTCGACAAGTCGCCATGCGCCACGGCCGGGCAGAACAATTCCGTACGCCAGCACCAACATCGCAACGCCGGTGGCGGCCGCCGCTTCGAGGTAGTGACCCGACTTCTCGAAAGCCACGATGGCACAAGACAAGAAAAAGTAAATCGGGAACGGCACCAGGACGGAGACCCCGCAGACTACCCACGAGTACCGCGCGCCGAACCGGTCCCATGCCCACTGCACGAAGCGGTCCATGGCGCGAGACTAGACGCACATGGCGGCTAGGCCGCGAAAACGCCCCGGCCAGATCACCGGGGCGCTTCGCTTCGCCACTCAGTGGTGGTGGTGGTGGTGCCCGTGCCCGTGCCCGTGACCGTGGCCGTGGTCATCCTCCTCGTGGCTTACTTTCTCGACAATTGCCGTCTCGGTGGTCAGGACCATCCGGGCCACCGAAGCCGCGTTGACGACGGCCGATCGGGTGACCTTGACCGGGTCGATGATGCCGGCGCCGATCAGGTCGCCGTAGTCGAGCGTGTCCGCGTTCAGCCCCTGCCCGGCGGGCAGCTCGCTGACCTTGCTGACCGCGACCGCACCGTCCAGACCGGCGTTGGTGGCGATCCAGTAGAGCGGCGCCGCCAGCGCGCTGGAGAACACGTCGACCCCGAGTGCCTCGTCGTCGGGCAACGTGGGACGCAGGTCCTGCAGCGCCTTGCGGGCGTGGATGAGCGCGGTTCCGCCGCCCGCGACGATGCCCTCCTCCACCGCGGCCTTGGCGGCCGCGACGGCGTCCTCGACGCTTTCCTTGCGCTCCTTGAGCGCGGTCTCGGTGGCCGCGCCCACCTTGATGACGGCGACGCCGCCGGCGAGCTTGGCCAGCCGCTCCTGCAGCTTCTCGCGATCCCAATCGGAGTCGCTCTTCTCGATCTCGGCGCGCAGCTGCTTGATGCGGCTGGCGACGGCGTCCTTGGCGCCGCCGCCCTCGACGATGATGGTGTCGTCCTTGCTGACCACCACGCGGCGGGCCGAACCCAGCACGTCGGTGCCGACCTCGCGCAGTACCAGCCCGGCGTCGGGGTTGATCACCTGGCCACCCGTGACCACCGACAGGTCCTCGAGGAACGCCTTGCGCCGGTCACCGAAGAACGGAGCCTTGACCGCAACGGCTTTCAGCGTCTTGCGAATCGAGTTGACGACCAGCGTCGCCAGCGCCTCGCCCTCGACGTCCTCGGCGATGATCAGCAGCGGCTTGCCGGACTCGGCGACCTTCTCCAGCATCGGCAGCAGGTCGGGCAGCGAGCTGATCTTCTCCTGGTGCAGCAGGATCAGCGGGTCCTCGAGCACGGCTTCCTGGGAGTCGAAGTCGGTGACGAAATACGCCGACAGGAAGCCCTTGTCGAAGCCGACGCCCTCGGTGAACTCCAGCTCGGTGTTCAGCGTGGAGGATTCCTCGACGCTGACGACACCGTCGGCGCCGACCTTGGTCATCGCCTCGCCCACCAGCTCGCCGATGTGTTGGTCGCGCGACGACACGGTGGCCACCTGCGCGATCGCCTCCTTGCCCGACACGGGGGTGGCCTCGGCGAGCAGCGCCTCGGACACCGCGTCGCCGGCCTTGCCGATGCCGATGCCCAGCGCGATGGGGTTGGCGCCGGCGGCGACCATGCGCAGCCCGTCCTTGACCAGCGCCTGCGCGAGCACGGTCGCCGTCGTGGTGCCGTCACCGGCGACGTCGTTGGTCTTGGTGGCCACCGACTTCACCAGTTGGGCGCCCAGGTTCTCGAACGGATCCTCCAGCTCGATCTCGCGCGCCACGGTGACGCCGTCGTTGGTCACCGCCGGGCCACCGAATGCCTTGGCCAGCACCACATGCCGGCCGCGCGGCCCCAGCGTCACCCGAACCGCGTCGGCGAGCTTGTTCACGCCCGCCTCCATGGCGCGGCGCGCGGTTTCGTCGTACTCGATAACTTTGCTCATCAGGCTCCTTAAGCCGAACGCATGCCGCCCCGGAAATCACCCGCGGTGTGCGCGGGGATCGCCGGGGCGGAACACGGTCCTTACTTGGAAACGACAGCCAGCACGTCGCGGGCGGACAGGATCAGGTACTCCTCGCCGTTGTACTTGATCTCGGTGCCGCCGTACTTGCTGTAGATGACGGTGTCACCCTCCGAGACGTCCAGCGGGATCCGCTTCTCGCCGTCCTCGTCCCAGCGGCCGGGGCCGACTGCGACGACGGTGCCTTCCTGCGGCTTCTCCTTGGCGGTGTCGGGAATGACCAGACCGGACGCGGTCGTGGTCTCGGCCTCGTTGGCCTGCACGAGAATCTTGTCCTCGAGTGGCTTGATGTTCACCTTCGCCACGATTGGAGCCCTCCAGTGTTTGGATCGGGTCCGGGACGCGCCCGGACCGGAGTTGGCGGCCGGTCCGGGGCGGGCCCGGAACCGGCCGAATTATCAGGTGTTCGGCATTCGTCCCTGCCCGAGCGCCGTCGTCGCGGGTGCCGACACAGGGCGTGGCCGATTGCCACCTAGCACTCTATACATGCGAGTGCTAGCACTCAAGGGGGCCCTGTTGCTTCCCGGCCAGGGACCGTTCGCGGCGGGCTGATAATGGGACGATGCGCACTGCTTCGACCAGAAGAAACCGCCTGGCCGGCCTATCCTCGCTGATCGTCGCGGTCGCCGTCGGATGGGCCGGGCTCGGCAGCGGACTGGCCGCCGCCGACCCTAACGGCCAGGTGTACGGCGACCCGCAGGCCGCGGCGCCCTACTGGCGCTACCAGCACCAAGAGGACTGCGGGCTGATGGCCGTCGCGGACGTGGTCGGCCAGCTCACCGGCAGGGAACCCAGCCAGGTCGGCATCGAGTTGCGCGGCGTGTTCACGAGAAGCGAAACCCACCGCGGCGGCATCTACCGCTTCGACGGCACCTCCTTTGAAGATCTGGTCGTGCTGCTGGGCAAATACGGCATCCAGTCCGACCTCACGGCCGGCAACACGATGGGCGGGCTGGAGCAGGACCTGGCCGGCGGCCACAAGGTGATCGCGGCGGTCAACGGCGAAACCATCTGGAACTACCCGCCCGGCCAGGGCCAGCGCACCGAGCCCGACCACGCCGTCGTCGTCACCGGCGTCGACACCCGCGACGACGTCGTCCACCTCAACGACAGCGGCACGCCCAACGGCCGCGACGAGCAGATCCCCATGGACACCTTCACCCAGGCCTGGGCGACCGGCAACAACATGCTCATCGTCACCCGGCAAACCGGCTAGGGCAGCTGCCCCCTGACCACTGGCAGCCCGGGATCGCTGGGAACGTCCAGCGGCGACGGCGGCGCTCCCGCCGCCACGAGGTGCGCGGCGAACGACGCGATCATCGCGCCGTTGTCGGTGCACAGCCGGGGGCCGGGGATCCGCAACTCCAGCCCCGCGGCCGCGCAGCGCTCGCCGGCCAGCTCGCGCAGTCGCGAGTTGGCGGCGACCCCGCCGGCGATCAGCAGGGTCGAGACGCCGAGCGCGGTCGCCGCGCGCACCGCCTTGCGGGTCAGCACGTCGGCGACGGCCTCCTGAAAGCCGGCGGCGATGTCGGGGGCCGGCGCGTCGGGATGGCTTTCGACGTAGCGCGCGACGGCGGTCTTGAGTCCCGAGAAGCTGAACGCGTAGGGGTCGTCGCGCGGGCCGGTCATGCCGCGCGGGAAGGCGATGGCGTCCCGATCGCCGATGCGGGCGAGGTCGTCGAGCACCCTGCCGCCGGGATAGCCCAGCCCTAGCAGCCGCGCCACCTTGTCGTAGGCCTCGCCGGCGGCGTCGTCGACGGTGCTGCCCAGCTCGACGATCGGCTCGCCCAGGGACCGCACGTGCAACAGGTGGGTGTGCCCACCCGACACCAGTAACGCCACGCACTCGGGCAGCGGCCCGTGTTCGTAGACGTCGGCGGCCAGGTGTCCGCCCAGGTGGTTCACCGCGTAGAACGGGACGTCCCAGGCGGCCGAATACGCTTTGGCCGCAGCGACTCCCACCAGCAGGGCGCCGGCGAGCCCGGGCCCGATGGTGGCCGCGACGACGTCCGGCTTCGCCACGCCCGCCGCGGCCAGCGCGCGCCGCATGGTGGGGCCCAGCGCCTCCAGGTGCGCCCGCGAGGCGATCTCGGGCACGACGCCGCCGAAGCGGACGTGTTCGTCGACGCTGGAGGCGACCTCGTCGGCCAGCAGGGTCACGGCACCGTCATCGTCGAGGCGCGCGATACCGACTCCCGTTTCGTCGCAAGAGGTTTCGATGGCCAGGACGATCATGACAAAGCCTCCCGCCGCATGGTGTAGGCGTCGGCGCCGCTGACCCGGTAGTAGCGCTTGCGCAGCCCGATCTGCGCGAAGCCCGCGCTGCGGTACAGCGCGATGGCCGCCTCGTTGTCGGTGCGCACCTCCAGGTAGACGACGCCGCCGGCGGCGTAGCCGAGCAGCTCGTCGAGCAGCCGGCGTCCGATGCCCCGGCCCTGATAGAGCGGGTCGACGCCGATGGTGTGCACCTCGTACTCGAACGGCGGGGTGCGGCCCAGCCGCGAGATGCCGGCGTAACCGACCAGCGTGTCGCCGAGGCGCGCGCCGACGTAATGGTTGTGCTTGCTTGCCAATTCGCGGTTGAACGCCGCTGCGGGCCATGGGTCGTCGCCGTGGAACAGCTGGGCTTCCAGCTCGGCGCAGCGCCCCGCGTCGGCGGGCGTCAACGCGGCGATGGTCACCGGCTCGATCATCGCGGGCCCACCAACGGTTTGGCGTCGGGGCGCCGCAGGTACAACGCCACTAGCGGCGCGGGGTCGCCCCAGTCGGACACCGCGCGCACCAGGCCCGGCGGTGTCGGGTGCACCGGCCCGCACACGGGCAGGCCGAACAGCGCCGCGTGTTCGGGTGAGCCGGCGACGGCGACGGCGCCGGCGGGGTCGACGGCGGCGGGGGCATCGACACCCGGTCCGGCGGTGCGGGCCCCGTCGCGGTAGCGGGCCCAGTACACCTCGCGCCGGCGCGCGTCGGTGACCACCAGGATCTCGCCGGCGGTCAGGGCCCCGATGGCGTCCAGGCTGCACACGCCGTGGACCGGGATGCCCAGCGCGTGCCCGTAGGCGGCGGCCGTCGCCATCCCGGCGCGCAGGCCCGTGAACGGGCCGGGCCCGCAGCCCACCACCACGGCGTCGAGATCGGCCATCGTCAGCGCGGCGTCGGCCAAAGCGCCAAGCACGTTGGGCGTCAGCCGCTCGGCGTGCGCGCGGGCGTCGAGGGTGACCCGCTCGGCCAGGACATCGAAATCAGGCAACCGGACGATGCCGGCCGTCACCGCGGGGGTGGAGGTGTCGAGAGCGAGTACCAGCGTCACGAGCGGACCCGCTCACGGGTCGCAATCCCGGCGTTGCAAATACCAACCACTATCTCTGTTCCCACAGCTAGAAAGACCGCGATTACACCCTTGACGTGTTCGCCCTCCGGCCCAGCTACTTTCTGAATCCGACCGTTTGGCAGCGACTCTAGCGTCCGAATCGGTGCGGTGTCGGCACACCTGTAGCAACGAGGCCGAGAGAGAGAATCGCGAAAATACTTGTCCGCGGGTTCGCGATCGATGAAGATGCCGCCATGACCGCGGTCGAAGCTCTTGAGGCACTGCCATTTGTGGATGGCATCGTCTACGGCGAAGGACCCCGATGGCACAACGACCGGCTCTGGTTCACCGACGGCCCGGCAGGTCGGGTGTGCTCGGTGAGCGAGACCGGTGACGTCGCGGTGGAGGCTGAAGTCGCGCACGCCTCCGGGTTGGGCTGGCTGCCCGACGGGACGCTCGTGGTGTCCGCGTTGTTCGACCCAAAGATCCACCATGTCGACCCGCAGGGACGGGTAGCAGCGACGTTCGACCTCAGCGACCTCGCCTGGTCCACTAACGACCTGCTCGTGGCCCCCAGCGGCCATGGCTACGTCGACCTTTACCAGGCGAGCGGGACGGCAATGGGAGGTGCGATCGGACTCGTCGACCCCGCGGGAGTTGTGCGGATCGTGGCCAGTGGTCTCTCAGTCCCAAACGGCCTCGCCTTCCTACCCGATGGGTCGACCCTGGTCGTCGGCGAGACGAACGGGTCACGGATTCTTGCGTTTTCGATCGATGCCGACGGAGGTCTCGGTGCCCCAACGGTGTTCGCCGACCTTGGCGAACGCCGGCATCCCGACGGCCTCTGCGTCGACATCCAAGGCGGCGTGTGGGTCGGCTGCTACGACACCGGCGAGTTTCTCAGAGTCGTCGCGGGCGGCACGGTCACCCACCGTGTTGCCATCGACCACGGATGGGCTGTCGCACCTGCCCTCGGCGGAACCGACGGGCGCACGCTGTACATGATCGTCGACGAGACTACCCACGAGGGCATGGCGCGTGGCGAGTCCAAGGGCTGGATCATGCAGGCGCGCGTCGAGGTGCGGGGAGCAGGATCTCCCTGAGGCCAGCGAAGTTCCCATAAGGTAGCCGATTTCGGCGAGCAGTTTGCCGCTGCTCGACAAGGTTAGTTCTGAGCCGTGCCGGAATTGGAGTCCCACTGCCAGGTCGCGATCCGCACGTCGGAGTGGCTGACCCGCTCCAGCCGCACGTCGAGGTGCCGCTCGGACAGGCGCTCGACCAGTCCCTCGCCCCACTCGACCACGACGACGGCGTCGTCGAGATCTGTGTCGAGGTCGAGCGAGTCGAGCTCGCCGAGCAGGTCGGCGCCGGGCTGGTCGAGCAGCCGGTACATGTCGACGTGGATCATCGCCGGCGCGCCGGCTCGTCGCGGCGGGTGTACCCGCGCCAGCACGTACGACGGCGACGTCACCGGCCCGTCGACGTCCATCGCCGCGGCAATTCCCTTGGCCAGCACTGTCTTTCCGGCGCCCAGCGGACCGGAGAGCACCACCACGTCGCCCGCGCGCAGCCCCTCGCCCAGCCGTGATCCCAGTGCGACGGTGTCCTCGACGCGTTCCAGCGTGGCGGTGCCGCCGTCACCGATCATGGCGCAACCATTCGCGGAATCGCCTGTACCGCAGGGTCATCGTGCCCGGGACGGCACGGCGAACGAGCCGGACCAGGCCGTCGTTGATGGCTTCGGGCTTGTCCAGCAGCGCCAGGTGGCTGGCCCCGGTGACGGTGACCAGCTCCGAGCGCGGCAGCGAGGCCGCCATCTTGGCCGAGTATTCGTCGGGGGTCAGCAGGTCGTGATCACCGCACGCGATCAGCGTCGGGACCTTCAGCAACGTCCACAGCCCGGCGGTCTCGTCATGTTTTTCCAGGGCGTCCAAAAAGCCCACCATGGTGGCGACCGGGGTGCCGTTCATCATCCGCTGGGAGAACGCGTCCAGGCTGCGGCTGACCTGCAGGTCGCTGAAGGACGCGGCACGCAGGATCGGGCCGATCAGCGAGCGCGACACGTTGCGGCCGCGGTGCATCAGCTTGGGCGCCGAGCGGGCGGTGAACCGGAAGGCTTCCAGCGCAGGGTTTTTCAGGATCTCGCCCAGCGGCGAACGCGTAACGCCCTCGGCCGCGGACGAGATCAGCGCGGCGCCGACGATCCGCTGCCCGTACGCGTCGGGAAACTGGCGCGCGTGCGACAACACCGTCATGCCGCCCATCGAGTGGCCGACCAGCACCACGACGCCGCGGGGCGCGACCTCGTTCAGCACGCTTTGCAGGTCCTTTCCCAGCTGCGTGAGCGTATAGCTCTCGGGCGCGCCGGCGCCGGACCTGCCGTGGCCGCGCTGGTCGTAGAAGACCATCCGCACGCGCGACCCCAGCCGGTCCGCAAGCCGGGTCCGCTGGAAATGGAAGGCACCCATGCGCAGGCAGAATCCGTGGACGAAGACCATGGTCACCTGCGCGTCCACCGGGCCGGCCTCGCGAACCGCCAGCGGCACCCCGTCGGGGGTGGTGACCACGTACGCGCGGTCGTTGTCGATGGTGTCGAAATCCTCGTCGGCGTACGGGTCTTCGAGGGGGGTGGCGCGTTGGGTGATCGATCGGCGGGCGGAGGCCCCGACGATGGTGGCGACGGCGGTCACCCCGGCGCCTCCCGCAAGCCAGGCCCTGCGCCTGTGGCGCCTGCGGGTCTTGTCAGGGCTCAACGGTTTCGGCCTCGCGGTAGGTTCGGGCGATCCGGCCCCGGGGGCTGGTGACCACTTCGTAGTGGATGGTGCCGAGCAGGTCGGCCCAGTCCTGGGCGGTGGGTTCGCCCCGCGTGCCGGGCCCGAACAGGATCGCCTCGTCGCCCTCGGCCACGTCGACCGGCCCAGGGCCCAGGTCGACGACGAACTGGTCCATGCAGATCCGCCCGACACCGGGGCGGCGCCTGCCGTTGATCAGCACGTCCAGGCGCCCGCCCAGCGAGCGGAACACGCCGTCGGCGTAGCCGACCGGCAGCAGCGCGAGGCTGGTGTCACGGTCCGCGGTCCAGGTGTGCCCGTAGGACACGCTCTCCCCCGCACGAATGGACTTCACCAGCGCCACAGCGCATTTCACGGTCATCGCCGGGATCAGCCCCATGTCGCCGCGCTCCGGCACGGGGCTCAGCCCGTACACCGCGATGCCCGGGCGCACCAGGTCGAAGGCCAGGTCGGGCCGCGACATCGTCGACGACGAATTCGCCAGGTGCGCCACCTCGAACCGCAGACGCGCCGCGCGCGCCTGCGCCAGCATGTCGGTAAAGCGTTGGGCCTGAACGTCGTTGATCGGGTTGTCGGGCTGGTCGGCGAACACCATGTGCGACATCAGGCCCCGCGCCCGAACGGCATCCTCGGCGACGGCGCCGCGCAGCGCGTCCAGCATCGCCGGGTAATGCGCGGGGGCGACGCCGTTGCGGTTCAGCCCCGTGTCGACCTTGACGGTGACGGTGGCCGTGCGACCGGTGCGGCGCACGGCGTCGAGCACCTCCTCGAGCTGGCGCACCGAGGACACGGCGATCTCCACATCGGCGAGCAGCGCCGGCCCGAAGTCGAGGCCGGGCGGATGCAGCCACGCGAGCACCGGCGCGGTGATCCCGTCGGCGCGCAACGCCAGCGCCTCGTCGACGGTCGCGACGCCCAGCTCGGCCGCCCCGGCCGAGAGCGCCGCGCGGGCGACGCGGGTGGCCCCGTGGCCGTAGCCGTCGGCCTTGACGACGGCCATGACCTGCGCGGCGCCGGCGTGCTCTTGCAGCACCCGCACGTTGTGCGCGATGGCCCCCAGGTCCACCACGGCCTCGGCGAGGACGCCGGGCGTCAGGGATATCGGCGTAACAGCCACGGCCGCCATTGTCCCAGAGGCCGCGAAAGTGCAGCTACCGACGCCGCTACTCGCAGAACGCGTCGCTAGTTGCACTTTCGCGGCGCCAGAGTCAGTGCGCGAAGTGCTGGGAATCGTAGTGCCCGCCGGGCTTGATCTTGTCCAGCGACGCCAGCGCGCTGCGGGCGTCGTCGTGCAGCGCGCGGGCCAGGTCGGCGGAAAACCCCTCGCGCACCACGATGCGCAGCACCGACACGTCGGTGGCGTTGTCGGGCATGGTGTAGGCCGGCACCTGCCACCCGTAGCCCCGCAGCTCGTGGGACACGTCGAACTCGGTGTACCCGCGGTCCTTGGACAGCCGGAAGCTGACCACCGGGATCGCCGTGCCGTCGGAGATCAGCTCGCAGTGTTCGCCCTCGCGCAGCTGCTCGCCCAGCCAGCGCGCGGTCGTCGAGAGGCTCTGCATGACCTTGGTGTAGCCCTCGCGGCCCAGGCGCAGGAAGTTGTAGTACTGCGCGACCACCTGGTTGCCCGGGCGGGAGAAGTTCAGCGTGAAGGTCGGCATGTCGCCGCCCAGGTAGTTGACGCGGAAGACCAGGTCGTCGGGCAGGTGCTCGGCGCTGCGCCACACCACGAATCCGATGCCGGGATAGGTCAGCCCGTACTTGTGGCCGCTGACGTTGATCGAGACCACCCGGGGCAGCCGGAAATCCCACGCCAGATCGGGGTGCAGGAACGGCACCACGAAGCCCCCGCTGGCGGCGTCCACATGCACCGGCACGTCGACGCCCCCGCCGGCCGCCAGCTTGTCCAGGGCCTGGCAGATCTGCGCGATGGGCTCGAGCTCGCCGGTGTAGGTGGTGCCGAGGATCGCCACCACCCCGATGGTGTCCTCGTCGACGGCGTCGACGACCTGTTCCGGGGTGATGACGTAGCGCCCCTCCTCCATCGGCAGGTAGCGCGGTTCGACGTCGAAGTAGCGGCAGAACTTCTCCCACACGACCTGGACGTTGGAGCCCATCACGAGGTTGGGGGTGCGCTTCTTCCAGTCCTTGCCCACGCGCGCGCGCCAGCGCCATTTGAGGGCCAGCCCGCCCAGCATCACCGCCTCGGACGAGCCGATGGTGGACACCCCGATCGCGCTGGAGGGGTCGTCGTCCTTGAGGTGTTCGGCGTGAAACAGGTCGGCGACCATGCACACGCAGCGCTGCTCGATGGCCGCGGTGGCCGGGTATTCGTCCTTGTCGATCATGTTCTTGTCGAACGTCTCGGCCATCAGCTTGCCGGCCTCGGGGTCCATCCAGGTGGTGACGAACGTGGCCAGGTTCAGCCGCGAGCTGCCGTCGAGCATCAGCTCGTCGTGGATGAACCGGTAGGCGGCCTCGGGGTCCATCGACTCCTCGGGCAGCCGCAGCGCGGGCACCGGCGCGGTGAACATGCGGGTGGTGTAGGCGGGGGCGATCGAGTGCGCCGGTACGGACGGATGGCGGGTCACGGGGGTCCTCTCTGTTCGGCGGGTGTCACAAAGCGGCCAGGGCGGCCCGGACGTGCGGGACGATGCGCGACGCCGACGTCGGCGCCTCGCCGGGGCCCGGGTCGGCGGCCGACAGCGCCGCCGCGCGGGCGTGCACGAAGGCGGCGGCCGCGGCCGCCTCGGCGGCCGGCAGCCCGGCCGCCAGCAGCGCGCCGATCATCCCGGACAGGACGTCGCCGGACCCGGCGGTGGCCGCCCACGACTGCCCGGCCGGGCTGAGGTAGACCGGTCCGCCCGGATCGGCGACGACGGTGACGTTGCCCTTGAGCAGCACGGTGGCGCCGAACGCGTCGGCCAGCGTGCGGCATGCCTTGATGCGGTCATCGCCGGGGGGGTTACCCGCTAGCCGGGCGAATTCACCCGCGTGGGGGGTCAGCACCGTCGGGGCGGCACGGTCGGCAACCAGTTCGGGGTGGGCGGCCAGGAGGGTCAGCCCGTCGGCGTCCACGATCACCGGCAGGTCGGTCTCCAGCGCGAACCACAGCGCCGCGGCCCCGGCCTCGTCGGTGCCCAGGCCCGGCCCGACGACCCAGGCCTGCACCCGCCCGGCCGCCGCCGGGGTGGGCGACGCGATCACCTCGGGCCATTGGGCGAGGACCTGCTCGTGCGCGCTGCCGGCGTAGCGGACCATGCCGGAGGTCGCCGCGACGGCCGCGCCGGTGCACAGGACGGCCGCGCCCGGATAGGTCGACGAGCCGGCCATCACGCCCGTCACGCCCTGGGTGTACTTGTCGTCGTGCGGGCCGGGCACCGGCCAGCGCGCCGCGACGTCGGCGGCCTCGAAACCCAGGATGTCCGTCTCGGGCAGGTCGAGGCCGATGTCGATCAGCTCGACGCGGCCGCAGTCGGCCAGCGCGTGCACGGGTTTGAGCCCGCCGAAGGTGACGGTCAGCGCGGCGCGCACCGCGGGGCCGGTGATGGCGCCGGTCGCCGCGTCGATGCCGCTGGGGATGTCGACGGCGACCACCGGGATCCCCGCGGCGGCCTTGAACACCTCCGCCGCGGCCGGCCGCAGGGCTCCCGAGCCGGAGATGCCCACCACCCCGTCGATGACGAGATCCGTTGTGTCCGCGACGCTTTCCACGATGAGCCCGCCGGCCCTGCGGAAGCCGGCCAGTCCCTTGGCGTGGGTGCGCTCGGGGTTGAGTAGCACCGCGTCGGCGGCCGCGCCGCGACGGCGCAGGAACGTCGCCGCCCACAGGGCGTCGCCGCCGTTGTCGCCCGACCCGACGACCGCGCACACCCGCCGGCCGGCGACCCCGCCGGTGCGGGCGGCAAGCTCGGCGGCGATCTCGGTGGCCAGGCCGAAGGCCGCGCGCCGCATCAACGCACCGTCTGGGAGGCTGGCCAGCAGCGGCGCCTCGGCGTCGCGGATCGCGTTCACGGAGTAGTAATGCCGCATCGACGCAAGCATTCCATGCCGGACTTATGTGCGGTTAGGCCTCGCGGGTACTGATCCGCCGGACAGCCGTTCTCAGGCGCGCGGGGTTCAGCGCCGGACGCTTGCGCTCCCGCGCCATCGGATAGAAGCAGAGCCCGATCAGGATCGCCGCGAAGTGACCGATCGCGGTGAAGTTCAGCTCGTGGCGGTTCATCGTCAGCAACGGGAAACCGAAGATGACGAACAGCACCCCGAGGTAGCCCCAGCGCCACGGCCGCGCGATGTGATAGGCCAGCACGGCCATCACGCCGACGAGGAAGTAGCTGACCCCGATGTCGCGGGCGTGCACCAGCCGTTCGGACGCCTCGTGTTCCTCGATCGCGTAGTACAGGATGCCCTCGCTGATGTAGGTGGCGAGGATGTGCGAGGTCAATCCGACTGTGAGCCAACGCAAGTGGCCGAGCCAGTGTTCGGCGGGCGCCAGGAACAGGGTGAACAGCAGCAGGTACGGTTCCAGGTTCTTGCCGTCGATCCACAGCAGGCTGGAGAACAGCACATCGAGCGGATCGGTGCCCAGGGCGTGAATGTTGGTGGAGCGGTGCAACAGTACGCCGTGCAGCTGCCGCCCGGACAGTTCGTTCTGGATGATCGTCGTGATCATCAGCACGAACAGCCAGAGGTAGGTCAACGGCGCGCCGGTGACGAAATGCCAGACCGCGTACCAGATGTTCCGCAGCCGCGTCCCCACCGATGCGTTCGCCACGACGTCCACCTTCTATGCCCGGCTACTCAACGGTGACGGACTTGGCCAGGTTTCGTGGTTTGTCGACGTCGTAGCCGCGGGCCTGCGCGACCGACGCGGCGAACACCTGCAGCGGGATCGTCGACAGCAGCGGCTGCAGAAGGGTTGACACGGAAGGGATTTCGATCAAGTGATCGGCGTAGGGGCGCACGGTGTCGTCGCCCTCCTCGGCGATCACGATGGTCACCGCGCCGCGGGTCTGGATCTCGCGGATGTTGGACAGCAGCTTGGCGTGCAGCGTGGCCGACCCCTTGGGTGAGGGCATCACGACGATGACGGGCAGTCCCTCTTCGATCAGCGCGATCGGGCCGTGCTTGAGCTCGCCGGCGGCGAACCCCTCGGCGTGCATGTAGGCCAGTTCCTTGAGTTTCAGCGCGCCTTCCAGCGCCACCGGGTAGCCGACGTGGCGACCCAAAAACAGCACGGTCGAGGATTGGGCGAACCGCTGCGCCAGGGCGGCCACCGGCTCGATCATCGTGAGCACCCGGGCCACCAGGTCCGGCATCGCCTCCAACTCGCGGTATTCGCGCTGGACCTCGTCGGGGTACTTGGTGCCGCGGGCCTGCGCCAGCGCCAGCCCGACGAGGTAGTTGGCGGCGATCTGCGCCAGGAAGGTCTTCGTGGAGGCGACGCCGATCTCCGGGCCGGCGCGGGTGTAGAGCACCGCGTCGCACTCGCGCGGGATCTGCGAGCCGTTGGTGTTGCAGATGGCCAGCACCTTGGCCTTCTGTTCCTTGGCGTGCCGGACGGCCTCCAGGGTGTCGGCGGTCTCACCGGACTGACTGATGGCCACCACCAGAGTGCTGCGGTCCAAAACCGGGTCGCGGTAGCGGAATTCGCTGGCCAGCTCCACCTCCACCGGTAGCCGGGTCCAGTGCTCGATCGCGTACTTCGCCAGCAACCCGGAGTGATAGGCGGTGCCGCAGGCCACCACGAACACCTTGTCGATCTCGCGCAGTTCCTGATCGGACAGGCGTTGCTCGTCGAGCACGATGCGGCCGTTGACGAAGTGCCCGAGCAATGTGTCGGCCACCGCGGTCGGCTGCTCGGCGATTTCCTTGAGCATGAAGTAGGGGTAACCGCCCTTTTCGGCCGCGGCCAGGTCCCAGTCGATGTGAAACTCGCGGGCGTTGGCGGTGTCGTCGTTGCCGTAGAAATCCATGATGCGGTAGCCGTCCGCGGTGATCACCACGGCCTGGCCCTGGCCGAGTTCGACGGCGTCGCGGGTGTGCTCGATGAACGCCGCCACGTCGGAGCCGACGAACATCTCGCCGTCGCCGATCCCGACCACCAGCGGCGTCGAGCGGCGCGCGGCCACGATGGTGCCCGGCTCGTCGGCGTTGGTGAACACCAGGGTGAAGTGGCCGTCGAGCCGCCGCAGCACCGCCAGCACCGAGGCCGGGAAATCACCCGCGGTCGCGCCGTGCCGGTAGGCCTGCGCCACCAGGTGCACCGCCACCTCGGTGTCGGTGTCGCTGGCGAACTCCACGCCGGCGGCCTCCAGCTCGTGGCGCAGGGCCGGGAAGTTCTCGATGATGCCGTTGTGGACGACGGCGATCTTGCCGGCGGCGTCGCGATGCGGGTGCGCATTGCGGTCGGTGGGGCGACCGTGGGTGGCCCACCGGGTGTGGCCCAGGCCGGTGGTGCCCGCCAGCTCCGACGGAGCCGTCTCGGCCAGCGCCTCCTCCAGGTTGGCCAGCCGGCCCGCGCGGCGACGCACGGTGAGAGTGCCCTGGCCGTCCACCAGCGCGATCCCCGACGAGTCGTAGCCGCGGTACTCCATCCGGCGCAGCGCGTCCATGACGACCTCACAGGCCGGGCGCTGCCCGACGTAGCCGACAATTCCGCACATCCTGATCAGGGTAGTGCAGCGGCTGCCCCAAAATCGTCAGCGCGGCGCCGACCTGCGCGAATAGGCGCCTTGTGCCGCTTCAGTGGTGCCCCGCGGCCCGGTCCAAGAAGTTGTGGAGGATCCGCCAAGACCCGGGCCCGACGCTGTGGTCATCGATATCGGGCCGTTTGCGAGGAGGGAATCACCATGACCGCAGTTCTGAACGCCGCCGCCCGGATTCCCGGATCGCCCTTCGGCGCCGGGGGCGACCCCATGCTCGACGCGGCCACCCGTTTGCTGAGCATCCCGCTGCGCCAGGCGTACGCGGCGCTCTGGCGGGTGGGTCTGGTCGAGGTCACGGCCTGAGCGCGCCGGGCCGCCGTCTGCCGACCCAGCACGCCTCCGATATGCGCTAACGTCGTCCCGTGCCCCGGATCCGCAAGCTCGCCGCCGCCCTGCACCGCCGTGGCCCGCACCGGGTTTTGCGTGGCGACCTGGCCTTCGCCGGTTTGCCGGGGGTGGTGTACACCCCGGAGGCCGGGCTGAACCTGCCCGGCGTGGCGTTGGGCCACGACTGGCTCGCCGGTGCCGCGCGCTACGCGGGCCTGCTCGAGCACCTGGCGTCGTGGGGCATCGTGGCCGGGGCGCCGGACACCGAGCGCGGCCTGGCGCCCTCGGTGCTGAACTTCGCCTTCGACCTCGGCACGGCCCTGGACATCGTGTCCGGGGTGCGCCTGGGGCCGGGCAACATCAGCGTGCATCCGGCCAAGCTCGGCGTCGTGGGCCACGGTTTCGGCGGCTCGGCCGCGGTGTTCGCCGCGGCCGGGATGCGCGAGAAGCCCGCAGCCGTGGCGGCCCTCTTCCCGGCGGTGACCAGCCCCCCGGCGGCGCAGCCCGCCGCGACGCTGACGGTTCCCGGCCTGATCCTGACCGCGCCGGGGGATCCGAAATCGCTGAATTCCCACGCGCTCGCCCTCGCCGAGACGTGGGATGCGGCGACGCTGCGCGTCGTGCACAAGGCCGAACCCGGCGGACTGGTCGAGGGCCGGCGGCTGGCGAAGGTGGTCGGGCTGGCCGGCCCGCACCGGCGCACCCAGCGCTCGGTGCGGGCGCTGCTGACCGGTTACCTGCTCTACACGCTCGGCGGGGACAAGACCTACCGCGCCTTCGCCGACCCGGAGGTGCAGCTGCCCGGGACCGACCCGCTCGATCCCGACGCCCCACCGATCGCGCTCGAGGAGAAGGTCGTCGCGCTGCTGAAGTGACGCGCCCCCGCACCGCACTGCGACGCGCGGTGCCGACCGTGGTATCTGTCGTGGATGCGAATCGGGATCGCTCTCAATTACTCGGGCGGATTTCACGAGGCCGTCGACCGCGTCGTCGAACTCGAGAAGTCCGGCATCGACGTCGCGGTGGTGGCCGAGGCCTATTCCTTCGACGCGGTCAGCCAGCTCGGCTACCTGGCCGCCAAGACCAACCGGGTCGAGTTGGCCTCGGGGGTGGTGCCCATCTACGTCCGCACGCCCTCGCTGCTGGCGATGACGGCCGCGGGCCTGGATTACGTGTCCGACGGGCGATTTCGCCTCGGAATCGGCACCTCCGGACCGCAGGTGATGGAGGGGTTTCACGGCGTCGCGTTCGACGCCCCCCTCGGGCGCACCCGCGAGGTCGTGGAGATCTGCCGGCAGGTCTGGCGCCGCGAGCGGGTGCAACACGACGGCAAGCACTACCAGATCCCGTTGCCCGCCGACCGCGGAACCGGCCTCGGCAAGGCCCTGCATCTGATCAATCACCCTGTGCGCGAACGCATTCCGATCATGATCGCGGCGCTGGGCCCCAAGAACGTCGAGCTGACCGCCGAGATCGCCGAGGGCTGGCAGCCGGTCTTCTACCTTCCCGAGAAGGCTCATCTGGTGTGGGGTGAGGCGCTGGCCGCCGGCATGGCCAAGCGGGATCCGGCTTTGGGCCCGCTTGACGTCATGGTGCACGCGTCGCTGGCCATCGGCGACGATGTCGAGGACCGGCTGGCCTGGGTCAAGCCGAACCTGGCCCTCTACATCGGCGGGATGGGCGCCAAGGGCCGCAACTTCTATCACAACCTGGCCACCCGCTACGGGTTCGGCGAAGTCGCCGACCGCATCCAGGAGCTGTACCTGTCGGGCCGCAAGGCCGAGGCCATCGACTTGGTGCCGGATGAATTGGTGCGCGGGATGTCGCTCGTCGGGCCCCGGGGGTATGTCGCCGAGCGCCTGGCCGCCTTCGCCGAGGCGGGCGTGACGACGCTGTTGGCCAACCCGTTGTCCACCGACCCTCGCGAGGCCGTGGGATTCGTGGAGGACGTGCTCGCGCTGCGGCCCGCCTGAGCCGTCACTGCCCGGCCTGCGGAAGCTGGTCCGCGGCGATCTCGCACGGTGTCGAGGGCTCGTCGGCCGCAGGCGCCGGCGCGGGGGCTTGCGGCGCGGCGACGGGGGCGGGCTGGGCGGCCGGCGCGGGTGCTTCAACCGGTGCCGGCGGCGCGTCAACCGGTCGGGCCTCTTCGGTGGGCTTGGCCGTCTCGGTGTCCGGGACCTCGTCCACCTTTTTGACCTCGTCCGGCCCGCCGGTCTTGCCGTCAGGGTGGTCAGGGTGGTCGGCGTCGTCCGGGTGGAACGGGTCCTCGTCGTCGAAGGCGTCCTCGGTGTCCGCGGGGTCAGCCGCCGAGCCCAGCAGGGATCCCATCGCGTCGACGATGCGGCCGGCCAGCGCGCCGAGACCGAGACCACCCGGTCCACCCAGTCCGCCGCCCGCGTCGGCGCCGGGCATCGCCCCCGCGCTGCCCAGGTCGGGCAGCGGCGCCGTGGGAAACGCGGTGGGCGCGGCCGGCGCGGGCGCTACCGCCCCGGCGGGCGTCGGGGCCGACGGCGGCACCGGATCCGCCGGCGGACCGGCGACCGCGGCGGGTGACACCGGCGCGGCGGGCGTCGTGGTGCCGCGCGGAAACGATTGATACCCCGGTCCGAGATCACCGGGAACCTCGAAGGCCACCACCGGCGCGGCCGCCATCCGGTCGATCACCATGTCGTAGGCCGTGTCGACCCCGTCGGCCGTCGAGCGCATCGCCGTGAGCCAGTCGTCACGAATCTCGTTGTCCACGTACGGAATTAACTGCTGACGGACCACCTCTTCGCCGCCGGCCCGGTCCCCCACCCCGGAGGTGACGGCCGCGGCGGCGGCCAGCCATGCCGGGCGCTGCCCCCGGGTGCGCTCGTCGATGGCAATGGTGGTCGCGACCTTGGAATCCACCAGGTACCACAGGTTGTCGCGCAGCGACTCGCACCGCTGGGCGGCCGCGCGGACCTCGGCGGCCACCGTGTTTGCGGCATCGCAATGGCGTTCCAGGAACCCGACGGCGGCGCCCCCGCCCTCGCCGGTCCAGGCCGCGGTCAGCTCGGCGAGCCCGGCACGCTGCATCCGCAGCGCCTCCAGGACCGCCGCGCCGGCCGCCCGCAGCTCCGCGCAGTCGCGATCGAGCGCACGAAGATCGAGGCCCTCTTCGCTGTCGTACCAGTCGCGCGGCTGGGCGGGATGGGCCGTCAGGTCGGGATGCTGGTAGCCCAGCGCGTGGCAGGCCCGCACGTAGGTCTCGGTGTGCTCGAGCGCGGGCCGGCCCTCAGCGAGGCGCCCGGCGACGTCCAGCCGCTCGGCCATCCTCAGGCGATCCGCGCCGCGGCGTACAGCTCGGCGTCGGCGTAGCGGTCGGCGGCGGCCCGCACCGCGGCCGCGGCCTCGGCGCCCGCCCGCGCCCAGCGCGTCACCCCGGCCGTCAGCCGCTGCAGCTCGACGCGCAACGCGTCGCCGCGCGCGGTGTGCGCCCGGCCGGCGCTGGCCCCGCCAAACGTCAACCGCGCCAAGTGATCTGCCGCGGCGCGGTCGAGGAGTTCGGCGGCCGCACCCAGTTGGTCGGCGGCCCGGCGGGCCCCCGAGCTATCGAATCTCATGCCTAGTCCGACGCCGGATGCCGCGCCGGGGTTCCCGGCTGAGCGATCAGCGCGCGGCGCTGACCGCGTCGGCGACGCGAGCGGCGACCCGCTGCGCGAGGCCCTCCTCGGGCGCCTCCACCATGACCCGGATCATCGGTTCGGTTCCGGAGGGGCGCAACAGGATTCGACCGGTGTCGCCCAGTTCGGCCTCGGCCTCCTCGACCGCGGCCTGCACCGAGCGGGCCGCGGCGGCGGTGGCCTTGTCGGCGACCTTGACGTTGATCAGCACCTGGGGAAGCGCGCGCATCGCCGCGGCGAGCTCGGCCAGCGACGAGCCGGTCTGCATCATGCGCGTCATCAGCCGCAGCCCGGTGGCGATGCCGTCGCCGGTGGAGCCCACCGCGGGCATCACGATGTGCCCGGACTGTTCGCCGCCGAGGCTGAAATCGCCGGCCCGCAACTCCTCGAGGACGTAGCGGTCACCCACGCCGGTCGTGCGCACGTCGATGCCGGCCGACCGCATGGCCAGGTGCAGCCCGAGGTTGCTCATCACGGTGGTCACCAGGGTGTCGGACGCGAGTTCGCCGGCCTCCCGCATCGCGAGCGCGAGCACGACCATGATCGCGTCGCCGTCGACGAGGTCGCCGTTGGCGTCGATGGCCAGGCAGCGGTCGGCGTCCCCGTCGTGCGCCAGGCCCAGGTCGGCGCGGTGCTCGACGACGGCGGCCCGCAGCGCGTCGAGGTGGGTCGAGCCGCAGCCGTCGTTGATGTTGAGCCCGTTGGGATCGGCGTTGATCGCGATCACCCGGGCGCCGGCCGCGCGGTAGGCGCGCGGCGCCACCGCGGAGGCCGCGCCGTGGGCGCAGTCGACCACCACGGTCAGGCCGTCGAGTGACAGCGTGCTGGCCTTGGACAGGTGGCGCAGGTAGCGGTCGGCGGCGTCCTCGGCGTCGATGCGGCGGCCGATCGCGGAGCCGACCGGGCGCAGGCCGGGCCCCGCCGCGACCAGTTCCTCGATCTGGTCCTCGGTGTCGTCGTCCAGCTTGTGGCCGCCGGGGCCGAAGATCTTGATGCCGTTGTCGGGCATGGGGTTGTGCGACGCGGAGATCATCACCCCGAAGTCGGCGTCGTAGGCGGCGGTCAGGTAGGCGACCGCGGGGGTGGGCAGCACCCCGACGCGCAGCGCGTCGACGCCCTCGCTGGTCAGCCCGGCGATTACCGCGGCCTCCAGCATCTCCCCGCTGGCCCGCGGGTCGCGGCCGACCACGGCGACCCGCCGGCCCGGCCGGCCCGAACTGGCCAGCAGCCGGGCCGCGGCGGCACCCAGGGCCAACGCCAGCTCGGCGGTCAACTCGCGATTGGCGACCCCGCGAACACCGTCGGTGCCGAATAGTCGACCCATGCGGACAAACCTCTCACAGTCGTCGGTCTGACACCTAACGTGCCCGTTCTTTTGTGACCGAAACCGCGCGTGAACGTGCGCCGACACGCCGCAGACTGCCCACAAAGATGCAACGCTGCGGCCAGAAAGTAATGCTGATCAGCGCTTGCTGTACTGCGGCGCCTTGCGCGCCTTCTTCAGCCCGTACTTCTTGCGCTCGGTGGCGCGCGGGTCACGGGTGAGGAAGCCGGCCTTCTTCAACGCGGGCCGGTCCTCTGGAGACGCCAGGATCAGCGCCCGCGCGATGCCCAGGCGCAGCGCGCCGGCCTGACCCGACGGGCCGCCGCCGTGCAGCAGGGCGAAGATGTCGAAGCTTTCCACCCGGTCGACGGTGACCAGTGGGGCCTTGATGAGCTGCTGGTGCACCTTGTTGGGGAAGTAGTCCTCGAGGCTGCGGCCGTTGAGGTCGAACTTGCCGGTGCCCGGCACGATGCGCACCCGCACCACGGCCTCCTTGCGGCGGCCGACGGTCTGGATGGGCCGGTCGAACACGAACGACTCGGCGGGGCGGGCGGCCGGGGCCTCGGCCTCCGGGGCCGCTGTGGTCTCCGGGGTCTCTAGAGCCTCGGTTGTCTCGGTCACTGGGCCACCTGCTTGATCTCGTACGGAACCGGCTGCTGAGCGGTATGGGGATGCTCCGGACCTGCGTAGACGCGGAGCTTGCGCTGGATCTGACGGCTGAGCTTGTTCTTGGGCAGCATGCCGACGATCGCCTTCTCCACGACACGGGTCGGGTGCTTTTCCATCAGCTCGCCGGTCGTGCGCTTGTGCAGCCCGCCGGGATACCCCGAGTGGCGGTACGCCATCTTCTGCTGCAGTTTGTCGCCGGACAGGGCGACCTTGTCGGCGTTGATGACGATGACGAAGTCACCGCCGTCGACATTGGGGGCGAACGTCGGCTTGTGCTTGCCGCGCAGCAGGTTGGCTGCTGCGACGGCGAGGCGGCCAAGCACCACGTCCGTGGCGTCGATGACGTACCACGACCGCGTGGTGTCACCCGCCTTGGGCGCGTATGTGGGCACAGCGCTTACCTTCTCTTCTCGAGGTGGATCCCGGGTCGAGCCGGGTGCCGGTCAGGCGGGCTGCGGTTGGGCTTGATCTCGGCGACCGACATTGACCCGAGGCCCGGCGTAACCGCACGCCAACCGAGCAGCTTACCGATGTGCGTCCCCGCAGGTCAAAATGACTGTGTGGTCCCGGCGGCTCTCCCCCGCCGGGACCACACAGGGGCCATTGCGTCTTAGCGTCCCCAGAGGCCCGCGGCCCGGCGGTCAGCATCGGCCACCTCGTCCGCGCCGTCGCGCACCGCGTTGCCGAGGTCGACCAGTATCTGGTTCAGCGCGGTGGCCGCCTGGTGCCACTTCAGCTGCTCGACCTGGTACGCGGCCGCCGCCTCGCGGGTCCAGGCCTCCCGCAGCGGTGCGATCTGCGACCGCAGCTCGTCGAGCGCCGCGTTGAACCGGGCCGCCGTGGCGTGGATCTCCTG
This sequence comes from Mycobacterium sp. NGS57, assembly GCF_059812405.1. Lineage (NCBI taxonomy): Bacteria > Bacillati > Actinomycetota > Actinomycetes > Mycobacteriales > Mycobacteriaceae > Mycobacterium > Mycobacterium sp. NGS57. The sequence goes on along the minus strand of NZ_JCALCP010000002.1, from coordinate 20,494 downwards.
GCGAACGGAGTACTCGATTTCGCCGAAGTTGTACGACAGGACCGGATCCACGGCCGATCCCCCGATCACAGGTTTCCGCCGGCGGCGGCGACCTGGCGGGCATGGTCCTGGCCGGCGTGCGCCAGCGCGGCCTGGTTGTGCCGGATGGTCTCGGCGATCGTGTGCAGGGCGTGGTAGAGGCGCGTCGACTCGGCGTTCCAGCGATCCAGGACGTCTTTGAATCGCGCGACGGCGAGCCCACCCCACACCGAGTGCGGGACGCTGCCCATGCGGCCGATGAAGGCCTGCAGCATCGCCCGGATCTCGTCGTTGCGCGCGTCGGTCGCGGCCGCGACCGACCGCATCAGCTCGAAGTCGGTGCTCAACGTGTTCGCCATATCAGGTTCGACCCCAACGGCGCCAGTTCGGTTCCGCCGAATTTCGCCGGCTCATCCGATCGCGTGAGCCGTGCGCACCGCCTGCTCGCACACGGCGCGGACGGCCTCTTCGTCGCCGGGACGGCTTTGGCAGCCAACGCTGATCCGCACCGGCCCGTCCAGCAGGACCGTCCATCGCACCTGGTGGGTGGCGCGCACTTCGCGGTAGGTCACCGCGGGCCGCCCGGCGCTGGTCGCGGACGGGTTGAAGTCGACGAACACGCCGGACGGCTCGGCACCGATTGCCCGTCTCAACCCCTCGGCGGTGTCGCTCAGCGTCTCGCCGGCCACCGGCGATTGCGTGACATGCAACGCCACCTCGGGGTCCGACGGCGACGTGACCTGCACCCGCGCCGACCCGGGGCCGGTGATGACCCGCTGCGCGGGCCAGTCGGCGGGCACCGTCAACGCCACCCGGCCTTCGACCAGAAACGTCCTCGGCATCGCCGCAGCCGTCTGCACCACGGCCGGCGCCGATCCGCCGTGACGGCCGGACGCGGCCACCGCCGATATCGCCAGCGGCAACACCGTCAGCGCTCCGGCGGCCCCCGCGCCCGCCGCCGCCAGCCACGCGCGCGGTCGGGCTCGGCCCGTGTCGGGCCGCGGGTGGGACGGCGCGTCGGGTACCGACAGGGCCGAACGCGCCAGCGCGGCCAGCCCGGCGTCGCCGATTTCGACTGCCGCCCAGCCGCTTTCGCGCAGAGTCGCGGCGAGCGACGCCGCGAGCGCCGGCGCACCGGCGACCGTGCCGGACGCGTCGATCACGACGGTCGATGTGTGCGCCATGCCCGCGATGGCGCGTGCGACCTCCGCGAGCACCGTTGGTGATTCCGCGCTGCGCGGTATCGCGGCGACGCCACCGTCCTGGCTCCCGATGATCGCCACCAGCCGCTCGGCGATCTCGACCACGATCGCCCGGTCACAAGCGTGGCCCAGTAGCCACGACCGGGGACACATGACCACATCGCCGGCCACGGCCTCGGCCGCCTCGGCCACCACGCCGGCGCGCACCGACGGCCACCACGACGGATGCACCACGACCAGCTCCCCGCCGTCCCCACAGCTCAGTGACCGTAGCGCCGTGCGCCACAGCGAACCGACGGCGACGGGTCGGCCGCCGACCAGCGCCACCGGATCGTCGATCGCGCCCAGCGCCTCCGACACGGCCTCAGCGGTGTCACCGCTTGTGCCGCAACACAATCGGCGGATCGTCGCGGGCCCGGCCTCGAGGATCACCCGGTGCCAAGTCACGGCGGCGGGCTCCACGCCACCTGAACCAACTGTTCGTCACCGGCGCGCGTTCGCAGCAGGCCGCGGCCCGGCGGCAGGCGCGCGGGGCGCCGCGAGTCCCACGGGGCACCGTCGGCCGAGCCGCTACCCATGGTCAGCGTCATGCAGCCGAGGCCACGCAGGTCGGCCAGCAGTGGCTCGAACAGGGCGCGCTCCAGGCCGCCGCTACGTCGCGCGACGATCACGTGCAGCCCCACATCCCTTGCGTACGGGAGGTATTCGACGACCGTCGCGAGCCGGTTGTCCGCGGGTGCGGCGACCAGGTCGTAGTCGTCGATCAGCAGGTAGAAGTCCGGGCCGGTCCACCAGGACCGGGTCTTCAGTTGTGCCTGGCTCACGTCCGGCGGTGGCATCCGCAGCCGCAAGGCGTCGAGCAGCGGTGGCAACAACCCGTCGAGCGTCACGGGCGACATGGCGTAGCCGCCGAGGTGTTCCGATTCGACGAGGCCGAGCAGGCCACGACGAAAGTCGACGATCAGCAGCCGGGCCTCCGTGGCGCTCTTCGCCCGGACGATCTCGCGGCACAGGTTACGTAGCGTCGCGGTCTTTCCGCATTCGTTGTCCCCGAGGACCATCAGGTGGGGATGCTGTTCGAAATCGATTGCGACCGGCCGCAGGCCGCGCTCCCCCAGACCGAGCAGGATGCGCGCTTCTCCCGGCCTGCCCGCGCGGCTGACGAGCTCGTCGCGGTCCACGCGCGCGGGCAGCAGCGGGATCGGCGGTGCGGCCGATTCACCACGGCACACCCGGTCGGTGGGCAGCGCGACCACCATGTGCGACCGGTCGCGGGAAAGGCCGCGGCCCGGCCGGTCGCGGGGTACGTGCTGGGCGCGCTTGCGGTCGATCTCGGAGTCCGCGGGGTCGCCCAGCCGCAATTCGATGCGGGTGCCGATCTGGTCCTTCAGCGCCGGTCTGATCTCGGCCCAGCGGGAAGCGGACAGCACCACGTGTACGCCGAACGAAAGCCCTTGGGTAGCAAGGGCGGTAATCGGCGCGTCGAGTTCCTCGAATTCCTGGCGCAGGGTCGCCCAGCCGTCGACGACGAGGAAGACGTCACCGCCCTCCGCATGGGGGTTCCCGTCGCTCTCCCGGGACCGCACGATGGATTCCAGCTCGGCGACGGTGCCGCGGACCAGCTCGTGCTCGGCGCGCCCGGCCACCGCACCCACATGCGGCACACTGCGCAACGCGCCCAGCGTTCCGCCGCCGAAATCCAGGCAGTAGAACCGCACCTGCGCGGGGTCGTGGGTGGCCGCCAGCGCGGTGACGAGGGTGCGCAGGGCCGTCGACTTGCCCGATCGGGGTGCGCCGACGACCGCCACGTTGCCGGCGGCGCCGGACAATTCGACCATCAACGGTGTGCGGCATTGCTCGAACGGCCGATCGACGACGCCGAGCGGCACGCTCAGCGAGCCCGGCGCGGTAGCGGGAAGCAGGGTGTCCAGTGGGGGCGCCGCTTCCAGCGGGGGCAGCCAAACCTGGTGCGCCGCCGGTCCGTGTGGGACCAGCCGGTCGAGGACCACCTGAAGGACGGTCCGGGCGCCCGGCCCGGCCGTCTCGGCGCCCGTGGCCGCACCTACCGCCCTGGTGCCGAACACCCGCGGCGACGCCGCCGGCGCCCGGGCCGGCACCCCGACCGGCGATGTCCCGGACACGAATGCGGATTGAAAACGGATCGGCTCGCCGCTGCTCGCTCGCAGGTAGCCCGCGCCGGGGGCATTCGGCAACTCATAGGCGTCCACCGTCCCCAAGGCCACCCGAGACTCGCTGGCGGACAGCGTCTTCAGGCAGATCCGATAGGACAGGTGGGCGTCCAGTCCCCGCAGCCGGCCCTCGTCGAGCCGCTGGCTGGCCAGCAGGAGATGCACGCCCAGCGATCGACCGAGCCGGCCGATCGCGACGAACATGTCGGCGAACTCCGGGTGCTGGGCCAGCATTTCGGAGAATTCGTCCACGATGATCAGCAGCGCCGGCAGGGCGGCCAGTCGGGCGCCGGCCCGGCGCGCGTCGTCGTAGGCCGCGATGCCGGCACAGCGGGCCGTTCGCAGCAGCCGCTGCCGACGCTCCACCTCGCCGGCCAGCGCGTCGCGCATCCGGGCCACCAGCGGTGCTTCGTCGGCGAGGTTGGTGACGACGGCGGCCACGTGCGGCGCCGGCGCCAGGTCGAGAAACGTTGCGCCCCCTTTGAAGTCGATGAGCAACAGGTTGAGCACCTCCGGGGGGTTGCGCGCCATCATCCCCAGGGCGATAGTGCGCAGCAGCTCCGACTTGCCCGAGCCGGTGGCGCCCACGCAGAGCCCGTGCGGGCCCACCCCGCCTTGCGCGGCCTCTTTGATGTCCAGGCCCAGCGCCGCGCCCTCGACCGTGGTTCCGAGGGGAACGCACAGCCGGTCGTGGTGGCCCTGGCTGCGCCACAAGGTGATCGGGTCAAAATCATCGAGACTGCCCAGCCCCGCCAGTTCCGGCCAACCGCCGCCGGGCAGTCCGCCCGCACCGACCCGGTAGGCGGCCAGCCGCCGGGCGCACACCAGCGCGTCCACCGGCTTCATCCGATCGGGACGCGACAAGGGTCGGGTGTCGCCGTCGAGCGTGAGGGTCACCGGCGCGCCGTCTCGGCACGCACCGACCTCGAGGAGGGTGGCGCCCGGGACCGCCTCGGAGGCGGCACCCAGGTCGGCGAGCACGACCACCTCCGGCGGCCGGGCGCCGGCGAGTACGCCCTGCGTGTCCCCCGGGCGGCCGTACACCATGCGGGCGGGCCCCACCGCGTCGGCCGCGCTCGGATGCCGGTTGTGCGGCAACCACTTCAGCCAATCCCAGTGATCTCGATTCTCGTCGCTGATCACAGCGACGATCAGCAACCGGTCGGGCGGGTGCAGCACCGCGAGTTGACAGATCATCGCGCGCAGCAGGGCGCGGGCCGCGCCCGGATCCCCGGCGATCGTCACCCTCGTGGCGCCGCGCAGCCCGACGGCGATGGGGACGCCGACCATGACCGAATGCGTATCCAGGAAGCGGCGCAGGGCCGCCGTGGTGACCGGGTCAGAGGCACCGTAGGTGGACGGCTCCGGAGGCACCAGGCGCGTGGCAAGCGGCTGGGTCCCGACGCCGACCCGGACCAGGCAGAAGTCGGCGTCGGTCGCTCGGCGCTCCCACATCCGCGGTCCGCCGACCAGCGTCCACAGCGTGTCGGGGTCCGGATGCGCCCAAACCAGCGAATACCGCTGTGCCGCGGTTGTTTCCGCGACGCTGCTGCGCAGCCGGTCGAGATATCCGAAGTAGTCTGCCCGGTCGGCGCCGACGCCCCGCCCGCGCCCCCCGGCCAACATCACGACCATCGAAACCAGCGTCATCACCGGGAACGCCAGGAACATGGGGTTGCGCGACGCGGCCGACCCCGAAAGGAACGCCGCCGTCATCGCCCCGAGAGTCGCGACCGAGACGACAACCGGCACCAACCGCGGCGACCGTGGCGGCGGCGGCCCGGGCGGAGCCTCGACGGCGATGTCCGTCACCGCGACCGCCGGCGGCGACCGCCGCGGCCCTGGCACGAAACATTCGGTCATCATGGCCCTCCCACCGATCGGCGACGGTAAGCAGCGCGCTGAGGCGGCGGCAAGTCACCTGTGGACAACCGCACACCGGACGACCGAAAGCTGGCTAACGTGGCCGCAATCCGACTCAGGGGGTCGCCATTGCTACCCGTTTCCGATCCCGGGCTGCGCCGCGTGTCAGTCCATGCCGGCGCCGCGGTCACCGACTTGGCTCTGCCCGCGGGCGTTGCCGTCGCCGTCCTGATTCCCTCGATCGTCGACATCCTGGGTGTCCACGGACTCGACGGGTCCGACGAGGCGAGGCGCTACCAGCTGGCGTGTCCCGGGGCGGCCCCGCTCAACTCGGCGGCGACGTTGGCGCAGAACGGCATCCGGGACGGCGCCGTGCTGGTCCTGGCGCGGGACGCCGCGCCGCCGGCCGCGCGCCGGCACGACGACGTGGCGGAGGCCGTGTCGGCGACGCTGGACGCCGCGGGCCGGCGCTGGAGCCAGCCCCGCCGCCGGTGCGCGGCGCGGTTCACCGGCGCGATCGCGGCGGGGTGCCTGACCGGGATCGGCGCTGCGGCGCTCGTCCGGCAAGCGCTCAGCGCCAGGGTCACCGATGCCACCGTCGGCGTCGTGGCGTTGGCGGCGGTTGCGGCCCTGCTTGCCGCGGCGGTCGCCCACCGCGGGCACGGGGATGCGATCGGCGGGCTCGCGCTGAGCGTGATGGCGACGGCTTTCGCGGCGCTCGCCGGGGCCCTGGCGGTGCCCGGTCCCCCCGGCCCGCCCCACGTCATGCTGGCAGGGGCCGCCGCGGCCGTCACCTCGGTGCTGGCGATGCGCGTATCCGGTTGCGGCGCCGTCACATTGATCGCGCTCGCGTGCGTCGCGACCGTTGTCGGGGCCGCCGCGTTGCTGGGTGTGATCACCGATGCACCGGCGCGGGTCGTCGGCTCGGTGTCGACCCTGGCCTCCGTCGTCCTGCTCGGAGCGGCGGCGCGGATAGCGATCGCGCTGGCGGGACTATCGCCTCAGTTGCCCCCGGCGCCGGACGTCGACCGCAGGGCGATCCGTGCCGACGCCTGGCTGACCAGCCTGCGGGCCGGGTTCTCGTCCGCGGCCGCCGTGGGCGCCGTCGTCACCGTGCTCACCGGCGCGCCGGGCCCGGGCTGCACCGCATTCGGCGCCCTCTCCGGCGTGATGCTGCTGCTGCGCGCGCGTTCGTACGACGGGCCCGCGATGCTGGTGTGCGCTGCTGGCGGAATAGCGGTCACGGCAACGTCTTTCGGGGCGATCGCGGCAAACCTGTCCCGGCATGGCGCGTGGGTGGCCGCGATGACGGCGGCGCTGGCGGTCGCCGCGGTTTACCTGGGCTCTGCCGCCCCGGCCGCGTCGCTCTCGCTCTTGTCGGGTCCCGCCCTCGGGGCGCTGAGGTGCGCGGTGCTGGTCGCGATGATCCCCACGACCTGCTGGGTATGCGGCCTCTATGGTGCCGTCCGCGGGTGGACGGTGACGTGAGCGCGTCACGCGTGACACGGCTACTGGCGGCGGCCGTGTTCGCGGCGCTGCCCCAGCTGGAAACCCCGGTGGCCCAAGCCGTTTCGCCGCCGCAGGTCGACGACACATGGCTGCCCAAGCCGGCATTGCCGGCGCCGCCGTCGCCCACCCGGCAACGCGAGGTCTGCGCCACGCTGACGGCGGATGCGACGCCGGGCCCCGGCCGTGCGCCCTACCTCGCCGACCTACCGCGGGTCTGGCAGCTGACCCGCGGCGCCGGGCAACGGGTGGCGGTCATCGACACCGGCGTCTCGCGGCATCCCCGGCTGCCGGGCGTCATACCGGGCGGAGACTACGTGTCCGGTGGCGACGGCACCCAGGACTGCGACGTGCACGGCACCGTGGTGGCCGGAATCATCGCTGCGGCACCCGATTCCAACGGCTCCGCCGGGGTGGCGCCGGAGGCCACGGTGATCGCGATCCGCCAGTCCAGCACCAAATTCTCCCCGGCCGCCGACCGGTCCGCCGCCGGAGTCGGCGACGTCGACACCATGGCCAAGGCCATCCGGACGGCCGCCGATCTCGGCGCGTCGGTGATCAACGTGTCGTCGGTTGCCTGCGTCCCCGTCGCATCGGCGCCCGACGATCGGGCACTGGGTGCCGCGCTCGCGTACGCGGTCGACGTCAAGAACGCGGTCGTCGTGGCCGCGGCGGGCAATACCGGCGCCGGCCAGTGTCCGCCGCAGCCCACCGACGCGACCTGGCAGACGGTCGCCGTCGTCGCCAGCCCGGCCTGGTACGACGACTACGTGCTGACCGTCGGGTCGGTCAACGCCGACGAGTCGCCCTCGGCGTTCACCCTCCCCGGACCCTGGGTGGATGTCGCGGCATCCGGCGAGGCGGCCACCGCGCTGGGTTCGGCACCCGTCTCCGGCACCAGTTACGCCGCGCCCGTGGCCAGTGGGGTGGCGGCGCTGGTGCGCGCCCGCTTCCCGGCGCTCACCGCGCGGCAGGTGATGCAGCGCATCGAGTCGACCGCGCATCACCCGGCGGCGGGCTGGGATCCGCTCGTCGGCAGCGGCGCCGTCGACGTGCTCGCCGCGGTCAGCACCGAACCCGGCCCACCCGCCACCCCGAAACCTCAGCCCCTGCCGATCAGCACGTCCCCGGCATCCGGGGCGCCCGATACGCGCGCCCGCGGCACCGCATTGCGCGGCGCGGCCCTGTGTCTTGTTGCGCTACTGGGAGTCTTGGCCGCCGGGCGGTTACGGGGTGCCCGCGGCCGCGTCCCGGGCGACTGACGCATTCTGCCGGCTCAGTTCCGGCCCCGACGGGAGGGGCGCCAGCAGCGGCCACGGCCCCGGGATAGGCGCGCCAAGACCCAGATCACGCGCCGCGTCGTCGTCGCGAATTCCGAACCGTACGCCGGTGTCGGTGACGAGGTAGCGCGTTCCGGCCCGGCCGTTGCCCCGCACGTAGGCGTTGCGGCCGGGCGGCAGGTACACCGCGTCCAGGGCCGGGCCGCGGCCATCGGCCTGGGACAGCGCCACCGGCGTCGCGCCGGGCGGCACCGGCAGACCGGCACCGGTCAGGAACGCGGTGTCGAAGTTCCCGGACGGCGCGGGATTCGCCGTGACGCACACGGTGTCGCCGGCCTCGAGCGCCGGCGCCCGATCGGGGAAGCCGGCCACCGGCAACGTGTTGACCACTGCCGCGGTGCGGATCGCGTCGGCCGCCACCGTGACGATGTTGGTGGTGCCGCGCGAATCGCTGTACCGCAACAGGTCGGCGGCCACCTGCCCGATGCGCTGGACCCCGGCGGCCAGCACGACGTAATACTCGTCGCCGTCGCCGCGCGCTACCCGTAGCACGCTGCCGACGGGAAATCCCGGCAGCCCCGCGGCCGCGCCGCCCGCCCCGCGAATCCGCGGGACGCTGACCGGCGCGGCCTCGGGCACCGCATTCAGCAGCGACTGTGACACGGCTTGGGGCGCGCGGCCCTCCAGTCGCAGCGAGCGCACGGCCGCGTTGTCCGCGAGATCCACCACCGCCCGCCGCCCCTGGTACAGCAAGTAGGCCGGCGAGCCCGGGGCCGCCGCCACCAGCAGGGCGTGGTTGGGGCCCAGACGCCGAGCCGACGCTCCGCCGGCGGGCCCGATGACGACGGTCGTCGCGCCGGTCTCGTGGGTATCGCAGATCGTCCAGGCCGCCTCGGCGGGCGAGAGCGGCCTGCCGAGCAGCTGCGGTGCACCCGGAATGCCAAGCAGCGGGCCGCGTTTGGTGCGGCCCATGTCGGCGTCGGGTACGGGCTGCGGGTCGGCGGCCGTCGTCGCGATCAATCGCGCCGAGGCCACGTTGAGCACCGGATGCCACGTGTCACCGACGCGCACGTATAGCGCCCCGGACGGTTGCCCCAGCACGATTCGCGCCTGGCCGAGGTCGGGGTGCGGCCGCAGCACGCCCAGCACCGCGCATCCCGCCAGGGCGATGGCCGCCAGCGCACCCCCGAGCCACAGGGGCGCCGTCCACGTGCGGCGCAATTCGTTCGCGTCGCCGAGGTCGAGCCCCAGCAATGCGGACTCCAGGCGACGCAGCAGAAATCGATAGCCGCTGAGGCCTATCCGGTCCAAAGCCACCTCGGAAAGGTCGAATAATTGTGGAATGCGTCTCCCCGGTTCACCTTAAGCCGCACGTCAGCGCCGTTGCGGCGGTCCATCCACAGCTCGCCCCAGTTTCGCTTCGGCCGGATCCGGGTAAAATTTCGGCGTGTTTTGTCACATAGGTCGTTGGGCCGGCCTGGGCGCGTCCGCACTGCTCACCGCCACCGGTCTGCTGCTCACCCCGTACCCGGCGGTCGCCACCGCCGACGACTGCCCGGACGTCGAGGTCATCTTCGCGCGCGGCACCAACGAGCCGCCCGGCCTCGGCCGGGTGGGCGACGCCTTCGTCGACTCGCTGCGCCAGCAGACGGGCCTGAACATCCTGCCCTACGGGGTGAACTACGCGGCCAGCAAGCTGCAGCTGCACGGCGGCGACGGCGCCAACGACACCATCGACCGCGTCAAGAAGAGCGTGGAGAAGTGCCCGAACACTCAGATCGTGCTAGGCGGTTACTCGCAGGGCGCCTCGGTGATGGACATCGTGGCCGGCGTTCCGATCGGTGGTATCAGCTGGGGCAGTTCGCTGCCGCCGCAATACGCCACCAACATCGCGGCCGTTGCCACCTTCGGTGACATCGCCGACCGCGCCGGCGGGACGCTGCCGACCAAGAGCGCGCTGCTCGGGTCCAAGGCGATCGACCTGTGCAATCCGCAGGACCCGATCTGCCACGCGGGTCAGGGCAACGAGTGGAGCGGCCACACCGAGGGCTACGTCCCCGCGTACACCACGCAGGCGGCGTCCTTCGTCGCGTCCAGGCTGCGGGCCGCGTCCGCCCCGCAGATGCCCGGTTACGGACCCCAGTACGCGCCGCAGATGCCCGGGTATGGCCCACAGGCGCCCGGTCCGTCGGTGCCCGGTAACGTACCGTCGCCGAACACCCCTAACACACCGAATCTTCAAGCCCCGCTTGTCTGAATCGTTATCGGCCCTTGACCATGGGCCCGTAGCCTCGTCGTGTGAGGCTCATCCGAATAGGGCTGGCCGCCGCATTCGTTGCGGCGGCCGCGTTTTGGGTCGCTCCACAGCTGCTTCCTCGCGCCGCGGCCTCCTGCCCTGACGTCGAGGTGGTGTTCGCCCGCGGGACCGACGAACCGCCGGGAGTCGGGCGGGTGGGCCAGGCCTTCGTCGGCTCGCTGCGCCAGCACACCCGCAAAAGCGTTGGTGCGTACGGGGTTAACTACCCGGCCAGCAAGGATTTCCTGGCCGCCGCGGACGGCGCCAACGACGCCAGCCGCCACGTCCAGCAGATGGCCGACAACTGCCCGAACACCAAGGTGGTGCTCGGCGGGTATTCGCAGGGTGCCGCGGTCATCGACATCGTCACGGCCGCACCGCTTCCCGGCTTCGGCTTCCATCAGCCGCTGCCCGCCAAGGCCGCCGATCACGTCGCCGCAGTCGCGCTGTTCGGAAACCCGTCGGCGCGCGCGGGCCGGCTGATGAGCGCGCTGACACCGGATTTCGACGGCAAGACCATCGACCTGTGCAACACCGGCGATCCGATCTGCTCGAACGGCAACCAGTGGAAGGCCCACCTGGGCTACGTGCCCGGATTGACCAGCCAGGCCGCGGGTTTCGTCGCGAGCCGCGTCTAGCCCCGCGTGCGCAGGTCCCGCGTGATCAATGTTCGCGCGGCCAGCTGGTCGTCGGGCGGATAGTCGACGCCGATCAGCGTCAGCCCGTGCGGGGGCGCGGCGGCGAAGTCGCTCGACCGGTCGCTGGCGGACAGCAATTGGCGACACCAGGAGGCTGGGCGCCGGTGCTCGCCGACGGCCAGCAGGGCCCCGACCAACGACCGCACCATCGACCAGCAGAAGGCGTCCGCGGTGACGTGCGCGGTGATCAGGTCGCCGTCGCGCGACCAGTCCAACCGCTGCAGGTCGCGGATGGTGGTGGCGTTCTCGCGGTGCCGGCAGAACGCCGCGAAGTCGTGCAGCCCCAGCAGGTCTCGTGACGCGGCGGCCATCGTATCGAGGTCCAGCGCGCGCGGCCATGCGGTGACGTAGCGCGCCTGTTGCGGCTCGACCCCGTAGGCCGCCGTGGACAGCCGGTACGCGTAGTGACGGCGCAGCGCCGAGAACCGTGCGTCGAAACCCGCCGGGGCCCGGGCGATGTCGAGAACGCGGACGTCGGCGGGCAGGAACCGGCCGAGACGGCGCAGTAGCGGCAGGAATTCGGGCTCACCCGCGCGGCCCGAGCGGGGGTATGCGTTCGGCAGCGCGTCGGCGGGCACATCGACGTGGGCGACCTGTCCGGTGGCATGAACCCCGGCATCGGTGCGGCCGGCCGCGCGCAATCGCACCGGAATGCGGAAAACCGTCGTCAGCGCCTCGTCGAGGACGCCGGCGACGGTCCGCTGCCCGGCCTGGGCTGCCCAGCCCGCGAAATCGGTTCCGTCGTAGGCGATGTGCAGCCGCAGACGGACGTCCGCGCTAATTCTCGGTGGCCTCGTCAGTGTCATCGCCGGCGGCCTCGCCGGCTTCTTCGACTGATGCCTGCGGCGCGGCGGCCGCTGCCTCGACCGCCTCGTCGGTCGCCGGCTCATCGGCCGCCGAGCCGTCCACCGCCTCCGGCTCGACCGCGGCCTGCGGTGCGGCCGCGGCCGCCTCGGGCGCAGTGGACTTGGAAGCCTTCACCCGGCGCGCCCGATCGGCCTCCGACGTCACGGTCTTCTCCCGCACCAGCTCGATCACGGCCATCGGGGCGTTGTCACCCTTGCGCGCCTCGACCTTGATGATGCGGGTGTAGCCGCCGTTGCGGTCGGCGAAGAACGGCCCGATCTCCTCGAACAAGGCGTGCACCACGTCCTTGTCGCGAATCTTCTTGAGAACCTCTCGACGGTTGTGCAGCGTGCCCTTCTTGGCGTGCGTGATCAGCTTTTCCGCGTACGGCCGCAGCGCACGAGCCTTGGGCTCGGTCGTCTTGATCCGGCCGTGCTCGAACAGCGACGTGGCCAGGTTGGCCAGCAGGGCCTTCTGGTGCGAAGACGACCCGCCGAGGCGGGGGCCCTTGGTGGGCTTGGGCATTGCGACTTCTCCTCATTGGGGCCGGCCCCCGTATCAGGTAGGGCCGGGACGGGCTTTAGAGCTGTTCGGTTTCCGCGTAGTCCTGGTCGTCGTAGGCGGCCTCGGTGGACCAGGTGCCGGTGGCGACGTCGTAGCCGGCGACCTCCGACGGGTCGAAGCTCGGCGGGCTGTCCTTCAGCGACAGACCCAGCTGGTGCAGCTTGACCTTCACCTCGTCGATGGACTTCTGGCCGAAGTTGCGGATGTCGAGCAGGTCGGACTCGGTGCGGCTCACCAGCTCGCCGACGGTGTGCACGCCCTCGCGCTTGAGGCAGTTGTAGGACCGCACGGTCAGGTCCAGGTCGTCGATCGGCAGCGCGAACGACGCGATGTGGTCGGCCTCGGCCGGCGACGGGCCGATCTCGATGCCCTCGGCCTCGACGTTGAGTTCGCGTGCCAGGCCGAACAATTCGACCAGGGTCTTACCGGCCGATGCCAGCGCGTCGCGCGGGCTGATCGAGCTCTTGGTCTCCACGTCCAGGATCAGCTTGTCGAAGTCGGTGCGCTGCTCGACGCGGGTGGCGTCCACCTTGTAGGTGACCTTGAGCACCGGCGAGTAGATGGAATCGACCGGGATGCGGCCGATTTCGGCGCCGGAGGCCCGGTTCTGCACCGCCGGGACGTAGCCGCGGCCACGCTCGACGACGAGCTCGACCTCGAGCTTGCCCTTGTCGTTCAGCGTCGCGATGTGCATGGCGGGGTTGTGCACGGTCACGCCGGCCGGCGGCACGATGTCACCCGCGGTGACCTCGCCCGGGCCCTGCTTGCGCAGGTACATGGTGACCGGCTCGTCCTCCTCCGAGGACACGACCAGGCCCTTGAGGTTCAGGATGATGTCGGTGACGTCTTCCTTCACCCCGGGCACGGTGGTGAATTCGTGCAGCACGCCGTCGATGCGGATGCTGGTCACGGCCGCGCCGGGGATCGACGACAGCAGCGTGCGGCGAAGCGAATTGCCCAGGGTGTAACCGAATCCGGGCTCCAGTGGTTCGATGACGAACTGGGACCGGGTGTCGGTGACGACTTCCTCCGACAGTGTGGGTCGCTGTGAGATCAGCATGGTGTTTCTTGTTCTCCTTCTCGGCACCCGCTATTTGATGCCGGCTCGGTTATCCGGTCGCCGCAGTTGCGGCTCCGGAAGGTTACTTCGAGTAGTACTCGACGATCAGCTGCTCGGTGAGCGGCACGTCGATCTGCGCGCGCTCGGGCAACTGGTGGATCAGGATGCGCTGACGCTCCCCGACCACCTGCAGCCAACTCGGGATCGGGCGGTCACCCGCGGTCTCCCGCGCAATCTGGAACGGCACCGAGTTCAGCGACTTGTCCCGCACGTCGACGATGTCGTACTGCGACACCCGGTAGCTGGGGACGTCGACGCGCACGCCGTTGACCGTGAAATGGCCGTGGGTGACCAGCTGGCGGGCCATCCGCCGGGTGCGCGCCAGGCCGGCGCGGTAGACGACGTTGTCCAGCCGGCTCTCGAGAATCCTCAGCAGCTCCTCGCCGGTCTTGCCGGACTGGCGCACGGCCTCCTCGTAGTAGCGGCGGAACTGCTTTTCCATCACGCCGTAGGTGAAGCGGGCCTTCTGCTTCTCCTGCAGCTGCAGCAGGTACTCGCTCTCCTTGATCCGCGCGCGGCCGTGCTGGCCGGGCGGGTAGGGACGCTTCTCGAAAGCCTGGTCGCCGCCGACGAGGTCGGTGCGCAGCCGGCGCGATTTGCGGGTGATGGGTCCGGTGTAACGAGCCATGGTTCTCTAGACCCTTCTGCGCTTGGGCGGGCGGACGCCGTTGTGCGGCTGGGGGGTGACGTCGGAGATCGCGCCGACCTCGAGCCCGGCGGCCTGCAGCGACCGGATCGCGGTCTCGCGGCCGGAGCCCGGGCCCTTGACGAACACGTCGACCTTCTTGACGCCGTGCTCCTGCGCCTTGCGGGCGGCGTTCTCGGCGGCCAGCTGCGCGGCGAACGGCGTCGACTTGCGCGACCCCTTGAAGCCGACGTGGCCCGACGACGCCCAGGCGATGACGTTGCCCTGCGGGTCGGTGATCGTCACGATCGTGTTGTTGAAGGTGCTCTTGATGTGCGCGGCACCGTGCGGGATGTTCTTCTTTTCCCGCCGCCGGGTCTTCTGGCCCTTCTTGGGGCCGGCTGTCTTCTTGGCTGGTGGCATGGCGGTTACCTGGCCTTCTTCTTGCCCGCGATGGTGCGCTTGGGGCCCTTGCGGGTGCGCGCGTTGGTCTTGGTCCGCTGGCCGCGCACCGGCAGGCCGCGGCGGTGCCGCAGGCCCTGGTAGCAGCCGATCTCGATCTTGCGGCGGATGTCGGCCTGCACCTCCCGGCGCAGGTCGCCCTCCACCTTCAGGTTGGCTTCGATGTAGTCACGCAGGTGGGTCAGCTGGTCGTCGCTGAGATCCCGCGTGCGCAGGTCCTTGTCGATGCCGGTGGCCGCCAGAATCTCGTTCGAGCGGGTGCGGCCGACGCCGAAGATATAGGTCAGCGCGATCTCCATCCGCTTGTCGCGCGGGAGATCGACGCCTACTAGTCGAGCCATAGGTGGCGTGTCCTCTTATCTCATGCGGAGGTCTGATCCCAGTCCGCTCCCGGCCCCGAAATTCGGGGTGGGGCCCGGCCTCCGTCCGGGCGTGGATGAGCTGGCCCATCTCTTTCAGATGCCAGCCGCTCACTGGTGCTGGGAGGTCTGCATTCAGTTGTAGGCGCAGGCGGAAGGCTGCCCAAATTGTCCGGCTCAGCCCTGTCTCTGCTTGTGGCGGGGATCTTGGCAGATCACCATGACCCGCCCATGCCGACGGATCACCCTGCACTTGTCGCAAATCGGCTTCACGCTGGGGTTGACCTTCACGGCTGTTCGATCCTGTTCTCGTCTTTTGGTTGGTTACTTGTAGCGGTACACGATGCGGCCGCGGGACAGGTCGTAGGGAGACAGCTCCACCACCACCCGGTCCTCGGGAAGGATGCGGATGTAGTGCTGCCGCATCTTGCCGCTGATGTGGGCGAGCACCTTGTGGCCGTTCTCCAGCTCAATGCGGAACATCGCATTGGGCAGGGGCTCGACCACGCGGCCCTCGACCTCGATGGCACCGTCCTTCTTGGCCATACTTGTCAGAAATCCTCGTCGTTTGTTTCGTTCGTTGCGTTCGCGTCACTGCGGCCGGTCGGCGCAACAGCTGTCCCGACTGCAAAACGTGAGCCGGTGGTGAAAATTCCGAGAAATTTCAGACTGGGCACACCAAGAGCCGGCACGGACGCCGCACCGTCGTCCCACCTTACCCGCATCGCTACAGTCGGCGCAAAAGACGGAGCCGACCACAGGATTTGGCCGGACACCTATTCGGGTTTGGGCCGCAACACCAAAATCTTGTTGTTGTGGCCCGCGACATACACCGTGCCGTTGCTGTCGACCGCCAGGCCCCACGGCGCGTCGAGGCCGGTGAAGGGCAGTACGACCTGCCGGCTCGAGCCCGCGGGCAGCTTCAGCGCCCGATTGTTCGCGCTGTCGGTGACGTAGACGGCTCCCTCCCGGTCCAGCGTCACCCCGCCGGGATCCGACAGGCCGACGAACGGCACCGTGGCTTGCGTGTTCGAGCCGGGGGCCAGCATCAGCACCCGATTGTTGCCGCCGTCGGCGACGTAGATGGTTCCGTTGTCGGCCACCACCAGGCCGGTCGGAGCCTTGAGACCGGTGAAGGGGACCTCGTATTGCTTGGTCGAGCCGGGGTTGAGGGCAACCACCCGATTCTTGGCGGTGTCGGTGACGTAGACGGTGCGGGCGCTGCCCACCGTCAGGCCGGTCGGATGTTCGAGGTCGGTGAACGGCAGCTGGGTCTGCTGCCGCGAGCCGGCGCGAAGGATCAGCACCCGTCTGTTACCGGAATCGTTGACGTAGACGTTGCCGGAGTTGTCTGCCGTCACACCGCTGGGATAGCTGAGGCCCTCGAATGGCAGCACGACCGGGTCGGACGAGCCCGCGGACAGGGCCAAAATCCGGTTGTGCATGGTGTCGGCGACGTACACAGTGCCGCCATTGCCGACCGAGAGCCCCTGCGGGTCGCGCAGGCCGGTGAACGGCAGCGTCGTTTGCCGGGGGTTTCCGCGTTTTGACCCGAAATCGCCGAAGACGACCAGTGCGGCAACGACGAGCGCGACGACAGCCAGGGCGGCGGCGGCGATGATGGCGGGCTTGCGGCGCCACCACGGCGCGGGCGGCCTGGCGGGCAACCGATCGGCGACGGGCTGGGGCCCCGATACGACCTGGGGTGCCGGGCGGGGATAGGTCCCGGGAGTGGGCACCGGGTACTGGACCGTCGCGGCGCCGGATTCCTGGTCGCTGTGACCGTAGCCTTGCGTGCGAATCGGCGGGAACGGCCCCGGTTGCTGCCGATCGAAGGGCCGCGGCGGCAGGGGGATCGGCGATGTGACGGCGTTGCGGGCGGCTCGCGCCAGCTCGACGGCGGTGTCGTAGCGGTCGCCCGGCATCTTGGCCATGCCCTTGGCGATGACGGTGTCGAAGCCGCCCGGCAGCGCGGGGTTGGTGATCGACGGGCGCGGCGGCGGGCTGACGAGGTGGTTGCCGATCTGTTGCTCCAGGCTGTCGCCGGGGAATACGTGCTCGGCGGTCAAGCACTCGTACAGCACGCAGGCCAGCGCGTAGATATCCGAGCGGGAATCGATGGGCGGCGCATCGGGCTCTTGGATTTTGAACCGTTCCGGAGCCATGTAGTAGAACGTCCCGATCACGTCGCCGACGGTGGTCAGATTCCGCTCCCCCGCCGCCAGGGCGATGCCGAAGTCGATGAGATAGGCATAGTCGTCGTCGTCGACCAGGATGTTGGAGGGCTTGACGTCCCGGTGCAGCAGCCCTTCCTTGTGCGCGGCTTGCAGCGCCTTGGCGACCTGCTCGATGATGCGCACCGCCCGCGCGGGCGGCAGCGGGCCGTCGCGCAGGATGGACTGTAGGTCGCGGCCCTCGATCAAGGCCATATCCACGAATAGGCGCCCGCCGATTTCCCCGTAGGTGTGGATCGGCACGATGTGCGGACTCCGCAATCGCGCGGCCGCATGGGCTTCGCGACGGAAGCGCTGCTGGAATACGTCGTCCTGGGAGATTTCGGTGGGCAAAATCTTGATCGCGACGATTCTGTCGATGACGGTGTCGTGGGCCCGCCAGACCTCACCCATGCCGCCGCGGCCCAGCAACTCGATCAGCTCGTAGTTTCCGAACGACGTTTTCTGCAACGAGCCCTCCAACGACAACTGGTCAAACCATAACGCGCCACCAACTATGGCGACAGGTTGTTTCTTCGCTGCGACAACCCGTCGGCGAACAGCTCGGCGCGTAGCGGCACCAAAAGCGCGAATTCGTTGATTCGCTGGGCAATGTTCGGGCGCTCTTTCCCGGCGCCATATGAAGACCGCGGGGGCTCTGCGGGAATAGGGCAGTTCGACCCGCGGGTTGGAGCAACCATGACCGACGCTCATGCCACCAGCCCGTCTCCACGCCCTTCCCTCGGCCGGTTCGGCTCGTTCGGACGCGGCGTCACACCCCAGCAAGCCAGGGAAATCGAAGCTTTGGGCTACGGCGCCGTGTGGGTGGGCGGTTCCCCGCCCGCCGAGCTCGCCTGGGTGGAGCCCATCCTCGAGGCGACGACGACCTTGCAGGTGGCCACCGGCATCGTCAACATCTGGACGGCGGCGGCCAAGCCGGTGGCCGAGTCGTTTCACCGCATCGACCGGGCCTATCCGGGCCGCTTCCTGCTCGGCATCGGCGTCGGCCATCCGGAGGCGCACACCGAGTACCGCAAGCCGTACGACGCGCTGGTCGCCTACCTCGACCAGCTCGACGAGTACGGCGTCCCGGCCGACCGGCGCGTCGTGGCGGCCCTGGGGCCCCGCGTGCTCAAGCTGTCGGCCGACCGCAGTGCCGGCGCACACCCGTACCTGACCACCCCCGAACACACCGCGCAGGCCCGGGAGCTGATCGGCCCTTCGGCGTTTCTGGCGCCCGAACACAAGGTGGTGCTGACCACCGACCCGGACAAGGCGCGCGCGGTGGGCCGCAGGGCGCTCGACATCTATTTCAACCTGGCCAAATACCGCAACAACTGGAAGCGGCTGGGCTACTCGGATGAGGAAGTCACCCGCCCCGGCAGCGACCGGCTGGTCGACGCGCTGGTGGCCTATGGGACCCCGGACGAGATCGCCGAGCGGCTCAAGCAGCACCTCGCCGCGGGCGCCGACCACGTGCCCGTGCAGGTTCTCACCAAGGATGAAAACCTGGTCTCGGCGCTGGCCGAATTGGCCGGGCCGCTCGGCCTGGGCTAGCCCCTTTAGCGGTAACTCCCCCAAGCTGACGATCCCGCTCGGTTAGTGTGTGTGACCATGCGATTGCTGGTCACCGGCGGAGCCGGCTTCATCGGCGCCAATTTCGTGCACAGCACAGTGGGCGAACACCCCGAGGATTCGGTGACGGTGCTCGACGCTTTTACCTATGCCGGACGGCGCGAGTCGCTGGCCGACGTGGAAGACGCCATCACCGTGGTGGAGGGCGACGTCGCCGATGCCGCGCTGGTCGACGCGCTGGTCGCGGAGTCCGACGCGGTGATCCACTTCGCCGCCGAAAGCCACGTGGACAACTCCCTGGACGACCCGGAGCCGTCGTTGCGCACCAACGTGATCGGGACGTACGCCATCCTGGAAGCGGTGCGACGCCACGGCGTGCGGCTGCACCACATCTCGACCGACGAGGTCTACGGCGACCTGGAGCTCGACGACCCGACGCGGTTCACCGAGTCGACGCCCTACAATCCGTCGAGCCCGTACTCCGGGACCAAGGCCGCCGCCGACCTGCTGGTGCGGGCCTGGGTGCGCTCCTACGGGGTGCGCGCGACGATCTCCAACTGCTCCAACAACTACGGGCCGTATCAGCACATCGAGAAATTCATCCCGCGCCAGATCACCAACGTGCTCACCGGCCGGCGGCCCAAGCTGTACGGCCGCGGCGCCAACGTGCGCGACTGGATCCACGTCGAGGATCACAACAGCGCGGTGCGGCGGATCCTGGACGAGGGCCAAATCGGTCAGACCTACCTCATCGCCGCCGAGGGCGAACGCGACAACCTGACCGTGCTGCGCACGGTGCTGAAGATGATGGGCCGCGACCCGGACGACTTCGACCACGTGCCCGATCGGGTCGGCCACGACCTGCGCTACGCCATCGACCCGTCGTTCCTGTGCGACGAATTGCGCTGGGCCCCGAAGCACACCGACTTCGAAGAGGGTCTGCGGGCGACCATCGACTGGTACCGGGCCAACGAGTCGTGGTGGCGCCCGCTCAAGGACGAAGCGGAAGCGCGCTACGAGGAACGCGGGCGCTGAGGTGAAGGCTCGCGAGCTCAAGGTTCCCGGCGCCTGGGAGATCACCCCGGCCATCCACGGTGATTCCCGTGGCATGTTCTTCGAATGGCTCACCGACCGCGGGTTCACCGAGTTCAGCGGCCATCGGCTGGACGTTCGGCAAGCAAATTGCTCGGTGTCGTCGGCCGGCGTGCTGCGCGGTCTGCACTTCGCTCAGCTGCCGCCGAGCCAGGCCAAGTACGTGACCTGTGTGTCGGGCTCGGTGTTCGACGTAGTCGTCGACATCCGCGTTGGCTCGCCGACCTTCGGCCAGTGGGACTCCGTCCTGCTCGACGACAAGGACCACCGGACGATCTACATCTCCGAAGGCCTCGGGCACGCCTTCCTTGCGCTACAAGATAATTCGACGGTCATGTACCTGTGCTCGGCGGAATACAACCCGCAGCGCGAGCACACCATCTGCGCGACGGACCCGGCGCTGGGAATCGACTGGCCGCTGGTCGACGGCGCCGAACCGAGCCTGTCCGAGCGCGATGCCGCAGCGCCCAGCTTCGACGAGGTGCGCGCATCCGGCCTCCTGCCCACCTGGGAGGAAGCCCAGCGGTTCGCCGCCGGTCTGCGCTCCGGCGCCTAGTATCCGCGAGTGCAACTAGCGACGCATTTC
>NZ_JCALCP010000019.1:0-54366 GCF_059812405.1 Mycobacterium sp. NGS57 | reverse complement strand
GAATCCGCCGACCCCGACCCCGCCGGGATCGCCGCCGACACCGCCGGTCCCGCCGGCCGTCACCGCATCCCCGGCCCCGCCGGCGCCGCCATTGCCGGCCGCGCCGGCATTACCGCCGGCCCCACCCGCGCCGCCGAAACCGTTGGCGCCCAAGGGACCGAACAAAAGCGAGCCATGCCCACCGATACCGCCGGCGCCACCGTTGCCGCCGGTCCCGCCGGTGCCGCTGTTACCGCCGTCACCGCCGGTGCCGCCGACCACCGTCGACGCCCAGCCCGCACCACCAACACCGCCCGAACCCCCGGCCCCACCGGTGCCGCCGACCCCGCCGGCCCCGCCGGCACCCCACAACAGCCCACCATTGCCACCGGTACCGCCCACGCCGCCGGTGCCGCCGTCACCACCCAAACCGCCCGTGCCGCCGGCAGCGAACTGGCTGCCCGCGCTACCCGCGGAACCTAAAGCGCCGCCCAGCCCGGTGCCGCCCACACCGCCGGCCCCGCCGGCGCCGAACAGCAAAGCATTACCCCCGAGGCCGCCGGCCCCGCCGGAGCCGCTCCCGACGCCGACCCCGCCCTGGCCGCCGGCCCCGCCATTGCCAAACAACCAGCCACCCGTGCCCCCGACGCCGCCGGACGCCCCGGCCCCGCCCATCCCGCCGGCCCCGCCGGCACCCAGCAGGCCGGCCGCCCCGCCGGCCCCGCCGACCTGCCCGGCCGCGCCCGAGCCGCCGTTGCCGCCCCGGCCGATCAAAATCCCGCCCGGACCGCCGGCGGCCCCGGACCCGGCCGCGCCGTCGGTGCCCGGGCCGATCAGCGGACGACCCATCAGGATCTCGGTCGGCGCATTGATCACCGCCAACACGTCCTGCTCCAACGTGCCCAGCGGCGCCGCCGCCGCCGCCTCAGTCGCGCCGTACGAGACGCCGGCACCACTCAACGCGGCCGCAAATTGGTCGTGAAACGCCGCCGCCTGCGCATTCAAGGCCTGGAATTCCTGGCCGAAGGTGCCGAACAGGCGCGTAATCACCGCCGACACCTCGTCGCCGGCGGCCGGGGCGATCCCCGTCGTCGCCGGCGCCGCCGCCGCCGTCACCCGCCGGATCGCCTCCGCGACGCCGCCCAGGTCCGACGCGGCCGCAGTCAACGCCTCGGGCGTTGCAAACACAAAAGACGACACGAAGGGCTCCCACTGTCCGAAGCCCGATTCTCAGCCGTTCCAGCGCCGCCAGAATCCGGGACGCACTACTGCAATTTCGCGCGACATCCGCAGGCGACTACTGCAATTCGGGGGCGCCACGGCGGCCGCTTGCTACCGGCCACCGCCCAATCCGCCACACCCCCCGCGTCGAAGTGGCGTTGCCGACACCACCTGAAGTCCGATTTTCAGCCCCCCGGCACCGCCCCGATCCGGGACGCACTACTGCAATTTCGTCCGACCGAGGCCGGCGACTACTGCGATCGCGTCAGTCGGTCACCCGCGCCCGCCGGGACGGGTCGGGCGCATGGCTGGCGATCCAGTCGCGCAGGTCATCCGCGGGCAACGGCGGGCTGTGTACGAACCCCTGGGTGATGCTGCAGCCGTAGCGCCGCAACGCCGACAGCGTGAGGTCGTCCTCGACGCCCTCGGCCACCAGGTCGGCGCCCAGGCTGCGCGCCAGCGCCACCGTGGACCGCACGATCGCGACCGATCGCGGGTCCTGGGCCAGGCGCGCGACGAAGATCCGGTCGAGCTTGAGCTCGTCGACCGAGACGTCCTGCAGCCGCGCCAGCGACGACCACCCGGTGCCGTAGTCGTCGAGCGAGATGCGCACGCCGAGCTGCTGCAGCGCGGCGACGGTGCTGCGGGACCGCGCCGAGTCCACCAGCGCGCTCTCGGTGATCTCGACGATCAGCGAGTCGGGCGGCAGGCCGTGGGTGTGCAACAGCCGCTCGATCGTGCTCACCAGGTCGAGGTCCAGCAGGTTGGTCGTCGACAGGTTCACCGCGACGGCCATCGGGATGCCGTCGTCGCGCCACGTCCGGATCTGTTCGAGGGCGAGGTTGATCGTGCGGTTGGCCACCTTGCGCATCAGCCCGGCGCGCTCGGCGGCGGACAGGAATTCCTCGGGCAGTAGCAACCCGCGGCTGGGATGCCGCCAGCGCAGCAGCGCCTCGACGCTGTGCACGCTGCCGTCGCCGGCGTTGACCTTGGGCTGGTAGTGCACGGTCAGCTGGTCGCCGTCGAAGAGGGCGTGGCGCAGTTCCTCGACCAGGTTGGGGTCGTTGTCGCGGTAGAGCTCGAACGCCGAGTCGTACACCGCGATCTTGCTGATCGCGGACTTGGCGTGCGGGATGGCCGTCTCGGCGCGGTTGAGCAGCTGCTGCGGGTGCTCGCAGTGGTCGGGGCACAACGCGATGCCGATGCGGGCGTCGACCTGCACCGTGATCGGGTCGAGCGCGAACGGCTCGCTCAGGGCCTCGAGCAGCCGGCCCGCCTGGGCGCGCGCCGCGATCAGGTCGGACCCCTCGGCGAGCAGGATGGCGAACCCGTCGTCGCTCACGCGGGTGAGCAGGTCGTCGCGGCGCACGCAGTGGGCCAGCCGGTCGGCGATGTGGCGCAACAGCTCGTCGCCGAAGTGGCGGCCGACCGAGTCGTTGATCTCTTGAAACTCATACAGATACAGCAACAGCAGCGCCCGCCGCGACGACGCCCTGGTCGCCGCCGGCGCCGAGCTCGACAGCGCCGTCAGGGCCGTCGCCAGCGACCGGCGGTTGGGCAGGCCGGTCAACTCGTCGGTCATGGCCTGTTTGTGGTTTTCGGCCAGGATGCTGACGTCGCGGAAGGTCGCCGAGAACCGCGCGGCGACCGCGATCAGGCTCAGGGCGGCGAGAATCGTTGCCAGCCTTGAGTTGTGGTCGATGACGACGCCGAGCGCCACGACGGTGCATGCCACCGGCACGGTGTAGGAGCCGAGCCCGCGGCGCGGCGACACCCCCCGCGCGGACCCGGACCGTGGCGCCCAGCTCGCGACGGCCACCAGCAGCGCCGCGGCCAGCCACAGGGCGTCGAGCATGGTGCCTTCGCGGTAGGCGCCCTCGGCGGTCTGGAAGAGGTACGCGGTGTCGGCGACGGCGAACCCGATGAATCCGACCACGAGCACACCCCAGCGAAATTCGTTGCGCCAGCCAAGGATTGGCAGCATGCCCGCGGTCACGGCTAGCAGGATCAGGTCGCCCCACGGATAGACGAGGCCCACCATCACGGTCACCGGGACGCGGACCGCGGCCGCATGGATGGGGCCGTCGCGCAGCATCACGCCCACCGCGGCCGCGGCCAGCGCGCACACCAGCGAATCGAGCCGGATCGGCAACGGCACCCGCTTCAGCCGGGACCGCATCAAAAGCAGGAGCCCGACATAGACCAAGGGGTAGAACGCCAGATACTCCGGATCGGCCGGCGAGGGCGACTCGCCCTCCCGCACGCACAGGGCATACACGATGTCGCCGATCGCCGACACCGCCATGCCCACCGCGATCAGCCCCCAGGCGAGGCGGTCGGCCCGGACGCGGTAGGAGCGCACGCCGACCAGCGTTGCGGCCCCCAGGTTCAGCGCGGGGTAGAGGAACTTGGCGAAGAACGTCGTGTGTGCGGCGGCGGGCCACAAGACGCTGGTCAGGGCGAAGACGGCGACGCCGATCCCCAACGCCGCCAACGCAATCCGGATCGCCGCCGGCGGCCACCGCACGCCATCGACGCCATTGCCGCCGTCGCGGGTTCGGTCGCGCGGCGCCGTCGCGGCCTCGGCGACGGGCGCCAAAGAGGGGGCCAGCTTGGTGTCGCTGCCGAAGGCCCCCACCGGAACTGACGTGGCGATCCGGTCCACCCCCGCCGCGGCCGAGTCCGGCGACTCGGCCAACTGCGGGAAGCTGAACGGGAAGGGCAGATCGGGCACGAAACCCCGAATACATTGGCCGCCTTCGCGTTTGGCGGCATACATGGCCAGGTCGGCGTGGCGGAGCAGCTGATCGACGGTGCTGTTGGTCGCGGCGGTGCCCACCGTGAAGCCGATGCTGGGCCGCACCTCGATGGGCACGCCGTCGATCACGATCGCCGTGCCGAACGCGTCGAGCACCCGGTGCGCCGCCGCCTGCGATTCCTCCACGGAAGCCTCGACTAGGACGGCGAATTCGTCGCCGCCGAGGCGCGCGACGGTGCCCGTGTCGCCCAGCGCCGCGGTGAGCCGGCCGGCGACCCGGATGAGCAGCTCGTCGCCGGCCGGATGGCCCAGGGCGTCGTTGACGGCCTTGAAGTTGTCGAGATCGAGGCACAACACCGCCACGGTCGTCCCGTCGCGGCGCTGCCGCGTGACGGCCTGTTCCAGGCGATGCAGGAAGTGCGCCCGGTTGGCCAGCCCGGTCAGGCTGTCGCGGAACGCTTCCCGCGCGACTTCGGAGAGCAGGCCCTGGTTGTCGACGAGCACGATGAACTGCCGGGCCAGCACCGCGGCGACGAGGATGCCCAGCGCGGCGAGCAGCGGTCCGTGCGCCATCAGGCCCACGGCGTGACCCAACCCGACCGCGGCCGCCAGCAGCAGCGGCAGGTAGGGCAACCACAACAGGGCGGGCGACAGAATCTCGGTCCGGGTCTGGGCCGTGGCGGACTCGTGCACGCTGGTCAGGCCAGCCAGCGCGATCAGCCCCAAACCGACCACGCGCCCCACGTCGCCCAGATCGCTGAGGTGGAACCCGCCCATTCCGGTCTGGAACACCATCGCCATGTCGGCGACGGCGATCGTGCCGACGCCGCCGGCCAGCAGGCTGCGGCTCGGCATGTCGTCGGACCGGACGCGGGACAGCATCAGGATCGCCGTCGTCAGCACGGCGACGTCGGCGAAAACCTCGGTGAGCGTCGTCACCCGGGAGCTGCTGTGCGCGCGCAGCTCCTCGTCGAGGACGAACGCCCACGAAATCACGAAGAGTGACGTCGCGACGATGAGCCCGTCCAGCACCAGCCGGCGGGGGCTGTGGCGTGACAGGTGGGACAGCAACGGCAGGCACACCATGACGCCGATCGGGTACAACAGGGACACGATCTCGGCGGCGGCCGGGTGGGCGGCGTGTTCCGCCTCCGGGCGTACCTCGTAGAACGCCCAGATGACCTCGCCCACCCCCCAGCCCAACAAGGCCACCACCAGGGCCAGCCATCCGAGTTTGCGGCGCCCGGTCGAGTAGTGCGCCGCGTAGCCGGAGCACGCCGCCGCGAATGCCAGGCACAGCACCGTCACGGTCTCGTCCACCGGCCGGCTGAGAAACGCGACCAGCAGCGCCGCGACCACGGACATCCCGACGACCAGCCAGCCCGTGCGCGCGGACAGCCCGAAGCGCCGCCACGGATTTCCCGTCGAGCGTTTCATAGCCACTCCAGCCGATCCCGCGCCTTGCGGTGACCGCAGGGAAAGCGTCACCGCGCGCAACAGGAGAATAATCCGCTGCGCGCCTGTCGTGGTCTACCTGGCCGGATTCATCGATTCATCGATTCATCGATGTTGAGCACGCACTCGCCGGCTCACTCCGACTGGCTCGCGTCGATGCGTGCCAGCGCTTCGCGCAGGACCTGCGCGGTGGACTCCCGGTCCGGGTCGCGGCGCAGCAGCATCCCCTTGGCCACCGACAACTTGTCGCCGTTGCGCCGCGGCAGCACGTGCAGGTGGATGTGCAGCACGGTCTGGAAGGCCGCGGGGCCGTCGTTGATCCCGATGTTGGTCGCGTCGGCCAGCTCGGTCGCGCGGGCGGCCCGGGCGATGCGCTGGCCGATGGTGATCATGTCGGCCAGGGTCTGCGGTGGGGTGTCGGTGAGGTCGACGCTGTGGCGCTTGGGGATCACCAGCGTGTGCCCGCGGGTGAACGGCCGGATGTCCAGGATCGCCAGGTAGCCGTCGTCTTCGTAGATCTTGAGCGCCGGGGCCTCCCCGGCGGCGATCGCACAGAACACGCAGGGCATGTCGCCCACGGTACTGGCCGCGGCATTTCGGCTGTGAGCCCACGGCTTCGGCTGTGAGCCCACGGCTTCGGCTGTGAGCCCACGGCGGCATCCAGGCCCGGATCGCCGCCCGGGCTTCACTCTCAAAGCCCAGGCTTCACACCCGACCCTGGGCCGACCGCCGGTCCTCGCCGTGGGCCGACTCCATACCGCCCACCTAGGGATCGACAGCAAACACGAGTACCCGGCCGGCGACCCGGAAAGACAATTCTCGGAAAGCCAACATCAGATTGTGCTGTGGCGGTTACGCTCCGCCGATCAGGTACCGCCTGGGCCTGGCTGATCGTCTTTGAGAGCTGGGGAGATCTATGTCTTTTGTGGTGGCGGCGCCCGAGTTGCTGGTGTCGGCGGCAGCAAATGTTGCCGGGATCGGTTCGGCGATTAGTGGCGCCAATGCCGCGGCCGCGGCCTCCACGACGAGCGTCGTGACAGCGGCCGGGGACGAGGTCTCGGCGGCCATCGCGACACTGTTCGGCTCCTACGGCCGCGAGTATCAGGCACTCAGCGCGCAGGTGAATCTGATCCATGACCGGTTTGTGCAGGCGTTGGCCGGTGCCGGCGGGGCCTACGGCGCTGCGGAGGCGGCGAACGCGTCGCCGTTGGCGGCGGTGGAGGAGCAGGTAATGGGCGCGGTCAACGCGCCCACGCAGTTGCTGCTGGGGCGCCCGCTGATCGGTGACGGCGCCAACGGCGCGGCCGGCACCGGCCAAGCCGGTGGGGCGGGCGGATTGCTCTGGGGCAATGGCGGCAACGGCGGCTCGGGCGGGGCCGGGCAGGCCGGCGGCAGGGGCGGCGATGCCGGGCTGTTCGGCAACGGCGGAGCCGGCGGCGCCGGCGGCAACGGGGCGACCGGGTCGGTCGGCGCGGCCGGTATTCAGGGCGTCACCGGCGGCAACGGCGGGGCCGGCGGAGCCGGCGGCGCCGGCGGCTTCTTCGGCGGTAGTGGTGGCGCCGGCGGGCACGGCGGGCTCGGCGGGTCCGGCGGAGCCGGCGGTGCCGGCACCACCGGCCCCGACGGGACCACGGGCCTCCTCGGCGGTGCCGGCAGCCAGGGCGGTCAGGGCGGGCAGGGCGGCACGGGCGGCACCGGCGGCGAAGGCGGGGCCGGTGGGCAGGCGGGCCCGTTCGGCGCAGCGGGCGCGCACGGCGCAGCGGGCAGTGGCGGCACGGGCGGTCAGGGCGGCCAGGGCGGTCAGGGCGGTGCGGGCGTCGCCGATTCCTACTCGGGCGTCGGCGCCGGTGGCCAGGGTGGCGCCGGCGGGGCCGCGGGACTCGGCGGCTCCGGGGGCACCGGCGCCGCGGCGGGCGCCATGGGCGCCGCAGGTACCGGCGGGACCGGCGGTCAGGGCGGCCAGGGTGGCCAGGGTGGCCAGGGCGGCGCCGCGAACAGCTATGGCGTCGACGACGCCGTCGGCGGGGCCGGTGGCCTCGGTGGCACCGGAACCATCGGCGCCGGCGGGCGCGGCGGCACCGGCGGCCTGGCGGTTGCCCACGGATCCGGCAACGCGCAAGGCGGGGGCGGCGGGTTCGGCGGCACCGGTGCCGCGGGCGGCGGGTCAGGCGGCGACGGTGGTGGGGCGTTCAACTATGGCACCGGAAACGCCACCGGAGGCGTCGGCGCGAACGGCACCGGCGGCGGCGCGACCGGCAGCGGCGGGGCGGGCGGTGACGGCGGGGCCGCGCTCACCTACGGCACCGGAGACGTCGTCGCCGCCGCCGGCGGGACGGGCGGGCAGGGCACCACCGGGCCCGGCGGGGCCGGCGGCGCAGGCGGCGGCGAGGCAATCGGCAACAGCGCTGCTACCCGCTCCGTCGTCGGCGCTATGGGCGGCGCGGGCGGCAACAGCGCCGCCGGTGCCGGCGGGGCCGGCGGCGCAGGCGGCCAGGCACACACCGAGGGATCCGGTGACGCCCTCGGCGGGGCCGGCGGCACCGGCGGGACCGGCGCCGCGGGCGGCGGGGCCGGCGGCGACGGTGGTCAAGCGGTCAACCAGGGAACCGGAAACGCCACCGGCGGGGCCGGCGCGAACGGCACCGGCGGCGGATCCACCGGAACCGGCGGGGCCGGCGGCGACGGCGGCGCGGCGCAGACCGGCTCCTTGGCCACGCCCGGCGCCGGCACCGCCACCGGAGGCACCGCCGGAGCCGGGGCGGACGGGACCACCGGCGGCGCCGGCGGGAACGGCGGTGCCGCGAGCACCTCCGGAACCGGCCACCTTGTCGCGGCCGCGGGCGGGTCCGGCGGCGACGGCACCACCGGCGCGGGCGGGTCCGGCGGTACGGGCGGTGGCGCGGTCATCGACAACAGCGCCGCGACCGGCGACGTGCTGGGCGCCGCCGGTGGCGCGGGCGGCTCCAGCGCCACCGGTACCGGCGGGGCGGGCGGCGCCGGCGGTTTGGCGTCCAGCTCCGGATCCGGCGACGCCACCGGCGGGGTCGGCGGGACCGGCGGCACCGGGGCCGCCGGCGGCGGGACCGGCGGCGACGGCGGTCTCGCCATCAACCGCGGAACCGGCGACGCGATTGGCGGCGCCGCCGCGAACGGCGCGGACGGCGGGACCACCGGCACCGGGGGCGCCGGCGGCAATGGCGGCGACGCGTATATCTCCGACCCGACCGGTCTGGGTAACGCCGGCGGCGGCACCGCCGCCGGCGGCGCCGCCGGGGATGGCGGCAACGGGACCACCGGCGGCCAAGGCGGAAACGGCGGTGGCGCGGGCACGCAGGGAACCGGGCACGCCGTCGCGGCCGCGGGCGGGTCCGGCGGTGACGGAGCCACCGGATCCGGCGGGGAAGGCGGCCGAGGCGGCGATGCCGCACTCAACAACAGCGCGGCGACCGGTGATGTCGTCGGCGCCGCCGGCGGTGCGGGGGGCACCAGCGCCACCGGCGAAGGCGGGGTCGGCGGCACGGGCGGTCAGGCGTACAACTACGGATCCGGCGACGCCACCGGCGGAACCGGCGGCACGGGCGGCACCGGAACCACCGGCGATGGCGGGCTCGGCGGATACGGCGGCCAAGCGACCGGGTGGGGATCCGGGAACGCGATCGGCGGCGGCGGCGGGGCCGCCGGCACCGGCGCCACCGGCGGCGGATCCGGCGGCAGTGGCGGCGATGCGTACAACTACGGATCCGGCAACGCCACCGGGGGTGCCGCGGCAAACGGCGCCGACGGTGGGGCCACCGGCACCGGCGGGGCCGGCGGCATCGGTGGGACGGCGCACATCGAGGCCACTTCGCCGGGCACCGGCGGCGGCACCGCCACCGGCGGCGCCGCCGGGGACGGCGGCAACGGCACCATCGGCGGGCGCGGCGGCGACGGCGGTGATGCGAGCACCTTCGGAACCGGCGACGTGACCGGCGCCGCCGGCGGGACCGGCGGCACCAGCACCGTCGGCGCGGGCGGGACCGGCGGGACCGGCGGCACCGCGCAAATCGAAAACGCCGGTAGCGGTGACGCTCTCGGCGGGGCCGGCGGAACCGGCGGCACCAGCACCGGCGGCCTCGGCGGGGCCGGCGGCCTCGGCGGTGACGCGAGCAGCGACGGATCCGGCGATTCCACCGCCGGGGCCGGCGGGTCCGGCGGAACCGGCGCCACGGGCGGCGGCGCCGGGGGCGGCGGCGGCAACGCGGGCGCGCAGGGATCCGGAGACGCCACCGGCGGGGCCGGCGGGAACGGCGCCGCCGGCGGGGCCACCGGCATCGGCGGGGCGGGCGGCGCCGGCGGCGACGCGGACAACTACGGATCGGGCGACGCCACCGGCGGCCGCGGCGGCGACGGCGCCGACGGGACCGTCGTCGGCAACAACCAGGGCATCGTCGGCGGCGGCAACGGCGGCCTCGGCGGCGACGGCCGGATCTGGAACAGCTTGGCAAACGTCGCCACCGGCGGCGACGGCGGCGACGGCGGCAACGGCCTGGGCTGGGCCGACAACGGCGGCAACGGTGGCAACGGCGGCAACGGCGTCCGGCTCAGCGGGACCGCCCACGGCGGGGCCGGCGGCGACGCGGGCACCGGTGGACCCGCCGGCCAGGCCGGCTTGGACGGCGCCGACGGAGCACCGTAGCGCGGCTCGTCGGGGGCACGGCCGCGGCGCTTCGAGCGTGAGCCGACGGCTTCGGCTGTGAGCCCATGGCGGCGTCCGAGCCCGGATCGCCGCCCAGGCTTCACTCCCAAAGCCCAGGCCTCACACTCAAACCCGAGAGCGGGATACGCTGCGGCGGTGGACGCTCGCGAGGTGGCCTTCGCCGGCGCGGCCGCGCAGGCGCGGATGCTGGCCGACGGCGAGCTGACCGCGCCCGAGCTGCTCGAGATCTACCTGGACCGCATCGCCGCCCTGGACAGTCAACTGCGCTGCTACCGGGTGGTGCTGTCCGACAGCGCGCGCTACGAGGCCGCCGTCGCCCAGGACCGCCTCGACGACGGCGAGCGGCTGCCGCTGCTGGGCGTGCCGATCGCGATCAAGGACGACGTCGACGTCGCCGGCGAGGTGACGACGTTCGGCAGCGGCGCGCACGGCCCCGCCGTGACCTCCGACGCCGAGGTGGTGCGTCGGCTGCGCGCAGCGGGCGCGGTCGTCATCGGCAAGACCAACGTGCCCGAGCTGATGATGTTCCCCTACACCGAGTCGCTGACGTTCGGGGCGACCCGCAACCCGTGGAATCTGAAGCGCACGCCGGGCGGCAGCAGCGGTGGCAGCGCCGCCGCGGTGGCCGCGGGGCTGGCCCCGCTGGCGCTCGGCTCCGACGGCGGCGGCTCGATTCGCATCCCGGCGGGCTGGTGCGGGCTGTTCGGCATCAAGCCGCAACGCGACCGAGTGCCGCTGGAACCGCACGACAACGCTTGGCACGGGTTGAGCGTCAACGGGCCGCTGGCCCGCTCGGTGCTGGACGCGGCGCTGTTCCTGGACGCGACCGCCAGCGTCCCCGCCACCGAGTTCGTCACCGCGGCCCGGCGCGCACCCGGCCGGCTGCGAATTGCGTTGAGCGCCAAGAGCCCAACGCCGCTGCCCGTCCGGGTGGGCAAGGCGGAGCTGACCGCGCTGCACGAGGCCGGCGCGCTGCTGCGCGACCTGGGCCACGAGGTGATCACCCGCGACCCCGACTATCCGCCGTCGGCGATCCTCACCAATTACCTGCCCCGCTACCTGCGCGGCATCAGCGACGACGCCGACGCCCAGGCCCACCCCGACCGCCTCGAGGCCCGCACCCGCAACCTGGCCCGCGCCGGCGCATTGTTCTCGGATCGGCGGATGTCGGCCCTGCGTGACGCCGAAGATCAGGTGACCGCGCGCATCCAGTCGATCTTCGAGAACGTCGACGTCGTCATCACCCCGGGCAACGCCGCGGGACCCTCGCGCATCGGCGCCTACCAGCGCCGCGGCGCGATATTCACGCTGCTGGCGGTCGCCCAGCAGGTTCCCTATCAACAGGTCTGGAACCTCACCGGGCAGCCCGCCGCGGCCGTGCCGTGGGACTACGACGGCGACGGCCTGCCGATCGGGGTGCAACTCGTCGGCCGGCCCTACGACGAGGCGACCCTGCTGTCGCTGGCCGCGCAGATCGAGACCGCCCGGCCGTGGGCCCACCGGCGACCGCCGGTGTCATGAACATCGACGACCTGCTCGACGGGCTCGACGGCCCCGCCCGCGCCGAGCGGGCCGAGCTCATCGAGTGGCTCTTCGAGCAGGGCATCACCGCCGACGAGATCCGCGCCACCAACCCGCCGCTGCTGCTGGCCACCCGCCACCTCATCGGCGACGACGGCAGCTACGTCTCCACCCGCGAGATCGCCGAGACCTACGGCGTGGACCTGGAGCTGCTGCAGCGGGTGCAGCGGGCCATCGGCCTGGTCCGGGTGGACGACCCCGACGCCGTCGTGCACATGCGCGCCGACGGCGAGGCCGCCGCCTTCGCCCAGCGGTTCGTCGAGCTGGGCCTGGACCCCGAGCAGGTGGTGCTGGTGGTCCAGGTGCTCGCCGAGGGCCTGTCCCGCGCGGCCGAGGTGATGCGCTACACCGCCCTGTCGGCGATCATGCGTCCCGGCGCCACCGAGCTCGAAATCGCCCAGGGCTCAAAGGCTTTGGTAAGCCAGATCGCGCCGCAGCTCGGCCCGATGATCCAGCAGATGCTGTTCATGCAGCTGCGGCACATGATGGAGACCGAAGCGGTCAACGCCGCCGAGCGGGCGGCCGGCAAGCCCCTTCCGGGCGCGCGGCAGATCACCGTCGCCTTCGCCGACCTCGTCGGCTTCACCCGGATCGGCGAGGTGGTGTCGGCCGAGGAGCTGGGGCACCTGGCCAACCGGCTGGCCGTCCTGGCCCGCGACATCACCGTCCCGCCGGTGCGGTTCATCAAGACCATCGGCGACGCCGTGATGTTCGTCTGCCCCGACCCGCGGCCCATGCTCGATGTAGTGCTCAAGCTCGTCGACGCCGTCGACAGCGACAACGACTTCCCGCGGCTGCGCGCCGGCGTGGCGTCGGGCATGGCGGTCAGCCGGGCCGGCGACTGGTTCGGCAGCCCGGTCAACGTCGCCAGCCGGGTCACGGCCGCGGCGCGCCCGGGCACCGTGCTGGCCGCGGATTCGGTGTGGGAGGCCCTCGGCGAGGACGCGGGCTACAGCGGCTTCGAAGGGTCGTTCGCCGGGGCGCGCCGGCTCAAGGGCATCAGGAGCGAGGTCAAGCTCTTCCGCATCCGCCGGGCCTAGCGCATAGGGCAGGCCCGGGCGACATCAGGGGGCGTCTGACACTTAAGTCGTCCGCGGCCGGATTCCTACCCCATTTCCGGCGCTTCGAATTGGTCGCTTCCGGGCCTGCTTTAATACCTAAAATACGCCTCCGAGCAGCCCATATCAACGGGTTCTCGCGATAAAAAACCCGCACCGGACCTCGCCACCTTTCGCCACCGGCGAACGCGCTTCCTTTACATCTGAAACGATGTAATTATGTAATCATGAAAGCGCATCACCACACATCGCGGCGGTACGGCCGCCCCGGGGGCTGGCAGCAGGCCCAGCAGCCCGACGCCAGCGGCGCGGCGGAATGGTTCGCCGGCCGCCTACCGGAAACGTGGTTCGACGGCGACCCCACCGTCATCGTCGACCGCGAAGAGATCACCGTCGTCGGCAAGCTCGCCGAAGCCGAGGACACCCAACAGAGCGAGGCCCGCACCGAGGGCCGGGTTTCCCGATTCCGCGAGGAAACCCGTTCGGAGCGAATGCGAATCGCCGACGAGGCCCAGGATCGCTACGGGCGCAAGGTTTCCTGGGGCGTCGAATCCAACGGCGAGCGAATCCTGTTCACCCACATCGCCGTACCGGTGATGACGCGCCTGAAGCAACCCGAGCGCCAGGTGCTCGACACGCTGGTCGACGCCAGCGTCGCGCGCTCCCGCGCCGACGCGCTGGCGTGGACGGTCAAGCTGGTCGGCGAGCACACCGAGGAGTGGCTGGCCAAGTTGCGCGACGCCATGTCGGCCGTCGACGACCTGCGCGCCCAGGGGCCCGACCTACAGCCGTAACCCGCAGTCCGCGTTGGCTATTCGTTCTCGACTTTGGTGACGATCTTGTCGACGATCTGCGTGCCCTGATCCACGACGTGGTAGCCGCAGGCGCTGACGTCGACGACCACGTTGTTCGACACCCCCATCGCGCGCTGGCAGGCCCAGCCGTCGGCGCCCTCCTGCGTCTCGACCATGGTGATCTTCGGCGGGCTGCCGTTGAGTTGGGCGAACGTCCACCGGTGGACCTTGGTCTTTTTCGTCACGGTCACCGTCTTGCCGGCGCAGTCCTTCCACTTGTCGGCCGAACTTTGCAGGAACGCTTTGGCTTTGGCGGCCGACGGGAATCCCACCGCGGCCTGGCTGACCCAGTGGTCGTAGTTGTCGCCCGGCTCCGAGGACACCAGCCCGCTCACCCCGGTGTAGCCGCTTCCTGCGTAGGCCGGGTCCTGGCTGGTGTACAGCGCGCCCTGGCAGCTCGGCATCGAAATCGTCGCCGGGGAGGTGTCCATCGACGTGATGGGGTCGCCCGGGGTCATCGACGACGACTCCATGACGGAGTTGATGCCCGACGGGTCCAACAGCATGGCACTGAGCCGGTCGGGGGGAACCGGGTCCAGCGGCGGCGGGGGCGGCGGCGGGGCCGGACGGGTGAATAGCCAGATCCCGACGCCGCCGACGGCGAGGACGATCACCACGGCCACGGCGGCAACGATGGGCCACGGGTTGCGCCGGCGTTTGGGCGGCGGCTGACCCCATGGGGCGGGCGCGGCGAATCCCGGCGGCGGGCCGCCCCAGTTCCCGCTGCCCCCTTGGTAGTACGGGCCGGCGGCGGGCATGGGCCCCGAACTCGGGCCTGCCGGCGGGGGATAGGGATTCGGCGGTGTCGGCGGCGGGGTGACGGGCGGGGGCGGCGGCGCCAGGGCGGTGGCGGCCAGCGTCGCCTCGGCGGCGGGCAGGGTGGCCTCCTGGCTGCGGCGCACGATGTTGGCGGCGTGGTCCTGATCGGGGTCGCTGAGGGCCTCGTGGGCGGCCAGGGCCAGATCGCCCGCGCTGGCGTAGCGGTCCTCCGGCTTCTTGGCCATGCCGCGCGCGATCACCGCGTCGAACGCCTTGGGCACGCCCGGGCGCAGCGCGCTGGGCCGCGGGATGGGCTCCATCAGGTGGGCGGTGACCAGGGTGCCGGCGCTGTCGGCGCGGTACGGCGGCGCGCCCGTCAACGCCTCGTGCAGCACGCACGCCAGCGCGTAGATGTCGGCGCGGTAGGTGACCTCGTCGCTGGAAAACCGTTCGGGCGCCATGTATTTCCAGGTCCCCACCGCGGTGCCGAGCTGGGTCAGCTTCTCGTCGGTGGTCGCGCTGGCGATGCCGAAGTCGACCAGGTAGGCGAAATCGTCGCGGGTGACCAGGATGTTGGGCGGCTTGACGTCGCGGTGCATCACCCCGGCCGCGTGAGCGGCGTCCAGCGCCGCGGCGATCTGGGTGATGATGGCGACCGCGCGCGGCGCGGTCAGCGGGCCGAACCGCTTGAGCACGGTGTCCAGGTCGACGCCCTCGATCAGGCGCATCTCCATGAACATCTGCCCGTCGATCTCGCCGTAGTCGTGGATGGGCACCACGTGCGGTTCCTGCAGCCGGCCGGCGATGCGGGCCTCGCGCTTCATCCGCTCCCGGAACACCGGGTCCTTGCTGAACGTGTCCGACATCAGCTTGACCGCCACCGTCCACTCCTTGACGGTGTGCTCGGCCTCGTAGACCTCGCCCATGCCCCCGCGGCCCAGCAGCCGCTTGAGGTGGTAGGGCCCGAACATCGAGCCCACCCGTGAGGCCTGCGCGTCGCTCATCTATGACCCTCCAAAGCAAACCCCGGACCCGCCGAGAGTATCAGGGGCGCATCTCCTCCGGACGCCGCCAAAGCAGCAGATAACGCCAAAACAGCAGGCGGCGCACGCGGCCGCCCGGCAGGGTCGCGGCCACCACGGCACGGGCCTGACGGGTGCTCAGCGGCGGGTCGACGACCTTCGGCATCGCCGCGTCGGTCGGGTCCAGCCCGTACCAATCGCCGCGGCCGGTCGCCCGCAGCCCCGCGAACGCCGCGCCGAACGCCCGATTGGCCACCGCCGCAACGATTTCGGTGGGCGCCTCGCGGGGCACGTCGCTGCGCGGCAGCACGACGGCGGCCAGCACCCAGGCCAGCCGCGCCGCGAATGCGCCCGCGCCGCAACCGACGTCGAGCACCCGCCCGCAGCGCGGCGGCAGCCGGCGCGGCAGCGCTCGGTGGTAATAGGCGTTGTGGTCCCACGCAAGGCGCGACGTCAAGAGTGCGACGACCACCACTTGTACAGCTGATCGATGTTCGGCCCCGCGGCTCTGCCGCTGACGACCGCTACTACCAGGGTCTGCTGGTTGCTCCAGATCACCTGCGGCTCATCGCCCTTGTAGGTGCCGCAGGCGATCTGCCCGAGGATCGTGTCGGGGTCCTTGTTGTGCCACCAGGTGCCCGGTGAGGCCTTGTCGCCGGGGCACTTGACGAGCGTGTCGGTTCCGGTGAATCCGTTGAAGGCCTCCTGCACGCCGGGCAGGTCCGCATACAGGCCGAAGGCCGAGACGGTGGGCCCGTTGGGATCGGTGTTCTGCCCGCACATGACCGACGCGATGGCGCCCGGCATCGCCTGCTTTTCCGGCTGGCACGTCCCGGCCGGGTAGCCGGGCGGCAGCAGGCCCAGCAGCCGGTTCAGCGCGCCCGGCGGCGCGCTCGACGGCGGCGGGGTCGTGGTGGTCGCCGTAACCGTCGTCGTGGTCGTGGTGGTGGCGGCGGCGTTGGGGGGTTGGTCGTCGTCGTTGCCGACGGCCAACGAGACGCCGACCGCGACGACGACGAGGACGAGCACGACGGCGGCAACGCCGGCGACGATGGCCCACGGGTTGCGCTGGCGCGGCGGGGGCGGCGGGAACGGTGCCGGCCCGCCGAACTGCGGTGGCGGGGCCGGCCACAGGGGGCCGGCCCCAGCCGGCGCGGGCGGCCGGGGCGGCTGCCCGACGGGCGGGCCGGGTCGCTGCGGCGCCGGGATCTTCGGCAGCGTGGATTCCGTACTGCGGCGCAGGATGTCGACGGCCTGGGTCCGCCCGGGGTCGGTGAGCGCCTCGTGCGCGGCGCGTGCCAGGTCGCCGGCGCTGGCGTAGCGGTCCTGGGGTCTCTTGGCCATGCCGCGCGCGATCACCGCGTCGAAGGCCCGGGGGATGCCCGGACGCTTGGCGCTGGGCTGGGGGATGGGTTCCATCAGGTGGGCGCTGACGAGCACGCCCGCACTGCCGGACGCGTACGGCGGCGACCCGGTCAAGCATTCGTAGAGCACGCAGGCCAGCGAATAGATGTCGGCGCGGTAATCCACCGCGCCGTCCGAAAACCGTTCGGGCGCCATGTATTTCCAGGTTCCCACCGCGGTGCCGAGCTGGGTGAGCTTCTCGTCGGTGGTGGCGCTGGCGATGCCGAAGTCGACGAGGTAGGCGAAGTCGTCGCGGGTGACCAGGATGTTGGGCGGCTTGACGTCGCGGTGCGTCACGCCGGCGGCGTGCGCGGCGTCCAGGGCCGAGGCGATCTGGGTGAGGATGGCCACCGCGCGCGGCGGGCTGAGCGCGCCGAACCGTCTGAGCAAACTGTCCAGGTCGGTGCCCTCGATGAGGCGCATCTCCAAAAACATTTGCCCGTCGATCTCGCCGTAGTCGTGGATGGGCACCACGTGCGGTTCCTGCAAACGTCCGGTGATGCGGGCCTCGCGCCGCATCCGCTCGCGGAATACCGGGTCGCTGCTCACCGATTCCGACATCAGCTTGAGCGCCACCGTCCACCCTTTGACCGTGTGTTCGGCCTCGTAGACCTCGCCCATGCCGCCGCGCCCGAGCGCACGTTTGAGCTCGTAAGGCCCGAATGTCGACCCTGCCCGCGAGCCCGGCGCCCCGCTCATCGGTCCTCCCTGGCAAACCGCAACTGCGCCGACCCTATCAACAATGATTGCGGGCCAACCCGTTTGAGCTAGTTCCCCGCGATCTCGAAGGTGAACTCGTGCTCGCCGAGGCGGACGTGGTCGCCGTCGCGCAACGTGGTCGCCTTGCGGATGCGCTGGTATTGCACGTGCACGCCGTTGGACGAGCGCATGTCGTTGATGATCCAGCTGGTGCCGGTGTCGACGATGACGGCGTGCAGGCGGCTGACCTTCGGGGTGGCCAGGACGATGTCGTTGTCGCTGAGGCGACCGATGCGCGTCGTCGCCTCGTGCAGCGGGTAGCTCTCCCCGGACTTTTCGCGCAGGTACGCCACCGCGTTGCGGTCGGAGACGCTGGTGTGCTCGTCCAGGACCGTGAGCGTGACGGCGGCGGTGGTCGCCGCGGTCTTCTTGACGTCCAACGGCTCCTGGCGCAGGATCCGGTCGTTGAGGGCGCGCAGGGTGGGGCTCGGGTCGATCCCGAGGTCGTCGGCGAGCGTCTGCTTGACCCGGCGAAAGGCGGCCAGCGCGTCGGTTTGGCGGTCGGTGAGGTAGTAGGCGGTGATCAGCTGCGCCCACAGCGGCTCGCGGTAGGGGTGTTCGGCGGTCAGCGCTTCGAGCTCGGTGAGCACGGCAACGGCGCGTCCGCAGGCGATCTCGGCCTCGGCCTTGGCCGTGTGGACGAGGATCTTCTCCTCGGTCAGGGCGGTGGCGAAGGTGTCGACGAACTGAAAGTCGCGCAGATCCTCGAGCACGCCTCCGCGCCATTCCGCCAACGCCGCCGACAGGTGCTTGCCGGCCTGCTCGAACTGGCCCGCGGCCGCCGCCTGCACGCCCGCGGTCTTCTCGGCGATGAATCGGCCGAGATCGCACGCGGTGTCGGGGATGGTCAGGCGGTAGCCGGGCGGCGCCGCGGCCAACACGATGCGCGAGTCGATCCCGGCCCCGCTGAGCAGCTTTCGCAGGTTGGACACGTACGAGTGAATGCTGGCCCGCGCCCCCGACGGCGGCGAGTCCGCCCAGAGCGCCGTGGTGAGCCGGTCCATGCCCACGGGGCTGTTGCGGTTCATCAGCAGCATCGCCAGCACCGCCCGCTGCTTGGGGGTGCCCGGCGGCACCGGGGCGCGGTCCACGCTCATCTGCAACGGTCCGAGCAGGCCGAACTCGAGACGCTTGTCCATCATCGTCTTGCAATTGTGATACGAACCCTTCGCCGAGCGTGACGCCATGGCGAGATTTCGCGATTTTTTCCGCCGTGGTTGCACGTTCGGCGAACTAGGGGCAGTACGCCTCCGCCGCGGCGCCGACGAAATAACCGGCCTGCCGGGCGGACAGCTGCGCGTCGCGGATCATCATCAGCGACACGGCGACCTTGCTTTTGCCGGCGCCCAGCTCCGCGCACACCTGCTGGCCCTGCCGGACGGTTTCCCTTGGCGAGCCGAACGTAATTCCCTGGCTTGCCAACTGCGCGACGAACACCTCATCGTTGGCCGTCCCATCGGCCCCCGCGGTACCGGCGGTCGCGACCGACAGCCCGACGGCGGCGGCACCCAAAGCTCCGATGATGCGCGGCGAGAACATGCGCCCAGGTTCGCGCCGCCCACTTGGGGGATCCTCAACGAATCCTTGGCGTCCGGGGTCTAGGCCCTCGTCATCGCGTAGTAGGCGCCCCGGCGCGCCAGCAGCTCGGCGTGGTTGCCCTGCTCGACGATACGGCCGTCGTCCACGACCAGGATCCGGTCCGCGTCGCGGATCGTCGAAAGGCGGTGCGCGATAATGAAACTCGTCCGGTCCCGGCGCAGCTCGCGCATGGCGCGCTGCACAAGGGCCTCGGTGCGGGTGTCCACCGCACTGGTGGCCTCGTCCAGGATCAGCAGCTGCGGGCGGGCCAGAAACGCCCGGGCGATGGTGATGAGCTGCTTCTCGCCGGCGCTGAGGTTGGCACCATCCCCGAAGACGCGGGTCGCATAGCCGGCGGGCAGCGTGTGCACGAAGCGGTCGACGTAGGCCGCCGCGGCGGCCTCGACCACTTCCGCCTCGGTGGCCCCGGGCCGCCCGTAGGCGATGTTCTCCGCGATCGTCCCGTCGAACAGCCAGGTGTCCTGCAGCACCATGCCGATCCGCGAGCGCAGCGACTGCCTGCTCACCGTGGTGATGTCGACCCCGTCGACCAGGATCCGGCCGGAGTCGACGTCGTAGAACCGCATGAGCAGGTTCACCATCGTGGTCTTGCCCGCCCCGGTCGGCCCGACGATCGCCACCGTGCTGCCCGGCTCGGCCAACAGCGACAGGTCGTGGATCACCGGGGCGGCCGGGCGGTAGGCGAAGTTGACGCGCTGGAACTCGACGCGCCCCCCGCCGCGTGGCAGCACCGGCACGGGATCCGTTGGCTCCTCGGGCTCGTCGAGCAGGTCGAACACCCGCTCGGCGCTGGCCACCCCCGACTGCAGGGTGTTGTACATCCCGGCCACCTGGCTCAGCGGTGCGTTGAACTGCCGGACGTATTGGATGAAGGCCTGGATGTTGCCGAGCGTGATCTGCCCGGTGGCCACCTGCAGGCCGCCCACCACGGCGACGGCGACGTAGCCGATGTTGCCGATGAACGTGGTCGCCGGTCCCACCAGCCCGGAGCAGAACTGGGCGCCGAAGCTGGATTGGTAGACGTCGTCGTTGTAGCGGCGGAACTGCTCGCGCGCGGCGGCCGCGTGGCCGAACGTCTTGACCACGGTGAACCCGCTGTAGGTCTCCTCGATGTGGGCGTTGAGGCGCCCGGTGCTCTGCCACTGGGCCACGAACAGGCGCTGGGATCGCCGCGCGATCGCGCGGGTCGCCAGCAGCGAGAGCGGCACCGTCAGCAGCGTGAGCACCGCCAGCAGCGGCGAAATGGACACCATCATCGCCAGCACCGCCACCACCGTCAGGATCGACGTCACCAGCTGGCTGATCGTCATCGACAGTGACGACTGCACGTTGTCGATGTCGTTGGTGACCCGGCTCAACAGCTCGCCGCGCTGGCGACCGTCGAAGTAGGACAACGGAAGCCGGTGAATCTTGTCCTCGACGTCGGAGCGCAGCGCGACCATGGTGCGCTGCACGGTCAGGTTGAGCAGCCGCGCCTGCACCCAAATAAGCAGCGCCGCAACAAGGTACAGAGCCAACGCCAGCGCCAGCGTCCTGCCCACCGCCGCGAAGTCCACGCCCCGGCCCGGCACCAGGTTCATCCCGGACAGCAGGTCGGCGAACGCGCCGTCCCCGCGGGCGCGCGCCGCGGCGACGGCCTGCGCCTTGCTGATCCCCGCGGGCAGCCCTCGGCCGATGACGCCGTTGAACAACAGGTCGGTGGCGTGGCCGAGGATCTTCGGGACGACGACCCCGATCGCCGTGCCGGTGACGCCCAGCGCGATCACCGCGACGCTCAGGCCCCGTTGCGGCGCAAGGCGTTTGGCCAGCCGGGCCGCCGAACCCCAGAAGTCGCGGGACCGCCCGGGGGCCACGGGGCGGGCGGGCGCGACCGTCACGGCGCGCCCCGTAAGGCGCCCACCGACTGCGAGTCGGCGAATTCCGCGTAGGTGGGGCAGTCGGCCAGCAGCGAGGAGTGCGTGCCCGCGCCCACCAGCCGACCGTCGTCGACGACGACCACCTGGTCGGCCAGGGCGGCCGTCGAAACGCGTTGGGTGACAACGATCATCGTCGCGCCACCCGCGACCTCCGCGAGCGACGTGCGCACCCGCGCGTCGGTGTGCACGTCGAGCGCGCCGAAGGAGTCGTCGAACAGGTAGATGGCGGGCCGGCGGATGACCGCCCGCGCGATCGCCAGCCGTTGGCGCTGGCCGCCGGAGAAGTTGGCGCCGCCCTGGGCGACGCGCATCTGCAGCCCGTCATCGTGGGCCCGCACGAACCCGTCGGCGTCGGCCACCCGCAACGCCTCCCACATCTCGTCGTCTGAAGCGTCAGCCGCGCCGTAGCGCAGGTTGTCGGCGACGGTCCCGGAGAACAGGTAGCCGCGCTGGGGGACCAGCCCGATCGCCGACCACAGCCGCTCGGTGTGGTATTCGCGCACGTCGACGTCGTCCACGAACACGGCCCCGCCGGTCACGTCGTAGAGCCGGCAGATCAGCGACACCAGCGTCGACTTGCCCGAGCCCGTGCTGCCGACGACCGCGGTCGTGGTGCCGGGCCGCGCGGTCAGCGAAATGTCTTGCAGCACCGGGCGATCGGCGCCCGGATAGGTGAACGTCGCGCCGTCCAGCCGCACCACGCCGGTGATCCCGCCGGCCGGGGACCTCGGGTCGGGCGGGTTGCCCACCGCGGCGCGGGTGGCGAGCACCTCGGTGATCCGCTCGGCGCACACCGCCGCGCGCGGCAGCACCACCAGCGTCATCGTCGCCATCAGCACCGCCATCAGGATCTGGGTGAAGTACGCCAGGAACGCGATCAGCGAGCCGACCTGCATCTGGCCGCGGTCGATGCGCAGCCCGCCGAACCAGATCAGCGCGACGCTGGACACGTTGACGGTCAGCGTGGTCACCGGCAGCATCAGCGCCTGCCAATTGCCGGCCGTCAGCGCGGTGCCCGACAGCGCGGCGTTGGCGCGGCCGAACCGGTCGCGCTCGAAGCCCTCGCGGGCGAACGCCCGGACCACCCGGACCCCGGAGAGCTGGTCTCGCAGCACCCGGTTGATGCCGTCGATGAGGCCCTGCATGCGGCGCAGCAACGGCAGCATGCGCGACATGATCAGGTAGTTGGCCACGGCCATGACCGGCACGCTCACCAGCAGCAGCCACGTCAGCGCGGCCTCCTGGTGGATGGCCATCACGATTCCGCCCACGCACATGATCGGCGCGGTGATCAGCACCGTGGCCGTGATCTGCACCAGGTATTGGATCTGGC
Organism: Mycobacterium sp. NGS57; assembly: GCF_059812405.1. Lineage (NCBI taxonomy): Bacteria > Bacillati > Actinomycetota > Actinomycetes > Mycobacteriales > Mycobacteriaceae > Mycobacterium > Mycobacterium sp. NGS57. The sequence continues at coordinate 31,972 of NZ_JCALCP010000019.1, read as the reverse complement.
GGACGTCGTTGGTGCTGCGCGTGAGCAGGGTCGGCGCGCCGAACCGGGCGGTCTCGCGTTCGGAGAAGGTGGTGACGTGCTCGAAGATCGCCCAGCGCAGGTCGCGGCCGAAGCCCATTCCGGCGCGCGAGCCGAAGTAGACGGCCCCGACCGCGCACAACGCCTGCAGCCCGGTGACCGCCAGCATCACGATGCCGAGCCGGACGATCGTCGCGGTGTCGCCCTTCGCCACGCCCTCGTCGATGATCGCGGCGTTGACCGTGGGCAGGTACAGCGACGCCAGCGTGCTGGTCAGCTGGAGCGCCATCAGCACCGCGACCAGCCCGCGGTACGGCCGGATGTACTGGCGCAGCAGTGCCAGGAGCATGTCGCTACTGTCGCACACGGCGGGCGCCGCGGTCGCCCGCACCGCCGCGAAACGCCTGCTCAGGCGCGGCTTCGCCGGTTGACCCGGGGCTGCCGCTACAGTGCATCGTGTGACCGGAAGAAGGAAGGTTAGGGCGCTGGCCCTCGTGGTATCGGCCCTGACGATTCTGATCTCCGGTTGCTCGGATTCCGGCGACAACAAGCCGGGAGCGACGGCGTCGTCGACGCCGGGCAGCTCCGACGGCCACCACGGGCCGATGTTCCCGCAATGTGGCGGCGTCAGCGACCAGACGGTGGCCGAGCTGACCCGGGCGAGCGGGCTGGTGAACACCGCTCGCAATTCCGTCGGGTGCCAGTGGCTGGCCGGTGGCGGCATTCTCGGCCCACACTTCTCCTTCTCCTGGTATCGCGGCAGCCCCATCGGGCGCGAGCGCAAGACGGAGGAGTTGTCGCGCGCGAGCGTCGACGACATCAACATCAACGGCCACGGCGGGTTCATCGCCGTCGGCAACGAGCCCACCCTGGGCGACTCGCTGTGCGAGGTGGGCATCCAGTTCCAGGACGACTTCATCGAGTGGTCGGTCAGCTTCAGCCAGAAGCCGTTCCCGCCGCCCTGCGACATCGCCAAAGAGTTGGCCCGCCAGTCGATTGCGAACTCCAAATGATCCGACGCAGCGTACGTGGCCTCGTCGTCGTGCTGGCCGCGCTGGTGGTGGTGACGGGCTGCTCGCGCTCGATCGGCGGCAACGCCGTGAAGGCCGGCGGAAACGTGCCGCGCAACAACACTTCCCAGCAGCAGTACCCGAACCTGCTCAAGGAGTGCGAGGTGTTGACCAGCGACATCCTGGCCAAGACCGTCGGTGCCGATCCGCTGGATATTCAGAGCACGTTCGTCGGCGCGATCTGCCGGTGGCAGGCGGCTAATCCGGCCGGCCTGATCGACATCACCCGGTTCTGGTTCGAGCAGGGCAGCCTGAGCAACGAGCGCAAGGTGGCCGACTTCCTCAAATACAAGGTCGAGAACCGCTCGATCGCCGGCATCGAGTCGATCGTGATGCGCCCGGACGACCCGAACGGTGCGTGCGGGGTGGCCAGCAACGCGGCGGGCGTGGTGGGCTGGTGGGTCAACCCGCAGGCGCCCGGCATCGACGCGTGTGGGCAGGCGATCAAGCTGATGGAGTTGACGCTCGCGACGAACTCGTAGGGCGGTGCCGCGTCGCTAGCGCGGGACCTCGAAACCGGTCAGCGCGGCGCCGCCCGGTTCCAGGTCGCCCCACGCGCCGGGGACGTCCAGCACCGCGATCGCCGACGTCGGGAACTTGATCGTAATGCGTTCCAGGACAGCGGTATCCGTGCGGTCTTCGGCGGCCAGGATCAGCGCCAGCCCGGACATGGTCGGCTCGTGCCCGATGACCAGCAGCGTGGCCACGGCGTCGGCGGTCGCGTTGATCTCCTCGATCATCGTGCCCGGGGTGGCGCCGTAGAGCCGATCGCTGAATCGCACCGGTGCCTCGATGCCGGTGTCGGCCAGCGTCTGCCGGGCGCGGGTCGCGGTGGAGCACAGCACCGCGTCGACGGACGCGTTGGCGCGCAGCCAATCCCCGGCCAGCCCAGCCTCGCGGATGCCGCGCAACGCCAACGGCCGGTCGTGGTCGGAGACGCCCTCCGGGTAGTCCGACTTCGCGTGCCGCATCAGCAGCAACGTGCGCCGACCGCTCATCGGCTAACCGTAGTCAACGCGGCCCCACAGCACTACGGCACGTCGCCGTCGTCGTCGCAGAATCGTTCGGGGTGGTGAAACGAATTGGTTCTGGGCTGTCCGTGATCCAGATGCGGTGGTGGGATCCATTCGGTGTGGCCGTGGGCGTTGGTGCGGGTGGTCCAGCCGTTTTCGGCCAGTCGGTTGTCGGGGCCGCAGGCCAGGGTGAGTTCGTCGATGTGGGTGCGGCGGGTGGTTTGCCAGCCGTTGATGTGGTGGACCTGGCTGTGGTAGGCCGGGGCGTCGCAGCCGGGCTTGGTGCAGCCGCGGTCCTTGGCGTACAACACGATCCGCTGGGCGGGGGACGCGAGGCGTTTGGTGTGATACAGCGCCAGCGCCTTGCCGTGGTGGAAGATCGCCAGGTAGTGATGGGCGTGCTGCGACCACCGGATGACATCGGCCATGGGTACTAGGGTTCCGCCGGCGGTCAGGGCTTTGCCGGCGGCGGCCTCGAGCTCGGCGAGGGTGGTGATCGCCACGATGCCCACCGGCAGCCCGTTGTGCGAGCCCAGATCGCCGGAGGCGAACAGGGCGCGCAGGGCGGCTAGGAATGCGTCGTGGTTGCGTTGGGCGGTGCTGCGGTGATCGCGGCGCACCGCGGCCTCGTCGGGGGGGTCGTCGACGACGGGGGTGTCGTCTTCGGGATTGCACGCCCCGGGGGCGGCGAGCTTGGCCAGCAGCGCCTCGATGGCCGCGCGCAACTCCGGGGTGACCAGGCCGCTGATGCGTGAGAGGCCGTCGTATTCGGGCTTGCCGAACACGATGCCGCGCCGGCGGGCGCGTTCTTGTTCTGTGTAGGCGCCGTCGGGGTGCAGCCAGTCCATGATCCGCTGGGCGTATTTGGCCAACTCATCAGGCCGGTAGCCGCACGCTTTGCGGGCCAGGTCTTTGTCGGCGGCCTCCCGGATCGAGACGTCGACTTCGACGGGCAGGTGGTCGAAAAACGAGCGGATCACCTTCACGTGCCCATCCCCGATGAGCCCATCACGCTGGGCTGTTGCCGTCGCGCTCAGCCGCGGCGCCAGCACCTGCCCGGTCAGGGCGCGGCGCACACCGAGGTCGGCGGCGTCGTCGATGCGCCGGACGGCGTCGGCTTTGGTGATGCGCAGCCGGTCGGCCAACGCGCGGCGCAGCGTGCCGCCCAGTTCCGCCTCGCCGGCTTGGGCGCGGAGTTGGTTGATCAGCGCGTGCTGGGGGGTGCGCAGCCGGCGCGCGACGCGCTCGAGGCGCTCCAGCGCGCGCAGCCGTTCCGGGGTGGTCAAGGCTTCGAAGGACAGCTCGCCCACCCGGTCCAGGTCGGCGTCGAGGGCGTCGAAGGCTTCGACGATCTGCTCACGACTGCTCGCGCTCATGCCCCCGACACTACGAAGCACCACTGACAACAAATCGGACAATGTGACCCCTGAAACCAAAGTGACACAAGAAATTTCGCGCGCCAAGAGCCTCCTTAGACGCAGCAACCCGGCGTTCGGTTCCATCGAATCGGTCTAGCCCGCGACGCACGAACCCGGGGGCGTGCCGGTGCGCTTCCCCGGACTTGTCGGCCACCCGCCCTAGACTTCGTCACGACCAAGAAAGGGGGCCGCCGGGATGCGATTCCTGCACACCGCCGACTGGCAGCTGGGCATGACCCGGCACTTCCTGGCCGGCGACGCCCAGCCGCAATATTCGGCCGCCCGCCGCGACGCGGTGGCCGGTCTCGGAAAGCTGGCGGACGAGGTGGGCGCGGAGTTCGTCGTGGTGGCCGGCGACGTCTTCGAGCACAACCAACTCGCCCCGCAGGTGATCGGGCAGTCACTGGAAGCCATGCGCGCCATCGGGATTCCCGTCTACCTGCTGCCCGGTAACCACGATCCGCTCGACGCGTCGTCGGTCTACACCAGCGCGCTGTTCCAGGCCGACTGCCCCGACAACGTCACGGTCCTCGACCGGGCCGGCGTCCACCAAATCAGGCCGGGCGTCGAGATCGTCGCCGCGCCCTGGCGATCCAAGGCCCCGACCACCGACCTGGTCGCCGAGGTCCTCGACACCCTGACCCCCCAACCGGTCACCCGGATCCTCGTCGCCCACGGCGGCGTCGACGTGCTGGACCCCGACCGCGACAAGCCCTCGCTGATCCGGCTCGCCGCCCTCGAGGACGCCCTGACCCGCGGCGTGATCCACTACGTCGCGCTGGGGGACAAGCATTCGCTGACGCAAGTCGGCGACGGCGGTCGCGTCTGGTACTCGGGCTCACCGGAGGTCACCAACTTCGACGACGTCGAATCCGACCCCGGCCACGTCCTCGTCGTCGACATCGAGCAAGACGTCACCGTCGCGCCCCGCGACGTCGGCCGCTGGCGCTTCGTCACGCTGCACCGCCACGTCGACAACGGCCGCGACATCACCGACCTCGACATGAACCTGGACCTGATGACCGACAAGGACCGAACCGTGGTGCGCCTGGCGCTGACCGGTTCGCTGACGGTCACCGACCGCGCCGCGCTCGACGCGTGCCTGGACCGCTACGCCCGGCTGTTCGCCCACCTGCGCACCTGGGACAGCCACACCGACCTGGCGGTCATCCCCGCCGACGGCGAGTTCACCGGCCTCGGCATCGGCGGGTTCGCCGCCGCCGCCGTCGACGAGTTGGTGGCCACCGCCCGCGACGACGACGACCCGGGCGCCGCCGACGCGCAGGCCGCGCTGGCGTTGTTGCTGCGCCTGGCCGATCGGGGTGCCGCGTGAGGCTGCACCGGCTGGTCCTCGCCAACTTCCGCGGCATCGCGCACCGCGAGGTCGACTTCCCCGACCACGGCGTGGTGGTGGTCTGCGGCGCCAACGAGATCGGCAAGTCGTCGATGATCGAGGCGCTCGACCTGCTCCTGGAATCCCGCGACCGCTCCACCAAAAAGGACGTCAAACAGGTCAAGCCCACCCACAGCGACGTCGGCTCCGAGGTCACCGCCGAAATCAGCTGCGGCCCTTACCGTTTCGTGTATCGCAAGCGGTTCCACAAGAAGCCCGAGACGGAGCTGACCGTGCTGGCGCCGCGCCGCGAACAGCTCACCGGCGACGAGGCCCACGACCGGGTCCGCGCCATGCTGGCCGAGACGGTGGACAACGACCTGTGGCACGCCCAGCGGGTGCTGCAGGCGACGTCGACGGCCGCGGTGGACCTGTCCGGGTGCGACGCGCTGTCCCGCGCGCTCGACGTGGCCGCCGGCGCGCAATCCGACGCACCGTCCGGCACCGAGCCGCTGCTCATCGAGCGCATCGACGCCGAGTACGCCCGGTACTTCACCCCGACCGGACGCCCCACCGGCGAGTGGTCCGGCGCCATAACAAGATTGAAAGACGCCGAGACGGCGGTCGCGGAATGCGCGGCGGCGGTCGCCGAGGTCGACGAGCGGGTGCGGCGCCACGCCGAGCTGACCGAGCAGGTGGCCGAGCTGTCCCGACGACGCGCCGCCGCCGCCCCCCGGCTGGCGGCCGCGCGCAAAGCCGCCGACCGCATCGCCGAACTCAACAACCACGCGCGCGAGGCCAGGCTGCTCGCCGACGCCGCGGCCGCCACCAGCGCCGCCGCGACCGCCGCCCACGACGGGCGCGCGCGGCTGCTCGCCGAGATCCAAACCCGCACCGCGGCCGTCGCCGCCGCCGACGCCGACGCGCACCAGGCCGCCGACGCGCGGACGTCGGCAGACGCCACCGCCCAACAAGCGAACGCCGCCGCCGAGCAGGCCGCCCAGCTCCTGGCCGACGCGCAGCACCGCGCCGAATCCGCCAGGCGCGCAGTCGATTTTCTGGCGCTGGCCAAGATCGACACCATTGGGAGCGACCGCGACCGGATCTGCGCGGAGCTGTCCGCCATCATTCTCACCGAGGAGCTGCTGCAGCGAATCGAAAACGCCGCCGCCGCAGTGGACCGCACCGGTGACCAATTGGCGTCGATCTCGGCGGGGGTGGAGCTGACCGCCGCCGCCGACATCGAGGTCACTGTCGGTGGCCAACGGATGTCGTTGCGCCGCGGTCAAAGCTGGGCGACCACCGTGACCGGCACCACCGAGGTCGAGGTTGTCGGTGTCGTGACCGCCCGTGTCGTTCCCGGCGCGACGGCACTCGATGTGCAGACCAAACACGTCGCGGCACAACAAGAACTGGCGGCAGCGCTGGCCGACGGTGAGGTAGCCGACCTCGCCGCTGCACGGCTCGCCGGCCAGCGGCGCCGCCATCTGCAAGCCGGGTACGACCAATTGAGCGCCACCCTGGCCGGCCTATGCGGCGACGAGCAGGAGGACCAACTGCGCGCGCGATTCGCGCAGTTGCGCGCCGATGCACCCGATTGCGCCGTCGACGCGGCCGCCGCCCGCGCCGAGCTGCAGGCCGCCGAGACCGCCCTCGCCCAGGCCAAAGCGGACTGCGAGGCGCGCCGCCACACCGCGGCCACCGCCGACGCCGCACGCGCCGAAGTGGCAACGCGTGCAACGGTCTTAACCAACAACCGCGAGACCCAGCGCGCCGAGCTGGACGCCGCCACCAAACGGCTGGCCGAAGAGCGCGCGTCGGTGAGCGACGAGGACCTCGCGGCGACGGCGGACGCCGGGCGCAGCGCCGCGGACAGCGCGCAGCAACGGGTCACCGGGCTCACCGCCGAGCTGGCCGAAGCGCAACCCGACGCCGTGGACGCCGAATTGGCCGCCGCGACAGCCGAAGCCGACGAGCTGCACGAAGGCTACGAACACGCCGCACAGGCGCGGCGCGAGATCGACATCGAACTCTCGGTGTTCGGCACCGAGGGCCGCCAGGGCAAGCTGGACGCCGCGGAAGCCGAACGCGAGCACGCCGCCGGCCGGCACGCCCGCATCGGCGAACGCGCGCGGGCCGCGCAGTTGCTGCGCTCGGTGATGACGCGCCACCGCGACACCACCCGGCAACGCTACGTCGAGCCCTACCGCGCGGAGCTGCAGCGGCTCGGCCGCCCGGTGTTCGGGCCCACCTTCGAGGTCGACATCGACAGCGACCTGTGCATCCGAAGCCGCACCCTCGACGGCGTCACGGTGCCCTACGACTCGCTGTCCGGCGGGGCCAAGGAACAGCTCGGCATCCTGGCGCGGCTCGCCGGCGCCGCGCTGGTCGCCAAGGAGGACACCGTCCCGGTGGTCGTCGACGACGCGCTGGGCTTCACCGATCCCGACCGGCTGGCCAGGATGGGGCGGGTGTTCGACACCGTCGGCGTCCACGGACAGGTCATCGTGCTGACGTGCAGCCCGGACCGCTACGACGGCGTCGCGGGCGCGCACCGCATCGACCTCACCGCTTAGCGTTTAGCGCGCGACGGCCGCGGCAAGACCGATGACCATGAATTCCAAACGGCGCCGGGCGCGGGAGAAACTGGCCGCACTGCCCGGCGTTCGCGCGGTGCGCAGGCCGGTCTCGCCGGGCAGTGCCGACGAGTTCGACCTCTACTACGTGCGCAGCGGCCGCAAGTCCGCCCACCCGCTGGTGATCATCCCCGGCGGCCCGGGCGTGGCGTCGGTGCAGATGTACCGGGGCCTGCGCCGCCGCGCCGCGGCCGCCGGCCTCGACGTCATCATGATCGAGCATCGCGGTGTGGGCCTGTCGCGCCACGACGACGACGGCGCCGACCTGCCGCCCCGCGCGCTGACCGTCAACCAGGTCGTCGACGACGTGGCCGCGGTGCTCGACGACGCCCGCATCGACTCGGCCGTCGTCTACGGAACGTCGTACGGCACCTACATCGCGGAGGGGGTCGGCGTCCGCCACCCCGACCGGGTGCGGGCGATGGTCCTCGATTCGCCGCTGCTGTCACGGCACGACATCGTGATCGTGCGCCGCGCGATCCGCCGGCTGTTGCTGCGCGGCGACAGCCCCGAAACCGCGCCCCTGGCACCCAAAGTCCGCGAGCTCGTCGACGCCGGGGTGATGACCGCGTCGGCGACCCAGGTCGTCGCGACGATCTACGGCTACGGCGGCACCGCGCTGCTCGAGCGGCAGCTCGATCTGCTGCTCGACGGCCGAAAGGCACTGTGGTGGGCCATATCCCGGTTCGCCACCCTGAGCAACCTGCCATTCCGTTACGAGGAAGACCTGGTGAGTCGCATCGCGTTTCGCGAGCTCGACTACGCCGCCGAGCCCGACGGCCTGCCGCTCGACCCGGCCGTGGCGGAAAGCGAAACCCGCACCCAGCGGGTGGCTTTCGAGGACGAGCCCTACGACCTGCCCGCCGAGCTGCCCAACTTCGGTTGGCCCACCGTCGTGATTTCCGGCGGCCGCGATCTCATCACCCCGCCGGCGGTCGCCCAGCGGGTGGCGTCGCTGGTGCCCGGCTCGGTGCTGATGAAGCTTCCCACCGCCGCGCACAGCGCCCTGGACTTTCGCGAGCCCGCCGCCCTGCACATCGCCGGGGCGGTGTGCCGCGGCGACCTCGACGGCCTGGCCGCTCGGGCTCCCGCGCTGGATGCGCTGCCGCCGCGGCCCTCGATTCGGTTGCTGTGGAAGGCGATCGAGGTGGCCGCCGTCGCGGAGGCCGCGGTCCCTGCGCTGCCCGCCCCGAAGCCGTGGCGCCGGGTCAGGTCCGCATGAACCCGATCGCGGTGTAGTTCAGGTCGGCCAGGCCGGGCGCGCCGAAGTTGGCCAGCGTGCTGCGCACCGCGGCGACGCCGGTGGCCTGGGTCAGCGGCAGGCTGAACCCCTCGGCCCAGATGAGCCTGTCGAGCTCGTTGGCCAGCGCCCGCGCCTTGGCGGGATCGAGTTCTTCGAGGGTGCGCTCGATCGCGGCGTCGATCTCCGGGCTGCCGATCTTGCCGAAGTTGCTCGCCCCGTCGGACTGGTAGATCTGCGTCAGCCCGGAGAGCGGGAACGCGTCGCCCTGCCAACCGAACTGCGCGATGTCGAAGTCCCCGACGTTGATGTAGTTGGTGAAAAAGCCATTACCCGACCTCGAGACCAGCTCGAGCTTGACGCCGATCCCGGCCAGGCTGTGCTGGGCGATCTGCGCGAACACCTTGCTGCTCGGCGCGTCGTAGAACAGGTCGCGGATCACCAGCCGGCGGCCGTCGCGCTCCCGGAACTGCCCGTTGAGCTTCCAGCCCAGGGCGTCGAGCTCGCGGCTCGCCGCGGCCGGGTCGTAGGGCACGACGGCGCCGTTGTCCTGATAGCCCTCCTGCCCGGCGACATAGATGTGGTTGCCCAGCGCCGACGGGTTGCTGGTGAGGCCGTACTGCACCACCTTGGCGATGGTCTGCCGGTCGATGCCCTTGGCGACGGCGACGCGCAGCGCCCGGTCCTCCAGGATCGCCCCGTGGGCGCCGTTGAACGTGAAGTGCGACCAACTCGGGGCGGGGGCGCGCCGGATCGAGATGCCCTTGGTCCGCTGCGCGATGGTCAGCTCGTCCACCGAGGCGATGCCCGTCGCGTCGATCGTGTCGTTCTGCAGGGCCGGCAGCCGCGCGGTGGTGTCCAGCACCAGGTAGGTGATGCTGTCCAGGCGCGGCCGCGGTCCCCACCATTTCGGGTTGCGGGTCAACGTGATTCGCTGCGTGGTCCGGTCCAGCGATGACACGACGAACGGTCCCGCCGACGGGCCGGGGGCGTCGAGCTGGCCCTTGTTGAAGGCCTCGGGCGTGGCGGTCGCGCTGGCCGGCAGCAGCATGCCGTTGCCGGCGAACATGCCGCGCCACTCGGCGTAGGGCTTGGCGAAGGTCATGACGGCCTGCCGGTCGTCGACCCCGCGGGTCACCGAGGCCACCCGGTCGGCCCCGCCGAAGCCGGCGATCGCGAACTCCTTCTCGGCGCCGCTCAGCGCGTGGATCTGGCTTGCGATGTCGCGCCAGGTGACCGGCGTGCCGTCCGACCACACCGCCTTCGGGTTGATGGTGTAGGTGACGACCTGCGGGTCGGTGCCGGTCAGCTCGACGCTGGTGAAGTAGTCGGTGTCGACGGTCGTCGAGCCGTCCGGGCCGATGGTGAACGCCCGCGGCAGGGTGGCCTTCATCAGCGACGCGATCTCGGCCGAATTGCCGTCGACGCTCAGGATATTGAAGTTCGGCGGAAATTCGCTGAGCGCCAGCCGCAGGCTGCCGCCGTCGCGCAGCGTGGCGGGGTCGCGCGGGTTGAGGTCGCTGGTGCTGCCGATCCGGGCGTTGTTGCCGGCCGGCGGTGCCAGGTCGATCGCCGGCGAGCACCCGGCCAGCAACACGGCCACCAACACGCCCACCCCCCGCCGAGACTGCGCCCAGAGCGTGCAAGAGCCCCCAAACCGCGCGCTGAGCGCAGTCTCGGCGCCGAGAAAGCCCCTAGACATGCGGCACCGCCGCCAGCAGCCGCCGCGTGTACTCGTGCTGCGGGTTGCCGAACAGCTGCTCGCTGTCGCCCTGCTCGACGATCGCGCCGCCATACATCACCGCCACGTCGTGGGCCAGGTGCTTGACCACCGAAAGATCATGGGACACAAACAGATACGACAGGCCGAACTGGTCCTGCAAATCCAGCAGCAGGTTGACGATCCCCGCCTGGATGGACACGTCGAGGGCAGACACCGGCTCGTCGAGGGCCAGGATCTTGGGCCGCAGCGCCAGCGCCCGCGCGATGCCGATGCGCTGCTTCTGGCCGCCGGAGAACTCGGCGGGATAGCGGGCCGCGTCGGCGCGACGCAACCCCACCACATCCAGCAGCTCGGCGACCCGCGCGTGGGTGTCGCCCTTGCCGAACCCGTTGGCCCGCAACGGTTCGGCTAGTAACTCGAAGACGGGCAGCCGCGGGTCCAGCGACGCCACCGGGTCCTGGAACACCACCTGGATGTCGCGGCGCAGCGCGCGCCGGGCCGCCGCGCTCAGCGCAGCGACGTCGCTGCCCAGCACCTCGATCGAGCCCGACTGCGGCGCAACCAGTTCCAGGATCTCGTGCAGCGTGGTCGACTTGCCCGACCCCGACTCGCCGACGATGCCCAGCGTGCGGCCCGCCCGCAGCTCGAAACTGACGCCGTCGACGGCGCGCACCTCGCCGACCGCGCGGCGCAGCAGCACGCCCTTGGTCAGCCGGTAGGTCTTGACCAGGTCGCGCACCCGCACAACTACCGAAGAGTCGCCGGCCGAACCGCAAAGGGCGGAGGTGTTGACGCCGTAGATGTCCGCGGCGCTGCGGTCGCCGACTTGATCGGTGCGGATGCAGGCCGCCCGATGGCCCGCCCCCACCTCGACGAGTTCCGGCTCCGCGGCGCGGCATTCGTCGATGGCCAGCGGGCAGCGCGGCGCGAAGAGGCAGCCCGGCTCGAGGCCGGCCAGCGACGGCGGCGCCCCGGGGATGGGCACCAGCCGGGTGCCCTGCGCGGCGTCGAGGCGGGGGACCGACCCCAAAAGCCCGACGGTGTAGGGCATCTGGCGGGCACGGTACAGGTCGGCCACGGCCGCGGACTCGACGACCCGCCCGGCGTACATCACCAGCGCGCGGTCGGCGAACTCGGCGACGACGCCGAGGTCGTGGGTGATGATCAGCACCCCCGCGCCGGTGACGTCGCGGGCGGTCTTGAGCACGTCGAGGATCTGCGCCTGCACGGTGACGTCCAGGGCGGTGGTCGGCTCGTCGCAGATCAACAGGTCGGGGTCGTTGGCGATCGCGATCGCGATGACGACCCGCTGCCGCTCGCCGCCCGACAGTTCGTGCGGAAACGCTCGGGCCCGTCGCTCCGGCTGCGAAATACCCACCAGCTCAAGCAGTTCGACCGCGCGCCGCCGCGCGGTCCGGCGGCCCACCCGCGGCTGGTGCACCTCGATCGCCTCGGCGATCTGGTCGCCGACGGTGTAGACCGGCGTCAGCGCCGACATCGGATCCTGGAAAACCATCCCGACCGCCTTGCCGCGGAACCGCGACATCGCGTGGTCGGACAGCCCGAGCAGCTCGGTGCCGTGCAGCCGGACAGAGCCGCGCACTTGCGCGTATTCCGGCAGCAGGCCCATCACCGCCATCGCCGACACGGACTTGCCCGACCCCGATTCGCCGACCATGGCCACGACTTCCCGGGGCTCGACGTGGTAGCTGATGCCGCGCACCGCGGTCACCGGCTGGCCGTCGGTGGGGAAGGTGACGGCCAGGTCGCCGACCTCCAGCAGCGCGCTCACTGGGGTCGGGTGCCCGGGTCGAGGGCGTCGCGCAGACCGTCGCCGGCCAGGTTGGCGCACAACAGGATCAGCACCAGCACGCCGGCCGGGAACAGGAACACCCAGGGGAAGGTGGTCGCCGACTGGGTGCCGTTGGCGATCAGCGTGCCCAGCGACACGTCGGGCGGTTGGACGCCGAAACCCAGGAAGCTCAGGCCGGTTTCGGCCAGGATGGCCGCGGCGACGTTCAGGGTGGCGTCGATGATCAGGATGGACGCCACGTTGGGCACCACGTGGCCGACGATGATCCGGCGGCTGGAGACCCCCATATACCTTGCGGCGCGGATGAATTCGCGCTCACGCAGGCTCATGGTCATGCCGCGGACCATGCGCGAGCTGACCATCCAGCCGAACCCGGCCAGCAGCAGCACCAGCAGCAGGATGCCCGACGACTTTCTCGTCCGCGGCGTGATGATCGTGATGATGATGAAGCCGGGCACCACCAGAAGCAGGTCGACCACCCACATCAGCACCCGGTCCCGCCAGCCGCCGAAATACCCGGCGATCGACCCGACGGTGGCCGCGATGCCGGTGGAGATGACCGCCACGCACACCCCGATCAGCATCGACTTCTGCATGCCGCGCAGGATCTGCGCCAGCAGGTCCTGGCCCAGCGCGTTGGTGCCCAGCCAGTGCCGGGCGTTCGGCGGTTGCAGCAGCGCGTCGAAGTCCAGGTCGTCGTAGGAGTAGGGCAGCAGCGACGGCAGCGCGTAGCACCCGGCGAACAGCAGCACCAGCACCGCCAGCGACGCCACCGCCAGCCGGTTGCGGGCCAGCCGGCGCAGCACCAGGGTGCGCCGCGACGCGAACTCCGTCACCTCCGAGCCCGAAACCCCCTGCGCCGCGGACGTACTCATGACACCCGCACCCGGGGATCGAGCGCCGCGTAGAACACGTCGGACAGCAGCCCGGCCAGCAGCACCACCGTGCCGGAGAACAACGTGATCGCCGCGATGATGTTGGTGTCCTGGGTCGAAACGCCCACCAGCAGCCATTCGCCCATGCCGTGCCAGCCGAAGATCTTTTCGACGAACACCGCCCCGGTGACCAGCCCGGCCACCCCGTAGGCGAACAGCGTCGCGAGCGGAATCAGCGCGGTGCGCAGCCCGTGCTTGAGCAGCGCGCGCCGGCGGGTCAGCCCCTTGGCGCGGGCGGTGCGGATGAAATCCTGGCCGAGGACGTCGAGCATCGCGTTGCGCTGATAGCGGCTGTAGCCCGCGGCCGCGAGCAGCGCCAGCGTCAGCGACGGCAGGATCAGATGCCGCAACCGGTCGAGTAGCTGCGCCCATCCGCCGCCGACGCCGGGCGACGTCTCGCCGGTGTAGTCGAACAGCTGGACGCCGAAGGCCCAATTGACCCGCAGCGCACCGAGGATCAACAGGTTGGCGATGACGAAGCTGGGCGTGCTGAGCACCAGCAGCGCCAGCAGGGTGACGACGCGGTCGCTGAGCCGGTACTGGCGGATCGCGCCCCACGCCCCGGCCGCCACGCCCAGCACCGTGCCGACCACCGAGCCGATCACCAGCAGCCGCAGGCTGACTCCGACGCGCCGCCACAGCGCGTCGGCGACGGGCTGGCCGGTGATGGTCGTGCCGAAGTCACCGCGCACTGCGTGCGACGCCCAGTGCGCGTAGCGGAGCGGGATCGGTTCGTCCAGGCCGAGCGCGTGGGCCTTGGCGTCGATGATGGATTGCGGTGGGCGCGGGTGGCGCTGCAGCAGGTTGTCCAGCGGCGAGAACGCCAGCGACGTCAGCAAGTAGGCGAGAAACGACACCAGCGCCAGCAGCACGAGGTAGTTGAGCAGCCGTCGCAGCAGGAAGCGGATCATGCCCGACCGAACCGCCCGTGCCGCATTGGGACAGGTTAACCAGCCCGACGGGCGGGGGCGGGTCACGCCGCGTTGTGTCGAGACGCCCGGCCCGCGGCACCCCCGCGGGTTTGTCGCTGTGAGGCGGGCATTCGCAGCACTCCCTCCCCGCGGTGACTCAAGTGACTGATGGGACATCGGTGCCCCGTGATTTTTACCCGTGAACCGCGCCTGGCCGGCAACTAAGATCCACCGCGACACCCCGAGGAGGCGCGAGTGACCGTTACCGACGAATACCTGGCCAACAACGCCGAATACGCGAGTGCGTTCGAGGGCCCGCTGCCGATGCCGCCGGGCAAGCACGTCGCCGTCGTGGCGTGCATGGACGCCCGGCTGGACGTCTACCGCCTGCTCGGCCTCAACGAGGGGGAGGCGCACGTCATCCGCAACGCGGGCGGCGTCGTCACCGACGACGTCGTCCGGTCGCTGGCCATCAGCCAGCGGCTGCTGGGGACCCGCGAGATCATCCTCATCCACCACACCGACTGCGGGATGCTCACATTCACCGACGACGACTTCAAGCGCGCCATCCAGGACGAGACCGGCCTCAAGCCCGGGTGGGCCGCCGAGGCGTTCCCCGACGTCGCCGAGGACGTCCGCCAGTCGCTGCGCCGCATCGAGAACAGCCCGTTCGTGACGCTGCACTCCACGGCGCGCGGATTCGTCTTCGACGTCGCCACCGGCAGGCTCGACGAGGTCACCGTCTAACCGTTCAGCCCACCTTGTACGTCGCCAGCGCCTTGGCGACCAACGTGCCCGCCGGGTCGACGATCTCGGCTTCGCAGTTGACCAGCGACCGGCCGCGCCGCAGCACCCGGCCCACCCCGATCACGTCGGTGGCCCGCGCCGGCGCCATGAAGTCCAGCGCCATCGACACCGTCACCCCCCGCAGCTGCGGGGGAGCGTCGACACCGCACCACGCCGCGGCCATGACGGTCAGATCGGCCAGCGTCGCGATGGCACCGCCGTGCACCATGTCGCCGAGCGTGACGTTGGACGGGTCCCACGGCAGCCGCAGCCTGACCTCGTCGTCGCCGAGTTCCTCCGCGACGATGCCCAGCTTGACGACAAAAGGCGATTGCGGGATGAATTGCGCGATCACGTCGCGGCCGCTCGGCGTTTCGGTTGTCATGCGTCCATGCTTTCGCACCGGCCGGGCGCCGACCAAGACCGCTCCACGCATTGACACCGGCGGCGACGGCTGGTTCCATAGATGGCAATGACCATAAAGATGGTCAATTCGGCCAAGATTACCAGAGATCTACGAGGTAGCCAATGACAGTCACGGCGGGCCCCGCCGCCGGCCAATACGAGCTGAGCCATCTGCGCTCGCTGGAGGCCGAGGCGATCCACATCATCCGGGAGGTGGCCGCGGAATTCGAGCGGCCGGTGCTGCTGTTCTCCGGCGGCAAGGACTCCATCGTGATGCTGCATCTGGCGCTCAAGGCGTTCCGGCCCGGGCGGCTGCCGTTCCCGGTGATGCACGTCGACACCGGCCACAACTTCGACGAGGTGATCGCCACCCGCGACGAGCTGGTCGCCGAGCACGGGGTGCGGCTCGTGGTCGCCTCGGTGCAGGAGGACATCGACGCGGGCCGGGTGGTCGAGACGATCCCGTCGCGCAACCCGATCCAGACCGTGACCCTGCTGCGGGCCATCCGGGAGAACAATTTCGACGCCGCGTTCGGCGGGGCGCGCCGCGACGAGGAGAAGGCGCGCGCCAAGGAGCGGGTGTTCAGCTTCCGCGACGAGTTCGGGCAGTGGGACCCCAAGGCGCAGCGGCCCGAGCTGTGGAACCTCTACAACGGTCGCCACCACAAGGGCGAGCACATCCGGGTCTTTCCGCTGTCGAACTGGACCGAGTTCGACATCTGGTCCTACATCGGCGCCGAGAAGATCAAGCTGCCGTCGATCTATTTCGCCCACCGGCGCAAGGTGTTCAGCCGCGACGGCATGCTGCTGGCCGTCGACCGGCACCTGCAGCCGCGCGCCGACGAGCCGGTGTTCGAGGCGACGGTGCGGTTCCGCACCGTCGGCGACGTCACCTGCACGGGTTGCGTGGAATCCGAGGCCTCCACGGTGTCGGAGGTCATCGCCGAGACGGCGGTGTCACGGTTGACCGAGCGCGGGGCCACCCGGGCCGACGACCGCATCTCCGAGGCCGGAATGGAAGACCGCAAACGACAGGGCTACTTCTGATGACGACGCTACTCAGGCTCGCGACCGCCGGCTCCGTCGACGACGGCAAGTCCACCCTGATCGGGCGGCTGCTGTACGACTCCAAGGCCGTGATGGAGGACCAGTGGGCGTCGGTGGAAAAGACGTCCAAGGAGCGCGGCCACGGCTACACCGACCTGGCGCTGGTGACCGACGGCCTGCGCGCCGAGCGCGAGCAGGGCATCACCATCGACGTCGCCTACCGTTATTTCGCCACGCCCAAGCGGAAATTCATCATCGCCGACACCCCGGGCCACATCCAGTACACCCGCAACATGGTGACCGGCGCGTCGACCGCGCAGCTGGTGATCGTGCTCGTCGACGCCCGCCACGGCCTGCTCGAGCAGTCGCGCCGGCACGCCTTCCTGGCGTCGCTGCTGGGCATCCAGCACATCGTGCTGGCGGTCAACAAGATGGACCTGATCGACTGGGACAAAACGAAATTCGAGGCGATCCGCGACGAGTTCCACGCCTTCGCGGCGCGGCTGGACGTGCAGGACGTCGCCACCATCCCGATCTCCGCGCTCAACGGCGACAACGTGGTGACCAAGTCGGACAGCGCGCCGTGGTACGAGGGGCCCGCGTTGCTGTCGCACCTCGAGGAGGTCTACATCGCCGGTGACCGCAACCTGGTCGACGTGCGGTTCCCGGTCCAATACGTCATCCGGCCGCAGACCCACGAGCACCGCGACCACCGCAGCTACGCCGGCACCGTCGCCAGCGGCGTGATGCGCCCCGGCGACGAGGTGGTGGTGCTGCCGCTGGGCAAGACCACCCGGATCACCGCGATCGAGGGCACCAATGGCCCTGTGGACGAGGCGTTTCCGCCGATGGCCGTCTCGGTGAGCATCGCCGACGACATCGACATCTCGCGCGGCGACATGATCGCTCGCACCCACAACCAGCCCCGGGTCACGCAGGATTTCGATGCGACCGTGTGCTGGATGGCCGACCAGTCGGCACTGGAGCCCGGCCGCGACTACGTCATCAAGCACACCACCCGCACCACGCGCGCGCGGGTGACCGCGCTGGAGTACCGGCTCGACGTCAACACCCTGCACCGCGACAAGGCCGCAACGGCGTTGCAGCTCAACGAGCTTGGCCGCATCTCGCTGCGCACCCAGGTTCCGTTGCTGCTCGACGAGTACACCCGCAACTCCAGCACCGGTTCGTTCATCCTCATCGACCCCAACACCAACGGCACGGTGGCGGCGGGCATGGTGTTGCGCGACGTCTCGGTGCAGACGTCCAGCCCCAACACCGTGCGGCACAAGTCGCTCGTCGGCGCCGAGGCGCGGCCGCGGGGCAGGACGATCTGGTTCACCGGCCTGTCGGGGTCCGGGAAGTCGACGGTGGCCGTGCTGGTCGAGCGGATGCTGCTCGAAAGTGGTGTTTCCGCTTACGTTCTCGACGGCGACAACCTGCGCCACGGGCTGAACGCCGACCTGGGCTTTTCCATGGCCGACCGCGCGGAGAACCTGCGGCGGCTGGCGCATGTGGCGGTGTTGCTGGCCGATTGCGGCCAGACCGTGCTGGTGCCGGCCATCAGCCCGCTGGCCGAGCATCGTGAAATGGCCCGCAAGGTGCACACCGAGGCCGGTTTCGAGTTCTTCGAGGTGTTCTGCGACACGCCATTTGGCGACTGCGAGAAGCGCGACCCCAAGGGGCTGTATGCCAAAGCGCGTGCCGGCGAGATCGCGAACTTCACCGGCATCGACAGCCCGTATCAGCAGCCGGAGAACCCCGATCTGCGCCTCACGCCGGACCGCGGCGTCGACGAGCAGGCGCAGCTGGTCATCGACCTGCTGCAGTTGCGCCCGTAAGCACCCCGCGTGATGGGTGGCACAATCCTCACATGCGGATGTCGGCCAAAGCGGAGTACGCGGTGCGGGCGATGGTCCAGCTGGCCACGGCCGCCAGCGGCACGCTGGTGACCACCGACGAACTGGCCCAGGCGCAGGGCATACCGCCGCAATTTCTCGTCGACATCCTCACCAACCTGCGCACCGATCGCCTGGTGCGCAGCCATCGCGGCCGCGAGGGCGGCTACGAACTGGCCCGGCCGGCAAACGAGATCAGCATCGCCGACGTCCTGCGCTGCATCGACGGCCCGCTGGCCAGCGTCCGCGACATCGGGCTCGGTGATTTGCCGTATTCCGGGCCCACCGCGCCGCTGGCCGACGTGTGGCGGGCGCTGCGGGCCAGCATGCGCTCGGTCCTGGAGGAAACCAGCGTGGCCGACGTCGCGGCCGGTGATCTGCCCAAGCACGTCGCGCAGTTCGCCGACGACTATCGCGACCAGGAGCATGTGCGGCACGGCTCACCGCGCGGCGGGAACTAGCGAGCGCCCGCACCCCTCCCCGCGAGCGCCCGCACCCCTCCCCGCGAGCGCCCGTGTTTGTACGGTGACACGCCGTGCGGACCGGCATTTTGCGGACGCTCGCGCGGCTCGCCGCCGAATCATGTCGAATGGGCTGTGGCGGCGTCTAATTCGGCCTTGGTGGACAGCCGGAACGCGACGTGGTCGAGGCCGACGCGGTCCTCGTCGAGGCCGTCGGAGGCGACCGGCCGCAGCCCCAGCAGCGTGCCGCCGAGGACGAATTAGCCGCCGGAGTCGTACGGCCGCGTCAGGATCTCCATGGCGTGCCCGGACGGGTCCAGGAAGTACACGCCGCGTCCGCCGTCCCGGCGGTTGATCTCGCCCGGCCGCTGTTGACGGGGGTCCGCCCAGTGCGGCAGGCCGCGCGCGGTGATCTTGCCGTAAATGGCGTCGAAGTCGTCCTCGGAAACCAGAAATGCGTAGTGCTGGCGCCGGATCTCCTGGCCCTCGGGCGCGTCGGCGTAGTCGAGGGTGGCGCCGTGCTCGAGCGTGACGGCCATGAAGCGCCCGGCCGCCGTCGGCTCGGCCAGCCCGAACAGTTCAGCGAGGAATTCCGCGGACTCGCGCTTGTCGCGCGCGGCGACAATGGTGTGGTTGAAAGCGATCGCCATGGTTACTGTCTACGCCCCCGCACCCCTCCCCGCGAGCGCCCGTGTTTGTACGGTGACACGCCGCGCGGCCCGGCATTTTGCGGACGCTCGAGCCTTGGCGGCGGCCAAACAAGAGCCCCTACTTCGGCGCCGTCAGCTCCAACGCGATGTTGTCCGGGTCGCGGAACTCCAGGATGTACGACGGCCCGATGTCTTTGACGGGTTCGTGCTCGACGCCGATCTCGTCGAGATGGGCTGTGGCGGCGTCTAATTCGGCCTTGGTGGACAGCCGGAAGGCGATGTGGTCGAGGCCGACGCGGTCCTCGTCGAAGCGGTCGGTGGCGACCGGCCGCAGCCCCAGCAGCGTGCCGCCGAGGTCGTAGATGACGCCGCCGAACAAAAAGCCGTACTGGTTGCGCACGGCCTCACTGGCGTTCTCGGGGACCTCCAGCAGCACCGGCCAACCGAAGACGCTCTCGTAAAACCGCCGGGATCGCTCGATGTCGGTGACGGTCAACCGGACGTGCGCGATCGAAGTGCTGGTGAAACCCATCCACCCCATGGTGCCAGAATCCCCTCTGTGCGAATAGCGATGACGATGCCGGTGATGGAGCCCGACCTGGACGCGACGGTGCTGGAGACGTGGGCGCGCGCCATCGACGAGGGCCCGTTCTCGTCGCTGTGCTGGGGCGAGCGCATCACGTTCGACAACCCTGACAACCTGACGCTGCTCGGCGCGCTGGCCGCGTGGACCAAGCGGGTGCGGCTGGTGACGACGGTGATCGTGCCGCAGCTGCACCACCCCGTCATGCTGGCGAAGGCCCTGGCCACCGGCGACCTGCTCTGCGGTGGGCGCCTCGGCGTCGGTGTCGGCGTCGGCGGCCGCCACGAGGACTATCACGCCGTCGGCGCCGACCTCGCGACCCAGACGATCCGCGGCATGGCCGAGCGCGTGGCGGTCATGAAGCGGGTGTGGGCCGGGGAAAAGCTCACCGAGTCGGTGCTGCCGGTCGGGCCGCCGCCGGTGCAGCCCGGTGGGCCGCCGCTGCTGGTCGGCAGCATCGGGCCCAAGACCATCCGCAGCGCGGCGGCCTGGGCCGACGGGCTGGCCGGCACCACCCTGGACCTCGACGTCGCCAAGCAGGGCGAGCTGTTCGACGTGGCGCGTCAGGCGTGGGCGGAGGCCAACCGGCCCGCGCCGCACCTGGCGACGTCGTTCTGGTTCGCCCTCGGGGACCAGGCCCGCGCCCAGATGCACCGCCACCTGCGCCGCTACATGAACTGGATCCCGGCCGAGTACGTCGACGCGATGGCGCCCGCGACCGGCTTCGCCGGCAGCGAGGACGAGCTGCTGGCGGTGCTGCGCAAGTTCGAGGCAATCGGCACCGACGAGGTGCAGCTCATCACGACGAGCTCGGACCTCGACCAGGTGCGCCGCGCCGCCGACGTCGCAACGAACATCTAGACCGGCGGCTGCCCCTTGCGCAGCGTCGCCAGCAGCTCCCGGTACGGCCCGACGAGGTAGACGGTGTCGCCCGCGCGCAGCCGGGCGTCGCGCCGCGGGTGCAGCTGGTCGGCCGCGTCCCGGCGGGTGATCGCGATGACGCGGGTCTGCGTGGACAGCTCGAACATCCGCAGCCCGTCGAGCTCGCTGCCGGCCGCGACGTGCATCCCGCCGACCATGAACGAGCGCTGCCCCACCCAGAACGTCCCCAGCACCTGCAGGCCCATCGCGGCCCCGATGAACCACGGCGCGGCCAATTCCACTGTGGAGCGGACGTTTTCGAAACCGAACCGCTGCGCCACTGCGGCGCCGAGCGCGCGGTCGAAGATGCGCAGCACGATCGGCACGTCGGGCCGCACGACCTCGGGCATCACCCGCGGGCCCAGCATCTCGCGCAGCACGATCCCGGTTTCGATGTTGACCATGTCGTCCTGGGTCAGCACCGCCACCGCGCGGGCGCGGTCGACGCGGGCGGCCTCCAGGGTCTTGCGCAGCGTGGCGTCGCCGAAGATCACCGGCACCTCGAGGTCGGCCGCCGTCGACAGGAAGCGGTTGTTCTCGTCGCGCTCGACGACGGCGACGTCGTAGCCGGCGGCGGTCAGGTCGCCGACGACGCGGATGCCGAACGAGCCCAGCCCGACGACCACGACGTGGTCGCGCAGGTGGCGCGCGCGGCGCAGCCCCGCCGAGTGCACGAAGCGGCGTGACAGCAGCAGGTCGGCGAGGAACGCGACCAGCAGCGCGGTGATCGTGATCCCGGTGAACATCATTGCGACGCCGAACAATCGGAGCCAGGGGGCTTGTTGGGCGAAGCCGAACTCGCCGTAGCCCACCGTCGTGATCGTCTCGCAGGTGAAGTACAGCGCGTCGATCCACGACAGCCGGGGGCGATACGACAGGCGCACCACGACCGTCGACCCGAGGATCAGGGTCAGCCCGATCATCAACGAGGGGAACAACATCGGGTTGACGTCGTCGCGGAAGGCGCGCGCGGCGTCGAGGATGCGCCGTGGCCAGGAGTGGTGCGAGCGCGTCGCGGTCGGACGGGGAACCTCGATGCCGCGGGCGCCCAGTTCGTCCTCGGTGCCGATCATCGACGTGCAGTCCCCGGCGTGCACCGGCAGGTCGCGCCCCGGGCACGCCACGACCGCGCCCGGGGCGGGGGAGTGCTCGCCGTGGGTCACCGCGACCGGCACCAGGTCGCCGTAGATCTCGCGGAGCGTTCCGTCGCGGGGTGCCTCGGCGTCGGAGACGACGAACTTGATGCCGGCCGCCTCGAACGGGTGCGTGTGGTGGGCCAGGCACGCCTCGACGACCGAGGGCGCCGCGAGATCGGCGACGTCCAGGATCGCGCCGGGCCCGTTGTCGTCGGCCACCGCCTCGCGCAGCACGTCGTTGGCCAGCCGCGCCACCACCCGCACGTCGGGGCTGGCTTTCCTTGCCAGCAAGGCGATTTCGAGGTTGGCCGCGTCGTCGTCCCCGGCGCAGACGACGGCGCCCGCGCGGGTGAGGTCGGCGTGGGCCAGCTCGTGCGGCTCGAGCTCGACGATGCTGGCGCCGGCGTTCTTCAGCTCCTCGGCGATCGTCGTCGCCAGGGCGTCGTCACCGCTGACGATGATCTGGCGTCGCACCCGACTACAGCACCCGGACGTCGGAAGGCGACCAGAACGCCCGCATCGACGTGATCCTGGCTTCCTCGTCGAACGTCATCGTCGAGATGGGCGAGATCCGGGTGCGGGTGTCGTCGGCGTCCAGCGTCAGGTGCCAGAAGAACGCCGCCTCGCCGGTTCCGACCCGCAACTCGGCGAGCTCGGTCTCCTTCTTGGCGTCCTGGAACGCCGCGTAGAACTCGTGGATCGCGTCGTGGCCGCGCCGCAGCTCGGATCCGATCGGGTCCTCGACGGTGGCGTCCTCGGCGTACAGCGTGACGATGTCGTCGGCCTTGCCGTCGGCGACGAGCGTGAGATAGCGGTTGACCGTATTGGCGATCGCTTCGTGGGATGGCATGGCTTGGGACGCTACTCCTGCTCGCGGTGCTGGCCCGCGATACTGGCTGCGTGCCTTTCATCGAATGCGTGGCGTCCCGCGAGGTCTACCGAAACCGGTGGCTGGTGGTGCGCGAGGACGACATCCGCCGCCCGGACGGCAGCCCGGGCATTTACGCCGTGGTCGACAAGCCGACCTACGCGCTGGTGATCCCGTACGACGGGCACCGCTTCCGGTTGGTCGAGCAGTACCGGTATCCCCTCGGCGCGCGGCGCTGGGAGTTCCCGCAGGGCAGCGCGCCAGATTTGGCCGAGGCCGAGCCGCAGCAGCTGGCCGAGCGCGAGTTGCGCGAGGAAACGGGGTTGCGCGCCACGACGTTCGAGGCGCTCGGCCTGCTCGACGTGGCCGCCGGGATGAGCAGCCAGCGCGGCTGGGCGTTCCTGGCCACCGGCATCGTCGAGGGCGAGACGGACCGCGAGCACGAGGAGCAGGACATGCGCAGCGCGTGGTTCGCGCGCGACGAGGTCGAGGAGATGATGCGCACCGGGATCCTCGTCGACGCCCAGTCGATCGCCGCCTACGGCCTGTTCCTGTTGCGCGAGCGATGAATTCCGGCGCGCGGGCCCTATATTGAGCGCCATGACACTGGACCCCTCAAGCGTTCTGCTGACCGACCGCGTCGCGGTGGTCACCGGCGGCGGCGCGGGCATCGGGCGCGGGATCGCGGCCGGGCTGAAGGCCTTCGGCGCGAGGGTCGCGATCTGGGAGCGCGACCCCGACTCGTGCGCGTCGGCCGCTTCCGAGATCGGCGCGCTGGGCATCCCGGCGGACGTGCGCGATGCCGCCGCGGTGGACGCCGCGCTGGCGCAGACGTCCGCCGAACTCGGCACGGTGACGATCCTTGTCAACAACGCCGGCGGGGTGTTCTGGTCGGGAATTCTCGACACCACCGAAAACGGTTGGGACGCACTGTATAAGTCGAACCTGCGCCACGTGTACCTGTGCACGCAGCGGGTGGCCCGAATCCTTGTCGAACAAGAGCTGCCGGGCAGCGTCATCAGCGTCACCTCGATCGAGGGCGTGCGCGCCGCGCCCGGGTACGCGACCTACGCGGCGGCCAAGGCCGGCGTCATCAACTACACCAAGACCGCGGCGCTCGAGCTTGCGCCACACGGCATCCGGGTCAACGCCCTGGCGCCCGACATCACCATGACCGAAGGCATTCGGCGGATGGCGCCGCCGGGCGCCGAGGAGCGCATCGGCTGCACCGTCCCGATGGGACGCGCGGGACACGTCGACGAAATGGCCGGCGCGGCAGTGTTTCTCGCCTCCGACATGTCCAGCTACATCACCGGGCAGACGATCCACGTCGACGGCGGCACGCACGCCGCGAGCGGCTGGTATCACCACCCGGAGACCGGCGCCTACGCGCTGGGGCCGAGCAGCTAACTAGGGCGAGCCGGCCCCGCCGCCGCCGCCACCGCCGCCGTCGCCGCCGACGCCACCCGTGGCGCCGGACGGGCCGCTGCCGGACGTGCCCGTTACACCGCCCTGGCCCGCGGTGCCGGAGCCGGCGCTGGAGCCGACGCCCCCGGTACCGCCCGTGCCACCCGTACCGCCGGTGCCGCCCGAGCCGCCGCTGACGGCGCCGTCGCCGCCCGTGCCGCCCTGGCCGCCCTGGCCACCCTGGCCGCCGGTGCCGGCCTGGCCCGCGGTGTTGGAACCCCCGGTGCCGCCGGTGCCGCCCTGGCCGCCCTGGGCGCCGGTGCCGCCGGAGATGCCGGCGGCCACGCCGCTGGCGCCGGTGCCGCCCTGGCCGCCGGCACCACCCTGACCGGCCATGCCGACATTGTCACCGCCGGTGGTGGTGCCGCCGCCGGTGCCGCCCTGGCCGCCCTGGCCGCCGACTCCCGCGGCGCCCACGTTGCCGCCGCTGCCGCCCGTTCCCGCGACACCGCCGGTGCCGCCCTGGCCGCCGTCGCCGCCGGTGCCGCCATTACCGGCGTCGTTGGTGCCGTCGTCGGTGTAGCCGGTGCCACCCTGGCCGCCGACGCCGCCCTGCCCGCCCGCGCCACCGCTGCCGTTGGTGGCGCCGGAGACGGCGGTTCCGCCCGCGCCGCCGGCGCCGCCCTGGCCGCCGTGGCCGCCGTCGGCGCTGATACCGCCGGCCGGGCCGGTGCCGCCCATGCCCCCGGCGCCGCCCTGGCCGCCCCCTCCGCCGCTCCTGGCGTGATCGCCGCCGACGGTGGCGCCGCCGCCCGCACCGGCGGCACCGCCGGTGCCGCCGTCGCCGCCGACGCCCGCGACGCCGCCGGTTCCACCGGTCCCGCTCGCGCCGCCTTGCCCGCCTTGGCCTCCCGCCCCGCCGTGACCGCCGAACCCGGCGTCGTTGGTGCCGTCGTCGGTGTAGCCGGCGGCGCCCTCGCCGCCTTGCCCGCCTTGCCCGCCGTGTCCGCCGGTGCCGTTGATGGCGCCGGAGACCAGCGCGGCGCCGCCGGCGCCGCCCTCTCCGCCTTGGCCGCCGTCGCCGCCGAACCCACCGACGCCGCCGGCCGCGCTGGCGCCGCCGACGCCGCCCTGCCCGCCCTGCCCGCCCTGGCCCCCCGCACCGGCGGTGTCACCCGACGCGGCGGCCGAACCGCCCAGGCCGCCCTGCCCGCCCTGGCCGCCCGGGCCGCCGGACGAAATCAACCCGAAGGTCGGCGAGTTGCCGCCGATGCCGGACGCGCCGCCGGCGCCGCCCAGTCCGCCGTCGCCACCTTGACCGCCGGCGCCGGCGTCGTTGCTGGCGTCGTCGGCGAAGCCGGCGCCACCTTGGCCACCCTGGCCACCGCCGCCGCCGATGCCGCCGTGGCCGTGAATCGCGCCGGCGAGGGCGCTGCCGCCCGTGCCGCCGGTGCCGCCGAGCCCGCCGGCCCCGCCCGCACCCGCGGCGACGCCCGCCGGGCCGGCGCCACCGGCGCCGCCCTGACCGCCGAAGCCGCCGAAGCCCCCGTCGCCGGCCGTGCCACCGACGAGGATCGCGGTACCGCCCTGGCCACCCTGACCGCCGGTGCCACCCTGGCCGCCGGCGCCCGCGTGTCCGCCGGTGCCGCCGGTGCCCACGTCACCGCCGGCGCCGCCCTGGCCGCCGCCCCCGCCGGTACCACCCATCAGGGCGTTGTTGCTGCCGGTTTGGTCGGGCGGGGTACCGCCCATGCCGCCGGCGCCGCCCTGCCCGCCCTGGCCGCCGCTGCCGTTGGTGGAACCGGCGAAGGCCTGCCCACCGGCGCCGCCCTGTCCGCCGCCACCGCCGAACCCACCGAAGGCGGGTTGGTTGTACTGGTTGTTGATGCCGTTGCCGCCGAGTCCGCCCCGCCCGCCGATGCCGCCGGCCCCGCCGTCGCCGGCGGCCCCTCCGGCGCCGCCGGTGCCGACCGCCCCGCCCTGGCCCCCTTGTCCGCCGGTGCCGCCGCCGCCGCCGAAGCCGGCATCGCCGGTGCCGTCGTCGTTGTAGCCGTCGGCGCCGGTGCCGCCGACACCGCCTTGGCCGCCGTTCCCGCCGCCGCCGTTAGTTCCTCCGGTGACGGTATTGCCGCCGGTGCCGCCCTGCCCGCCGGCGCCGCCGTTGCCGCCGTAGCCGCCGTAGCTGGAGGAGGCGTCGCTGTTACCCGTGCCGCCCTGGCCGCCCTGGCCGCCTTGACCGCCCGCGCCGGCCGTGTGATCGGCGGCTGCGGCGCTACCGCCTTGCCCGCCCTGCCCGCCCTGGCCGCCGGTGCCGCTCTGGCTGGCGTAGGGGGAGGCGCTGCCGCCGGTGCCGGGTAGGCCGCTCAGGCCGCCCTGGCCGCCGGCGCCACCGGCTCCGCCGGAGGTGGCGTCGTTGCTGCCGTCGTCGGTGTAGCCGTCGCCGCCCTGGCCGCCGGTGCCGCCCTGCCCGCCGTTGCCGCCGACGCCGCTGGTGGCCCCGGTGACGGCGTTACCGCCGGTGCCGCCGTCACCGCCCATGCCGCCTTGGCCGCCGTCCGAGCCGGTTTGGCCGGCGGTGGCGCTGAACCCGGCACCGCCCTGGCCGCCCTGGCCGCCGGTGCCGCCGTAGCCGCCGCTGTGCCCGGCAAAGCTGGTGACGCCACCTTGACCGCCGTGACCGCCGGTGCCCCCGACGCCGGCGGCGCCCGTCTGCCCGCCCGTGCCGCCGATCCCGGTCGCGCCGCCCTGGCCGCCGGTGCCGCCCTGCCCGCCGGACCCGCCGAACCCGCCGAGGAGCCCAGGGTTGGCGCCGTCGTCGGGGGCGCCGACGCCGCCGGTGCCGCCGGTGCCGCCCTGCCCGCCCTGCCCGCCGCTGCCGTTGGTGGCGGTGGCGACCAGCGCGTCGCCACCGAAGCCGCCGGTGCCGCCGTCGCCGCCGTAGCCCGCCGCGCCGCCATAGCCGTCGACACCGGCGCCGCCCTGGCCGCCCTGCCCGCCCTGGCCGCCGAGGCCGGCGGTGTGGCCGCCGATATCGGTGGTGCCGCCGGTGCCGCCGGTTCCACCCTGGCCACCCAGGCCGCCCTGGCCCGCATAGCCGGTGCCGCCCTGGCCTCCGGCGCCGGGTGCGCCGCCGACCCCGCCCGTTCCCCCGAGGCCGCCGGCGCCGCCCGAGCCGGCGTCGTCGGCCCCGGTGTCGGCGAAGCCGGTGCCGCCCTGGCCGCCCTGGCCGCCCTCGCCGGCCGCGCCGCCAAGTCCGTTGGTGCCGGCGGCAATCGAGTCGCCGCCGGTCCCGCCGGCGCCGCCCTGGCCGCCCTGGCCGCCCGCGTAGCCGTTGCCTCCGGCGGTGACAGCGTCGGCGCCGGCGCCGCCCTGGCCGCCGGTCCCGCCGGCGCCGCCGAAGCCGGCGACGCCATTCGCGGTGTTGTTGGCGCCGCCGGTGCCGCCCCGGCCGCCGGTGCCACCGGTGCCCGCGGTGCCCGCCGCGCCGCCCGTGCCGCCGGCGCCGGCCGCGCCGCCGGCCCCGCCGGTGCCGCCGATGCCGCCGTCGAAGCCGCTGCCCGCGTCGTCGGTGCCGTCGTCGGTGTAGCCGGTGCCGCCCTGGCCGCCGGTGCCGCCCTGGCCGCCGGCCCCACCGTCGCCGTTGGCGGCACCCGCCGAGGCGTCGCCGCCGGCGCCGCCGGCGCCGCCCTGGCCGCCGCCACCGCCCTGAGCGGCGTAATACAGGGCCGGCCCGTCGCCGCCCTGGCCGCCTTGTCCGCCCTGGCCGCCCGACCCCCCTTGGCCGGCCGTGTGACCGGCCCCGCTGGCGGCACCGCCCGCACCGCCGTCGCCGGCCTGGCCGCCCTGGCCGCCCCGGCTGCCGCCGCCGCTGAAGACCTGGCCGCCGGTGCCGGGCGCGCCGCCGGCGCCGCCCTGACCACCGGCCCCGCCGCCGCCGCCCGCGCCGGCGTCGTCGGTCCCGTCGTCGGCGTAGCCGCCGCCACCCTGTCCGCCCTGGCCGCCGGTGCCGCCCGTGCCGCCGAAGCCGTTGGTTCCGCTGCTCGTGGCGGTGCCGCCGCCACCGCCCGCGCCGCCCTGGCCGCCCTGGCCGCCGCTGGAGCTGGCGGTGCCGGCGGGCCCGGTGACACCCTGTCCGCCCTGTCCGCCTGCGCCGCCCTGGCCGCCGGTGCCGGCGGCCGTGCCGTACTGGGGGGCCGTGCCGCCTTGGCCGCCCTGCCCGCCTTGGCCGCCCGCGCCGCCGGCGCCGGCCGCGCCGCCGGTGCCGCCGGAACCGGCCGCGCCACCCTGCCCGCCCCCGCCGCCGCTGCCACCGTCGCCGCCGTAACCGGCGTGGGTGGCGGCCCCGGCGTAGGCGCCGCCCTGGGCCCCCTGGCCGCCCTGGCCGCCGGTGCCACCGATGCCACCGCTGCCGTTGGTCCCGCCATTGCCCGCGCCGCCCTGGCCGCCCTGGCCGCCGCCGGCGCCGTTCCCGCCCATGGCGCCGATTTGGCCGTCGGCGGCCGTCGCGCTCGCGTCGAGACCCGCGCCCCCGGTGCCGCCCTGGCCGCCCTGACCACCGGTGCCCGCACTGCCGTCGTGGCCGCCGCTACCGCCGGAGCCGACCGACCCACCCAAGCCGGCCCCGCCGCCGGTGCCACCGACACCGCCGGCGGATGCGTTGTTGGTGCCGGCATCGGCGTAGCCGGTGCCACCCTGGCCACCGACGCCGCCGTCACCGCCGGTGCCACCGCTGCCGTTGGTCCCGCCGTTGCCGGCGCCGCCCTGCCCGCCCTGACCGCCGTCGCCGCCCTGGGTGCCCTGGCCGCCGGTCTGGGTGGACAAGGGTGCGGTGGCCCCCTGGGCGCCCGCCCCGCCGGTGCCACCGGTGCCGCCCCGGCCGCCGGCGCCCGACGGGCCCTGGGTGCCGCCGGCGCCACCGGTTCCGGCCGCGCCGCCCAGGCCCGCGCCGCCACCCGTGCCGCCGGTGCCTCCGGCGGTGGCGGGGTTGGTGCCGTCGTCGGCGTAGCCGATGCCGCCCTGGCCGCCGCCGCCGCCCTGGCCGCCCTGCCCGCCGGAGCCGTTGACGCCGCCGTTGCCGGCACCGCCCGCCCCGCCCTGTCCGCCGGCGCCGCCCTGGCCGCCCTGGCCGCCGGCTTGGCCCGGCCCCGCGGAGATCGCCCCTTGCGCGCCGGCGCCGCCCTGTCCGCCCTGACCGCCCGCCCCGCCGCCACCTGCGCCGCCGGCGTGCCCGGCCGTGCCGATGAACCCGGCCGAACCGCCGGCCCCGCCGATCCCGGCGGCGCCGCCGTCGCCGCCGAACCCGCCGGCGCCGCCCGCACCGAGGCTCACGCCGGTGGTGCCGGTCCCGCCGGTGCCGCCCGTGCCGCCTTGCCCGCCCAGGCCGCCGGCCCCACCCGCGCCGCCGGTGCCCATCAACCCGCCCGCGCCCAGCAGCCCCGGGTCGGCGCCGCCCGCGCCGCCGGCTCCGCCGGCGCCGCCGGCAAATCCGCTGCTGCCCACCGCGCCCGCGGCGGCCGTTGCGGTGCTGGACGCACCGGTCCCGCCGGCCCCGCCGGCGCCGCCCGCGCCCCCGGACCAGCCCATCAGCGCCCGATCCGCACCGCCGGTGCCGCCGGCGCCGCCGGCGCCACCGACACCCGTCGTGGAGGCCGCGCCCGCGCCGCCGGCCCCGCCGGCGCCGCCGTTGCCGCCGAACAGCCCGCCCGCGCCGCCGGCCCCGCCGGCGCCGCCGTTCCCGCCGGACACCGTGGCGCCGCCGCCGGCGCCGCCCGCCCCGCCCTGGCCCAACAGCCCGGCGCTGCCGCCGTTGCCGCCAGCCTGCCCGGGCGCGCCCGAGCCGCCGTTGCCGCCGTTGCCGGACAGCCATCCGCCGGGCCCGCCGGCCTGCCCGGTGCCCGCCGCACCGTTGGTGCCGTCGCCGATCAGCGGGCGCCCGGTCAGCAGCCGGCTGGGTGCGTTGATGACGCCCAGCACGTCGTTTTCTATCGTCTGCAGCGGCGAGGCATTGGCCGCCTCGGCAAATGCGTACGCTCCCGCGCCGCCGGACAATGCCTGCGCGAATTGATCGTGGTAGGCCTTCAGTTGCGCGCTGAGTGCCTGATATTGCTGGGCGTGATTGCCGAACAACGCGGCGATGGCGGCCGACACCTCGTCGCCGGCCGCCACCATAATTTGCGTCGTCGGCGCCGCGGCGGCCGCATTGGCCGCCTGGATAGCCGAACTTATCCCCGTCAGATTCGTTGAAGCTGCGGCCAAAGCCTCCGGCGTGGCGAACACAAACGACGACATGGCTGCTCCCAATAGTCGACGGCGACGTGCAGGGAACACTATTTGGTAAGGCGGTCAAATTACTAGTATCTGGGCGAAATCCTCGGCCGCGTATTTCTCAACGTGCGTGGCCGCCGTTGACGAAACGTCATACGGCAGTGGTTATTACAGGGGCGATGACGTCGTGCGGCAACAGACGACGCGTTAAGTCGACCCCGGCCTGAATTTGCACTTTGCATTCAAAAGTCGAACATTTCTTGATCACTCGACGCTCGGCTTCTAAGCAATACTTGTGGACTTGGGGTTGCGGCCGAAACGAGGCTTTACGAATCGTTTTATGGTTTTTCGCGTACCTGCGCACGGCGCCGGACGCGTGGATACGGACAAAAGTGCGTCGTATTCGGCCAACAATGGCATCGCGGCGGCGAGTCGTTCGGCGATCCGGCACCGGCCACAACATGACGCCGGCGCCGGGGGATCGCCGGACGAATCCACGTGCCCGGGGCGGTAGCCGTCTACAGTTCCCTTCATTTCCCCGTATATAAGGAGGGCGCGATGACGATCGTGCTGGTGCACGGCAATCCCGAGAGCGATGCGATCTGGGGCCCGCTGGTCGACGCCCTCGGGCGCGACGACGTGGTGCGGCTGTCGCCGCCGGGGTTCGGCGCACCGCTGCCCGACGACTTCCCCGCCACCTACCTCGCCTACCGCGACTGGCTCGAGGCCGAGCTGGAAAAGATCGACGGCCCGATCGACCTCGTCGGCCACGACTGGGGCGGCGGGCACGTCGTCAATGCGGTGATGCACCGTCCCGAACTGGTGCGCAGCTGGGTCAGCGACGTCCTGGGGATCTTCGACCCCGACTACGTCTGGCACGACCTGGCCCAGGTGTGGCAGACGCCGGACGCCGGGGAGGAGCTCGTCGACACCATGATGGGCGGGTCGGTGGAGGACTGGGTGGCGCAGGTGGGGCCGATGGGCATGCCCGCCGACGTCGCGGCCGCCATTGCCCAGGCGCACGGCCCGGAGATGGGCCGCGCCATCCTCGCGGTCTACCGATCGGCGACCCAGCCGGCGATGGCCGAGGCCGGTCGCGCGCTGGAAAACGCGGCGGCCCGCCCGGGGATGTCCATATTCGCCACCGAGGACACCTACGTCGGTTCAACCGAGAGCCGGCACCGCGCGGCCAAACGGGCCGGGGCGCGCACGGAAGTGCTTGAGGGACTGGGGCATTGGTGGATGGTGCAGGATCCGGCCGCGGGCGCCGCCGTCCTCACCCGGTTCTGGGATTCTCTGGGCTGAGATCGCATAGTCAGCGTTCGATCGAGCACCATGGCGCGGCGCATGATGAGGGCGGCTCGCCGCGCTGAAGGCTGTTGAGCAGTCGGCGGGGGCTCCGTTGTCAGATGATGACGGCAGATCCTCGGCGCGGG